>NZ_JBYOJU010000001.1:0-571065 GCF_057798855.1 Cupriavidus sp. 96C5-1 | reverse complement strand
CCGCCCCGAAGCCGAAGAAATCCGTCGCCCTGTCGGGCGTGACCGCCGGCAATACCGCACTGTGCACGGTCGGCCGTACCGGCAACGACCTGCACTACCGCGGCTACGACATCCTCGACATCGCCGAGACCTGCGAGTTTGAAGAGATCGCCCACCTGCTGGTGCACGGCAAGCTCCCCACCCGCGCCGAACTGGCCGCCTACAAGGCCAGGCTGAAGGCCCTGCGCGGCCTGCCCGCCAACGTCAAGGCCGCGCTCGAATGGGTGCCCGCCAGCGCCCACCCGATGGACGTGATGCGCACCGGCGTGTCCGTGCTCGGCACCGTGCTGCCGGAGAAGGACGACCACAACACCCCGGGCGCGCGCGACATCGCCGACCGCCTGATGGCCAGCCTCGGCTCGATGCTGCTGTACTGGTACCACTACAGCCATAACGGCAAGCGCATCGAAGTCGAGACCGACGACGACTCCATCGGCGGCCATTTCCTGCACCTGCTGCACGGCCAGAAGCCGTCGGCGCTGTGGGAGCGCGCCATGCAGACCTCGCTCAACCTGTACGCCGAGCATGAATTCAATGCCTCGACCTTCGCCGGCCGCGTGATCGCCGGCACGGGCTCGGACATGTACTCGTCGATCTGCGGCGCCATCGGCGCGCTGCGCGGCCCCAAGCACGGCGGCGCCAACGAGGTCGCGTTCGAGACCCAGAAGCGCTACGACAGCCCGGACGAGGCCCAGGCCGACATCACGCACCGCGTGGAGAACAAGGAAGTGGTGATCGGTTTCGGCCACCCGGTGTACACCACCGGCGACCCGCGCAACCAGGTCATCAAGGAAGTGGCGCGGCGCCTGTCCAAGGACGCCGGCTCGATGAAGATGTTCGACATCGCCGAACGGCTGGAAACCACGATGTGGGACATCAAGAAGATGTTCCCCAACCTGGACTGGTTCAGCGCGGTGAGCTACCACATGATGGGCGTGCCGACCGCCATGTTCACTCCGCTGTTCGTGATCGCGCGGACCTCGGGCTGGGCCGCCCACATCATCGAGCAGCGCATCGACAACAAGATCATCCGCCCCAGCGCCAACTACACCGGGCCGGAGAATGTGAAGTTCGTGCCGATCGGCAAACGTAAATAGGGACGGGAACCCGGCACCGGCCGGCCGTTCGATCGCCGCAAACGGCACATGCCGGCCGCCGGGGCGCCGAATTGTGTAACCGAAGGTAGGGGTACTACGCCCAGACTTTCAAATCGTAGAGAATAGCGGCGGATATGTAACCGCCGGGCTCCCCCGGTGGTCGCCTGCCTTTGAATCAATCCAGAAGGAACCCACAGCATGAAGCATCTCGTCCTCGCCGCCTGCATCGGCGCATTTACGCTGACCTCCGCCGGCGTTGCGATGGCCCAGGAGCCGGTCAAGAAGACCGCTCCCGCCAAGAAGGCTCCGGCCAAGCGCACCAAGAAGACTGCCGCCAAGGAGGCGCCGGTGGCGCCGGTTGGCGAAAAATGGCAGTGCGAGCTGGGCCACGTGCTCTACATCGGCGGCAATATGCAACGCGATGAAGTCATCACCTTGAACTGGGAGGGCAAGCAATACCGCCTGCCGCGCCTGTCCACCGTGACCGGTGCCGACCGCTATTTCGACGCCCACTCCGGCATGGACCTGGTCGTGATCCCGAGCAAGGCGATGCTGTTCAACAAGAACGCCGGCCAGCGCCTGGCCGACGAGTGCCAGACCGCCGACATGCTGGCTGGCGGCTCGGCCCCGACCCAGGCCGGTGCGCTGCGCGCGCCCGTGTCCACCCCCCTGCTGGCCGCCCCTGCGGCGCCGGCAGCCGACGCCGGCTCGGCACCGGCAGCACCAAAGCCGTAAGAAAGCGTTGGCCGGGCATCGACGGCCAACGGCAATGGGCGCCAGGCAGCACATACACCCGAGGGGGTCCCATGTCAGCACACATTTCGAAGGTCCGCCCGGAGCCTGACCGGGTCCTGGTGGACATTGTCGATTACGTGACCAGCTACCAGATCAAGAGTGCGCTCGCCTACGACACGGCCCGCAACTGTCTGATCGACACCCTCGGCTGCGGCCTGGAAGCCCTGTCCTACCCGGCCTGCACCAAACTGATGGGCCCGCTCGTGCCCGGCACGATCGTCCCCAACGGCGCCAGGGTTCCCGGCACGCAGTTCCAGCTGGACCCGGTGCAGGCCGCCTTCAATATCGGCGCCATGATCCGCTGGCTCGATTTCAACGACACCTGGCTGGCGGCCGAATGGGGCCACCCGTCCGACAACCTCGGCGGCATCCTCGCCACGGCCGACTGGCTCTCGCGCAATCATGTGGCCGCGGGCCGCAAGCCGCTGGCCATGAAGGACGTGCTCACCGGCATGATCAAGGCCCATGAGATCCAGGGCTGCATCGCGCTGGAGAATGCCTTCAACAAGGTCGGCCTGGACCACGTGGTGCTGGTCAAGGTGGCGTCCACCGCCGTGGTCGCCCGCATGCTGGGCCTGAGCCGCGACGAGATCGTCAATGCGGTGTCGCTGGCCTGGGTGGATGGCCAGTCGCTGCGCACCTACCGCCATGCGCCCAACACCGGCAGCCGCAAGAGCTGGGCCGCCGGCGACGCCACCAGCCGCGCCGTGCGCCTGGCGCTGATCGCCAGGACCGGCGAAATGGGCTATCCCTCGGTGCTCAGCGCCAAGGGCTGGGGCTTCTACGACGTGCTGTTCAAAGGCCAGCCCTTCAAGTTCCAGCGCCCCTACGGCTCCTATGTGATGGAGAACGTGCTGTTCAAGATCGCCTTCCCGGCCGAATTCCACGCGCAGACCGCGGTGGAAGCGGCCATGACCCTGCACGGCCAGCTCGCCGCCGCGGGCAGGACGGCGGCGGACATCAGGAAGGTCACCATCCGCACCCACGAAGCCTGCATCCGCATCATCGACAAGAAAGGCCCGCTGGCCAACCCGGCCGACCGCGACCATTGCATCCAGTACATGGTGGCGGTGCCGCTGCTGTTCGGCCGCCTCACCGCCGGCGACTATGAAGACCAGGTCGCTCTGGACCCGCGCATCGATGCGCTGCGCGACCGGATCACGTGCGTCGAAGATCCGCAGTTCACGGCCGACTACCACGACCCGGATAAGCGTTCCATCGCCAATGCGCTGACAATGGAACTGAACGACGGCACGGTGCTGCCGGAGGTGGTGGTGCAATATCCGATCGGCCACAAGCGCCGCCGCGCCGACGGCATCCCGCTGCTGGTGGAGAAGTTCAAGACCAATCTGGCCCGCCGCTTCCCGCTCAAGCAACAGCAGTCCATACTGGCCGTGTCGCTGGACCAGGCGCGCCTGGAAGCGATGCCGGTCAACGAGTATGTCGACCTCTACGTGATCTGAGCCGCCGGGAAAATCGGCAGGAACTGCGCGCGGGAGGCTGACGGGGGCTGCCGGCTTGGCCTAAAATCCACGCGGTGCGCACATTGATAAAGCCACGCAAGACAGATCGGCAAGAATCCATCACCCCAAAAGCAAGAAAACACAACGCAGGCAGAAAGGCAGTAGGCAAGAACAACGGCGCCTTCCCTGGCGCCGGGCGCCGCGAGGCTGGCCTGTTGCACCGGCCGCCGGCGGCGAAGCGCAGATTTACGAGTCCACCATACCAGCTAGTCCGCACCATCCTTCGATTGGAGTAAGGCAATGCCCCACAATCTCAATAAGACTCTGAAAGAATTCAAGATCGGCCCCTCCGGCAAGGGCCAGTTCTATTCCTTGCCGCAGCTGGGCAAGGCACTGGGCGTGGCCGTCGAGCGCCTGCCGGTATCGATTCGCGTCGTGCTGGAATCGGTGCTGCGCAACTGCGACGGCAAGAAGGTCACCGAAGAACACGTCAAGCAGCTCGCCAACTGGAAGCCCGTGGCCGAGCGAGTCGACGAGATCCCCTTCGTGGTGGCGCGCGTGGTGCTGCAGGATTTCACCGGGGTGCCCTTGCTGGCAGACCTGGCGGCCATGCGCAACGTGGCCGAGAAAATGGGCCAGAACCCGAAGAAGATCGAGCCGCTGGTGCCGGTGGACCTGGTGGTCGACCACTCCGTGCAGGTCGACCACTTCCGCGAGAAGAAGGCGCTGGACCTGAACATGCAACTGGAATTCCAGCGCAATAACGAGCGCTACCAGTTCATGAAGTGGGGCATGCAGGCCTTCGACACCTTCGGCGTGGTGCAGCCGGGCTTTGGCATTGTCCACCAGGTCAACCTGGAATACCTGGCCCGCGGCGTCCACAAGAAGGATGGCGTGTACTACCCCGACACCCTGGTGGGCACCGACAGCCACACCACCATGATCAACGGCATCGGCGTGGTGGGCTGGGGCGTGGGCGGCATCGAGGCGGAAGCCGGCATGCTGGGCCAGCCGGTCTATTTCCTGACGCCCGACGTGGTCGGCGTGGAACTGAAGGGGCGCCTGCGCGAAGGCGTGACCGCCACCGACCTGGTGCTGACCATCACCGAAATGCTGCGCCGCGAGAAAGTGGTCGGCAAGTTCGTCGAATTTTTCGGCGAAGGCACCGCCAGCCTGGCCCTGCCGGACCGCGCCACGATCGGCAATATGGCCCCGGAATATGGCGCCACCATGGGCTTCTTCCCGGTCGACGAGAAGACCATCGACTACTTCAAGGGCACCGGCCGCACCGAAGAGGAAATCGCCGCCTTCGAAGGCTATTTCCGCGCCCAGAAGATGTTCGGCGTGCCCAAGGCGGGCGAAATCGACTACACCAAGGTCGTCACGCTCGACCTCGGCACCGTGGCCCCTTCGCTGGCCGGCCCCAAGCGTCCGCAGGACCGCATCGAGCTCGGCAACGTCAAGACCACCTTTGCCTCGCTGTTCGCCAAGCCGACCGCCGAGAACGGGTTCAACAAGGACATCGCCGAGCTGGACAAGACCTACACCACGGCCGACGGCGTGGACGTGAAGAGCGGCGACGTGCTGATCGCCGCCATCACCTCCTGCACCAACACCTCCAACCCGAGCGTGCTGCTGGCCGCGGGCCTGCTGGCCAAGAAGGCCGTGGAAGCGGGCCTGAAGGTGGCGCCGCACATCAAGACCTCGCTCGCCCCCGGCAGCCGCGTGGTGACGGAGTACCTGCAAGCCGCCGGCCTGCTGCCGTACCTGGAAAAGCTGGGCTTCGGCGTGACCGCCTACGGCTGCACCACCTGCATCGGCAATGCCGGCGACCTGACGCCGGAACTGAACGAAGCCATCACCAAGAATGACCTCGTGGCCGCCGCCGTGCTGTCGGGCAACCGCAACTTCGAGGCGCGTATCCACCCGAACATCCGCGCCAACTTCCTGGCCTCGCCGCCGCTGGTGGTGGCCTACGCCATCGCCGGCAACGTCACGCGCGACCTGATGACCGAGCCGGTAGGCACCGGCAAGGGCGGCCGCGAGATCTACCTCGGCGACATCTGGCCGAGCTCGGAAGAAATCCACGCGCTGATGAAGTACGCGATGGACGCCAAGGTCTTCAAGGGCAACTACGAGCAGGTCAAGAAGCCGAGCAAGCTGTGGGCCAAGGTCAAGGGCACCAAGGGCCAGGTCTACGACTGGCCAGCCTCGACCTATATCGCCGAGCCGCCCTTCTTCCAGGACTTCGGCATGGAGCCGGCCGCCACCCAGTCCAGCGTGCGCGATGCACGCGCACTGGGCGTCTTCGGCGACTCCGTGACCACCGACCACATCTCGCCTGCCGGCTCCATCAAGGAATCGTCGCCGGCGGGCAGGTACCTGCTGGCCAATGGCGTGCTGAAGGCGGATTTCAACAGCTACGGCTCGCGCCGCGGCAACCATGAGGTCATGATGCGCGGCACCTTTGCCAACGTGCGCATCAAGAACCTGATGCTGCCGGCCAAGGCCGATGGCTCGCGCGTGGAAGGCGGCGTCACGCTGCACCAGCCTTCCGGCGAAGAAATGTCGATCTACGACGCCGCCATGAAGTACATCGCCGAGGGCACGCCCACGGTGGTGTTCGGCGGCGAGGAGTACGGCACCGGCTCGTCGCGCGACTGGGCGGCCAAGGGCACCCAGCTGCTTGGCGTGAAGGCCGTGATCACGCGCAGCTTCGAGCGCATCCACCGCTCCAACCTGGTCGGCATGGGCGTGCTGCCCCTGCAGTTCAAGGGCAGCGACAGCGTGCAGACGCTCGGCATCGTCGGCGACGAGACCTTCGACATCGAAGACATCGAGGGAGAACTGAAGCCACAGCAGGACGTGACGCTGGTGATCAAGCGCGCCAACGGCGACGTGCAGCGCGTGCCCGTGCTGTTGCGCATCGATACCCCGATCGAGGTCGACTACTACAACCACGGCGGCATCCTGCCGTTCGTGCTGCGCCAGTTGCTGGCCGCCTGACCGGCAAGCCCTGGGCCCTTGCCCTTACTTAGGGGCCTTGGGGTGACGCCGCTGGCCATGTCCTCCGCGGAGGACATGGCCAGCGGCGTTTTTCTTTGGGGAGGCAGCCTTGCCTATCCCTGCTCCCGTCCGTACCGGGCGAGGTTGGCCGCCCGGCACAAAGCGCAGCATACACAACTTATCCGGGCTTGCCCGATGCGAGCGTCGTGTAAGTTCCATGCAAGCCTGCCCTGCCACACTGCCATGCAACAAAACCCACAAAGCACCGCGCGAGGGCAGCCATGTCAGCCTGTCCCGCCTCGATCGCACAGGAGACACCAACACCATGGCAAAGATTTTCATCGCCTTCGTCGTCATTGCCGGCGCGGCACTCTATATGCTGTCCAAGGGCGGCGACATCTCGATGGGCGGCGAGCAGCACGGCGTGGAAACCCATGCGCCGGAGACCCCGCAAGCGCCCGCGCAGAAATAAAGCCCCGAGCGGTTCCGCCGCCGCGCGGGCCAAAGGGGTGCAATGCTGGAAGACCGCCAGGCACCTGGCGGCTTTTTTGTCAACGCAGCGAGTAGAATACCGTTTTACCGAAAAACGGATGATTTCGACTTATGGCAGGTTTTCGCCCCAAGGCTTCCCAACGTCTTTCGCCTGACGCCGAGCGTCTGGTGGCCGATGCGCTTGCGCTCGATGCCTCGGGCAGCCGCATGGAGGATGCGTATTGGGAGCGGCGGCTCTCGCAGCGCCTGGGCCGGCTCTTGAAGAACGGCAGCCAGTCCGCACTCGACGCGGCGCTCGAACACCTGTTCAAGCACAACGCCGATGCCTCCGACGTACTCGCCGAACAAGCCGAGACCCTGGCCGAGTCGGCCACCGTCGAAATCGACGGCGTCAGCTACGACGCGCTGCTGATCGCCGCGCCCATCCTGGCCCACACCCGCTACGCCATCCCGTCCGGCGCGCTCAAGCCCGAACTGTCACAGACCCTGGCGGTGCACATGCAGGCGCATGTGCTGGCGGCCAACACCAGGATGGCGCTGTCGCCCTACCTGTACAGCATCGACCAGCTGCCGCGCACGCACAGCGATACCTTCGCCCTGACCTACAAGCTGGTCTCGGCCGCCATGGCCGGCACCACGCCCAAGGTGGACCTGCGCGACCTGCCGGAAACCGCGCCGATCCTGGCCGATCCGCGCTACCTGCTGGCCGTGGTGGTGGCGCCGCACGAGCAGGCCCTGTTCCGCTGGCAGGAAGATGCCAAGGAGCACCATGCCGAGCGCACCGTATGCCTGGAACAATGGCGCACCCAGGTCCAGCCCTCGATCGCGCTGCTGATGCCCGGCTGCGAGTTCGAGCTGCTGCTGCCGGACGCCTTCTTCCTGTCCTGCCGCGAATCCGACAAGAGCATCCGCCCGCTGACCGTGCGCGCCGCCGTCAACTACCTGTGCGGCACGCTGGACGTGCCTGCCGGCCAGATGGCGGCGGTGGTGGCGGCCTTCGGCGAGGAGGAAGTCGAGGAATACCGCGTGGGCTTCACCATGCGCGGCGAGAAGGATGTGATCTACGGCATCGTCTGGCCGGTCTATGGCCGCGAGTCCGGCGAAATCGATGCCAGCGAGAAAGACAATCCGCTGGAGCAGATCTGCGAGGAACTGCGCAACGCCGGGGTAGAAGACATCTTCCGCCACGCCGCGCTGTTCGACCCTGAGTATTGCGAAGACTGCGGCACGCCGCTGTACGCCGACCGTTCGGGCGAGATCGTCCACGCCGAACTGCCGGAAGACGCGCCCACGCAGCAGCCGCTGTTCCACTGAGCGGCTGGCGCTGCCCTACCCTGCCGGATCGACGGCCCGCCTTGCGCGGGCCGTTTTTCTTTCAGGCTGCCGCCGCGGTCTCGCTCACGCAGCGCCATAGCGCATGGCCGGAGGCAGCGTACTTGCGCTCGAACGGCGTAATGGGCTCGGCGGGCTGCCACGGCTCGACCCGCGCCGGCCGGCCGACCAGCGCGAGCGCCTGGGCGAATTCATCGATATAGACCCGCCAGTTGCTGCGGCACTCCAGGTAAGCCCCGCACGCGGCCAGTGCAGGAAACACCGCATGCCCCTGCCAGCGCCGCCCGAGGTGGCCGATCTTGGGCCAGGGATTGGGATACAGCACGTAATGCCGCTCCACCGGCACGCGATCCGCCTGCAGCATCCGCCAGACGTCGACCAGGTCGGCACGCGCCCACGCGAAATTGGCCGGCATCGGCCCCTCCCACCAATCCTTGCCGCCGGTCAGCCGCTTCTCCGACTGGTCCACGCCGATCACGAAGTGGCCGGGAAAGGCCGTCGCCAGGCGCAAGGTGCTCTCCCCCACGCCGCAGCCGGCATCCAGGATCAGCGGCGCCGCCCCGGCCTGCTGCCATTGCTGCAGCGCAAGATCGAGCGCGCGCCGGCTGGGCTCGCCGATCGGCTTGCGAAAAGGCTCGGCCAGGTGGCGGGCGACGCGGGCCGCGAGATGGTCGTGGACATCGGCCTGCGCCGAGGTGATGGTGCGGGAGTTGGCAAACATGGGCGGGATTCTACCGGCTGCCGTGCGCTGCGTGGCCATGGCCGCGGCAACAAGGCATGGACAAGGGCCACCCCTTGCTGCCAGCATAAGGATATGACGTCCATGTCGCACGCCGATGTCGTTTTGACGGCACAATGCGGGCAACCGGGTGAACGCGCGGGCCGGCAGGCCCGGGCAGCCACCCCTTCTGAGAACCCGCCGCCGCCCGCCAATCCGGGCGGCGGCCCGTACGAGGAGCGCATCCCGATGAACGCCACACGCCGCACACGCCACCATCCCAGCCGCCTGACCGCCCTGATGCCGCGCCGCGCGCTGCTGCAAGCCGGTGCCGCCCTCGCGCTCGGCGGCGCCGCGCTGATGCTGCTGCCCGCCGGCGCGGCACAGGCCGAAGACCTGCGCATCGGCCTGTCAGCCGATGTCACCTCGATGGATCCGCAGTGGAACAATGCCGGGCCAAATAACGCCATCGCCCTGCATATCTTCGAATCGCTGGTGTTCATGGACAAGAACGCCCGTTTCATCCCGGGCCTGGCACTGTCGTGGAAGCCGGTCAATGCCATCACCTGGGAAATCAAGCTGCGCCCCAATGTGAAATGGCATGACGGCACGCCGTTCACCAGTGACGACGTCAAGGCCTCGCTGGAGCGCCCCGAGAAGCTCACCGGCAGCCCGGGCTCGTTCACCAGCTACACCAAGCCGATCGCGCGCATCGACACGCCCGACCCGCTGACCGTGCGCCTCACCATGAGCGTGCCCAACTACGCCAACCTGGCCAACGACCTCAACAGCGTGCCCATCATGCCGAAGAAGGTAGCGGCCACGCTGACCCAGGCGGACTTCGATTCCGGCAAGGCGATGATCGGCACCGGCCCGTTCAAGTTCGTACGCTTCGCGCGCGGGCAGGAAATCGTGATGGCCAGGAATCCCGATTACTGGGGCCCCAAGCCCGAATGGGATCGCGCGATCTTCCGCATCATCACGGATAACGGCGCGCGCAGCGCGGCGCTGCTGTCCGGCGACGTGGACGTGATCGAGAGCGTGCCCTCGGCCGACGTGGCCAAGCTCAGGCAGAATCCCAAGTTCCGCATCGAGCAGCAGGTGTCGTGGCGTACCATCTTCTGGCAGATGGACCAGTCGCGCGACAACCCGCCTTACGTTACCGACCGTGCCGGCAAGCCGCTGGGCAAGAACCCGTTCAAGGACGCGCGCGTGCGCGCCGCCATCAGCAAGGCGCTGAACCGCGATGCCATCGTCAGTCGCATCATGGAAGGCCTGGCCGTGCCTGCCTCGTCGATCGTCTCGCCGCAGATCTTCGGCCATCCCGGCACCAAGCCCGATGCCTACGACCCCGAAGGCGCCAGGAAGCTGCTGGCCGCGGCAGGCTATCCGGATGGCTTCGGCCTGACGCTGCACGCGACCAACAACCGCTACCTGAACGACGCCGCGGTGGCGCAGGCGACGGCCAGCATGCTGACGCGCATCGGCATCCAGACCAAGGTGGAGACCTTGCCGGTGGCGGCGTATTTCACGCGTGCGCGCCAGGGCGACTTTGCGTTCGAGATGCTGGGCTGGGGTTCGGCGGCGGCCGACGTGGCGCTGCGCTCTATCACGGGCACGCCCAATCCCAAGACCGGATACGGGACGTGGAACTGGGGCAAGTACAGCAATCCGCAACTGGACCAGCTGATCGAGAAATCGCTGACCACCGTGAGCAGCGACAAGGCCCGCGAGGACAACGCCCGAGCCGCGGCCAGGTTCGCGCTGGCCGATCACGCCATCATCCCCTCGCATAGCCAGCTCGCCATGTGGGCGATGCGGAAGGGCCTGAAGTATGAAGCACGCACCGATGAATGGTCGCTGGCGCAGTTCTTCCACAAGCAGTGAGGGGGAAGGGTTCAAGCGCCTGACGTTGATGGGTACGGCCTAAAATCAACTGCTTGACTGCTTAACAGTTGAGCAGTTGACTTTTGTTGAACAGCCAGGCTACCGCCCCCTCAACGCAAACCGTCAAACCCCAACCCCCCTCAAATCCGCAATCCGTCCTCCTGCCGCGCATTCGCCGCCCGCAATTTCTTCACCCAGTCGCGCGCCGGCAGGCCAGTGCTGTCCTCCACCACCTTGGCACGCACCTCCAGTACATCCCACGACACATCGATCGCCGGCCCGTTGAAAGCCAGGGCGATGACATTGCCGTCATGCACCTCGGGAAACACCAGTACGCGGTCATCGAATGCCTCGCAGATCCGCACGATGTTCTTGGGAAAGCTGTCGTGGTCGCCGAACAGGTTGATGGTCATCACGCCCGGCGCTTTCAGCACGCGGCGGCAGGCCTTGTAGAAGGCGGTGGTGTCCAGCACCGGTCCGCGCGCAGTGGCATCGTAGAGATCGACCTGCAGGACATCGAGGGCACCGGTGTGGGCGCCGTCCATCACGTAGTCCCAGGCATCCTGCTCACGCACGGTAAGACGCTCGTCGTCCTCGCGCAGGCCGAACATGCTGCGCCCGGCCACGATCACGGAAGGATTCAGCTCCACGGCGGTAACGCGCGCGCGGCTGAACTGGCGATGGCAGAACTTGGTCAGCGCGGCCGCGCCCAGGCCCAGCTGCGTGACGTGGAAATCCGGTGCCGACGGCGACAGGAACAGCAGCCACGCCATCATCTGCTGTGCGTACTCCAGTTCGATGGCATCGGGCTTGCGCAGGCGCATCGCGCCCTGCACCCATTCGGTGCCGAAATGCAGGTAGCGCACGCCTTCCATTTCAGAAAAGGTCACCGGCGCGAAGCGCGGCGTCATGCGTTTTTCCTCGCGCTGCGCTGCCTGCGCGCCGTCGCGGCTGCGCGTGCCGCGCGCGGGACGGCGCGAGGCCACGGCTTCAATCGATTTGCGTTTGAGAAGAGTCATGGTGATCAGGAGAAGACGAGCAGGCGTGCCGCCTACATGGACGGCACGTACGTAGTAAGGCGGCTGGCGACAGCCGGGCCGTTCAATTCATGCCTTGCCGAGCGCAGCCTGGGCACGCTGCAGCCATTCGCGATTGTGCTCCCGGGCATGGCGCGGCCAGTGCTTGCCGTCATGCACGATCTCGGCATACAGCGCCTGGGCGCGCTCCCGGTCGGCAGGTTCGGCGTGCGCAGCCAGCCAGTCGGCGAACAGGCAGCGCGCGGCCGCGTCGTTTGCGCAGGCAAGCGCCTGTTCGAATGCGGCGCGCGTGCCCGGCGCGTCCAAGGCGGCCAGCGCGCGCGCGTACAGCAAGGCGGGATCGGCCTGCTGGCGAGCCTGGGGCTGCGCGGCGAACAGCCGCTCCAGCGCGGCCACGGCGGCGGCATGCCCGCCGGTGGCGAACTGCGCGCGCGCCAGGCCCAGCAACAGGGCCGGGTCGGTGGCAAACGGGCCGCTGGCGGCGGCCTCGTAGTGCTCCAGCGCGGCCTTGGGCTCGCCGGCGTCCAGCAAGGCGGCGCCCAGGCGCATGCGGTGCTCGACGGTGGGCGCCCGGTCGAAGGCGTCGCGGGCCTCGCGTACCGCCCGGTTGGGGTCGACCAGTTGGCCGATGGCACGCGTGGCGGCCCACGCGCCACGCGTCTGGCGCAGTCCGGGCAGGTAGATGGCGAAGAAATACACCACGCTGCCCAGCCCCGGAAAGGCGAACAGGATCAGCAGCCAGTACATGTTCTGCTGCGTGCGCACCGCATGCACGGCGAAGTACAGCGCGACGATAACGTGAAAACCAATTCCTAGATACGGCATTGTCTATCTACCCTGCAAAACGTTGGCCGGCGGACTCGCCACCGGTATTCATGGCCGCGATTGTGACAGAAGCGGGCACCCTGCCCCCGGCTTCGGCGCGCAGCCGCGGGCGGCACAGCCGGTATTTTGCCAAATCCGGCGCCATCGCCGCGCTTGGCGCGGCATGCAACTTGCTACTGTCACACACGCCTCTTACGGTAGGCATGTTTCGGCTGGCATGGTTCGCAGCTACCTGAACCGAACCTGGGACACCCCGTTCAACCCGGCCCTATCCACGACCAAGGATCCGCAGAAATGAGCTACATCCACTTTATCGGTGGTGAAAAAGGCGGCGTCGGCAAATCGCTCGTCGCCCGCCTGCTGGCCCAGCATTTTATCGACCGGAGCATGCCGTTCCTGGGCTTCGACACCGACAAGTCGCATGGCGCGCTGCTGCGCTTCTATGCCGATTTTGCCGCGCCCGCCGCGCTTGAGCGGCACGACAGCCTGGATCCCATCATCGAACACGCGGTCGAGGATCCGCAGCGGCGCATCCTGGTGGACCTGGCAGCCCAGACGCAGCAAGCGCTGGCCAGGTGGCTCGACGATGCGGACGTGCTCGGTCTGGCCGAGGAGCATGGCCTGACACTTACCTGGTGGCACGTGATGGATGCGGGACGCGATTCGGTCGACCTGCTGCGGCAGTGGCTCGACCAGTTCGGCGGGCGCATCAGGCTGGTGCTTGTCCTCAATGAGATCCGCGGCGACCGTTTCGAGATCCTGGATGCGTCAGGCGAGCGCGCGCGGGCCGAAGCGCTTGGCGCCAGCGTGATGACGCTGCGCCACCTGCCCGATACCACGATGCAGAAGATCGATCAGCAAAGCACGAGCTTCTGGGCCGCGGTCAATCACCCGGACCGCGCCGCCACCGGGCTCAACCTGCTGGAGCGGCAACGCGTCAAGGTCTGGCTGAACCGGGCCTATGGCGAAATGGCTGCGCTCGCGCTGTGATGTAGGAGCACTGGCGGCCCGGCTTGTGCAATTCGCCGCTGGCCGACCGCGTTCGACTTCACGCCGCCACGCGACAGCCGCCGTCGCGGCTACGGGAATGAGGGCGGCAGCCGCATCCGCCACAGATCCAGCTTCTGCTCGAAGCTGCGCGCGGCGTGGGCCGGATTTGACACCGCCTGTCCGCAGCAAAGACGTTACACGCTCTCCTGATCGACAAATCGGCCCAGCCTGCGTAGTGCCGGTAGCAGCACTTCATCCGCATAACAACAGCCAGTCAGCCCCGGATCGGTCTGGCCCGACTTCCTTGCCTCATCCGGCGCGTGGGACTCCTCCGCAAGCAAGCGTGCAAGCAGCGCCTCGTAACCAGCCTTCCACGCTTGCGCGCCAGGGAACACCACGCGCAACTCCTTGAGAATATCCATGCCGGCGAAATCCAGGTCGCCCCAGAAATGCACTGGGCGCGTGACGTCGGGGCCATGCAGCCATGCAAGAAAACGGCTCCCCAATGCTGCATTCCGCTCAATCGCAGCTGGGGAAAAATAAACTGAACTGCCACCCGGCTGGCGCAGCCTCCTCGCGCTCGCCTTGTACCCTGATGCGTATATCAGGATAAAACCTTCGGCATCGCTCAGCCTCCCCGCCGCCATCGATTCGAACGTTGCGGCATTTTCCACAAACAGGATCGGGGCGGCAGGATCGGCCGTCCTGGCGGCCACCAGCAGTTGCACCGGTTTGTCCGGAAAGGGGCAGACATCTGCGCCAAGCAACAGGGCAATGGATTCCTGCTGGCCGTTGAGAATTTTTGACAAACCCCAGAACTGCCGGCTTGCCACCTCGTGGAGCAAAAGATTTTCACCGGCGAGTGCCGGGATGCCAGCGAAGCGCTCCAGAACCTGCTCCGGTGAGCGCGGCAAGATGAGAATCGGACGGGACAACAGCCGCTCGCACAGCGCCGCATTGCCGAAGCGCGCTTGCACGGCCTGCCGCCACTGCGCCATCCAGCCGGCCACGGCGCTGGGCTGGCGCCCCGTCTCGTCGCGAAGAAACACCTCCGCCTGCGCGGCAATGACGAGCTTCGGCGAGCGCTCCCAGATATCGAGGTCCCGCTGGCCGCGACGCTGGTCGAGCATCAGTGCCACCCCCGGCTGCGCCTGCAGCGCTTCCAGGGCACGCCACACGAACATGCGTTCGCCGTGGTGGGCGATCGCAAAAAATTCCGGCCACGTCCCGGCACTCAGCGGGAAGCTGATATCGCGGCGTCTCTCGGCAAATGGCTTCGCCTCGATGCGGTCCACCAGCGCATTCAGCAACGCAGCGAGGGCGGCCGGCCGGTGCCCTGGGATGCCGTCGCCGCTCATGGTTCCATGTCCGGGGCCAGTTGCTTGCGTGCCTCCTGCAAGTCGAACTGCCGTGCCGCTTCACGCCGCACCGTCTCCCGGCGCTCAGTCCAGAGCGCATGCAGCCGGTCAGCCTTCAGCAGGGAGCTGTCCACCTCGGTAATCTTATCGAGTTCTCCTGCCAGCCCCTCCACCTTCATCAGGGAAAAGCGATGCTCGAAGCTGAACAACTCGAGCAGCGGGCCGGACGCTCGGGACGGCATGGCAACCACCAGTTGCAAGTCAAGGTTCTCATTGAGATAGCGCATCACGGCGGCAGTGCGGCCCTCGTCCATCTTGTCGAAGGCCTCGTCGATCATCATGAGCCTCAGGCTCGGCGTCTTCTCGAACTGGCGGAATGCCTGGGCCAGCACCGCGGCCCGTACGAGGTAGGCCGGCGTCATCAGCTCGCCGCCGGAAAACGTCGCCATTCTCGCCAGGGACGCCTCGCGCCCATCTTCCGAATACTTGCGGATGTCGTACTGGCGATAGTTGCGGTAGTCCGCTATGTCCTTGAGCCGCCGCAACGCATGATCGCGATTGGTGTCGAGCAGCAGCGACTTGATGTCGTCCAGCGCCGCGACGCTTTCGGCGGACAGCACGCCTTCGGCCGCCGAGAACAGGTCTACCGGCGTTTGCGTCTCGGCCAGCCGGTTCAGCTCCTGGAACAGGTCGAAATACTTCTTGTACTCCTTGACCATCTGTCCGTATTCGATCTCGAAACGGTCTTCGCCGAATGCCAGGCGCTTGAGCTTCTCGTTGAGCCGCTTTAGCGGATCGACGCCCTGTTCCACCGCGGTACGCACGGTCAACGCGAAATGCGTGCTGAAGGTGTTGTTGAAGTTCTTCTCGGCGCCCCGCAGCTCGCTGGCATTGTTGAGAATGCGAACGTGTTCGAGCCGTTCGAGCATGGCCGAGATCTGCCGCCGTGCGGCAGGTACGCCGCCGTAGGCTTGCCACTCGTATTCCCCCTGCGTCGACTGGCAAAGCTGAAAGTCGACCCTTTCATCGAAGGAGGAAGCCAGGAGATTATGTGCCTCCAGTTTCCGCTCGAACGCCTCGCGTTCCTGGCGGTAGAGGCCGGCTTGCTGGCGCCGCCGCCCGTCGAACGACGCAGCGGTCTGCTCCTTGGCCGCTTCCCGGGCGCGCTGCTCCAGCCGGACCGGATCGAAGTGCGGATTGAGCCGGATCAATTCAGCCACGCGGGCGTTGACCTGTCTCACGCCTTCCTGGCACCCAACAAGCTTAGCCTCGGCGTCAACAATGCTCGCTTCGAAGCCACGCGCCCGGCCCGCCGCTTCGCCCGCTGAGCGGGACGCGGTATTGGATAGGCGGTGGTGGCCGTCCAATAGCTGCGCCGCGCGCGCCACGCGGCGCTCCAGCACGATGAGATCGGAGTCATCCAGACTGGCGAGCTGCGCCGCGAGACTACTCAGTCCGCGCTGCGTCTCGCCCAGCTTGTCCAGCATCGGTGCGACAGGCACCAGCTTCAGACCGAGCAGACGCGCGCCCCATGCGGCCAACTCTACGGAGCTTGCGCGATGTGCGTCCCTTTCCCGCGTCTTTTCGGCAATCTGCCGGGCAAGCCTCACCACGCGCTTGCGCCGCGCCTCGGCACCGAAGGCAAGTTCGCCGTCCTCCACCCATGACGAAAACATCTTGAACCCGCCGCTGGCCATGCCGTCCACGGTCAGTGCCTGTGGTGCGCCGCGCAGCGCCTGCGCATCCGCTACCTTGACATAGCGGCCGTAGCTTGCAACCAGATAGGCGCGCGCGGTCTCATCGGCGATCACCAGTTCCTGCAGCACGGCATCGGGCGACAGCGCCTGGTTTTCCGCCCGCCGCTTGGCCAGTTCACCCTGCGCCACGGAAGCCTCTCGTCCTTGCCTAGTCGCCGGCAGTTCGTGCCGCAGCGCCCGGATGGCGCTCGCCTCGTACTGCGCGTCCACCAGGATCACGAAGCGATTGCCGCCCAGAAGCCCTTCGATGGCGTTCTGCCAGCGTGAGCCCTCCCGCGGCTGGACAAGGTTGCAAAGCACCCTGGGACGGGCGCCCGGCATCTGGGCTTCGAGATATCGGACCGCGGCCTCCACATGCGCCGGCAAGTCGAAGTGACCATCTTCCAGCCCTTGCCGGCGCCGCTTCAGGTCATCGATTTCCCTTTGCAGGGCGGCAGCGCGATCCGACTCTCGCGCCTGCTCCTGAACCACTGCCCCATACAGGCCATCGGCGCCGTGCAGCCGCTGCGCAATGGGAGCCAGGGCGGCATCCAGTCTGGCGAACCGGTCGCGCCGCAGGCTCGCCGGGTCGATCTGCGCGCCTGTCAGCATCGCCGCCAGCTCGCGCGCGGCGGCCTGCCCATCGGCGGCATCGATCGCCGCGGCATCGACAACCAGCCGCTCCACATGGGGGGCGTAGGCGGAGGAGGCCGGTCCTGCAGGCAGTTTAGCCAGGGCAGCCAGTTCGTCCAGCACGCCGCGCAAGCCCGTCAGGGCGGCCAGGACGTCCAGCGCGATACGGGATCGGTCTTCGGTGGCAACGGCTATCTCGCGGCCGAGCCGCTCGCGATCCTGCGCCACCGGATTACCATTGAGCCGCCCCTTGGCCGTGCCGTGCAATTCCGTGGCACGCTTTAGCGCCTTGGCATGCCGGTCGGCAAGCGCCTGCTGCTTTTCGACATCGGCCAAGGCGAGGCGCCGGCAGGCCTCCAGTCTTTGGATCTCATCCTTGACATCCTGCTGCCGGCGCATCGCTTCGCCCAGTTCGGCCTCCATGGCTTCTTCGAACGCGGCAAGGAACGCATCCGCGTGGGCCTTCAGCACTGCCAGCCGCTCCCGGCATGCCAGCAACTCGGTGGCGATCTTGCGCAGACGTTGCACGTTCTGCATGAGCGACGCGATATGCCCGATCTGATCGGAGAAATCAGGCTCGGCCAGCACCTGCTCCCGGATCAGCTCGTCCACCGAGCCGACGGTCTTGCGGGCAATGGACTGGACGAAAGCCCGCGCCGCCGCTTCGGCCTCGCGCGGCCCGACCAGCGTCTTGCCGCCACCGCGAAACTCGGCATAGAGCTTGCACAGATAGTCTTCGATGCTGTTCTCGAACGGCAGGACGCGCGGATAGCGCTGGCGCAGCCGATGGTAGATATCCTCGACCTTCGCCGCCGTAATCGAATTGCCCTTGCGCGACTCGATGAAATCCGCCTCCATCGCGCGGCTGCCCGGCAGCACAAAGTAGAGCTTGCGCGCAACTTCGACGCTGCGGCCTTGCTCGCGCGTACCGGACACGGCGGCTTCCACCGCCACCACGGCGGTGAATGGCTCGGCGGACTCCCCGGCATCGGGCGCGAAGACGGCGACGACATAGGTGTGGGATCCATACGGCCGGACACAGAGGTTGTCGCGCATGCCGACCGCGTAGGTGGCCAGCGTCCGCCTTACCTTGCCGCCCGCGCGCAAGGCGCCGCTCTCGTCCTGCGCGGAGTTGAACACATTGATGTGCTGCTTGCCGCCGGTCATGACCAGCTGGATCGCGTCCTGGAAAGAGGACTTCCCGACCCCGGTCGAACCTGACAGCAGGGTGGTGTCGCCAAAGGGGTATTCCCGGGATACGACGAACCCCCAGTTGACCAGGATGAGCTTCTCAAGCTTCATCGTCAGGCTCCGGCGCGGTGGCGGCCGACACAGGCTTCCGTGTCTCGGCCAGGAGGGCATCGATGGCGGAGTCCGCCACGAACTGCAGGATCGTTCCGCGAATGGCGACCAGGGCATCGGCGTCTTCCGCCTCTGAGTCCGCCCGGTAGTCGATCAGTCGGGCACGTTTCAGGTCGGCAAAGAGCTTCTCCCGCGCAGTCTTCGCCGGCAGTGAGCGGCGCGCCTGCGCGGTCAGCGTGGCATTGAGGTATTCCACGGTGACAAGCGCCTCGTTGCGCTCGTTGATCGAGCCCTGCCGCAAGCTTTCGTTGTACAACAAGCGCAGTACCAGGCAACATGCGACAAAATCGGCCGAGAGCCTCGCCCGCACGGCATCCACCACGATAGGGTCGTCCTCGGCGGGCAGCCCCGGCACGCGCGCGCCCGGCGGGTAGAGCCGAAAATAACTCTGATGCCGCTCGTGCAGCAAGCGGAACCCACCCACATCAAAGTACGCATTGAGCAGTCCCTCGATACGCACGGCGTCGTCGTAGAGCTGGCGCTCGATGGCGCTATCCTCCCTGTGCAGGATGGACAGCCCCAGCAGGCGGCCGAGAATCTGGCGGAACGCCTCCGGCCTGACGCCCTTCGCCGTCAGTTCCGCATCCACCAGTTGCCCAATCGAAATATCATCCGTGGCCAACGTGGCGCCTCCTGATTGCATAGTCGGTGCCCGACATAATGGCATTCTCCAGCGGCTCGCCGTCCAGCCGCTCCACCTCCAATCCGTCATGGTCCCGTGCCGCCTCGACGGCCCGCAACAACGATAGCGCCTGGATCGCATCGTCGACCGGCAACTCGGACAGGCGCAGCGCACCCGTGCCACGCATGGAGCCGAGCAGGTAACCCACGACATCGTGATGCGAGAGCGAGAAAGCCCGCTCTTCCGCTTGCCGGACGAATTGACGCAAGCGCTCCTCCCGCGTGATTTCCGGAACAATGCTCACAGCCTGCGCCTGGTTGCGCTCGGCGGCTTTTCTCGGTTGTACCGCCGCGGGGTCATACAAGGCCACGTGCATCGGCGCGAGCGTCGCCCCTTGCTGCTCCAACCACGCGCCCTGGTCCCGCTCCGGCATCTCGCCAAGGCGGCGAATCAGCGTGGACAACGCCGCTCCGCTTCCCGACGCCCCCATGAACAGACTCTGCGACAACAAGACCACGTGGCGGCGGACATAGCTTTCCATGGCCCGGAACAATTCCGGTTGTTTCGTCCGGCAGGCTGCCGTCACCATCTCGTCGATCCGATCGAGCAGCCATCTCAAGATCGCCCCATCCGGGGCGACCTGCGCGGCCCATGCCGCATGATTGGCCAGATCATCGTCGATGGCCTGCATCTCGGCCGCGCCCAACTCGTTCAGGCGTTCGATCAGCGCGCTGATGTCCAAGCGGTGGCGCTCGGCATTGTCATAGACTAGCCGGGGCGAGAATTCATCGCGAAAACGCCGCTCGACGAACTCGATGAACCCATCCCAATTGCCCTGTACATGCGCATCGAGCAAGATCTTGCGGGCCAGGTCATAGAAAAGCTCGATATCTTCGGAGAGGTCGGCAATGACGCGATCGGCATACTCGTAGGCGTCGAGCAGGTCCTCCGCGTCGCGGCGCTCGATGAAGGCACCCAAGGCGTTCTTGCAGGAGCGCATGTTGCGCTGGCGGGTCCGTTCGCGCGGACGGTCGGCCAATGTCAGCGCCTGTGCGAAGATCTTGCCGGCACGGGTAAAACGATAGGCTGTCACCAGCCGCACACGATCCTCGGCGGTTTCGAGCCAGCCATCGGCGACGAGGAGACGTACGATGGCGCTTGCCAGCTTCTGGTCGTCGGCAAGGTCACCTGCGGCGAATCCGTCTTCGCCCTCTTCCTCGGCCGGGTTGGCCGGCGGCGTGGCGGACTGCATGGTCTGAACGAACAGGTCGCGCAAGTCCTCACGCCCGAGAATGGAGCGATAGTCGGCATGGGAGCCATAAAGCCGCGTATAGAATGCACGGATGCAGGCGGCGATCAGCCGGCGCCTCTTCAGCGTCAGCGGACGAAAGAATTGCGAATGTCCCGAATCGAGCATGGCGGCTGGTGTCCCATCTACCTGATACCCCGGCACCTGCATACCATCACAGCAGAGGCCAAAAACGTACGAAACCACCCCTGGCTGCCTTGCCGGGAAGCGTTCGCGCCTGCTTACTCTTACGGGAGAGATTGTGACAGAAGCCCGCGCCACGACTCCAGCTTCTGCTCGAAACTCCGCGCTGCGTGCGCAGGACTCGACGAGGGCAGCACCACCGTCTCGTAGCCGGCCTGCGCAAACTGCACGGCGAAACGGCCCGAAGTACCCCCGTTGAAACCGACGCGATGCAACTCAGGCGCCAGAGAACGCAGCCGCGCGAAATCGTTGGCCTGCGGATAGCGGATATTGCTATCGAGGCTACCCTCGCGCACGCAGGCGCCAAGAACATCCCAGACCCCTATGCGATGCGCCAGCAGCCGCACCAGCCGCTCGGCATACGGCAGCTCGGCCAGCGGCTCGCCGGTCAGCGCGCCAAGAAGGGGCCAGAACTGGTTGCGTGGATGGGCGTAGTACTGTTGCGCCGCCAGGGAGGCTGCGCCGGGAAAACTGCCCAGCACCAGCACGCGGGTGTGCCGGTCGATGACCGGGGCCAGGCCTTGCTGGAGATCGGGGGGAAGATTCGGCGGGGAGGCGGGGCAAGCGTCTGGGACTGGCATGGCATGAGTGTACCGCGCGAGGACCGGCTGGCCGGGGGCCGACCAGCGCTGGCGCGGCTTGCCGCCAGCGCCGCTCCCCCGGGCTCCTCCCCCGCACGCGGGAGAGGAGCGCAAACCACTGGCTACGGCTACGCCAGCAGCTTGTTGATGCGGCGCACGTAGGCCGACGGGTCCTCGAGCGTGCCGCCCTCGGACAGCAGGGCCTGGTCGAACAGCACATGCACGCGGTCGCCGAAGGCGTCGTCGGCGGGGCCCGCTTCCGCCAGCGCGCGCAGCTTCTGCACGAGCGCGTGGTCCGGGTTCAGTTCCAGGATGGGCTGGGCGTCCGGCGCCTTCTGGCCGGCCTGCTTCAGCAGGCGCTGCAGGTAGCCGCTCATGTCGCCTTCGTCGGAAACCAGGCAGGAGGCCGACTCGGTCAGGCGCAGCGTCACGCGCACGTCCTTGGCCTTGCCGTCCAGCACGGTCTTGGCGCGCTCCAGCAC
Source organism: Cupriavidus sp. 96C5-1 (assembly GCF_057798855.1). Taxonomy (NCBI): domain Bacteria; kingdom Pseudomonadati; phylum Pseudomonadota; class Betaproteobacteria; order Burkholderiales; family Burkholderiaceae; genus Cupriavidus; species Cupriavidus sp. 96C5-1. The sequence continues at coordinate 549,118 of NZ_JBYOJU010000001.1, read as the reverse complement.
GTCCTTCCAGTCGCCTTCGGCCTTTTCCTGCTCGGCCTTTTCGTCGGCATCGGCCAGCGTGCCCAGCTCCAGGTCGCCGCGGGCCACCGAGACCAGTTCCTTGCCGTCGAACTCGCGCAGGAAGGACAGCATCCACTCGTCCACGCGGTCGGTCAGCAGCAGCACCTCGATGCCCTTCTTGCGGAACACTTCCAGGTGCGGGCTCGACTTGGCCGCGGCCCAGCTATCGGCCGTGACGTAGTAGATCTTGTCCTGGCCTTCCTTCATGCGGGCGACGTACGCGGCCAGCGCCACGCTCTGCTCGGCGTTGTCCTGGTGCGTGGAGGCGAAGCGCAGCAGCTTGGAGATACGCTCCAGGTTGCCGGCGTCCTCGCCCAGGCCTTCCTTGAGCGCCTGGCCGAACTGCTGCCAGAAGGTGGTGTACTTGGCGCGTTCGGCTTCGTCCTCGCTGTCGGCCAGCGTTTCCAGCATCGACAGCACGCGCTTGGTGCAGCCTTCGCGGATCGCCTTCACGTCGCGGCTTTCCTGCAGCAGTTCGCGCGAGACATTGAGCGGCAGGTCGGCCGAATCCACCACCCCCTTGACGAAGCGCAGGTAGGACGGCAGCAGCTGCTCGGCTTCGTCCATGATGAAGACGCGCTTGACGTAGAGCTTGAGGCCGCCCTTGTGGTTGCGGTCCCACAGGTCGAACGGCGCGCGTGCCGGCACGTACAGCAGCTGGGTGTATTCGCTGCGGCCTTCGACGCGGTTGTGGGTGTAGGCCAGCGGCGCTTCGTTGTCGTGCGCGATGTGCTGGTAGAAGGCGGTGTACTGCTCTTCGGTGATATCCGACTTGGACCGCGTCCACAGGGCGCTCGCCTGGTTGACGCTTTCCCACTCGCCGGTGGCCTTGTAGGCGCTGGCCTCGGCATCCCACACCTCCTTGGGCATGCGGATCGGCAGCGAGATATGGTCGGAATACTTCTGGATGATGCCCTTGAGCTTCCAGGCGGAGAGGAAATCGTCCTCGCCTTCGCGCAGGTGCAGCGTGATGGTGGAACCGCGCTCGGCACGGTCGATGGCGTCCACGCTGAACTCGCCGTCGCCGGCGCTTTCCCAGCGCACGGCTTCGCTGGCGGGCAGGCCGGCGCGGCGGGTTTCCACGGTGACCTTGTCGGCCACGATGAAGGCCGAGTAGAAGCCCACGCCGAACTGGCCGATCAGGGCAGCGTCCTTCTGCTGGTCGCCGGAGAGCTGCTGGAAGAATTCCTTGGTGCCCGAGCGGGCGATGGTGCCGAGGTTGCGGATGGCCTCGTCGCGGCTCATGCCGATGCCGTTGTCGGTGATCTTCAGCGTGCGCGCCGCGGGATCGGCCTCGATGCGGATGGCCAGATCGGCGTCGTTCTCGAGCAGGGCCGGATTGGCAATCGCCTCGAAGCGAAGCTTGTCGGTGGCGTCGGAAGCATTCGAAACCAGCTCGCGCAGGAAAATTTCCTTGTTGCTGTACAGCGAGTGGATCATCAGGTGCAGCAATTGCTTCACTTCCGCCTGGAAGCTCATCGTCTCGTGCGGTGCGGTCATGGTTCTCCTCTTGGCAAACTTGGCTGACTTGGGAATCTTGGCAATGTGGCGGATCGGATACGGAAACGTCCGAAGAGGTTCCCGAATCCAGCCCGCACAGGGGCTTGGCGACACCGGGTGGCACCCCCGGTGCCGCCCGGTGTCAGGCCGATGTCCGGAAACATAGGGGCGGCTGCGCGCTTTTCAAGATCCGGCGCGCCGCCATCCCGGCTAGCGCCGCTCCAGCTGGCGCGCCAGGAAGGCCAGCATGCCGGGATCCTGGCTGCTGGCCACGTTGAAGCGCATCCAGCCGGAGGGCATCTGGGACGGTGAAAACAGGCTGCCGGGAGCGAACAGGTAGCCCTCCTCGTGGCCGGCGGTGGCGATGGCGTTGGTATCCCGCCCGGTGTCCGCCCACAGGTACATGCCGGCATGCTGGCCGGGAAACAGGGACAGGCCGAGCCGCTCGATGGTGCGCCGGGTCTCGTCGCGGGCGCGGTCGAGCCGGTTGCGCACCCGTTCCACGTGCTTGCGGTAGTGCCCTTCCGTCAGCACCTTATAAAGCACACGCTCGTTGATCTCGGGTGAGGCCAGGCCCGCCAGCAGCTTGCTGTCGGTCAGGGTGGCGGCCAGTTCCGGATGGGCCGCGATAAAGCCCACGCGCAGGTTGGCGGCAAGCGTCTTGGAAAAGCTGCCCAGGTAGATCACGCGGCGCAACTGGTCCAGGCTGGCCAGCCGGGTGGCGACGTGGCCGGGCGGGCACAGGTCGCAGTAGATGTCGTCCTCGACGATCAGCAGGTCGTACTGCTCGGCCAGCCGCAGCAGCTGGAAGGCCTTGGCGGCCGACAGCGAGGTGCCGGTCGGGTTGTGCAGCACGGAATTGATCACCATCAGGCGTGGCCGGCGCGCCTGCAGGATACGCTCCAGCGCCTCCAGGTCCGGGCCTTCGGCGGTATAGGGCATGCCGATCAGCTGCGCGCCCTGCGCGGCGAAGCGGCCGAACATGACGAACCAGGCCGGATCGCCCACCAGCACCGCGTCGCCCGGACGCAGGTAGAGCCGGGCAATCAGGTCGAGCGCCTGGGTGATGCCGGAGGTCAGCACGATCTGGTCGGGGGTGGCGCCGATCTCCAGCTCCGCCAGGCGGTTGCGCAACTGCTGGCGCAGCGGCAGGAAGCCCTGCGGCGTGCCGCTGGCCAGGAAATGGCTGCCCGGCTGGCGGCCCAGGCCGCGCAGCGCGCTGGCGATCAGTTCGCCATCGAGCCAGTCGTTGGGCAAGAAGCCCATGCCGGGCGATTTATAGGGCTCGGTCGAGTGGAACATGCTGCGCAGCAGCCAGGTCACGTCGATATTGCGCGCACCGTTGGCCACCGGCGCCACCGGCGTCACCAGCGGAGTCCGTTCGCGCACATAGAAGCCCGAGCCGCGGCGGGATTCCAGGTAGCCCAGCGCCACCAGCCGCTCGTAGGCCTCGACCACGGTGAAGCGGGAGATGCCCTTTTCCTGCGCGAGCTGGCGGATCGAGGGCATGCGCATGCCGGCACGGAACACCCGCTCGTCGATGCGCAGCCGCGCCCATTCGGTCAGCTGCTCCACCAGCGTCATCTGCGCCGAGGGCACCGGATCGGGCATGCGCTCGGTGGGCGGCGGCAGCACCAGGCGCAGGGAACGCGCCTTTTCGGCGGCCGGCGTGACCGCCGCGGCTCCTTTATCCTTGAGGCCTGGCGCCATCGGATCCTTGCTGCTCATTGCCTTGCTCCCGCCACTGTACTGAGAATGTTCTGCATAACTGTATCGGTACTGTACCGACAACCTTGTCTACCATCAACACACAATGACAATCGCCCTCGACCATCTCGTGATCGCCGCCCCCACGCTTGCCGCGGGGGCGCAGCACGTCGCCGACGCACTTGGCGTGGCGCCCCAGCCAGGCGGTGCGCACCCGGGCATGGGCACGCACAATTGCCTGCTGGGCCTGTTCGGCGGGGCCTACCTGGAGGTGATCGCCATCGATCCAGAGGCGCCGCCCCCGGCCCGCCCGCGCTGGTTCGGCATGGACACCGAGGCGGTACAGGCGCGGCTGCGCCATGGCCCCTTCCTGCTGCACTGGGTCGCGCGGGTGGAGCGGCCGACCGACCTGTCCCTGTGGCAGGCGCAGTATCCCGGGCGCATCGCGCCGGTCATCCCGATGACCCGCGGCGACCTGCGCTGGCGTATCACCGTGCCCGAAGACGGCAGCCTGCCGGCATGGCCGGCTGACGACGTGGGTGGCGCCGCGATCCCGGGCGACGGCATCCTCCCCACGCTGATCCAGTGGGATGTAGCGACCCATCCTTCGTCCCGGCTGCCGAACCAGGGCCTGGCGCTGCGCTCGCTGCGGGCGCGCCATCCGCAGGCGGCCCGGCTTGCCGAAGCCATGCAATGGCTGGGCGGCGGCCCGTTCGTCCCGGAGGCGTCCACCCTCGCGGAACTGAGCGCGGAGATAGAAACGCCCGACGGCGTGCGCACGCTGCGCTGACCCAGGTGCGCCGTAGCGAAAGACCAGCACCAGACAACAACCACTGCCGCACAGGAGACCCGACCGATGTCCGCCACCCACAAACGCTTCGACGACGACGCCTATCTGGGCAACTGCACCGCCACCGTGGTGGCCGTGCACGCCGGCGGCATCGAGCTCGACCAGACCGTGTGCTACGCGCGCAGCGGCGGCCAGGCGGGCGATACTGGTACGCTCAAGCTCGCCAACGGCGCCACCATTGCCTTGCTGGAAACGGTGTACGCCCCGGATCGCAGCCATATCCTGCACGTGCCCGAGCCTGGCGCCGCGCTGCCGGAGCCTGGCGACATCGTCGCCGTCGCCATCGACTGGGAACGCCGCCACCGGCTGATGCGGCTGCACACCTGCCTGCACCTGCTGGGTTCGCTGATCCCGGTGCCGGTGACCGGCTGCGGCATCTCGCCCGACTCGGCACGCATCGACTTCGACCTGCCTGAATCCACGCTGGACAAAGCCGTGCTCACCGAGCGGCTCAACGCGCTGATCAGCGCCGACAGCCGCGTCGGCATCGAACGCATCACGCCCGAGGCGCTGGCGGCGCAGCCGGAGCTGGTGCGCACCGTGGGCGCGGCGCCGCCGGCCGGCAGCGGCGCCATCCGCATCATCGACATCCCCGGCGTGGACCGCCAGCCCTGCGGCGGCACCCATGTCGCGGCCACCGGCGAGATCGGTCCGGTGGTGGTAACCAAGATCGAGAAGAAGAGCCGTACCAACCGCCGCGTGGTCGTGCAGTTCGCAGCGTGACAAGGGCATGGCCACCATGCTCTTTGACCCTGCCCTGCTGACCGGGCTGTCGGCGGCCCAGTTCGTTGCACTGCTGTCGCTGATGACGGTGGGCTCGTTCACGCCCGGCCCCAACACCACCATCGCCGCCGTCACCGGCGCCAACTTCGGCCTGCGCGCCACCCTGCCCCATTGCGTGGGCGTGGCGTTCGGCTTCGCCAGCATCCTGGCGCTGTGCGCGGCCGGCGTGGGTGCGCTGGTGCTGGCCAGCCCCACGCTGGCGCTGCTGGTGCACGTGGCCGGCGTGCTTTACCTGCTGTGGCTGGCGCTCAAGCTGGCGCGCAGCACCACGCTGTCCGACAAGCAGGTGCTGCGCCCGCTGTCGGCGTGGCAATCGGCGGTGCTGCAGTACGCCAATATCAAGGCCTGGATGCTGGCGCTGGCAACGGCCGCCTCGTACGTGGCCGGCGCCCAGTCGCCGTTGCACCGGGCCTTGCTGGTCTGCGCGGTGTTCGGCGTGTTCGGTTTTGTCAGCAACGGCGTGTACGGCGTGATCGGCGCCTCGCTGCGGCAATGGCTGCAGGTGGGCCATCGCATCCGCTGGTTCAACCGTGGCATGGGACTGGCGCTCGCGCTGACCGCGCTGTGGATCGCGCTCGCCGGGCGACCGGCCCTTCACTGACGACCGGCCATGACTGCCAGATCCGCACCCGTTGCGCACCGCGCCGCTGCTGCCCACGATAGCGGCCATGGCGGCGGCATGCTGCTCGGCTTTATCGGCGTGGCCGTGTTCAGCCAGACCTTGCCCTTCACCCGCATGGCGGTGGCGGAACTGGACGCGACCTTCGTCGCACTTGGCCGCGCCGTGGTGGCCGCGCTGCTGGCGCTGGCGCTGCTATGGCAGCGCGGCGCCTTCGCCGGCACGCGCCGGCCCCGCGGCGGCCAGTGGTGGCGCCTGGCGGTGACCGCCTGCGGCGTGGTGGTCGGCTTCCCACTGTTTTCCTCGCTGGCCATGCGCGAAGTGCCGGCCGGCCATGGCGCCATCATTACCGGCCTGCTGCCGCTGGCCACCGCGGTCTTTGCCGCCTGGTTCGGCCGCGAGCGGCCCTCGCCCGCGTTCTGGCTGTCGGCCGCCATCGGCAGCGCGCTGGTGATCGCCTTTGCCCTGTGGCAGGGCGCCGGCGGACTGCAGCATGCCGACTGGCTGCTGTTCGCGGCCATGGTGCTGGGCGCGCTGGGCTATGCCGAGGGCGGCAAGCTATCGCGCGAACTGGGCGGACTGGAAACGATCAGCTGGGCGCTGGTGGTGGCGCTGCCGCTGCTGCTGCCCGCGGTGGCATGGCTCGGCCTGCGGCACCTCGATCAAATCGCCGCCGCCTCGCCGCGCGCCTGGCTCGGCATGGGCTATGTGTCGGTGTTCTCGATGTTCATCGGCTTCCTGTTCTGGTACGGCGGGCTTGCAAAAGGCGGCGTGGCGCGCGTGGGCCAGATACAATTGCTGCAGCCGTTCCTCACGCTGGCGGGCGGCGCCCTGATGCTGGCCGAGCCGCTCGATGCCATCACCCTCGCTTTCGCGGTGGCGGTGATCGGCGTGGTGGCGCTGGGCCGCCGAACCGCCGTGCGCAGCGCGCCCGCGGGCTCCCTGCCCACGCCGGCCGTCGAAGAACCCCACCCCTTCCCCACGGGACGATCCCACTGACTGGAGACCCTATGTCCGTCTACGACACCCTTGCCCGCCTCGGCATCGAACTGCCCACCGCCGGCGCCCCGGCCGCCGCCTATGTGATGGCCGCGCAAACCGGCAACACCGTATTCCTTTCCGGCCACATCGCCCGCAAGGATGGCAAGCCGTGGGTGGGCAAGCTAGGCAAGGACCTCACCACGGAAGACGGCAAGGCCGCCGCACGCGCCATCGCCGTGGACCTGCTTGCCACGCTGCATGCTCACCTGGGCGGCGACCTGAACCGCGTCACCCGCATCGTCAAGGTGATGAGCCTGGTGAACTCCACGCAGGAGTTCACCGAGCAGCACCTGGTCACCAATGGTGCCTCGGAATTCCTGGCGGAAGTCTTTGGCGACACGGGCAAGCATGCCCGCAGCGCCTTCGGCGTGGCGCAGATCCCGCTGGGCGCCTGCGTCGAGATCGAGATGATCGTCGAAGTAAAGTAAGCAAGGCAAGCAAAGTGAAGTGAAGAAAGGGGGCAGGCATGCGCGCCGGACAGCGCGGCCCGCTCTCCGCCTCTGGCAAGCAAAAGCACCCACCCCACACATGCGCATCGACAACCTGCCTTTCGGCACCACCGACTGGTCCGATATCACCCCGACCCGCCACCCCGGCGACAGCGGGGAAGCCCTCTGGCGCACCCGCCAGTTCGGCGACATCCGCGTTCGCATGGTGGAGTATTCTGCCGGGTATCTCGCCGATCACTGGTGCACCAAGGGGCACATCCTCTTTGTGCTGGAAGGCGAGCTGCATACCGAGCTGGAAGACGGCCGGCACTTCGTGCTCCGCGCGGGCACGAGCTACCAGGTTGCCGACCACGCCGAACCGCACCGTTCGTCCACACCGACCGGCGCTCGGCTTTTTATCGTTGACTGAGTCGATGCCACTCGACTCCCACACCAAGAGAACATCATGAACTGGGCCATCTCCCGCCGGGCGCAACAGTTGACCAGCTCGGCCATCCGCGAAATCCTGAAAGTCACCGAGCGTCCGGAAGTCATTTCCTTCGCCGGTGGCCTGCCCTCCCCTGCCACCTTCCCGGTAGCGGCCATGGAACAGGCGGTGGCCCGGATCTTCGCCGGCAACCCGCAGGCGGCACTGCAATACGCCGCCACCGAAGGCTACCTGCCGCTGCGCGAATTCATCGCCAAGCGCCACAACGTCGGCGTGGAGCGCGTGCTGATCACCACCGGTTCGCAGCAGGCGCTGGACCTGATCGCCAAGGTGCTGATCGATCCGGGCAGCCCGATCCTGGTGGAAACGCCGAGCTACCTCGGCGCGCTGCAAGCCTTCTCGCTGTTCGAGCCGGAATTCGTCTCCGTGCCGGGCGACGACAAGAGCCTGCTGCCGGAAGCCCTCACCCCCGAGCTGACCGCCGGCGCGCGCTTCCTCTACGCCCTGCCGAACTTCCAGAACCCCACCGGCCGCCGCATGCCGCTGGAGCGCCGCCAGGCGCTGGTGGCGCGCGCGCGCGAACTGGGCGTGCTGCTGATCGAGGACGATCCCTACGGCGAACTGAGCTACCACGGCGACCAGTTGCCGAGCCTGCTGTCGATGAACCCCGACGGCGTGATCTACATGGGCTCGTTCTCCAAGATCCTCGCCCCCGGCCTGCGCCTGGGCTTCGTGATCGCGCCGCCCGACCTGCACTTCAAGCTGTGCCAGGCCAAGCAGGCTTCCGACCTGCACACCCCCAGCTTCACGCAGATCCTGGCGTACGAGGTGGTGCGCGACGGCTTGCTGGACACGCACATCCCGACCATCCGCGAGCTCTACGGCAAGCAATGCCAGGCCATGCTGGATTCGCTGGCCCGCCACATGCCCGAGGGCGTGACCTGGAACGCGCCGGAAGGCGGCATGTTCATCTGGATGGAGCTGCCCGAAGGACTGGACAGCATGGAGATCCTGCAGGAGGCGGTCAAGCGCAATGTGGCCTATGTGCCGGGCGCACCGTTCTACGCCAGCAACCCGCGCCGCAATGCGCTGCGGCTGGCCTTCGTCACGGTGTCGCCGGAGCGCATCGAGCAAGGCGTGACCATCCTCGGCGAAGTGTTCCGCGCAGCGATCGCCAAGCAAGCACCTCAAGCCAAGGCAGCCTGAGCAAGGCCGCCTGAGGCACTGCGCCAGCGGCGCAGATGCGCACCGGGCCGGCGGCCCGGTGCGCGGCACCGATACTTCTCCCTACCGGTTTCTCGGCGGCGGGCTTCATGGCAAGATAGCGGCCATCACACCCGTCAGCCCGGGCCGCGGCGCGGCCCAAGCCATAAGGAGAAGATCTTCGTGCTACGTATCTGGGGTCGGCTCTCGTCGATCAACGTACAGAAGGTAGTCTGGTGCGCGCGCGAGCTGCACCTGGACCACGAACGCATCGACATCGGCATTCGCGAGGGCGACCTCGATACCGAAGCCTATGTGCGGCTCAACCCGAATCGCAATATCCCGGTGATCGAGGATTTCCGCGGCACCGATGTCGGCGGCGAGCCTTTTGTGCTGTGGGAGTCGAATGCCATCGTGCGCTACCTTTGCGCGCATGACGGCGAGGACTCCCTGTGGCCCGGGAACGTCAAGGCGCGCGCGCTGGCGGACCGCTGGATGGACTGGCAGACCAATACCTTCAGTCCGGCCATGACCGACGCCTTCCGCCAGCTGGTGCGGCTGCCCGCCGGAGAACGCGACGCGGCCCTGATCGCCCAATCCCTGGCGCGCACCGAACCGCTCGCAGCCCGGCTCGACGAAGCCCTGGCCAACCGCGAGTTCATCTGCGGCGACCGCTTCACCATGGCTGACATCCCGCTGGCCTGCGCCGCCCACCGCTGGCTTGGACTGCCGGTGGCGCATCAGCCCCGAGCGCACCTGGAGCGCTGGGTTGCCGCCATGCGGGCCCGGCCTGCCGCAACGGGCATCCTGGTACTGCCGCTGACCTGACTGACGCACCGTCCTCTCCTCCTGTCCCCTGCCGTTGCCCGCGCCACGCACTTCGGCAAGCCGCGCCGGCCCGATCATGCCGCCTTGCTGGCCGCTTCCGCCACCGCGGAAGCGGCCAGCATACATTTGCGGATGGTGCAGTTTGGAGTACTCTGGCTAAAGGATTGCGAGTGCGCCAGCCTGCCCCCGTGCAAACCCTGATTCCTGAATCCGGCTCACGATCCCGGTGATCCGATTTTGGGCGGCGCGGCGGGAACCCATCCTTAGAATCGCGAAGTTTGCCGGGCGTGCGGCTGGCACGGCACGCCAGGACAAGGAAAAAAACGGCAGGCCGGGCAAACAGAAAACAATCCTGCCGCCCAACCCGAGGAGGATTCAATCGTGTGGAGTCAAGTCTATGACCCGCTAGGCAGCATGGCGCTATCCACGCTGGCTGCCGGGGTTCCTGTCGCCGTGCTGCTGGCCGCGCTGGCGTTCTTCCATCTGCAGGCCCACCTCGCGGCCGGGCTGGCGCTGGTGGTCGGCGTGGTCATCGCCTCCGCCGTGTTCGGCATGCCTGCCGAGATGGCGGGCAAGGCTGCCGGCCTGGGCATCGTGTCGGGCTTGTTCCCGATCGGCTGGATCGTCCTGAACATCATCTTCCTGCACCGGCTGACCACCATCAACGGCTCCTTCAAGGTGCTGCAGAACTCGATCTCCGGCATCACCGAGGACCGCCGCCTGCAGCTGCTGCTGGTGGCCTTCAGCTTCGGCGCCTTCTTCGAGGGTGCGGCCGGCTTCGGCACGCCGGTGGCGGTGACCGGCGCCATCCTGATCGGCCTGGGCTTCTCGCCGCTGGCCGCCTCGGGCCTGGCGCTGATCGCCAATACCGCGCCGGTGGCCTACGGCGCGCTGGGCGCGCCGCTGATCGGGCTGGCTTCGGTCACCGGCCTGGACCTGCTGCAGCTCTCGGCCATGGTCGGCCGCCAGTTGCCGTTCTTCTCGGTGCTGGTGCCCTTCTGGCTGATCTGGGCGTTCGCGGGCTTCCGCGGCATGCTGGCGATCTGGCCGGCGATCCTGGTGGCCGGCGTCACCTTTGCCGTGCCGCAGTTCCTGGTGTCGAACTACCATGGCCCCTGGCTGGTGGACGTGATCGCCGCGCTGGTCTCGATGGGTTCGCTGGCGATGTTCCTCAAGGTCTGGAAGCCCAGGGAAATCTGGACCTCCACCAAGATCCTGGGCCGCAAGGACGACTCCAAGGTCGACGACCCCGAAGCCGTAGCCGCCGAAGCGCGCGCCAGCACGGCTTCCGCCAGCATCTCCGTGGTCAAGGCCTGGATGCCGTGGGTGATCCTGACGGTGTTCGTCTTCGTCTGGGGCATCCCGGAATTCAAGAAACTGATGGACGGCCTGTGGCAATGGAAGTTCGCCATTCCCGGCCTCGACAAAGCCGTGCTCAAGGTGCCGCCGGTGGTGCCCAAGCCCATCGCCGAAGGCGCCGTATTCAGCTTCAACGTGCTGTCCATGGCGGGCACCGGCATTCTCGTCTCGGCCTTGCTGGGCGGCTTGCTGATGGGCTATTCGGTACCCCGCCTGATCAAGGAATACTGGGAGACCATCAAGCTGGTCAAGTACTCGCTGCTGACCATCTGCGCCATGTTCGGCATCGGCTACCTGACCCGCTACTCTGGCCTGGACGCCACCATGGGACTGGCCTTTGCCCACACCGGCGTGCTCTACCCGCTGTTCGGCACCATGCTGGGCTGGCTGGGCGTGGCGCTCACCGGCTCGGACACCGCCTCCAACGTGCTGTTCGGCGGCTTGCAGAAGACTACCGCGGAGCAACTCGGGCTGTCGCCCATCCTGATGGCCTCGGCCAACAGTTCCGGCGGCGTGATGGGCAAGATGATCGACGCGCAGTCCATCGTCGTGGCCTCCACCGCCACCAAGTGGTACGGCCACGAGGGCGATATCCTGCGCTACGTGTTCTTCCATTCGATCGCACTGGCGGTGCTGGTGGGACTGTTCATCACGCTGCAGGCGTATGTGCATCCGTTCACGCGGATGGTGATTCACTGAGCGGCCGCGTCGGGCTGCCATGATGAAAATGGCCCCGCCCTTTGGGGGGCGGGGCCAGAGCGCTGGCAGTAGCGGCGGCGATAGCCCGGTGCTCAGCCCTCGAACCAGTTCGCCAGCCGCAAGCCGTCCAGCTCGGCGAAATCCCTGGTATTGCGCGTCACCAGCGTCAGGCCGTGCGCCATTGCAACGGATGCGATCTGCCCATCCACGAAGGGCAAGGTGAACCCGGCCCGCTCGCGCGAACTGCGCAGATCGGCATGGATCCGCGCCGCAGCGTTGTCATAAGGCAAGACAGGCAAGGTGCTGACAACGTCCTGTACAAAACGGCCGACCGCGTCCTTGCGCCGGCCTTCTGGCATACGCAGCCAGCCATAACGAAGCTCGTGCCAGACCGGTGCCGGGATGGCCAGTTCACCGTCAAATCGAGACAGGTTCGCCATGACCCCGGCATCCGGCCGTGGCCGCATCGCCTCGGAAACGATGTTGGTGTCCAGCAACCAGCTTGCGGCGTTCACCATGTGAAGTCGCGTCCCTCGCCGCCTTGACGCAAACCCTCAAATGGGCCGACTTCATCCTCAAGTTGCACATGATCCTTACGCCATTCCGTCAAGCGCGCGAGGAAGCCGGATGAGGATCCGGCAAGCTGCCGGTATTGCGCCCAAGACATCAACACCGCCGCGGCCTGTCCGCGCCGGGAGATAAGGAGGGGCTCCTGCTCCCGCTCAACGTCGCGTAGCGCATCTGCCAGATGCGCTCTTGCCTCTGAGAATGGAATAGTCTGCATAGCGATGCTCCCCGCCCGACATGTACATTTCAATTGTACAACACGCCGTCACTGACGGACCAATGCGTGGGCCGGCAGGACACTCACGCCATCAACCGGTACGCCAGCCGTGCCGCGGCCCGTGCGCCGCAGGCGTCGCGGTCATAGAGCGGGTTGAACTCGGCCAGGTCCGCCACGCGCAGCTTGCCGCTGGCGCGCACCAGCGCGACCACCTCCTCCACGACCGGCAGCGGCACGCCATAAGCGGCCGGGGCCGATACCGCCGGCATCACGGCCGCCGGCAGCACGTCGAGGTCGATGGTGAGGTAGACATGGTCAACCGCGTCCATCAGGCCCTGCAGCTCGGCAAGCCGCGCGCCAAGGTGCCGCTCCTGCATCTGCACGTCCTCGACGTAGTGCACGCCAAGCGCATCCGCACGCGCGAACAGCGCGGCGGTATTGCCCAGGCGGCTCACGCCCAGGCAGGCGTACTCGAAGCGCTGGCCGCGCTCGCGGCATGCCTGCGCGATCTGGTCGAACGGCGTGCCCGAACTGCCGGGACGGCCGGTGCGCAGGTCGAAGTGCGCATCGAGGTTGATCACCAGCACGCGGCCATGGTCGCCGCGCGCATCGAGGTGCGCGCGCAAGCCTTGCCAGGTGCCCCAGGCGATCTCGTGGCCACCGCCCAGCACCAGCGGGGCAGCGCCCCGCGCCAGCTCTGCCGCGACCGCCTGTGCCAGCGCTTGCTGCGCCGCTTCGAGGTCGCCATCGACGCAGGTAACGTCACCTGCGTCGTGGAAGGCGCCCAGCCCGTGGGCGGGAATGCCGGCCAGCGCGCGGCGGATTTCGCGCGGGCCGCCGGCGGCGCCGGCGCGGCCCTGGTTGCGCAGCACGCCGGCGTCGCAGCAAAAACCGATCAGCACGGGCGCGCCGGGTACGCGTTCGCCGCCGCCGGTGCGCACCACGTCGAACAGCCGGCGCGTGTCGCCAGTCTCGTTGCTATCGGTGCGGCCACGCCAGACGGTGCTGGCCGCCGCCTCATGCCCCATGGGTAGCGGGTCCATCGCACTCATGACAGTCGGCGCCCCAGCGTTTCCGGCACCATCGCCAGTCCGAGCAGCGAAACCAGGCCGCAGCCGATCACGTAGAACGCAGGCGCATTCGGATTGGCCGTGAGATGGATCAGCTCGGTCGAGAAGAACTGCGCGAAGCCGCCGAAGATGGCAATCGCCACGCAATAGGCGATCGACAGGCCGGTGGCGCGCAGGCGCTGCGGCAGCACTTCGCTGACCAGCACCATCGAGGCCGGCGAGGTCATCGACATCGGCACCGACAGGCAGCCCACCACCAGCAGCAGGCGCGTCAGGCTAGGCTCGGCGTTGATCAGCACGAAGGCCGGATAGATTATCAGCAGCAGGGCCACGCGCGACCACAGCACCACCGGGCGGCGGCCAACGCGGTCGCTCAGCCAGCCGGCGAACGGCGACAGCACCACTTGCACGGCGGCTGCCACGCAGGCTGCCCAGATGCCCAGCGACAACGGCATATGCAGTTGGCTGACCGCGTAGTTGCTCAGGTAGTACACCACGATGTAGGTCGACGAAGCCACGCCGATCATCAGCAGGATGCTGGCCACCAGCGCGCGCCCGTGCTCACGCAGCAACTGCAGCGTGGAGCCGCGCTCCGACTCGCCCGCGGCCGGCGCGGTTTCTTCCAGGCGGCGGCGAATCACCAGGCCCACCGGAATCACCAGGATGCCAATCACGAAGGCCAGGCGCCAGCCCCATGCTTCCAGCGCCGCCTGTTCCAGCACATTGCTGAGCAACAGGCCAACCAGCGCGCCGAAGAGCGCCGCCAGGCCCTGGCTGAACGGTTGCCAGCTCGTATAGAAGCCACGCGAGCGGTCGTCGGCATATTCCAGCAGCAGTGCCGTGGAAGCGCCCATCTCGCCGCCGATGGCGAAACCCTGCACCAGGCGTGCAAGCAGGATCATGATCGGCGCCAGCATGCCGATCTGAGCATAGGTCGGCGTCACCACGAAGATCACCGAGCTCAGGCCCATCAGCCAGAGCGTCAGCGCCACCGCCGGCTTGCGCCCGACGCGGTCGGCATACATGCCGATCAGCAGGCCGCCCAGCGGACGCATCAGGAAGCCGACGCCGAAGGTGGCGAAGGACAGCAGCAGTTGCCCGGTGGGATCGGATACCGGGAAATACAGGCGGCCGATCAGCGTGGCGAAGAAGGAGTAGACCACGAAGTCATAGAACTCCAGGCCGTTGCCGACGGTGATGGCGGCGATGGCCTTGAACTTCGACAGGGGTGCGGGGGCAGCCCCGCTGCCGGTCGCTGCGGCGGGTACGGTGGTGTTGACGGACACGATTGAGTCTCCCTGGCTTGAAATCCCCGCCTCCTGCTCGGAGGCGGATTTGTGGGGCGCGCGCGGCGGCGCGCCAACCGTTCAGCGGCCCAGCATCGGCAGGTTCAGGCCCTGCTCTCGTGCGCAGTCGATGGCGATGTCGTAGCCGGCATCGGCATGGCGCATCACGCCGGTGGCCGGATCGTTATGCAGCACACGGGCGATGCGGGCCGCGGCTTCATCCGTGCCGTCGCACACGATCACCACGCCGGAATGCTGCGAGAAGCCCATGCCCACGCCGCCGCCGTGGTGCAGCGAGACCCAGGTCGCGCCGCTGGCGGTATTGAGCAGCGCGTTGAGCAGCGGCCAGTCGGACACCGCATCGGAGCCGTCCTGCATGCTTTCGGTTTCACGGTTGGGGCTGGCCACCGAGCCGGAGTCGAGGTGGTCGCGGCCGATCACCACCGGCGCCGACAGCTCGCCGCTGCGCACCATCTCGTTGAAAGCCAGGCCGAGCTTGGCGCGCAGGCCCAGGCCCACCCAGCAGATGCGCGCCGGCAGGCCCTGGAAGCTGATGCGCTCGCGCGCCATGTCCAGCCAGCGGTGCAGGTGCGCGTCATCGGGAATCAGTTCCTTGACCTTGGCGTCGGTCTTGTAGATGTCCTGCGGATCGCCCGACAGCGCGGCCCAGCGGAACGGGCCGATGCCGCGGCAGAACAGCGGGCGGATATAGGCCGGCACGAAGCCGGGGAAGTCGAAGGCATTGGCCACGCCCTCTTCCTTGGCCATCTGGCGGATGTTGTTGCCGTAGTCGAAGGTGGGCACGCCCATCTTCTGGAAGTCCAGCATGGCCTTCACGTGCAGCGCCATCGACTGCTTGGCGGCCTTGACCACCGCGGCCGGATCGGTCTGCGCGCGGTCGCGGTACTGGCCCCAGGTCCAGCCTGCCGGCAGGTAGCCGTTGAGCGGATCGTGCGCGCTGGTCTGGTCGGTGACCATGTCCGGGCGCACGCCGCGGCGCACCAGCTCGGGCAGCACTTCGGCGGCGTTGGCGCACAGTGCGATGGAAACGGCGCGGCCTTCGGCCGCGTACTTTGCGATGCGGGCCAGCGCGTCGTCGAGATCCGTGGCCTGCTCGTCGACATAGCGCGTGCGCAGGCGGAAATCGATGCTGGCCTGCTGGCATTCGATGTTGAGCGAGCAGGCGCCGGCCAGCGTGGCGGCCAGCGGCTGCGCGCCGCCCATGCCGCCCAGGCCCGCGGTCAGCACCCAGCGGCCCTTCAGGCTGCCGTTGTAGTGCTGGCGGCCCGCTTCCACAAAGGTCTCGTAGGTGCCCTGCACGATGCCCTGGCTGCCGATATAGATCCAGCTGCCGGCGGTCATCTGGCCGTACATGGCCAGGCCCTTGGCATCCAGTTCGTTGAAATGCTCCCAGGTGGCCCAGTGCGGCACCAGGTTGGAATTGGCGATCAGCACGCGCGGGGCGTTGCTGTGGGTCTTGAACACGCCGACCGGCTTGCCGGACTGCACCAGCAGGGTCTCGTCGTCGTTCAGGGTCTTGAGGGTTTCGACAATCTTGTCGTAGCACTCCCAGTTGCGCGCGGCACGGCCGATGCCGCCGTACACCA
The DNA here is from genome assembly GCF_057798855.1 of Cupriavidus sp. 96C5-1. Lineage (NCBI taxonomy): Bacteria > Pseudomonadati > Pseudomonadota > Betaproteobacteria > Burkholderiales > Burkholderiaceae > Cupriavidus > Cupriavidus sp. 96C5-1. Next base: position 532,846 of record NZ_JBYOJU010000001.1, on the reverse strand, counting down.
CGAGCTCCTTGGGGTTCTCCGCCACTTCCGGGTCGAGGTTGTTCATCAACATGCGCAGCGGCGCTTCGGTTTGCCAGCTCTTGGCATTCAACTGGCTGCCGCGCGGGGCGCGGATTTCTACATCGCGAAAGCGGTGGGTATTGCTCACGGCAACTCCTTCGGTAAATGCAGCCGGATCGGATCCGGTCTGTTCATCTGTCATAGGTATGTATAGTGTTGTATAGACAAGTTCAGAGAAATTGGGGTATTCCCGGAGGCTGTCTCCTGCCGCCCAGGAAAAGTGCAGTAAAAGTTGTCTGGTGACGGTTGGCGATGCGCTCAGGGACAGCGGCACGGCCATCGCCCGCTGCGGGATCGCGTTGCGCGCGCTGACCGGGCACTGGGCCACGCATTCCCCATCCCCGCATGCCGGCGCGGATCTCGCCATCCGCAACCGCTGTATCATGCTCCTGATACGCCGCATGCCCTCGCACCCCCCAACACCGTGCCCATGGCATCGATACGGCTCCTGCCCGCACCGCGGCAACCCGGAATGCCGCGCTCGCCGCGACCCAATGGACTCCCATGCTGATGCGTTTCCTGGAACGATTGATCGACCCGTTTCGCGCCCTCCCCGACACCGAGCCGCCCGCGCAGATCTGGCGCTTCTATGCCTACTACCTGCGCGAGGTGTGGCCCGTCTTCGGCCTGCTGCTGGCGGTCGGGCTGGCCGGCGCGCTGATCGAAGTCTCGCTGTTCGGCTTTCTCGGCCGCCTGGTCGACCTGGCGCAGGCAACGCCCGGCGCCGGCTTCTTCCGGCAGCACGCCGGCGAACTCGCATGGATGGCGGCGGTGGCGCTGGTGCTGCGTCCGCTGTTCAATGGCTTGCACGACATCCTGGTGCACCAGGTCATCAATCCCAGCCTGGGCAACCTGGTGCGCTGGCAGAACCACCGCTATGTGCTCAAGCAAAGCCTGTCGTTCTTCCAGAACGACTTTGCCGGCCGCATCGCCCAGCGCATCATGCAGACCGGTTTCTCGCTGCGCGATTCGTCGGTGCAGGCGGTGGATGCGATCTGGCACGTGCTGATCTACGCGGCCAGCTCGCTCTACCTGTTCGCGGCGGCCGACTGGCGCCTGATGATTCCGCTGCTGGCGTGGATCGTGTGCTACGTGGCGGCGATGGTGTATTTCACGCCGCGCGTGAAGGCACGCTCGGTGGCCGCCACGGGCGCGCGCTCTCGCCTGATGGGGCGCATCGTCGACGGCTATACCAATATCACCACGCTCAAGCTGTTCGCCCACACCCGCCACGAGGAAGACTACGCGCGCGAAGCCATGGCCGACCTGACCGACAAGGCGCGGCTGTCGGGACGCATGGTCAGCGCCATGGATTTCACCGTGACCACGCTCAATGGCGCGCTGATCGCCAGCACCACCGGGCTGGCACTGTGGCTATGGAGCGAGGGTCATGTCAGTGTGGGGGCGATCGCGCTGTCGAGCGGCCTGGTGATCCGCATCGTCAATATGTCGGGCTGGATCATGTGGGTGATCAACGGCATCTTCGAGAACGTCGGCCAGGTGCAGGACGGCCTGCAGACCATCTCGGTGCCGCGCAAGGTGACCGACCGCGACGGCGCGCAGGCGCTGAAGGTGAGCCGCGGCGAGGTGCGTTTCGAAGGGGTGGGCTTTCACTACGGCAAGGGCTCAGGCGTGATCGAGAACATCGACCTGGTGGTGCGGCCAGGCGAGAAGATCGGCCTGGTCGGCCCCTCGGGCGCCGGCAAGTCGACCCTGGTCAACCTGCTGCTGCGGCTGTACGACGTCGAGCACGGACGCATCCTGATCGACGGCCAGGATATTGCCGGCGTCACGCAGGAAAGCCTGCGCGCGCAGATCGGCATGGTGACGCAGGACACCTCGCTGCTGCACCGCTCGATCCGCGACAACCTGCGCTACGGCCGGCCCGGCGCCAGCGAGGCTGAGTTGCTGGCCGCGGCGGACGATGCCCATGCCGGCGAATTCATTCCGCAACTGCGCGACGCGCATGGCGCCACGGGCCTCGATGCCCAGGTGGGCGAGCGCGGCGTCAAGCTCTCCGGCGGGCAACGCCAGCGCATTGCCGTGGCGCGCGTGCTGCTCAAGGACGCGCCCATCCTGATCCTCGATGAAGCCACCTCGGCGCTCGACTCCGAAGTGGAAGCCGCCATCCAGGAAAACCTGGAAACGCTGATGCAGGGCAAGACCGTGATCGCCATCGCGCACCGGCTCTCCACCATCGCGCGCATGGACCGGCTGGTGGTGCTGGACAACGGCCGCATCGCCGAGAGCGGCACCCACGCCGAACTGCTCGCGCGCGGCGGGCTCTACGCACGGCTGTGGGCCCACCAGACCGGGGGCTTCGTCGGCGTGGAGTAAGCCACTGCCAGCAGGGATCAGTCCGCAGCCTGCCGCTCCTGGAAGAACAGCAGCGCGCCATGGGCTGGCGCCGCCGCGGCGGCTGACACGCTGCACCTCCAACCTGCTGTTCAGCAGCCTGCTGCTGGAGACCGATGCGGTGGTGCCGTTGTCGCTGGCCTCGCTGCAGGCCAGGCTCACGGCCAGGCAGCTGCAGGCGCTGGCCTTGCCCGAGAGCCCGCCCGACCTGCGCCTGGCGTTGATGGTGCGCGAGGGCGCCATCCTCACGCGCCCCGCCGACTACTTCATCCACTGCATCCGCGAGCTTGCCGCGCAAGCGGGCTGAAGGGCCGCGTTCACACCAGGCCCAGCAGCCCCGCGCCCGCGCCGAGCGCCACCAGCACCAGCGGATGCACGCGGGTCTTGAGCATCAGCACGATGGTGACTGCCGTCACCGCCACCGCGCTCCAGCGATGGTCGACGCTGGCGGCAAGGATCCATCCGGTGGAGAACAGCAGGCCGATGGTCAGCGTGGTGAGGCCGCGCCGGATCAGGCCGGGCCAGCGCGCCTGCGGCGAGCGCCCCGCAAAATACTCGAAGCCCAGCGCGATCACGCTGGACGGCCCGCAGATACCAATCATGCCGACCATGGCACCGGCCAGCCCGGCGACCTGCCAGCCGAACAAGGCGACGAACAGGATATTCGGCCCCGGCGCGGCCTGCGAGATGGCGTACATGGCGGAAAACTGCGCATCGCTCATCCAGGCGTTCGACTCCACCAGGAAACGGTGCATGTCGGGGATGGTGGTGCTGGCGCCGCCGATGGCCAGGAAGGACAGCGTCAGGAAATGCGTAAGCAGGCTGGAGAGGACGTTGGGGGAACTCATTGGCGCGGCTCCCCGGTCACCGCCGGCACCGGATCGATGCCGTCGTCGCTGGAAGGACTGGCAGGCAGGGGCGGCGCAGGCGCGCGCCGCCCCTGCTGCTCCGTGCGCCACTCGAGCGCCAGGCCCAGCGGCACCAGCACCGCCATCACCGGCACCAGCGGCCAGCGCAGCAGCCCGATGCCGGCGAAAGCCGCGCCGCCGATCATCAGCCCGCGCACGGTGCGCGGCTGGCTCTGCGCCAGCTTGAAACCGGTCGACAGCACCAGCCCCGCCGACACCGCGGTCATGCCGGTCAGCATGCGCTGCACCGCCGCCACGTCGCGGTAGTGCTCGTACAGCAGCATCAGCGACAACACGCCCACCATCGGCACCATCACCAGTCCGGCAAAGGCGGCCAGCGCGCCGCGCAACCCCGCGAAGCGCAGGCCCAGCATCAACGCGAGGTTGATCACATTGGGGCCGGGCAGCACCTGCCCGAGGCTCAGCAACTCGACGAACTCGCGGTCGCCAAGCCAGCGGTTGCGCTCCACCACGGCACGCCGCACGAAGGGCAGCACGCCGCCGAAGCCGGACAGGCCCATGCGGGCAAATTCGATGAACAGGCGGCGCGGCGTGGGGGGCGGTGCGGCCGCATCGTCGCCGGCGGGGGAAGGAGAAACAGGCATCACGGGTAGCAGGAGGCGGCATTGCCGGCCGGAAACGTCCGGGCGGTCCGGCATCAGCAAATAAAAAAGCCCCGCGCAAATGCGCAGGGCCAGGTTGGGTCGAAGAGGCTTAGTTGCCGCCCGCCGGAGGATCGATCCGGACCGGGTCGATGCGTGGCTCCTTGAGCCGGGTCTCGAGCGCGCGGCCCTTGCGGGCGCGCTTGCCGACATAAGGCAGCAGGTTCTGGCCCGCCAGCTTCTGCGAACTCGGCTTGCCGCCGCGTCCGGCGCCGGACAGCACCAGGCCCGGCGCACCCACCGCGATCGCCTGCAGCAACGTTTCCTTGGGCTCGAGTTCCATCAGGATCACGCCGCGGCCACCGGCCGAGAGCGACTTGATTTCATCGAGCGCCACCAGCAACAGGCGGCCGTTGGCCGACAGGCAGGCCACATGCGTGGCCTCGGCGCCGATCGGCGCCGGCTCCAGCGGGGCATCGCCCTCGTCCAGCGTGAGGTAGGCGCGGCCGCCCTTCTGGCGGCTGACCATATCACCGACCTTGGTCTGGAAGCCATTGCCGCCGCGCGTGGCGATCAGCATGCGCTGGTCGACGCTGCCGGCAAAGGTGTGGGCGATCTGGCTGCCGGGCTGCAGCTCGATCAGCGTGGTCACCGGCACGCCGTCGCCGCGCCCGCCGGGCAGGCTGGCCACCGGCACCGTGTACGCGCGGCCATTGGTGCCGAACACCAGCATCACATCCACCGTGCGGCACTCGAAGGTGCCGTAGAGGGCATCGCCCGCCTTGAAGGTGAACTGCTGCGCATCGTGGCCATGGCCCTGGCGCGTGCGCACCCAGCCCTTCTGCGATACCACCACGGTGACGGGTTCATCCACCACGCGCACCTCGGCGGCGGCGCGGCGTTCTTCCTGGATCAGCGTGCGGCGCGGGTCCTTGTCTTCCGGGCTGTATTGCTTGGCGTCGGTCTCGATCTCCTTGATGATGCGCCGGCGCATCATGGTCTCGGACTTGAGCAGCACGTCCAGCTCGGCCTGTTCTTCGCGCAGCTCCTTCAGCTCCTTCTCGATGCGCAGGGCTTCGAGGCGGGCCAGCTGGCGCAGGCGGATTTCCAGGATGTCCTCGGCCTGGCGGTCCGACAGGCCGAAGGCCTGCATGAGCGCCGGCTTGGGCTCGTCGCTCTCGCGGATGATGCGGATCACCTCGTCGATATTGAGCAGCACCAGCATCCGGCCTTCCAGGATGTGGATGCGGTCCTCGACCTTGCCGAGGCGATGGCGCGTGCGGCGGGTGACGGTGGCGAAGCGGAAGGCGATCCACTCGCGCAGGATCTCGGCCAGGCCCTTCTGGCGCGGCCGGCCGTCGGTGCCGATCATCACCAGGTTGATCGAGGCGCCGGATTCCAGGCTGGTATGGGCGAGCAGCGTCTGGATGAATTCCTGCTGCTCGATGTTCTTGCTCTTGGGCTCGAACACCAGCCGTACCGGCGCGTCCTTGCCGGATTCGTCGCGTACCGCGTCGAGCACGGCCAGCATGCCTTGCTTGAGCTGCAGTTGCTCGGGCGTGAGCGACTTCTTGCCGGCGCGCACCTTGGGGTTGGTGATCTCCTCGATCTCCTCCAGCACCTTCTGCGCCGACGTGCTTGGCGGCAGCTCGGTCACGACAAGTTGCCACTGCCCGCGCGCCATGTCCTCGATGATCCAGCGCGCGCGCACCTTCAGGCTGCCGCGGCCGTTCTCGTAGATCGCGGCGATGTCCGATGCGGGCGAGATGATCTGGCCGCCACCGGGATAGTCCGGCCCGGGCATCAGCGCCAGCAGCTCGGTCAGCGTGATATTGGGGTTGCGGATCATCGCCACCGTGGCGGCCGCGACTTCGCGCAGATTGTGCGGCGGCACTTCGGTGGCCATGCCCACGGCAATGCCGGAGGCGCCGTTGAGCAACACGAAGGGCAGCCGCGCCGGCATCAGCCTGGGCTCTTCCATCGAGCCGTCGTAGTTGGGCACGAAATCCACCGTGCCTTCATCGATCTCGTCGAGCAGCAGGCGCGAGATCGGCGTGAGCCGGGCTTCCGTGTACCGCATGGCCGCGGCGCCATCGCCGTCGCGCGAGCCGAAGTTGCCCTGGCCGTCGATCAGCGGGTAGCGCAGCGAGAAGTCCTGCGCCAGGCGCACCAGCGCGTCGTAGGCGGACTGGTCGCCGTGCGGGTGGAATTTACCGAGCACGTCGCCAACCACGCGCGCGGACTTGACCGGCTTGGCGTCGGCGCGCAGGCCCATCTCGTGCATGGCGTACAGGATGCGGCGCTGCACCGGCTTCTGGCCGTCGGCCACCTCCGGCAGCGCGCGGCCCTTGACCACGCTGATGGCGTAGTCGAGATAGGCGCGCTCGGCGTAGTGGGCGAGGGTCAGCGAGTCCGCGCCGCCATCGGGCGAACCTGGGTCAAACGGAATATCTTGTTGTTCCATGGATTGGCAATAAGACGGCGCACCGCATCATTGGCCGGTGCGCCGGTTGCATGTTGTTCGATTTCGTTGTCGGGATCAGGGCATGTTGCGGCGGCCGCCGATCACCATCTTGACGCGACTGACTCCGCCCTCCCCGACACCCATGGGGGCGCCGCCCGGACGATAGAAGCGGTAGAACTGCAGCACCGTGCTGACATACTGCTGGGTCTCCGGGAATGGCGGAATCTTGTTGTTGTAGCGCTGCACCGCACCCTCGCCGGCGTTGTACGCTGCCAGCACCAGTTCGAGGTTGTTGGGAAACAGCTCCATCAGCCAGCGCAGGTAACGCACGCCGGCCGAGATATTGGTGCGCGGGTCGGCCAGCTTCTGCCCGACCGTGCGCTTGGCGTCGGCGCTCACGCCGAAGCGCGCGCCGGTATCGGGAATCACCTGCATCAGCCCGATCGCCCCCTTGGGCGAAACCGCGCCGGCATTGAAGCCCGACTCCACCGCCATCACCGCCTTGACCAGGGCCGGGTCGACGTTCTGCGCGTGCGCGATCTGGCGGATCATGGGTTCGACCGTGGCGATATTCGGATGGTTGACGACATAGCGGTAGAGCTTGTGCGTCTCCAGGTCGATCTGCTGGCCGATGCTCTGGCTTTGGCGCCCCAGCGACGGGCTCTTGAATTCCCCGCCGTTCTTCATGAACAGCGTGTAGCGGTCGTCCAGCTTCTCGTCGGAGAAATGCGCCACGCCGTCGTCGTCGATGTAGCCGTACAGCGCCGCGTGAGCCGCCGGGACGCACGACAAGCCGGCCAGCACCAGGCCCGCGGCAAGCCACTGTCGCGGCCGGATGCTGGTGTATCGGGTCTTTGTCATCGGGGCTCTCCTCGCGTTCGCGTTGTGCCGGTCAAAGGGTTGCCGATCAGATGTCGGCCACCACCTCGTTGCCACGCTCTTCGAGCCAGGTGCGCCGCTGCGCGGCCTCGCCCTTGCCCATCAGCATATTCATCACGCCCACGGTCTGGGGCAGGTCGAAGCTGCCCAGCGCCACAGGCAACAGGCGGCGCGTATCCGGGTTCATGGTGGTTTCCCACAACTGCTCGGCATTCATCTCGCCCAGGCCCTTGAAGCGGGAAATCTGCCAGCCGCCTTCCTTGATGCCGTCCTTCATCAGCTTGTCCTGGATCGCCACCAGCTCGCCGTCGTCCAGCGCGTAGAGCTTCTGGGCCGGCTTCTTGCCGCGCGCCGGCGCATCCACCCGGTAAAGCGGCGGGCGCGCCACGCACACGTTGCCGTTGTCGATCAGCTTGGGGAAATGGCGGAAGAACAGAGTCAGTAATAGCACCTGGATGTGCGCGCCGTCCACGTCAGCGTCGGACAAGATACAGATCTTTCCATAGCGCAGGTTGGACAGGTCGGGCTCGTCGCCGGGACCGTGCGGATCCACACCGATCGCCACCGCGATATCGTGTACCTCGTTGTTGGCGAACAGCCGGTCGCGCTCGGTCTCCCAGGTATTGAGCACCTTGCCGCGCAGCGGCAGGATGGCCTGGAACTCCTTGTCGCGGCCCATCTTGGCCGAGCCGCCGGCGGAGTCGCCCTCGACCAGGAACAGTTCGTTGCGGGTGACGTCGGTGGATTCGCAGTCGGTCAGCTTGCCCGGCAGCACGGCCACGCCCGAGCCCTTCTTCTTTTCCACCTTCTGCGCGGCGCGCGTGCGCGCCTGCGCCTGGCGGATCACCAGCTCAGCCAGCTTCTTGCCGTACTCGACATGATGGTTCAGCCACAGCTCCAGCGCGGGACGGCTGAAGGTGGACACCAGCTTCACCGCGTCGCGGCTGTTCAGGCGTTCCTTGATCTGCCCCTGGAATTGCGGGTCCAGTACCTTGGCCGAGAGCACGAAGGAAGCGCGCGCGAAGACGTCTTCGCTCATCAGCTTGACGCCCTTGGGCTGCAGCGCGTGCATCTCGATAAAGCTCTTGACCGCCTGGAACAGCCCTTCGCGCAGGCCGGACTCATGCGTGCCGCCGGCCGGCGTGGGGATCAGGTTGACGTAGGATTCGCGCACCGGCGCGCCGTCCTCGGTCCAGGCCACCACCCAGGAAGCGCCCTCGCCCTCGGCGAAGCCCTCTTCCGCCAGGTTGGCGTCGGGGTCGGCGAAGTGCTCGCCCTCGAACATCGGCACCACGAGTTCGGCGCCGCTGCCCTGCGCCAGGGCTTCCACCAGGTAGCCCTTGAGGCCCTGGTCGTACTGCCAGGTCTGGCGCTCGCCATTCTTCTCATGCAGCAGCGTGACCTTGACGCCGGGCAGCAGCACGGCCTTGCTGCGCAGCAGCCGCTGCAGCTCGGCCATCGGAATGGTGGCGGAATCGAAGTATTTCGCATCCGGCCACACCTGCACCCGGGTGCCGCTTTTCTTCTCGCTGCGCTCAAGCTTGCGCGTGGCCAGCGGCACGGTGACGTCGCCGCCCGAGAAGGTCAGGGTGGAGCAGCTGCCGTCGCGCCATACGGTCACGTCGAGCTGGGTCGACAGTGCATTGGTGACGGAAACACCCACGCCGTGCAGGCCGCCGGAGAAGGCATAGGCGCCGCCCTTGCCCTTGTCGAACTTGCCGCCCGCGTGCAGGCGGGTGAAGACGATCTCCACCACCGGGACCTGCTCCTCGGGATGGATGCCGACCGGGATGCCGCGGCCATCGTCCTCCACGCTGACGCTGCCGTCGCGATGGAGGGTGACCATGATCTCGGAGCCATGGCCGCCGAGGGCTTCGTCGGAAGCGTTGTCGATCACCTCCTGCACGATGTGCAGGGGGTTGTCGGTACGGGTGTACATGCCGGGTCGTTGCTTGACCGGCTCCAGGCCCTTGAGGACCCGGATGGAAGATTCGCTGTACTGACTGGTTTTGCTCGCCATGGAGTCGCTTGCTTAGTGGGATTCTCGGCCAGCCTGGCGGGGGCGGTTGCCGCACGCTAGCCCAGGCTGGCCGGGCAGCCTGCATTGTAATGGAAGCGCGTAGCCGTCTTGCTGCCATTCGTCATTCGCTTAAAAGTACATCATGAAGCACTTTAATGCGAACCGGTCAGGCGGGAGGGCCTCACCACGCACCTGGCGGATGCGGAGTACACTCGCTCGCACCGGGGCGGGCCCTGAGGGGCCAGACCACGGAGAAAACTAGAAATAGCGGTACGCACACCGAGCCAGGAATGCAGAAGACAATGCACAACGACATACAGAACGGCGCGCAAGGCGCCATACGGAAAAAACAACTCTCCCTCACCGCCGTCCTCGTCTGCGGTGGCCTGTTGGTCACACTATCGATGGGCATCCGCCACGGCTTTGGCCTGTTCAACCTGCCGATCACGCAGGCGCACGGCTGGACCCGCGAGACCTTCGCTTTCGCGCTGGCGCTGCAGAACCTGATGTGGGGCGTGACCCAGCCGTTCACCGGCGCCCTGGCCGACAAGTTCGGCGCGTTCCGCATCATGCTGGTCGGGATCGCGCTCTATGTGGGCGGGCTGCTGGTGATGGCCATGGCCAGCTCGGGCACCGCCTTCGCCTCCGGCGCCGGCATCCTGATCGGCATCGCGCAATCCGGCACCACCTACAGCGTGGTGTACGGCGTGATCGGGCGGGTGGCCAGCGCCGAGAAGCGCGTCTGGGCCATGGGCATCGCCGCGGCCGCGGGCTCCTTCGGGCAATTCCTGATGATCCCGGTCGAGCAGACGCTGATCTCCACCGCCGGCTGGCAGAACGCGCTGTTCGTGCTGGCGGTGATGGCCTGCCTGATGCTGCCTCTGGCCTTCAGGCTGCGCGAGCCGCAGGCCGACGCGCACGTGGCCGGCTTCCAGCAGACCATCGGCCAGGCCGTGCGCGAGGCCTTCGGCAACCGCAACTTCCAGCTGCTGACGCTGGGCTACTTCGTGTGCGGCTTCCAGGTGGTGTTTATCGGCGTGCACCTGGCGCCCTATCTCAAGGACCGCGGCCTGACCGATCCCAAGGTGGCGACGGTGGCGCTGGCGCTGATCGGCCTGTTCAATGTGTTCGGCACCTACACCGCGGGCGCGCTTGGCCAGCGCATGCCCAAGCGCTATCTGCTGTCGATGATCTATATCACCCGCTCCGTGGTGATCGCCGCCTACCTGCTGCTGCCGCTCACGGCAGCCAGCACCTGGATCTTCGCCGCCATGATGGGCTTCCTGTGGCTGTCCACGGTGCCGCTCACCAACGGCATCATCGCGCAGGTGTTCGGCGTGCGGTACCTGTCGATGCTGTCGGGCGTGGTGTTCTTCTCGCACCAGATCGGCAGCTTCCTGGGGGCGTGGCTGGGTGGATTCCTGTATGACCGCACCGGTACCTACAACACTGTCTGGATGATTGCGATCGGGCTGGGCGTGGTGGCCACGCTGGTCAATCTGCCGATACGCGAGCACGCGATTGCGCGCCCGCAGGTGGCCGCGGCATGAGCACAGGGAGCAGTATTGTCGTGCGGGCCGCCGGCTTTGCCGCGCTGGGCGGCGTGCTGGCGCTGGCCTTCATGGCTTACTTGCGGCCGGCCTTCGTGGTGGACCTGACGAATATGGTGCTGGCCTGGTGCGGGTGAGGATCTCGGGCAGGGCGTAGCACTCGCTGAGGTGTGCGCCCCTCTCCCGCAAGCGGGGGGCTCGCGGAAGTGGCTAGTGCGTCATACCCCACCGAACTGGATAAAACCGCTGGCTTCGGATTCTGTGGCTCCTGGCTAGTCCACCCCGCTCGCCACCCCTCCTCCCATGAGGGAAGAGGGAGTGACAACCGCCGGGCACTTCGTGCGGCACGGGCGCATCCTGGCAGCTTCGTCCAGCGCTTCGCGGTCTCCCCCGGACGCCCCACACAAAGTTGACGCGTTCCGCGCACGGCGCTAGCGGACTCCTATTGCGCTTCGCCCTTCGTCTTCGCTTCCAGCACTTCCCAGCGCTCCAGCGCCCCCAGCAGTTCCAGTTCGATCTCGTCGTGGCGGGTTGCCAGTTCCGCGGCCTTGCCCGGGTCGCTGGCGTACAGCGAGCCGTCCGCAAGCTGCGCGCTCACGGTCTTCTGCTCGTTTTCCAGCGAGGCAATGCGCTCGGGCAGCCCGTCGAGTTCGCGCTGTTCCTTGTAAGACAGCTTGACCACGCGGCTGGGCCCGCGCGTTTCGCGCGGTTTCGGCGTTTCCGCGCCCTTGCGCTCGCCGCCGCGCGCGTCCTGCATGGCCGCGCTGCGTGCCGACTGGACTTGCCAGTCGGAGTAGCCGCCCACGTATTCGCGCCAGCGGCCATCGCCTTCGGCGGCGATGGTCGAGGTCACCACGTTGTCCAGGAAGGCCCGGTCGTGGGAGACCAGGAACACGGTACCGCTGTAGTCCTGCAGCAGTTCCTCCAGCAGTTCCAGCGTATCGATGTCGAGGTCGTTGGTGGGCTCGTCCAGCACCAGCACATTGGCCGGCCGGGCGAACAGGCGCGCCAGCAGCAGCCGGTTGCGCTCGCCGCCGGACAAGGACTTGACCGGCGAACGCGCGCGTTCGGGCGCGAACAGGAAGTCGCCCAGGTAGCTCATGACGTGCTTGCGCTGGCCATTGATCTCGACCCAGTCGCTGCCCGGGCTGATGGTGTCGGCCAGCGAGCGCTCGAGATCCAGCTGGGTGCGCATCTGGTCGAAGTACGCCACCTGCATATTGCTGCCGTTCTTGACCGTGCCGGCGTCCGGCTCCAGCTCGCCCAGGATCAGGCGCAGCAGCGTGGTCTTGCCCGCGCCGTTGGAGCCGATCAGGCCGACCTTGTCGCCGCGCATGATGGTGCCGGTGAAATCGCCCACCACCACCTTGCCGGCGAAGGCCTTGCTGACATCGGTGAGCTCGGCGACGATCTTGCCGGAGCGCTCGCCTTGCGACACTTCCAGCTTGACGTTGCCCTGCACGTCGCGGCGCGACGCGCGTTCATTGCGCATCGTCACCAGGCGCTGGATGCGGGCCACGCTGCGCGTGCGGCGCGCTTCCACGCCCTTGCGGATCCAGACTTCTTCCTGGGCCAGCAGCTTGTCGAACTTGGCCTGCTCGACCTGCTCGGCGGCCAGTTGCTCGGCCTTGCGCGTCTGGTAGGCGGCAAAGTTGCCGGGGAAGGAAACCAGCCGGCCGCGGTCCAGCTCGACGATGCGGGTCGCCACGCGGTCAAGGAAGGCGCGATCGTGGGTGATCAGCAGCACGCTGCCCCGGAACGCCAGCAGCAGGTCTTCGAGCCAGCGGATGGCTTCGACGTCCAGGTGGTTGGTGGGCTCGTCCAGCAGCAGGATATCGGGCTCGGCCACCAGGGCCTGCGCCAGCGCCACGCGCTTTTGCATGCCGCCGGACAGCGAGTCCACGCGCACATCGGCGCTCAGGCTCAACTGCGCCAGCGTGGTCTCGACCCGCGTGCGCAAGCCCCATGCGCCGGCGGCGTCGACTTCGGACTGCAGGCGGTGCAACTCGGCCAGCGCGGCCTCGTCGTGGCTGTCGTCCAGCGCCGCCAGCGCCGCTTCGTAGGCCACCAGCAGATCGTGGACCTTGCCCAGGCCCTGGGAGACCGCATCGAACACGGTCTGGCCGGGCTCGAACTGCGGCTCCTGCGGCACATAGGCCGAGGTGACGCCGTTCTGGCGTGCGATCAGGCCGTCGTCCGGCGCGGCAAGGCCGGCCACGATCTTGAGCAGCGACGACTTGCCGGAGCCATTGCGGCCAATCAGGCCGACGCGCTCGCCGCCTTCCAGGGAGAAGTCGGCATGGTCGAGCAGGGCCACATGCCCGAAGGCGAGCTGGGCGTCGGAAATCGAAAACAGGGCCATGGGAGCAGTACGAAAGGAGGCAGCGAAAGGGTGGGAGCGAAGGTGGCGATTCCCGCGGCTTGCATCCGCGGGCTGGCCGCCGGCGGTGGATACGGCCAGGCGGCGGGACGCCAGGTAGCCGGCATTGTAGACCACCGCCGCCGGCCCTCGCCCGCAGGCGCCGGCAGCCGCCGGCTGCGGCGGCCGAAAAAAATAAGGGCCCGCGCTCGCGCGGGCCCAAGAGTCTCTCCTCGGTGCCCTGCTCGCAAGGCACAGCCGAAGCATAGCAATGCGCCTTGCGCGGCTGTAGTCGGACAAGTCCGTAAGGGAAAGCCCCGTCAACGCGGCACCGGACAACTGCTTGCCATCGCGCATGCCTCGGGAGGCGTCTCCCCTGCAATCCCGTCCTGGCCCCGCAATGGATATTGTCGTCCCTCGCGCCGCCGTGGAGCGGCGGGGCAAGTCATGCGAAGATGGCGTCCCAGCCGCTTTCCCCGCGTGACGCCAAGTCCCTCCCATGTCCAACGCCCCCCTGAAACTGACCGACCTCTCCGTCTCCGCCCTGGTCGCCGGCCTGATCGCCATGCTGACCGGCTACACCAGTTCGCTGGTGCTGATGATCCAGGCGGGCCAGGCGGCGCACCTGTCGGACGCGCAGGTCGCCTCGTGGATCTGGGCGCTGTCCATCGGCATGGGCGTGACCACCATCGGGCTGTCCCTGCTGACGCGCGCGCCCATCGTCATTGCGTGGTCCACCCCGGGCGCCGCCCTGCTGATCGCCAGCCTGCCCGGCGTGCCCTACCCGGAAGCGATCGGGGCCTTCGTGATGGCGGCGGCGCTGATGACGGCGGCGGGCCTGACCGGCTGGTTCGACAAGCTGATGCGCGCGCTGCCGGCCAGCATTGCCTCGGCCCTGCTGGCCGGCATCCTGTTCCGCATCAGCATCGACGTTTTCGTGCAGGCCCAGCAGCAAACCCTGCTACTGCTGCCGATGTTTGCGCTCTACCTGGTGGGCAAGCGCTGGTGGCCGCGCTACGCGGTGCCGGGCGTGCTGCTGGTGGGCGTGGTGCTGGCGGGTGCGCTCGGGCAATTGCACTTCGAGTCGTTTCACTTCGCGCTGGCGGCGCCGGTCTGGACCACGCCGGCCTTTTCCTTGCAGGCCTTGGTCAGCATCGCGGTGCCGCTGTTCATCGTTGCGCTGGCGTCGCAGAACATTCCCGGGCTGGCCGTGCTGCGCGCCGACGGCTACCACGTGGCGGCCTCGCCGCTGATCACCGTGACCGGCATCGCCTCGGTCCTGCTCGCGCCGTTCGGCTCGCACGGCATCAACCTGGCAGCGATCACGGCGGCCATCTGCACTGGTGCGCAAAGCGATCCGGACCGCAACCGGCGCTATACCGCCGCCGTGGTGTGCGGACTGGGCTACCTTGTGGCAGGCGTGCTGGCGGCAAGCATCGCCGCGCTGTTCGCGGCCTTCCCCAAGGCGCTGGTGGTGGCGGTGGCGGCCTTCGCCCTGCTCGGCTCGATCGCCGGCGGCCTGACCACGGCCATGCAAACGCCGGCCGAGCGCGAGTCGGCCCTGCTGACGTTCATGATCACGGCTTCCGGCATGACGCTGGCCGGTGTCGGCTCGGCCTTCTGGGGCGTGGTGGGCGGCATGCTGGCGCTGCTGGTATTGCGCCCGCGCACCGCCCCGAAAGCGGGGTGAAAAGCAGGGCTACAGCAACAGGAAGGCAATGTCCTGTGCGCCGATGCCGGAAAGCGGCGTGCCCTTGCGCCGCTGGAACAGGATGTGCTGCAGCACTCGGTCGCGGTGCTCGGCAAAGGTGGCGGCGTCGAAACGCAGCGCCGCCAGGGCGTAATGCTCCGAGAGCAGCTTGTAGACCCGGTGGCGCACCATCAGCATTTCGCTCTCGGCGCGCAAGCGGCTCATCTCGCCGGCGTTATCGTCCTCCAGCTGCCGCATGCCCACCACGACCCGGGCATGCATGCCGCGATACCGATCCAGTTCGGCATGTGCCTTGCGCAACTCCTCGCGCAGGGCCCTCACCTCCTGCTGCAGTTTCAGGTTGTGCTGCACGCCGCGCTGAATGCGCGAAGCTTCTTCCAGTGCCACGTCCGCCGCTGCAATCGTGTTCTGCCAGACCCCCTGCTGCCCCGCCGCCTGGCCATCCATCTGCGGCCAGACGGTGCGAACCTCATCCTCGCCTTTCATGGCGCTCCCCTTCAGAACCTGACTCCCCCGCTGCTGGCTTTATCACAACCGCCAACTGGTCGGGACTACGCGACCACTGCATGCGATCAGGCTGATCGCCGGCACCGCAAACTGCAACCTCTTCGATTGAAGACGGCATGCCCAATGAACGAAACCACCCGAAAGAGGGGATAGTTTATGGACGCGACCAGACTCTCGTGCCTTGTACTGTACACCGACGGACCCAGGGGCCGGCATCCGTAACCCGCCCGTCCCCGCTTGCGGCCAGGCCTATCCCGGCGCATGTGGGAAAATGCGGCCCCGGCGACAGCCAACGAGAAGGATGGATTCATCGATGAACAGCTACATGCTCCTGGCCCTCGCCATCGTGGCCGAAGTCATTGCCACCAGCAGCCTCAAGGCATCCGAGAGCTTTACCCGGCTGATCCCCAGCGTATTGGTGGTGACCGGCTATGCGGGCGCTTTTTTCCTGCTGATACAAGTGATGAAAACCGTGCCGGTGGGCATCACCTACGCCATCTGGTCCGGCGCGGGCATCGTGCTGGTCACCTTGATCGCCAGCGTGCTCTATCGCCAGATACCCGACCTGGCCGCCTGGCTGGGAATCGGACTGATCGTTGCGGGCGTGGCGGTGATCCAGCTGTTTTCGAAGACCGGCGCGCATTGAGCATGCCGATGCCGCCTTCGATGGCGCACTTTGCAATGAAACATCGAACATGCGGAAGATCCCGAGAGCCTGATCGCCGAATCCGGTGGTCTCCTTCGACGAGCGCGGCAATGACATCGGTGCGATTGCCGGCAATCCGGTCGTCCTGACCGTCCGTCGCGCACAGCCGGCCTCTGGTGGACGGGTGGCTTTGAGGAACTGCGGAGAATGAACAAGGGAGAACTGGTCCCGCCGGCAGGAATCGAACCTGCATTTCACGCTTAGGAGGCGCGTGTTCTATCCATTGAACTACGGCGAGCGGATAGACCCCCGAAGATGCATCAGAGCGTGCATCAACGCGCCTTGGCGGCGCGGATCCGGGAGCAGGCCCGGAGTATATCAAAATCCTCATCGTCAAAGGAACGCGAGAGCGCCGCATGGTTCAGCCCCCGCTCCTTCCTTCCGTTCCATCATGCCAGGCCGGCGCCCTGCCGATCAGCACTCCCCCTTCTTGGCGTGCCCCGGCGGGCAGTGATAGCCCTTGTAGCCCCGCCCCGGGCGGCCATCGCCACGCCCTTCCCAGCGCTCGGGCTGCAGCATCCAGCCATCGCGTGCGTGTATCCAGCGCGGTGCCTCGTAGACGTAACCCGCACGCGCGCGCTCCCACCGGCCTTTCTTCCACTTGTGCTTGTGGCCGCGATCGTCCCAATCCCAATAGCCGGGCGCCCAGACATAGCCCGGGCGGGCGACGGGCACGACCTCATAAACCGGGGCCGGTGGCGGGACACCGATGGACACATTGACAGATACCTGGGCGAGCGCACAGGGCGCGGCACCAAGCCCGCCCGCCAAACCCGCCGCGGCCACCGCGCACAAAAGGACTTTCCTCATATCGTCTGCTCCTCAACCGGATTCATTCCGGGCGAGAATAGCGCGACCTGGCGCGGCAAGCTGTTAGCAAAGGTATCAATAGATTACTTGCACGCCGAAAAGCGCGCGGCAGCAAGGAGCGGCGAAGCCACATAGGAAAAGCCCGCCAGTGAACTGGCGGGCTGGCTGCGGACGGGTCCGGACCTTCCAGGTCAAGGCCGCGCTATCCCGGCAAACTGTCGTGCAAGCAGGATTCCCATGATTCCGCCCATGACGCGGACGACCGTTTCGGACTAACCAAAGGGTCGAAGGATCACTGGCAATGGCACCGACTGCCGCGACACCGGCGGCTAGCGGCGCTTAAAGCAAAGCGCCGTGGAAGGTCAGCGGGTGTTCCAGGGTCCACCACCTTGCCGGGCTACGGTGTGCCCGACGGCTTCAGTATAGGCAGGCATCCCGGGGATGCAACGTGCAATGCGAGACGACGCGGACCAGCCAGGACACGCCGAAAGTGCCCGCTGAATCGCATGACAAGGCATTGCCAGCCAATTTAGGAATTCCTATCGCAGTGCAACAAACTTACTTTTGTTTCTGCTATAATTCGCGCCGTGAGTTCGCACTGTGAGTTGTGCAACACGTCTACCGGTTCCGTCCGGCAGGCGATACCGCCCCCGCTCTCAAGCTCTGCTCCCCGGTCCCGCCGGCTGGCCTGCCTCAAGTTGTTGAATCAAGGCCAAGTGGTGATACCCGACAGAACGCATATCTCACCGACGTTGCCTCGTCTCCGATCCTGTTGAATGGCTCTATAGAGCTGTTTGCCTGCCAGGGACCGCGCGCCCGGCCTTGTGCCCGGTGTCGCCCTGCCTGCCGCCGTACTGTCAGCTGTGTCTGTCGTAACGGCCTCACCGATTGGCGCCGAAGCCTTTTTAAGACTTTGCACTGCGCCCGCCCCTGTTCGCTAGTTCGGCATGGGGTGCCATGCATTTAAAGAAAATCACGACATGACCCAGCACGACATTCGTGCGGAGCAAGATTTTGCCTCCGCCGCCGACGCATCGACCGAAGCCGCCGCCATCGCCACGCCCGCTATCCAGGAACCCAGCCCGCTCGACAAGCTCGACGCCATGCTCAGCCCGGAAGCCGCAGTAGCGCCCGCAGCCGCCGCCGTCGACGCTGAAAACGGCTTTGCCAAGCTTGGCCTCGAGGAAGCCATCCTGCGCGCCCTCGTCGAACTGAACTACACCACGCCGACCCCGGTGCAGGCCCAGGCGATCCCCGCCTTCCTGGCTGGCCGCGACCTGCTGGTCTCGAGCCAGACCGGCTCGGGCAAGACCGGCGCCTTCATCCTGCCGGCCATCCAGCGCATCAGCGAGAAAGCTGCCCCGAATCGCCCGCGCTCGGACGAACCGGTCAAGCGCATGAAGGGCAAGCGCCCCCGCCCGTCGCCGGCGCAGCCCGCGCTGCTGGTGCTGACCCCGACGCGCGAATTGGCCCTGCAGGTGACCGAAGCCACCGCCAAGTATGGCCGCCACCTGCGCCGCATCGTCTGCGCCAGCATCCTGGGCGGCATGCCTTACCCGAAGCAGCTGGCCGCGCTGTCCAAGATGCCTGACATCCTGGTGGCAACGCCCGGCCGCCTGCTCGACCACGTCGAAGCCGGCCGTATCGACCTGTCCGCGCTGGACATGCTGGTGTTCGACGAAGCCGACCGTATGCTCGACATGGGCTTCGCCGACGACATCGACGCCATCGTTGCCGCCACCCCGGCCACCCGCCAGACGCTGATGTTCTCGGCCACGCTGGACGGCCGCATCGCCCAGCTGGCTTCGCGCCAGCTGCGCGACCCGCAACGCATCGAGATCGCCGCGACCCGCGCCGACCAGAGCAATATCGAACAGCGCCTGCACTTCACCGACGACATGTCGCACAAGGAAAAGCTGCTCGACCACCTGCTGCGCGACACCACGCTCAAGCAAGCCATCGTCTTCACCGCCACCAAGCGCGATGCCGACTCGCTGGCCGAGCGCCTGTCCGACACCGGCTTCGCGGCCGGCGCGCTGCACGGCGACATGACCCAGGGCGCGCGTAACCGCACCCTGACCTCGCTGCGCCGCGGCAACCTGCGCATCCTGGTGGCAACCGACGTGGCCGCGCGCGGCATCGACGTGCCGGACATCACCCACGTGGTCAACTTCGACCTGCCCAAGCAAGCCGAAGACTACGTCCACCGTATCGGCCGTACCGGCCGTGCCGGCCGCTCGGGTGTCGCCATCAACCTGGTGAACCACGGCGACATGTTCCAGTGGAAGCGCATCGAGCGCTTCACCAACAACCGCGTCGACGCTTCGGTGATCGAAGGACTGGAACCGCGCCGTTCGCCCAAGCCGCGTTCCGGCTTCGGCGGCAAGCCGGGCGGCGACCGCGGCGGCTACCGTGGCAACAGCAATGGCGGCGGCTATCGCGGCGGTGACAACCGCAGCTTCGGCGACCGCAAGTTCGGCGGCGGCGAAAGCCGCGGCTTCGGCAACCGTGACGGCGCTGCGCGCCCCTCGGGCGACCGCCCGTTCGGCGATCGCGACGGCAACCGTGGTTTCGGTGACCGCGGCGGCTTCGGCAATGCCAACGGCAACAGCACCGGCTATCGCGGCCAGGGCGCAACCGGCGGCCAACGCAGCTTCGGCAACGAAGGCGGCGGCTACCGCGGCGGCGACAACCGCGGCTTCGGCAACCGTGACGGCGCGGCTCCGCGCAGCTACGGCGACGGCAATCGCGGCGCCGGCTTCGGTGGCGGTGCCGCCGGCAACGGCGGCAATGGTGGCTACCGTGGCGGCGAAGGCCGCAGCTTCGGTAACCGCGACGGCAACCGTGACGGCGCTCCCCGCAGCTTCGGCGACGGCAACCGCGGCGGCTTCGGCGGCGCACGCAATGGCAACGGCGGTGGCCGCTCGCGTTTCGAGCGTTAATCGCCGCGCCTGAATGGACTCGCCGCGCTCGCGGCGATCCATCGTCAGCCCAAAGAAAAAAGCACCCTCGGGTGCTTTTTTCTTTGGTGCCTGCCGGCGCGCTGCTACATGGGACAACTGCGAAAGCCGACGAACGCGAAATCGTCTTCGGGCAGCAACGCCAGCCGGGCGCGCGCATGGCGCTGCCGCGCCGCGCTGGCGAACGACGCGCCGCGCACGGCCTGGTGCGTGGCGAAGCAGTCCACGAACTCCGCATCGGCAGGACTCGCGGCAAAACCTGCATACGGCTCGTAAGGCGTGGCCGTCCATTCCCGCACCATGCCCCAGCGCAAACCGCCGCGATCCTGCACCGCCGCCAGCTCCCACTCGCTTTCCATGGGCAGCCGCCGGCCCGCCCAGGCGCACCACGCCTGGGCCTCGAACAGGCTGACGTGGCGTACCGCCTCGTCCGGATTGAGCGTGCGAAGACTGCCAAAACGCAGCGCCATCCAGGCCCGCGAATCCGGGTGGCGCGCCCAGTATCGCGGCGCCGAGCGGTCCTGCATCATCAGCCACTGGCGGCCTGCCGCCGTCCACCATGCGGCACGCTCATAGCCGCCATCCTCGACGAACTCCAGGAACTGCGCATTGGTGACCGGCGCGGCATCCATCTCGAAAGCGGGCACATAGGTGGGCTGCGGCGGCAGTTCATCGGGCAGCGCAAAGCCGTCCGGCGCGCTCCAGCCCTGCACGAAGCGCCCGCCGGGAAACTGCAGGGTGCCGCCATGCGGCACCGACACCGAAGGCAGCGCCTCGGCCGGTTCCACGGGTGCGATGCCGAGCGCCTGCAGCAGCGCGGCGACGGCTTCGCCCTGGCGGTCCTCGTGAAACAGCGCACGGCGCCAGGCATAGAGCGTGGCATCGCCATCGTCCGGCTGCACCGCCAGGCGGCGCAAGGTGGCGTCGAGCACGTCGGCGGCGTAGCGCTTGACCACCGCCACGTCCGGCAGCGCTGCCTCCCAGCGGGCGTCGCGGCCGATGCGTCCGGGGTCGAACCATTCGTCCGCGCCGGCCAGCAGCGAAGGCACCCCGGGTACCTGCAGCAGCAAGCCATCCCGCTCCAGCGCGCGCACCTCGCGCAGGCACCACCACTCGGCATGCCAGGCCACATGGCCCAGCGTCCATAAGGGCGGATCGGCAAAGTCCTGGCCTGGCACTTCCCACCCGCGCCGGGTCTGGCCAAAGGCGGCCAGCCACGCCAGGGTGCGGTTGCGCGCCTCCACCAGCGCCTGCGCAAGGCCCTCGCGCGGCAGCCGCCGGGCATCGGCCCAGACGGTCTTGCCGCCATTGAAGTGAAGGTCCGGAAGCATGGAAAAGCCGCTCATCGAAATCCCTGCCGGTGAATGGGGGTCGCCCGCGGTGACACGGCCTCCGGCGGGCAGTGTGCGCGAGGCGCCGCACCCGCACCGGAGGGATGCGGGCATTATGACACCAGCCCCGCCTTGGCCCCGCCGGCCGTCAGGCCCGGGCGTGGAACACCGCAAACCAGCCGCGCGGATCCGTCCACCAGACCGGATCGTCGAAGCCTGCAGCCTCCAGCAGGGCAGCGAATGCCTCCGGGCGATATTTATAGGAGTCCTCGGTATGGATCTGCTCGCCCGCGCAGAATTCGCGCTGGCCCTCCGGCCAGCGCACGGTGACATCCCGCTCGGCCTGCAGATGCATCTGGATGCGCGAACCCGCCGTATCGAAACGGGCCGCATGGCGCCAGTCCTCAAGCCGGAAATCACTGCCGACGATGCGGTTCAGGTTGCGCAGGACATTGCGGTTGAAGGCGGCGGTCACGCCCAGCGCATCGTCATAGGCCGCCACCAGTGCACGTTCGTCCTTGACCAGGTCCACGCCGACCAGCACGCCATCGCCCCGGACCGCCGCCGCGCGCAGGCGCTGCAGCAGGGCCTGCGCCTGGGCCGGCGCGAAGTTCCCGATGCTTGAGCCCGGATAGAAGAACAGGCGGCGCCCGTGCCGTACTTCCGGCGGGAGATCGAGCGGCGCGCACAGATCGGCGCCAAGGCCGAGCATGGGAATCTGCGGGTGCTGCTGCTGCAGGCAGAACAGCGTACCGCGCAGGAACTCCACCGAGATGTCGAGCGCCACGTATTGCGCCGGCTGCAGGCTGCCAAACAGCCGCGCGGCCTTCTGGCAATTGCCCGCGCCGAGATCGATCAGCACGCAGCCACTGCCGGCCCGCGCAGCCATGGCCGGCGCGAAAGCGGCAAACACCGCGGCCTCCGTACGCGTGGGGTAATACTCGGGCAGGTCGGTAATGGCCTCGAACAGGCGGGAACCGAGCACGTCGTAGAAGAATTTGGGACTGATGCTGGCGGCGCTGGCCAGCAGGCCGCGGGTGATCTCCCCGCGCAAGGCGCCGCTGTCCTCGTGGTACTGCTGGATGAAATCGAGCCTGGGCACCGGTTTGGGCAACGCATGTCCGTTCGCGGCGAGGACGGCACCGGCCTGGCTGCCATTGGATTTCAGGGTTGGGGTGCCATTGTGCTTGGCGTGGGAAGGATCGTGACGCGGGTGCAGCGGGGTCGGGACGGCCGGCATGACGTTTCCTTGATGGTCGATGGGCGATGCATAAAACCCCCAGGTGCCCGCACCTCATGCATGCGCGGGGCCGGCGCGGGATATGCCTCCGGTGACGTCTGGGGCGCATCAGCCTGAAGCCGGTCTTCTCAGGATAGATGGCGAGCGCGGAGTGTGCTTGCCGCAATGCACCAGACCCGCCGGTGAGGCATCCCCCCTCGCTTGGCATAAGCGCCACAGACCGCACATCAGGCGGGCGACCCCGCACGCAGGCAAGTCTCCAAGAGCACCATAGCTCACCTTTGTCTGATGCCTGCCCGATACCTGGTGGCAGCACAAAAGCTATGGCTTCGCTTATAATCCGCCTCAGCGTATCCACTTCGGGCTTGTCCCGGACGGATCGCCCCTCAAAGGGGAGTAGCTCCGGGGCCCAGCCCTTAGCACAATCGTCATTCCGAGACTGACAGTCTCCGGTTGTGCTGACCGCGCCAATGCAGCATCGGCGGTCGAGCAAGACCTTTGCAACCTGGTTTCATGGTTTGCAAAGGCGCCCCCATCGCTCCCGAACAACATGTCTCCAGGCAACCCGGTGCTTGCGCACGGCTTTTGGCTATCGTTGTTTCGAGGAGATTTTATGGAATGGTTTACCGATCTGTTCACGATGCAGTTCCTGACGGCGCTGCTGTCCATCGTCGTCATTGACCTGGTGCTGGCCGGCGACAACGCCATCGTGATCGCGCTGGCGGCGCGCAACCTGCCTCCCCATCTGCAGAAAAAGGCCATCGTCTGGGGTACCGTCGGTGCGGTCGTGGTGCGCTCGGCCATGACGGTCGGCGTGGTGTGGCTGCTCAAGATCCCCGGCCTGCTGCTGATCGGCGGCGCGGCGCTGGTGTGGATCGCCTACAAGCTGCTCTCCGACGACGGCGATGGCGACGAACACGGCGCGGGCGCGACCACGCTGGTTGGCGCAATGAAGACCATCATCATCGCCGACGCGGTGATGGGCGTGGACAACGTGCTGGCGGTGGCCGGCGCGGCGCATGGCAGCTTCCTGCTGGTGGTGCTGGGCCTGCTGATCAGCATCCCCATCGTGGTGTGGGGCTCGAGCCTGGTGCTCAAGCTGATGTCGCGCTTTCCCTCGATCATCTTCGCGGGCGCCGGCGTGCTGGCCTTCACCGCGGTCAAGATGATCGTCAGCGAGCCTCTGGTGAAGCCGTTCTTCGACGCCAACGCCCTGGCTTACTACGGCCTGTTCGTGCTGATCATCGGTGGCGTGCTGGGCGGCGGCTACCTGGCGCAGAAGCGCCGCGCTCCGGAGACGGCCGCGCAGTAACGCCGGACGGCGCCGGCATCTGAAGCGACAGATGACTGGAGCATGAAACGGGCTGCCGCGAGGCGGCCCGTTTTGCTTTGCGATAAAATGCTGACTCTTCAGCAACCTGCATATCCATGCGCAGGTTGCCCCAACCGCGCGCACCGCTGTCGCGTCACTTTCCCCCCAACACCCGCGCCGATGAAACAGTACCTCGACTTCATGCGCCATGTGCAAGAGCATGGCACCGAAAAGGCCGACCGCACCGGCACCGGCACGCGCTCGGTGTTCGGCTACCAGATGCGCTTCGACCTGCGCGAAGGCTTCCCGGTCGTGACCACCAAGAAGCTGCACATGAAGTCGATCATCCACGAATTGCTGTGGTTCCTGAAGGGCTCGACCAACATCCAGTACCTCAAGGACAATGGCGTCAGCATCTGGGACGAATGGGCCGACGCAAACGGCGAACTGGGGCCGGTCTATGGTTCGCAGTGGCGCGCGTGGCCGACGCCGGATGGCCGCCATATCGACCAGATCAGCGAACTGATGGCGCAGATCCGCGCCAACCCCGACTCGCGCCGCCTGATCGTGTCGGCCTGGAACGTGGGCGAGATTGCGCAGATGAAGCTGCCGCCCTGCCACGCCTTCTTCCAGTTCTACGTGGCCGAGGGCCGCCTGTCCTGCCAGTTGTACCAGCGCAGTGCCGATATCTTCCTGGGCGTGCCCTTCAATATCGCCAGCTACGCGCTGCTGACGCACATGATCGCGCAGCAGACCGGGCTGGATGTGGGCGACTTCATCTGGACCGGCGGCGATTGCCATATCTACAGCAACCACGCCGAGCAGGTGCAGACCCAGCTCGCGCGCGAGCCGATGGCGCTGCCGCAGCTCAAGATCCTGCGCAAGCCGGACAGCATCTTCGACTACCGGTTCGAAGACTTCGAACTGGTGGGTTACGAATCGCATCCCGCCATCAAGGCACCGGTGGCCGTATGACGCTGTTGACCCTGATCGTGGCGAAAGCCCGCAACGGCGTGATCGGCCGCGACAACGCCCTGCCCTGGCGCCTGCCGGAAGACCTGGCGCACTTCAAGCGCACCACCATGGGCGCGCCCATCCTGATGGGCCGCAAGACCTGGGAATCGATCGGCCGGCCGCTGCCGGGCAGGCGCAATATCGTGGTGAGCCGCAACCGCGACCTGCGTATCGAAGGATGCGAGGTGGCGAACTCGCTAGAGGATGCGCAACGCCTGTGCGTTGGCGTCGAGCAGATCTTCCTGATCGGCGGCGCGCAGTTGTATGCGGAGGCGTTGCCCAGCGCCGACAGGCTGGTGGTGACGGAGATCGACGCGGATGTGGAAGGCGACGCGGTGTTCCCCGCGATCGACCCGCGCCAGTGGGTCGCGACCGAGCGCGAACGGCATCACTCCGAAGCCAATGGCTTCGACTACGCGTTCGTCACTTACGAGCGTCCGCCGTCCGGCGAGGAGTAGGCGCGGGAAGCGTCCTGGTTTTGCGCCCATGAACTTGCGCCCATGAACGCGGCGGCCTGCAGCCAGGCCGCCGCGTTTTTTCTTAGTTGCCGGCGATCGTCATCTGCTCGATCAGGACCGAGCCGGTTTCCTTGGTGCCGCGCACCAGGCTGTCGGCGCCGATGGCCACGATCTGCCGGAACATCTCCACCATATTGCCGGCAATGGTGATCTCTTCCACCGGGTACTGGATCACGCCGTTCTCGACCCAGTAGCCTGACGCGCCGCGCGAGTAATCGCCCGTCACGTAGTTCACGCCCTGCCCCATCAGTTCGGTGACCAGCAGGCCGGTCCCCAGCTTGCGCAGCATGCCGGCGAAATCGTCGTCAGGCGTGGTCAGCGCGCTGGACAGCGTCAGGTTGTGCGAGCCGCCCGCATTGCCGGTGGTCTTCATGCCCAGCTTGCGCGCCGAGTAGGTGGAGAGGAAGTAACCCTTGACAACGCCCTCGCGCACCACATCGCGCGCATGCGTCTTCACACCTTCTTCGTCGAACGGCGCGCTGCCCATGGCACCCGGCAGGTGCGGCTGCTCGTGGATATGGATATGCGGCGCGAACACCGCTTTTCCCAGCGTGTCGTAGAGGAAGGTCGATTTGCGGTACAGCGCACCACCGGACACCGCCTGCACGAAAGCACCGAGCAAGCCGGCAGCCAGAGGTGCCTCGAACAGCACCGGGCAACGGCGCGTGGACAGCTTGCGGGCGTTCAGGCGCGCCAGCGAGCGCTCGGCGGCATAGCGGCCGATGTCCTCGGGCGCGGCCAGGGCGCCGGGGGCGCGTTTGGACGAGTACCAGTCGTCGCGCTGCATGCCGCTGCCGGTGCCGGCGATCGGCGCGCACGAAATAAAGTGGCGGGAATATGGATAGCCGCCCATGAAGCCGCGCGAGGTAGCCAGCACGAACTGCGAATGCTGGGCCGACACGCTGGCACCGTCGCTGTTGCGGATGCGCGGCGAAACCGCGAAGGCGGCCGCTTCCGCGCGGCACGCGATCTCGATGGCCTGCTCGGCGTCGATATCCCAGGGATGGAACAGGTCGAGGTCGCGCGGGGCGCGCTCGAGCAATTCTTCCTCGGCCAGCCCCGCGCAATCGTCTTCCGCGGTGAAGCGGGCGATGTTGTAGGCCGCCTCGGCGGTAGCGCGCAGCGCCGCCGCCGAGAAATCCGAGGTGCTGGCATTGCCGCGCCGCTTGCCGATCATGACCGTGACGCCCACCACCTTGTCGCGGTTCTGCTCGATGGTCTCCACCTGGCCCTTGCGCACCGAGACCGACAGCCCGCTGCCCTCGGAGATCTCGGTTGCCGCGTCGGTGGCCCCCAGCCCGCGTGCCACCCGCAGCACATCTGCGGCCATCTCGCTAAGCTGGGCCTGGGTATAAGTGAAATGGGTGGTCTGATCTGCGGATTGATCCATTGTCGGCGCGGTCATCAAAAGTCCAAACAGGAATCATAGCAAGATAAAATGCTACCCATGACGCGAAACTCCCGCACCTCCCCCCGGAACGCCTCCGGCTTCCCCGGCCAGTTCGCCCCCGAACCCGCCGAAGACGACGACCTGCCCAAGAGCAAGTCCCAGAAAAAACGCGATATGCTCGCCCTGCAGGACCTGGGCGTGGAACTCGAAGCCCTGCCCAAGGACCGCCTGGCACGCGTGCCCATGCCCGAAGCGCTGGCCGACGCCATCCGCGACGCGCGCCGCATCACCAACCACGAAGGCAAGCGCCGCCAGATGCAGTTCGTGGGCAAGGTCATGCGCAAGCTGGATGAAGCCGAAGTGGAAGCGATCCAGCGCATGCTGGAAGGCTTCAAGGGCGCCAGCAAGGCCGAGACCGCCAAGCTGCACCTGGTCGAGCGCTGGCGCGAACTGCTGCTGGCCGACGATGCCGCGCTGACGAAATTCCTGGCCGAGCATCCGGCCAGCGATGTGCAGGCGCTGCGCAACATCATCCGCAATGCGCGCAAGGAACACGAGATGAACAAGCCGCCGCGCTACTTCCGCGAGCTGTTCCAGGCGATCAAGACCGCCCTGGAAGGCAAGCAGGCGGCCGCCGCCGCGGACGAGCCGCAAGCCGCACCCGACGCTGAAGCTGACGAGTAATCCTTCAAGGAGCAGGGACAAGATGACGCAAACCACGACGCCGATGGTCCATCCCGTTGCCCGCAGGCATCCGGACGAACTGCTGGTCGGCTTTGTCTCGATCTCCGACCGCGCCTCGGCCGGCACCTACCAGGACGAAGGCATCCCGGCGCTGCGCGAGTGGTTCGGGCGCACGCTGACCTCGCCCTGGCAGGACGTGGAGCGCCTGATCCCGGACGAGCAGGCCGTCATCTCGCGCACCCTGATCGAACTGGTCGACGTAGCCGGCTGCGATCTGGTGCTGACCACGGGCGGCACCGGCCCCGCGCGCCGCGACGTCACGCCGGAAGCCACGCTGGCGGCGGGCACCAAGGTAATGCCGGGCTTCGGCGAGCAGATGCGCCAGATCAGCCTGCACTTCGTGCCCACGGCGATCCTGTCGCGCCAGGTGGCGGTGATTCGCGAAACCGCCAGCCGCGCCGCCCTGATCATCAACCTGCCGGGCCAGCCGCGCGCCATCCGCGAGACGCTCGAAGGCCTGCGCGGCGAAGACGGCAAGTCCATCGTGCCAGGGATCTTTGCCGCCGTACCTTACTGTATCGACCTGATCGGCGGCCCTTACATCGAGACCGACGAGGCTGTGGTCAAGGGCTGGCGCCCCAAGAACGCGGTTCGCGCCAAGCCGGCGGCCTGAGCCGAAGACGGGCTGCGCCGCAACCGGCTCAGCGCAGCCCCAGATACAGCCCCAGCGGCACGAACACCACCGCGCCGATATTGCCCAGCAGCACGATCGAAGCGACCTGGTCCGGCTCCTGCCGGAAATGATCGGCGACGAGGAAATTGAGCACGGCCGGCGGCAACGACGCGAACACGAACAAAAGCCCGCGCTGGAGCTGGCTCAGCGGCACCACCTGGGCCAGCAGCAAGGCGCAGGCAATACCGGTCAGCGGACAGACCGCCGCCCCGATCGCGCCCATGCCCCAGTTGCGCAGGCTCACATCCTTCATGCGCACGCCCAGCGCGAACAGCATCAGCGGCACGGTCGCATCGCCCAGCAGCTTGATCGACTGCAGCACCGGATCGGGCAGCGCGAACCACGGCCGCGCCAGCGACAAGCCCACCCCCGCCACGGTAGCCAGCACCATCGGATTGCGCGCGATCTGCGTGATCGACGCATGCCGGTTGACGATCTTCATGCCGATGGTGAAGTGCATCAGGTTGGATGCGGCGAACAATGCGACCGCGGGCGCCAGCCCGACCGGCCCAAAGGCGAATACCGACAGCGGCAGCCCCATATTGCCGCAGTTGTTGAACATCATCGGCGGCACGAAGGTGCGGGGATCCGCCCGCAGCAGGCGCGCGCCCAGCCAGGCCAGCAGCCCGGAACCCAGCACCACGGCCACCGCGCAACCCAGCAGCACAAGCTGGTCGGCCAGCACGAAATCCTTGCTGACGAAGGCGGACACCACCAGCAGCGGCGCGATCACGTCGAGCGTGGCGCGATTGATGCCGGCCATGTCGGGATGCGCGCGGCGCCCGTAGAGCCAGCCCACCAGGATGATCAGGATGACCGGCGTGATGATCGAGACGATGCGCGCTAGCATGGACAGGGCGGCCGGTAAGCCAAGGCGCCCTAAAGGGCGCCTTGGCAATCACATGGGAAAGGAAGAATCAGCCCGCCGGTGCGGCAGGCGCGGCCGGCGCCTCGCCTGTCGCGGCTGCCGCCGGCGCGGCATGGCGGATGAAGTGGGTGCGGTAGTAGCGCAGCTCCTCCACCGACTCCAGGATATCGGCCAGCGCGGTGTGCATCTGGCGCTTGACGAAGCCCTTGTGGATGGCCGGTTCCCAGCGCTTGCACAGTTCCTTCAGCGTGGACACGTCAAGGTTGCGGTAGTGGAAGAACGCCTCCAGCTTGGGCATGTAGCGCGCCATGAAACGGCGGTCCTGGCAGATCGAGTTGCCGCACATGGGCGACTTGCCCGCCGGCACCCAGCGCTTGACGAAGGCCAGCAACTCGGCCTCGGCCTGGTCCTCGCTCAGGGTCGAGGCCTTGACCTTGTCGATCAGGCCCGAGCGGCCATGGGTGCCCTTGTTCCAGTTGTCCATGCCGTCGAGCACGGCGTCTTCCTGGTGGATCACCAGCACCGGGCCTTCGGCCAGGATATTGAGCTCCGAGTCGGTCACCACGATGGCGACCTCGATGATGCGGTCCTGGTCAGGCATCAGGCCGGTCATCTCCATGTCCAGCCAGATAAGGTTGTTTTCGCTCTTGACGGATTTGACGCCGCTGGGGGCGTGGGTGTTTTGGCTGGTCATCTGGACTGCAGTTGAAGAAGAAGCAAGAAGGGAGCGCGCCGCGGTCCCGGCGCTCTCGGACAAGGAACGCGGGGCAGCAGGCACGAACAACTTATAATTCTCGCATATCCGCTGCCGCCGCCGGCTCAAAGCGGTCGGGAACCCCCCTGTTCCGGATCGCGGCCGTGCGTGCGACGGCTTCACATGACAAGGCTCCGCCCGATGTTCACGTTTCTGTTCCTAGCCGCCCTGATGCTGATGGTGCTGACCAAGCTCTGGCTGGCGGCCCGCCAGGTGCGCCATGTGGCGCGACACCGCCACGCGGTGCCCAGCCGCTTTGCCGACACCATTACGCTGTCCTCGCACCAGAAGGCGGCCGACTACACCATCGCCCGCACCCGGCTGTCGATGCTGGAGGTGCTGGCCGGCGCCGCGCTGCTGATCGTCCTGACCATGCTGGGCGGACTGCAGTGGATCAACCAGTTCTGGCTCGGCACTTTCGGCCCGGGCTACGCCTACAGCGTCGCGCTGATCGCCAGCGTGGCCGTGCTCGGCGGCCTGGTCGACCTGCCCTTCTCGCTCTATGGGCAATTCGGCATCGAGCAGCGCTTCGGCTTCAACCGCATGGGCTGGAAGCTCTGGCTGGCCGACCTCGTCAAGATGACGGCCATCGGTTGCGCGCTGGGCCTGCCCCTGCTGCTCGCGGTCCTGTGGCTGATGGAGCATATGGGCCAGTACTGGTGGGCCTGGACGTGGCTGACGTGGATCGCCTTCACGATCTTTGTGCAGATGATCGCGCCGTCGGTGATCATGCCCATGTTCAATCGCTTCGAACCGCTTGCCAACGCCTCCCTGGAAGCCCGCATCACGCGCCTGCTGCAGAAGTGCGGCTTCCGCAGCCGCGGCCTGTTCGTGATGGACGGCAGCAAGCGCAGCGCGCACGGCAACGCCTACTTCACCGGTTTCGGCGCCGCCAAGCGCATCGTCTTCTTCGATACCCTGATGGAGCGCCTGGCCGACGACGAGATCGAAGCGGTACTTGCGCACGAGCTGGGCCACTTCAAGCGGCGCCATATCCTCAAGGGCATGCTGGTGAGCTTCGCGCTGAGCCTGGCCTTCCTGGCCGCGCTGGGCTGGCTGGCCAGCCGCTCCTGGTTCTACACGGGCCTGGGCGTGCTGCCCAACCTCGGCACCACCAACCATGCGCTCGCCCTGGTGCTGTTCTTCCTGACGCTGCCTGTGTTCACCTTCCTGCTCGGGCCGCTGGCCAGCCAGACCTCGCGCCGCCACGAGTTCGAAGCCGATGCCTTCGCCGCCGGCCAGACGGATGCCGGCCACCTGGTCTCGGCACTGGTCAAGCTGTACAAGGACAACGCCTCGACGCTGACCCCCGACCCACTCTACAGCGCCTTCTACTACTCGCATCCGCCGGCGGCACAGCGGATCGACCGCCTGCTGGCGCACGCATGAGCCGCGCCGGCCGGAGCGGCCCGCAGCGCGCCGCAAGCGCTGCCAAGGGCAATGGTGCCGCAGCCGAGGAGGCGCTGATCGTCGCCGCGCACGGACGCCACTATGTGATCGAGCTGGACGACGGCAGCCGCCTGCATGGCTTCCCGCGCGGCAAGCGCAGCGAGTGCGCGGTGGGCGACCGCGTCACCATCGAGCGCGCCGCCGCTGACCAGTGCGTCATCACGGGTTTCAAGCCGCGCAAGAACCTGCTGCACCGTTCGGACCAGTTCAAGTCCAAGCTGCTGGCCGCCAATATCGACCAGGTGGTGATCGTGCTTGCGACCGAACCGGGCTTTTCGGAAGACCTGCTGGGCCGGGCCCTGGTATCGGCCGAAGCGCTGGGCATCCGGCCGCTGATCATCCTCAACAAGATCGACCTGACCGAGCGCCTGGAAGAAGCCCGGGGCCGGCTCGAGCTATACCGCGCACTGGGCTACGAAACCCTGTTCCTGTCGGTACATGGGTCGCCGGACGATACGCTGGCGCAGTTGCGGCCGCAGCTGGCGCATCGCTCC
Organism: Cupriavidus sp. 96C5-1; assembly: GCF_057798855.1. Taxonomy (NCBI): domain Bacteria; kingdom Pseudomonadati; phylum Pseudomonadota; class Betaproteobacteria; order Burkholderiales; family Burkholderiaceae; genus Cupriavidus; species Cupriavidus sp. 96C5-1. The sequence goes on along the minus strand of NZ_JBYOJU010000001.1, from coordinate 501,168 downwards.
AGCATCCTGATCGGCCAGTCCGGCATGGGCAAATCGTCCTTGCTGAACCTGTTGATCCCGGGCGTGGAAGCGCAGACCCGGGAGATCTCGGCCAAGCTGGATTCGGGCAAGCACACCACCACCTTCACCCGCCTCTACCACCTGCCAGCCAGCGTGGATGGCGCTACAGCCGGCGTCGAGGGCGGTGCCGACCCGCACGCCCGGCAGCGCGGCTGCCTGATCGATTCGCCGGGCTTCCAGGAATTCGGTCTGCATCACCTCAGCGAAGGCATGCTGGAACGCGCCTTCCCCGAATTCCGTCCGCGCCTGACCGAGTGCCGCTTCTACAACTGCCATCACATCAACGAACCCGGCTGCGGCGTGCTGGCCGCGATGAAGGACGGCGCGATCTCGGAGCGGCGCCACCAGCTCTACACGCAGCTGCTGCACGAATCCCGCCAGCAAAAGCCGTGGTAAGGTAGTCGGGCACGCCTGCCCGGCGTGCCCGACTACCATGAAACTACTGCTATCGACCCCTTCCCTCGTCCATGCGGCGCACTGCCAGAACCTGCTGGAAGCCGCCGGCATCCGCGCCGACCTGCGCAACACCTGGCTGGCCGGTGCAATGGGTGATATTCCCTTCCGCGAAAGTGCCCCCCAGGTCTGGCTGCTCGACGACGAGATGGAAACCCAGGCGTGGGCCGTGCTGCGCGCCGCCGCCAATCCGGTGCCGGGCCCAAGGTGGGAATGCAAGTCTTGCGGGGAGTGGCACGAGTCGCAGTTCAACTCGTGCTGGCAATGCGGGGCGCCGCGGCAGCCTTAGTGCAAGGCAGCGGCAGGGGAACGGAAAAGGCGTTGGCGGGACCGTGATCCCGCGCACCCGCCAAGGGGGCCGGCTCAGCCCACCCAGAGCGCCAGCGAAAGCATCGCCAGCAGCAACATCCACAGCACCACGGCACGCCACACCAGGCCGATGGCCGACTGCAGCGTACGCACGCCCGGCTCCGCGCCGAACTCGGGCGCAACCGGCTCGGGCTCGCTATCGTCTTCCATGCCGGGTGCGTAGTCGACCGCCGGGCCGGCCAGGCTGGTACGCAGCACCACGGCGGAATCTTCCTCGGCCAGCGGCACGCCCAGGCGCACGCCCAGGGCTCCGCCGCCGCTGGCGAGCAGGATGCCGTTGACCGCGTCGTTCCACTTGCGCGCGTGGTTGCGCCACGCATAGACGGCATCCTCGAAGTTGCCGACGATGGCAAAGCCGACCGAGGTCAGCCGCGAAGGCACCCAGTCCAGCAGGTAGAAGGCGCGCGCGGCAAACCGCCCCAGCGCCGGGCTGCGTTCGGTGGAAGGCAGGTTCCAGTGGCGTGCCAGATACTCGGCGATGCGGTACAGCACCATCCCGCCCGGACCGATCGGCACCAGGAACCAGAAGAACACCCCGAACACATGGCGGTGCACCGCGACGATAGCGGCCTCCAGCGTATGCCGCACGATCTCGGTGACGGGCATTTCCAGGGTATCGAGACCGGTCCACTGGTGCAGCAGCGCGCGGGCGCGCGGCAGGTCGTCGCGATTCAGCGCTTCGTGGATATCGGTGAAGAAGTGGCTGAACTGCCGGAAACCCAGGGTCAGGTAAAGCAGCAGGACATTCCAGGCGAGCGTGAGCGCGACGCTGATGGAGGCCAGCAGGTAGTGCACCACCATGGCCGCCAGCGTCAGCGGCAGCACCACCGTACACCAGGCCAGCGCGGTATCGCGGGGGCGGCCGGTGTCGAAGGCGTGTTCGGCCCGTTCGGCCAGCACGCGCACGATATCGTAGATCGGGTTGTTGCGGCCCAGGGCACGGAACTGCTCGGCGATCAGCGCGAGGAGAACGGATACAAAGGTCATTCTGGTCTGGGTATCGATGGCCAGGGCGCACCCGTTAACGCATGTGCCGGCCTGACCGCTTAGCTATGACGAGACGATAGCACACGGCAAAGCCGCCCAGACAGAGCATTCCCGCCCGCCGCGAAAACGGGCGGGGCGGGAATGCCGCTCGACAGGCCGCTCAGGGCAGGTCGAAGACAAGCACTTCGGCTCCGTCGCCATGGCTCAGGGTCACCGTATCGATGTCTTCCAGCTGCGCAGCATCGCCCGCCTCCAGCGCTCGCCCATTGACGCTGACACGCCCGCGAGCCACTTGCACATAGGCACGCCGCTGCGGCGCCAGCGCCAGCGTGGCGGACTCATCGCCATCGAACAGGCCGGCATACAGGCGCATGTCCTGGTGGATCACCACCGAGCCTTCGGCACCGTCGCGGCTGCCGACCAGGCGCAGGCGGCCACGCTTGTCGGCCGCCTCGAAGCGCTTTTCCTCATAGCCGGGCTCGAGATCGGCCTTTTCCGGCAGGATCCAGATCTGCAGGAAATGCGTGGTGTCATGCGCCGCGTGGTTGTACTCCGAATGGCGCACGCCGGTGCCCGCGCTCATGCGCTGCACGTCGCCGGGGCGGATCACGCTGCCGTTGCCCATGCTGTCCTTGTGGGCCAGTTCGCCTTCGAGCACGTAGCTGATGATTTCCATGTCGCGGTGGCCGTGGGTGCCAAAACCCATGCCCGGGGCGACCCGGTCCTCGTTGATCACGCGCAGCGGCCCGAACTGGACGTGCTTGGGATCGTAGTAGTCCGCGAAGGAAAAGGTATGGTAGGACTTCAGCCAGCCATGATCTGCATAACCGCGCTCGCCCGCCTTTCTGATTTCAATCATTTTGACGGCCCTCCTTCAGGCCACGTCGGCACAGGAACCTAGTCCTGGCCTTGCGCTACGTTTCGATGCTAGGCAGTTTAGGATGGCAGGAGTATATTTGGCGGAACGATCTCAGTAGCATTCATTCAGAATTTCTGAACATGGCACTTTCTCTCGAATCCCTGGAAGTTCTCGATGCCATCGAGCGCAAGGGCAGCTTTGCCGCTGCCGCGCACGAGATGGGCAAAGTGCCTTCGGCGCTGACCTACGTGGTGCGCAAGCTTGAAGAAGACCTCGATGTCCTGCTGTTCGACCGCCGCCGCCACCGCGCTGAACTGACGCCCGCCGGGCGTGCCCTGCTAGACGAAGGCCGCCACCTGCTGCATGCCGCCGACGATCTGGCCCGCCGCGTCAAGCGCCTGGCCACCGGCTGGGAGGCGACCCTGACCATCGTGGTGGACGACCTGATCAACTTCCGTGCGCTGCTACCGGTGATCCAGGACTTCTACGCCGAAAACAGCGCCACCCGGCTGCGCTTCGCCAAGGAAGTGCTGGGCGGCGCCTGGGATGCGCTGGTCAGCAGCCGCGCCGACCTGGTGATCGGCGGCGCCTATGACGCGCCGAGCACCCAGGGCTTCCAGGTGCGCCCGCTCGGCGCCATGCCATTCGTGTTCGCGGTGGCAGCGCATCATCCTCTCGCGACCGAACCCGGCCCGCTGACCACCCTGCAGATCGCCAAGCATCGCATCGTGGCCGTGGGCGACACCTCGCGCAACCTGCCGGCGCGCACCCACGGCGTGCTGGCCGGGCAGGACGTGCTGGTGGTGCCCACCATGCGCGACAAGCTCGAGGCCCAGATCCGCGGACTGGGCTGCGGGTGGCTGCCCGCACCGATGGCGCAACCGTTTATCGAGAGCGGCGTGCTGCAGGCCCGCGAAACGCTCGAGGTGCGCGCACCGGGCAATTTCAAGGTGGCGTGGCGCACCAGCACGCGCGGCAAGGCGCTGCAATGGTGGGCCAACAAACTGGAAGACCCGCGCCTGGCGCAAGCCCTGCTTCAGCAGCAGCCGGGCCAGTCCGACTAAGGCAGGCCAACACGATGTCCGCCTGCCCGAGCCCGGCGCCCGGCTACCGTGGCCGCTTTGCGCCCTCACCCACCGGCCCGCTGCATATGGGCTCCCTGGTCACCGCGCTGGCCAGCTGGCTCGACGCGCGCGCCCACGGCGGGAGCTGGCTGGTGCGCGTCGAAGACATCGACTATCCGCGCTGCGTGCGCGGCGCCGACCAGCAGATCCTGCATGCGCTGGCCCGCCTCGGCCTGCATCCCGACGAGCCCCCGCAGTGGCAGAGCCGGCGCGAGGCGCTCTATACCGAGGCGCTGCGCAAGCTGGAAACCGCTCATCGGATCTATCCCTGCGGCTGTTCGCGCAAGGAAATCGCGGACTCGCTCCTGCACGCGCGCGAGCGCCACCAGACCCTGGCCTATCCTGGCACCTGCCGCGACGGGCTGCATGGCAGGCTGCCGCGTGCCTGGCGCGTGCGGGTACCGGACAGCGACGATGCCCTGGTCTGCTTCGACGACCGCTGGCAGGGCCGGCAATGCCAGGATCTGGCGACCGAACTGGGCGACTTCGTGCTGCGCCGGGCCGACGGCCTGTGGGCCTACCAGCTGGCCGTGGTGGTTGACGACGGCCAGCAAGGCATCACGCATATCGTGCGGGGTGCCGACCTGCTCGACTCCACACCGCGCCAGATCTACCTGCAGCACCTGCTGGGACTCCCTACGCCGTCGTACCTGCACGTGCCGGTGGTGACCAACGCCCTCGGTGAAAAGCTCAGCAAGCAAAGCGGCGCGCAAGCCATCGACGAACTGGATCCGCTGGCGGCCTTGCGCAGCGCCGGCGGGCACCTGGGCCTGGCGAGCGCGGCGCAATCCGTGGAGAGCTGGCTGGGAGATGCCACCGCCGGCTGGGCTGCATTGCTGGAGCGCCTGCCCGCGGGCGCACAGGGTGGCGCAACGATGGCCTGAAAAGCCGAAGCGCCGCGACGCCGGGCGCGGCGGGACCATACCGGCGCTTGACCTTGCCCTTGCGTAAAGGCCGACAGTACGCACCTTCTCCCGCAAGGAAACCGTATGCTCACGATAGGACAGATGGCCCGATGCTACGGGCTCACTACCAAGACCCTTCGCCACTACGACAGCATCGTCCTCTTCAGCCCGGCGCTGACCGGAACGGAAAACGGCTATCGCTACTACCTGCCCACGCAGATCGGCTGCCTGCCGCCGGATTCAAGGTCCTGGAAGGCATAGAGTTTGAATACATGGACGAACGCTTCCTGGGCCCGCAGCACGCGGACACCGTCGTCGAATTGTTCATACCGGTGCAGGCCTGAGGCCCATCTGGCCGGTTGCAGGCAACCCTGCGGCCGGGTAGGTTGTCCCCCTCTTCCCCCGCGGGGCGAGGGAGTCAACGCCGTCGTCATGCCAGACGGCTTTGGCGCACCGAAGACCTCAGGACTTGCGCGGCACACCGCCAAGCAGCGCCGCCAGCGGGCGCTTGGGCGCGGGGCGGCCACGGCCAAAGGCGGCGGCATGGCTCTCCGTGACATCGGGCTGCGCGGCGGCGGCACCGCCGCTGGGCTCGTAGGGACGCGAGAAGAAGGGATCGTCGGACGGACGGAAGGCGTTGCGCGAGCTGGCCGGATCGTTCCGGCGCGGACGCGGCTCATCGCCTTCGCCGTTGGGGCGGGCGCGGCGCACGTCGCTACGGGCACGGCGGCGTTCGCTCTCTTCCGCGCGGGCGTTGGCGCCGGTGGGGTCGAAACCTTCCAGCGGCGTGCGCGGGATATTGCGCTTGAGCAGTTTCTCGATATCGACCAGCAGGCGCTCGTCGGCCGGCACAAAGATCGACAGCGCGTCGCCGCTGGCGCCGGCGCGGCCGGTACGGCCGATGCGGTGAACATAGTCTTCGGCGCTATACGGCAGGTCGAAGTTGATCACGCAAGGCATGTCGGGAATATCGAGGCCGCGGGCCGCAACGTCGGTGGCCACCAGTGCATCGATATTGCCCTGCTTGAAGCCATCGAGCGTCTGCATGCGCTCGGTCTGGGTCTTGTCGCCGTGGATGGCGGCGGCGTTGATCCCTTCGCGCTCCAGATGGCGGGCCAGGCGCGAGCAGCCGATCTTGCTGTTGACGAAGACGATGCACTGGCGCGACAGCCCGTCGGCGGCGCGCTTCTTCAGCAAGTGCACGACCGCGGCCTGCTTGTGGCCGTCTTCGACCTGGAACACCGTCTGGCGCACGTTCTCGTTGGCCGAGTTGCTGCGCGCCACCTCGATGGTGACCGGCTGGCGCAGGTAGCTCGAAGCCAGGCGCTTGATCTCGGCCGAGAAAGTGGCGGAGAACAGCAGGGTCTGGCGCTGTGCCGGCAGCAGGTTGATGATGCGCTGCAGGTCAGGCAGGAAGCCCATGTCGAGCATGCGGTCGGCTTCGTCCAGCACCAGCATCTGCACCTGCGACAGGTTCACCGATTTCTGCTGCACGTGGTCGAGCAGGCGGCCCGGTGTCGCCACCAGGATTTCGACGCCGCGCCGCAGGGCCTCGGTTTGCGGATTCATGTCGACGCCGCCGAACACCACGGTGCTGCGCAGGTCCGTGAAGCGGGCATAGCGGGCCACGTTGTCGTAGACCTGGTCGGCCAGTTCGCGCGTGGGCGTCAGCATCAGGGCACGCACCGGATGGCGCGCCGGCGAAGCACTGGCATTGGACATCGGCAGCAGCCGCTGGATGATCGGCAGCGCGAAGCCGGCGGTCTTGCCGGTGCCGGTCTGGGCCGCGCCCATCACGTCCTTGCCCAGCAGCACCACGGGAATCGCCTGCGCCTGGATCGGCGTGGGCTTGGTATAGCCCTGCTCGGCCAGCGCGCGCTGGATGCGGGCGTCTAGCCCGAAGCTATCGAAGGTGATCTCGGGGGTGGTCTGGTCGGTGGTCGTAGTCGTCATGGTTTCCGTGTCTTGCAGGAGGCGAACCCGGCGCCAACGGACACGCGTCTTGAACCGAGCGGGGAAAGATCTGCGTATGGATTTAGGCCCGGCCGCGGGTGGCGCTGTGCCGCCGCGAACCGTCGCCTGTCCGTGCCTGTGGTGGGCGATTCCGCCGCGAGATCAATAGCTCATGTAAATCAAAGACTTAGATTGTAGCACCAGAGCCCCTCGGAAGGGTAGGCCGGGTGTGTCGGCTACGCCATTTTCAACCATCGGGGTTTCAACTTTGTGTCGCGCGCGCATCAGCTCCGCAAGCCGGGATAGCGTGGCCGCGCCAGCCAGGTATCCGCGCAGACATCGGGAGAGTCCGCGTACCGAAGCCGCATCCCCTCGCGGCCTGGATTCCAATTGTCATTTTTTGCTTGCAAACGTATACAAACGATGACGAGTGACCTATGCTGGATGCGAGTGAGTCATTCCCAGGCATATCCCGATGCAAACCGTCTCCGTCCGTATCCCCGAAGAAGACCTCGCCTGGCTGGCCCGCATCCAGTTGCCTGGCGCCAGCAGCCCAAGCGACAAGATCCGGGCGCTGCTTGCCGACGCGCGCCGGCGCGCTGACGGTTCGTCCGACTACATCGGCTGCGTTTCGCTGCTGCGCGAGCAGGTGCGCCCGCTGCTGGAGGCCGCGCAGATCCTGGAGCAGGACCACCAGCAGCATTCTGAAATCGTGCTGATGTTCGCCATGCAGCTACCGGAGCTGATGGCCAGCCTGATAGCAGGCGTGCCGGCCGGCGACCAGGCAGCGGCCCGGGCGCGCGAGCTGGAGGCACGCCTGACCGCACGCGCCATGCGCATGCTGCTCGGCCTGCTGCGCCTGGCCGTGACCCAGCGCACCCCCGCCTATGACCCCACCGTGCTGGACGCTTATGTACCGGAAGTGTTAGAACTGGCAACATTGATTAAAAATGCGCGGCGAACAAGCTGATTTCATCTCTGCCGCGCCGCCGCCAGCGCGGCGCCTGATCGATGCACAGAGGAACCACACCATGACGACCGAAGGCCTGGGTAACCGTGTAAAACGACTGCTGACCGCCAATGTGCACGCGCTGGTCAGTTCGCTGGAGAGCCGCACACCGCAAGCCGTGCTCGAGCAGTACCTGCGCGAATTCGACGACGTGATCGCGCAGGCGCGGGTGGCACTCGGCCAGCAGGAGGCCGCCAAGCACCAGGCCGCCAAGGCAATCGCGCGGATCAACAACGAGATCGAGCGGCTTGACGAACAGGTGGCGGTCGCGCTGAATCGTGGCGACGAGGCTGCGGCGCGCGCGGGAACCGAGCGCCAGATCGACCTGGAGGACCAGCTCGGCACGCTCAACACCAGCCTGCAGGAAGCGGTGGAAAAGTCCACTGCGACCGAGTCCGACCTGCTTGGCCTGCGCGCCAAGCGTGCCGAGATGGAACAGGCGCTGGCCGGCATGATCGCCGCGCACGCCGCCGGGCATGCCGGCGGCGGCGGCGGTGGGCCCGCGTTCAACGCCGGCGTGCGCGCCGAACAGCTCGAGCAAGGCTTCAACCGCACCATGACCAGCGCCACCGGCGTAGCGGGACTGGGGGTTGGCCGTTCGGGTGCCGACGCCTCCCTGCTCAAGCGACTGGAGACATTGCACAGGGAGCAGCGCATCGATGAGCGGCTGGAACGCCTGAAGGCCGGACGCGACGGCAACCGCTCCTGAGCCGGCGGACGACCTGCGCCGGCCCAGCCCATCCCGACCGATTCAGCACAACAAGAAAGCCGAAATGAATCAGCTGTTATTGCCGGGCAATGCCCCGTTCGTGGTCGCGATTGGACTGATGGTGGTGATCGGCATGCTGGAGGCGCTGGCCATGCTGCTTGGCTTCGGCCTGTCGCAGCATGCCGACAGCTTCCTCGTCACCCACTTTGCCATCGACCACACCGATGCCGCGGCTGCGGATGCAGGTGCGGTCGGCCAGTTCCTCGGCTGGCTGCATGTGGGACGCGTGCCGCTGCTGATGCTGGTGGTGCTGTTCCTGATGGGCTTCGCCATCGTCGGGCTGGTCCTGCAATGGGCAATGGGAGCAGTAGCCGGCCATCTCTTGCCGGTGCCCATTGCGGTGGGGCTGGCCACCCTCGGCGCCCTGCCCTTCGTCAGGCAGACCGGCGCCCTGGTGGCACGCTACTTCCCGCAGGACGAATCATCCGCGGTATCCGAACTCGATTTCGTCGGCCGCGTCGCCCAGGTCACCGTCGGCGAAGCGGCCGCCGGCAATCCGGCGGAGGCGCGGCTGATGGACGAGTACGGGCAGCCCCACTATATCCGCGTCGAACCGGACCAGCCGGACCAGCGCTTCCCGCGCGGCGAAAGCGTGCTGATCGTCGCGCGCGTGTCGGGCACCCTGTACCGCGTCATCGCCAACCCGCGGCCCGACCTGCTGTAGCCCGCCGGCCCGCGGCCTTGCCTTTCCACGATTTTTTCCTAGTCAAAAAGGAGCGTCAGAACCAATATGGATTCCATCATCTTCTGGGGTGTCATCGGCCTGGCCGGCGTGATCGGCGTGTGCATCATCGGCTTGATCTTCTCGCGCCTGTACACCCGCGCATCCGCCGAACGCGCCTTCGTGCGTACCGGCCTGGGCGGGCAAAAGGTGATCATGAGCGGCGGCGCCATCGTGTTGCCGGTATTCCATGAAATCATCCCGATCAATATGAATACGCTCAAGCTCGAGGTCAGCCGCGCCTCGCGCGACAGCCTCATCACCAAGGACCGCATGCGGGTCGACGTGGTGGTGGCCTTCTTCGTGCGCGTCAAACCCACCGTGGAAGGCGTTTCCACCGCCGCGCAAACGCTGGGCCAGCGCACGCTGGCGCCGGAAAGCCTGCGCGCGCTGGTCGACGACAAGTTCGTCGACGCGCTGCGCTCCACCGCCGCGCAGATGAGCATGCAGGACCTGCAGGACGCGCGCGAGCAGTTCGTGCAGGGCGTGCAGAACACGGTCGCCGAAGACCTGGGCAAGAACGGCCTGGAACTGGAAAGCGTATCGCTCACCAACTTCAACCAGACCTCGAAGGAATTCTTCGATCCCAACAACGCCTTCGATGCCGAGGGCCTGACCAAGCTCACGCAGGAAACCGAGCGCCGCCGCAAGGAGCGCAACGAGGTCGAGCAGGACACCGAGGTCTCGGTGCGCGAGAAGAACCGCGACGCCCTGGCCAAGAAGCTGGGGATCGAGCAGCAGGAATCGTTCATGAAGCTCGAACAGGAACAGCAGGTGAAGACCCGCACCGCCGAGCAGAACGCACGCATTGCCTCCTACGAAGCCGAGCGCCGGCAGGAAGCCGAACAGAGCCGCATTACCGCCGAGCGCCAGGTACAGGAGTCCGAGATCCAGCGCGAACAGGCTGTGCGCACGCGCAAGGTGGAAGCCGAGCGCGACGTGCGGGTCAAGGAAATCGAGCAACAGCGCGTCACCCAGATGGCGGCCATCGAGCAGGCCAAGGTGACCGAGATCGCCGAGCAGGAAAAGGCCATCGTGATCGCCTCCAAATCGGAAGCGCAGTCCCAGGCGCAGGGCCGCGCCAACGAGGCGCTGGCCGAAGCGGTCAAGGCAGAGCAGATGGTGGAGACCACGCGGCGCACCGCCGAAGCGGACCGGGCCAAGCAGGTGGCCCTGATCGAGGCCGCGCAGGAGGCCGAGACCCAGGCCGTGCACGTCACCACGCAGGCACGCGCCGAACGCGAGGCGGCACAGATGCAGGCCATGGCCATTGTCGAACTGGCCGAGGCGGCACGCAAGAAGGGCCTGGCGGAAGCGGAAGCGCAGCGCGCGCTCAACGACGCCATCAACGCGCTCTCGTCGGACCAGACCAGCCTGAAATTCAAGCTGGCGCTCTTGCAGGCGCTGCCCGGCGTGATCCAGCAGACCGTCGAGCCCATGAAGGCGATTGATGGCATCAAGATCATCCAGGTCGACGGCCTGAACCGCGGCGGTGCCGCATCCGGGTCGGGAGACGCCGGCAACGGCAACGGCGGCGGCAATGGCAACGGCAATCTTGCCGAGCAGGCGATGTCGGCCGCGCTGTCGTACCGCGCGCATGCGCCGCTGATCGATTCGCTGCTGAAGGAGGTGGGATTGTCCGGCGGCTCGCTGCAGGGACTGGTCCCAGGCCTGGCGGCGGCTCCGCATCCGGAAGCAACGGCGGCGCATCAGCAGGCAACGGCTCCGCGCCTGGAGGCAACGGCGCCGCATCATGACAACAATGCCGATGTGTTGCCGCTGACGCATGCAGACTACGCTGCGGGCACGCCGAAGATCGGCCCCGCAAGCACCGCAGGCTAACCGCTGCCAGGCAAAAGAAAAGGCCGGACAACCCCGCATGTCCGGCCTTCCCCCACTACAGATCCAGTCCTGGCTGGCGCCAGTAGAGACCATCGCCGATCGATGCCGTCGTCTCAGTCGCTCTTGATACCGTTGTCCTGGATCACCTTGCCCCACTTCTTGTAGTCGTTGCGCATGCGCGCGGCCAGCTGCTCGGGCGGCTGGTAGGCCGCGACCGTGCCGGCGCCCAGCATCTTTTCCTGCACCACCGGATCGGCCAGCGCGGCCTTGAGTTCGGCCGACAATCTGGCGATCACGTCCTTGGGCGTGCCGGCGGGGGCCAGCAAGCCGCCCCAGGCGGTTGCCTCGAAGCCGGGGAAGCCCTGCTCCGCCACTGTCTTCACATCGGGCGTAAAGCTCACGCGCCTGGCCGAGCCTACCGCGATGGGCCGCAGCTTGCCGGCCTTGATATGCGGCAGCGCCGCGATCATGTCCGAGAACATCATTGGCACCTGTCCGGCCAGCAAATCCGAGATCGCCGGCGCGCTGCCCTTGTAGGGCACATGCTGGACATCGAAATGCCCCAGGTTCTTGAGCAGCTCCGTGGACAGGTGGCCAAAGCTGCCATTGCCGGCGCTGGTGTAGTTGAGCGCGCCAGGCCGGGCCTTGGCGCGGGCGATGTATTGCTGCAGGTCCGTCACGTCGGGCATGGCCTGCGGATTGACCACCATCACGATGGGCAGGTCATAGGCGGCACCGACCGGCGTGAAATCCTTGAAGATGTCGTAGCCCTTGCGGCTGATCAGGTGCGGCGCCAGCAGCGTGGGCGTGGCCAGCACCATCAGGGTGTAGCCATCCGGCACGCTCTTGGCGACCGCCTCCGCGCCGATCGTGCCGGAGGCGCCCGGGCGGTTGTCCACCACCACTGTCTGCTTGAGCGATTCACCCATTTTCTGGCCGATGATGCGTGCGGCGGTATCGGTCGGGCCGCCCGGCGGGAACGGCACGACAAGGCGGATCGGCTTGGAGGGATAGGCCTGCGCGAATGCTTGCGATGCGCACAGCGGCAGCGCGGCAACCAGGAGGGCCGCGCCTGCGCGGCGCGTGAAAGTACGACGGCTTGTCTTCTGCATGATGGGTATGAAACGGTATCCAGCAATGACGCGTGCCGGCTCAACAGCCCCCGCGCGCGTCGGCGATCCAGCAAACTAACGGGAAAGACAGGACAAAGCTTCGATGGCCTCCTCCATGACCGGTCACGGCCGGTCTTATCGTTTTTGGACGGCAAACCGGCTGGCATGCGCCCGCCGGCTTCAGGGTGTCAGAGCTTCAGCGGGCCGGGGCGGAACAGCCGCGCGTCCATGACGCGCAGGTCGGCCGCCACCGTGACCGGCGTGGCGCACTGATCCAGCACATCGCGCTGCAGGTCGATGCCGGGCGCGATCTCGATCAGCGTCAGGCACTCGGCGCCAATCGCATCGGGCCGCATCTCGAACACCGCACGCTCGGTGATGTAGAGCACGGGGATGCCCAGCGAGGCCACGTAGGGACCGTTGAAACTGAGATGCGAAACCTGCGGCACGATCTTCTTGACGCAGCCCTCGCGCACGATGCGCAGGGCGCCATCCTCGGCGCACGCCTCGAGGCCGCCGGCGGTAAGCGTGCCGACGAACACCACGGCCTTGGCACTCTGCGTGATATTGATAAAGCCGCCGACACCGGCGATCAGGGCGTTGTCGCCTTCGCCGAACTTGCTGACATTGACGTTGCCATGCCCGTCCAGCTCGGCCAGCCCGAGGATGGCGAGATCGATGCCCCCGCCCTCGTAGAAATCGAACTGCGCCGGCTGGTCGACCACCGCCTCCGGATAAGCCGAGGCGCCAAAGCTGAGGCCATCGGCCGGCGTGCCGCCGATCGGGCCGGCCTCAACAGTCAAGGTAAAGCCGTCGAGGCCGGCTTGCGCCGCCAGCATGCCGACGGCGGCAGGCATGCCGACCCCCAGGTTCACCACGCGCGGCTGCCGGCGCGCCAGTTCCAGCACCGCGCGGCGCTGCACGATGGTACGGGCGTCAAGCGCGGGGGCTGCAGCCGGTGCGGCCGCGGCACTCGCTGTCGCGCCCTGCCACGGCGCGATATAGGCCGGGTTGAATGACTCGGCGAACGTCATCTGGTGATGCGCCGGGTCCGTGCTGACCACCACGTAGTCGACCAGGATGCCGGGCACATGGATGGCGTGCAGATTGTCGTGACGATCCACCAGCGACTCCACTTGCGCGATCACGATGCCACCCGAATTGTGGGCCGCCTGCGCCATCGCCAGCAGTTCGTGATGAAAGGCCTCGCGGTGCGTGCTCAGGTTGCCGCGGCTGTCGGCCGCGGTGCAGCGGATCAGCGCGCAGTGGATCGGGAAGCTTGGATAGAACAGGTATTCGTCGCCACGAAACTCGATCGCCTCGACCCAGTTGGCGCGGTTCCCGGCGATCGCCTGCTGCGCGCTGCGGTTGATCGCGCCGCCATGGTAGCGGCTGTCCTGTGCCGTGCGCGGATCGACGAAGGTGTGCAGGCCGATCCTCGTCATCACGCCAGGCTTGCCGCCGGCGATGGCACGGTACAAGTGCGTCAGCACACCCTGCGGCAGGTTGTAGCCCTCGCACTGCTCGGCCATGGCCAGCGCCGCCAGCCGCGTGGCGGAACGCCAGTGCCCGCCGACGATACGGCCGGTCATGCCGGCATTGCCAAAGTGGTTGACCCCGCGCGCGCCCTGGTCGCCCTGCCCCGCCGAATACACCAGCGTCAGGTCGCGCGGCATGCCGCTGTCCAGGAAGCGCCGCTCGAGCGCCTCCGTCACGGCCTCGGCATGCCCGGCCCCGACAAAACCGGCACTGGCCACGGTCCAGTGGGATTGCACGAGCGCAGCGGCCTGCTGCGCGCTGATGACCTTCATGGCTGTCTCCATCGTATTCTTTTCGCCGGCCGCATGGCGGCGGGCTGGTTGGCCCGCGTTGCGTCTCACCATGTTTTGCGAACATTTGTTCGCAAAACGCATATCATACGGAGTCATGCCGGCATCGCGCAAGTACGTTCAGCGCACTAGAATCACGCTATTTCCTCCACTCCCCGCCAATGAACAGCCCCGACACGCCCCAGGACAACCCGCAAAAAAGGGACGAGCTGCTCGATTCGCTGACCAAGGGACTGGCGCTGCTGCGGCTGTTTGCCTCCGGCGCACCGAGCCTCACCGTGCAGGATGTGGCGGAGCAGCTTGACGTCACCCGCGCCGCGGCGCGGCGCCTGCTGCTGACATTGCAGCACAATGGATACCTCGCGCAGGATGGCCGGGAGTTTTCCATCACGCCACGCGTGATGGACCTGGGCTTTGCCTATTTCGCCTCGATGAACCTGCCGCGCCTGGCCGGGCCCTACCTGAAAGCGCTGTCGGAAGAAGCGGGCGAAACCTGCTCGCTGGGCGTGCTCGATGGCGAATCGGTAGCACTCGTCGCGCGCGAGGAGCCGCCGCAGATCCTGCGCGTAGACATGGGCGTGGGCCGCCGCATGCCGGCCTACGCCCACTCCCTGGGCCGCGTGCTGCTGGCGGGACTGGACGACGCGGCACTCGAGGCCTATCTCGCCACGGCACAACTGCGCAAGCTCACGCCGTTCACGGTCAGCTCGCGCACGGCGCTGGCGCGCACCCTCAAGCAGGTGCGCAGCGACGGCTATTGCACGCTCGTCAGCGAACTGGTGGATGGCTTCGCCGGCATCTCGGTGCCGCTGCGCGCGGAATCGGGCAAGGTGGTAGCCGGGCTGGGTTTCAGCATGGTGCTGGGCAGCCGGGATAAAGCGCATCTCGTGCGCCACCACTTGCCGGCGCTGAGGCGCGCGGCCGGTGACATCGAAGCGCTGCTGCGCAGGCGCTAAGCCCTCGGCAAGAACCGCCGGCCCGGCGCCGCGCCGCGAGAGCCCGGACGCCAGTCCAGGGCATGGCCGCCGCGCAGGGCCTAGGATGGCGCCGCGTAAGCCGGCACGCCCCCTCCCTGTCGGACCGGCTGCGCGGCAGGAAGCCACACGTCACAAAGAAAAAAGAAGCCCCGCAGGTTTCCCTGCGGGGCTTCTTTTTTCCAACAATGGTGGGCCTCCCGTGAGTCGAACACGGCACCAACGGATTATGAGTCCGCTGCTCTAACCAGGCATGAGCTAGAGGCCCGGGGAAGTCAGACCGGCGAACCGGTCAGCTGCCTTCGAGGAAACTCTTCAGCTTGTCGGAGCGGCTTGGGTGACGCAGCTTGCGCAGTGCCTTGGCTTCGATCTGGCGAATCCGTTCACGGGTGACGTCGAACTGCTTGCCGACTTCTTCCAGTGTGTGATCCGTGCTCATTTCGATACCGAAGCGCATCCTCAAGACCTTCGCTTCGCGCGGGGTCAGAGAGTCTAGCACGTCCTTGACCACATCGCGCATGGATCCATGCAGCGCTGCTTCGGCCGGGGCCAGCGTATTGGTGTCTTCGATGAAGTCGCCCAGATGGGAATCGTCGTCGTCGCCGATCGGCGTTTCCATGGAGATCGGTTCCTTGGCGATCTTCATGATCTTGCGGATCTTGTCTTCCGGCATCTCCATCTTCTCGGCCAGCGTTGCCGGATCCGGCTCGTTGCCGGTTTCCTGCAGGATCTGGCGCGAGATGCGGTTCATCTTGTTGATCGTTTCGATCATGTGCACCGGAATACGGATGGTGCGCGCCTGATCGGCGATCGAACGGGTGATGGCCTGGCGGATCCACCACGTGGCGTAGGTGGAGAACTTGTAGCCGCGGCGGTATTCGAACTTGTCCACAGCCTTCATCAGGCCGATATTGCCTTCCTGGATCAGGTCGAGGAACTGCAGGCCGCGGTTGGTGTACTTCTTGGCGATCGAGATCACCAGGCGCAGGTTGGCCTCGGTCATCTCGCGCTTGGCTTCGCGGGCGCGCTTCTCGCCCTCGCTCATCTTGCGGTTGACGTCCTTCAGTTCCTTCAGCGGCAGTACCACGCGCGCCTGCAGGTCGATCAGCTTTTGCTGCAGCTCGTGCACGGCCGGCACGTTGCGTTCGACGATGGTGCTGTACGGCTTGCCATCGGCGATGATGGTGCCGATCCACTCGAGGTTGGTTTCATTGCCCGGGAAGCGGGCGACGAAATCCGCGCGCGACATGCCGCACTTGTCCACCACGATCTTCAGGATGGAGCGTTCGAGCTTGCGCACTTCGTCCACCTGGCCACGCAGCGTGTCGCACAGGCGTTCGACGTTGCGCGCGGTGAAGCGGATGGTCATCAGCTCGTTCTGGATGGCTTCCTGGGCCTTGACGTAGGCCTTGGACTTGTAGCCTTCCTTCTCGAAGGAACGACGCATCTTGTCGAACTGCTCGGCGATCACCCGGAATTTCTCCAGCGCGCCCTGCTTCAGTTCCTCGAGCTGGCGTGCGGAAGCAGCCAGGCCGCCGGCGTCGTCGTCCTCGTCTTCCTCGGACTCTTCGTCGTCCGATTCCAGGTCCTCTTCCTCGGCCGCCGCCGCCACCACGGGCGCGGGCGCGGCCGCGGGCACGTCGTCGGCGTTCGGATCGATCAGGCCATCGACGAACTCGTCGATCTTGATCTCGTCGCTGGCAACGCGCTCGGCCAGCGCCAGGATCTCGGAGATCGTGACGGGGCAGGCCGAGATCGCCATCACCATGTCCTTCAGGCCGGCCTCGATGCGCTTGGCGATTTCGATTTCGCCTTCGCGCGTGAGCAGTTCCACCGTGCCCATTTCGCGCATGTACATGCGCACGGGATCGGTGGTGCGGCCAAATTCGGAGTCCACCGTGGACAGGGCGGCCTCAGCCTCTTCCTCTGCCTCTTCTTCGCTGGTGGCCGACGGCGCGTTGTCGTTGAGCAGCAGGGTTTCGGCATCGGGCGCCTGTTCGTAGACGGCGATCCCGATGTCGTTCAGCGTGGCAACCAGCGTGTCGATCGTTTCCGAATCGACCATGTCGTCCGGCAGATGATCGTTGATTTCCGCGTAGGTCAGGTATCCGCGCGACTTGCCCAGCTTGATCAGTGCCTTCAGCTTCTGGCGGCGTGCTTCCAGTTCTTCCTCGGTGCCCTGCTGGGTCGACGCGAACTCCTTGAGCAGGGCCTTTTCCTTGGCCTTGCGGTCGCGGGCCTTCTGCTTTTCGCTCCTGGGCGCGGCCGCCGGCGCTGCAGCGGGCATCTCGTCTTCGTAAAGCTCTTCAGTCACGTCGTCTGTTGTGCTGTCGTCGTGCTGCATCCCGGCCTTGGGCTTGCGGCCACGCTTCTTCGGCTCCGGCTTGACTGCCGGAGCGGCGGGACGCTCGGATGCAACGGGGGCGGAAGTGGTGGCATGCGGCGTGGCCTCGGGCCCGGTCGTACCCGCCGTGGGGCTGCCGGTCTTGGCGCTGGTCGCTGCCGTTCGCTTGCTCTCGACTTCGGTGTTCTGCTGTTTCGCCACGGTGATACTCTTGCCTTTCACTGGTACAGATGCGGCGTGCTTGCCGCTCGTATTGGCGCTATTGCCGCTCTCGCGTGCCGAAGTCGAGGGCATCGGGTTTTCGGAATTGCGGGTTCCGGTGGAAGCGGTCGCAGCGGGCGCCTTGGCGCTCCGAGCGGTCTTAGCTGGCACAGGCTGGGCTGGCGTCCTGACTGACGCGGCTGTCTTCTCAGCCGCCGCTGATGTCACGGACGCCTTGCCGCTCCCTGATTGGGGAGCTTTAGTGGAAACCTTTTCGGTTGCTTTGGCCTTTGCCATTGGCACGCTCACTTTCACCAGAACTGGAGAGAAAGATTTCGCAATCCAAACCGGTAATTGTAGCACGTCACAATTAGCCGGCTTCCCATCAGGTGAGGTTTTCACCTGAAAAATCAAGGCTTAAGCTCAGCAATGCCGGGCCAAGCCCTTATTTATTCTTCATTCGCGCATAACCTATCCGTCACACCGCGCCCTCCCCGGTTTGGCGTGCCGGACCTCAACCCAGCTGCCGCCGGCGGTTGATCTCCGTGACCAGCCAGCGCATGCGGCTCTTGGCCGCCTCGTCCGCCGTCCCCATGACCACCGACGCCTGCAGGCTGTCGAGTTCGCGGCGCAAAGGCCCGGCCAGCAGCTTGGCGATGGCGGCGTCGAACTCCTGCTGCGCCGGCTCCTCTTCGATCTCTTCGCGCAGCACCGCCGCGCGCACATTGGCATAGACCTCGGCGTACGGCGACTGCGCCAGATGCTCGCTGAAGGCGGCAAAGTTCACCTCGCCCCGCAACTCGTCGCACGCCGACACCAGGTGCGCCAGCACTTCGGCATCGGCCTGCTCGTCCTCCAGCAGCAGCACGCGGCTGTCGGCGTCGAGCCGGACCGAGAGCTGCGGATAGCACATCAGCAGCTGCAACACACGCTGCTCCAGCCCGGTCGGCGCCTGGCGCTTGCTGCGCGGCCGCGGCTGGGCGAAGCGGCCGACCCGTACCGGGTCGCTGGCCAGCCCGCAGACCGCTTCGATCTCGGCAGGCGTCGTTCCGGTCGCGTCCGCCAGTTCGCGCACGATCTGCAGGCGCAGGCCGCCGCCGGGCATCGCCTGCAGCAGCGGCTTGGCCTCGTACTGGGCGCGTGCGCGGCCTTCCGGCTGCCGCAATTCCTGCCCCTCGGTCACCACCTGGAGCAGGAAGCGCGACAGCGGCATGGCATCGCGCACCTGCGCGGCAAAGGCATCGGTGCCCTGCTCGCGCACATAGCTGTCCGGATCGTGCTCGGCCGGCAGGAACAGGAAGCGGATGGTCTTGTTGTCCGCCACATAGGGCAGGCACGCCTCCAGTGCACGCCGCGCCGCCCGGCGTCCGGCGGCGTCGCCGTCGAAGGAGAACACCACGGCATCGGTCTGCCGCAACAGCTTTTGCACATGCACCGCGGTGCAGGCGGTGCCGAGCGTGGCCACGGCGTTGGCAAAGCCAAGCTGGGCCAGCGCCACCACATCCATATAGCCTTCGACCACCAAAACATAGCCGGTTTCCCGGATCGCATGGCGCGCCTCGAACAGGCCATACAGTTCGGTGCCCTTGCTGAACAGCGGGGTCTCCGGGGAATTCAGGTACTTGGGCTCGCCCTGCCCCATCACCCGCCCGCCAAAGCCGATCACCTGGCCCTTGGTGCTGCGGATGGGGAACATGATGCGGTCGCGGAAGCGGTCGTAGCGCCGCGGCTTGCCGTCGGCGTCGCGCTTCTCGGCGTTTTCGATCATCAGGCCGGCCTCCACCAGGGGGCCGGCGATGGCGTCGTCGCGATAGCTGCCGAATACCGGTTCCAGCCCCTGCCAGTCGTCCGGCGCGTAGCCAAGGCCGAACTGCGCGGCGATCTCGCCGGTCAGGCCGCGGCCCTTGAGGTACTGGATGGCTTGCGGGGCACTGCGCAACTGGCGCCGGTAGAACTCGGTGGCGCGGGTCATGGCGTCGGACAGCGCGAGCGAGCGCGCCTGGTGCTCGGCACGCTGGGCCGGCGGCAGGCGATCACGCTCCTCGGGCACCGACAGCCCGACCGATTGCGCCAGCTCGCGCACCGCGTCGGGGTAGGACTGGCCGGAGTATTCCATCAGGAAGCCGATGGCCGAGCCATGCGCGCCGCAACCGAAGCAGTGGTAGAACTGCTTGGTCGGCGAGACCGTGAAAGACGGCGATTTTTCGTTGTGGAAGGGGCACAGCCCCATGAAATTGGCGCCGCCCTTCTTCAACTGCACGTATTTGCCCACCACATCGACTATGTCGACACGGTTGAGCAGGTCCTGAATGAAGGATTGCGGAATCACCCGGCTTGTCGTCCTCATGCACAGCCACCCGCGAGACCGGGCGCCGGCAATATCATCGTGATGGAAGGCGTGACCGGAACTACGCTTTCCGGCCCTTAACACTACATTGTAGTGCAGACGCAACGGATTGCAGCCAGCCGCGGCGTGGGGTGTCGGGCGGCCGGGGCCGGGGCACGCTCATGGCCCCGGCTGCACCGGCCGGGCGCGAAGCACGCCGGCTCCCGGCGGCGCCCCTGGCTCAAGCCCCGGCCAGCGCGGCCTTGACCAGGCCGGATACGGCCGTCATGTCGGCCCGCCCCGCCAGCCGGGGCTTGAGCACCGCCATGACCTTGCCCATGTCCTGCGGACCGGCGGCACCGCTTTCGGCCACCGCCTTCTGCACCTCGGCAGCGACTTCCGCATCGGACAGCGCTGCGGGCATATAGACCTTGAGCACTTCCACTTCGGCGCTTTCCTTGTCCGCCAGGTCGTTGCGGCCGGCTTGCTGGAACTGGGAGATGGAATCCTTGCGCTGCTTGATCAGCTTGTCGATCACGCCCTGCACGGCAGCGTCGTCGAGTTCGATGCGCTCGTCCACTTCCCGTTGCTTGATGGCCGCCAGCAGCAGGCGGATGGTGCCGAGGCGCTCGGACTCGCGGGCGCGCATGGCGGCCTTCATGTCTTCGCTGATACGGGCTTTGAGGGACATGGCAATTTTCCAGGAAAGAGTGGGCAGGACACTGGCGGCCTGGCAGGCACGCGAGCCACCGGGGCGCCAATGCAAAAACCCGCCGGAGCCGTGCCCACAGCGGGTTCTGATGCGGATGCGAAGGGTACGGTCAGTACAGCTTCTTCGGCAGCATCTGGCTGCGGATGCGCTTGTAGTGGCGCTTTTCGGCGGCGGCTTTCTTGCGCTTGCGCTCAGCCGTCGGCTTTTCGTAAAACTCGCGAGCCCGCAATTCAGTAATCAAGCCGTTCTTTTCGATGGTGCGCTTGAAACGGCGCATGGCAACTTCAAACGGCTCGTTGTCTTTCAGGCGGATCGTGGTCATTTTGCTGAAATAAGTGGCAGCTGTTAGCGGTTTTACGAAAGCTACAAGTGTAGCACAGGGATTGTCAAGACCGCACCGCGCAAATTTGCCGATACGCCGCTCAGGCCGCTCCCGCCGCCGCGGCTCGTGCGTTTTCCGCAACAGCCTGGCCAGCCGCCACGCCAGAGGCCCATGCCCACTGGAAGTTGTAGCCCCCCAGCCAGCCGGTCACGTCGACCACCTCGCCAATGAAATACAGGTTGGGCACCGTCCTTGCCATCATGGTGGCGGACGACAGCGCGCGGGTATCCACGCCGCCCAGCGTGACTTCGGCTTTGCGGTAGCCCTCGGTGCCCGCCGGCACCAGTTGCCAGCCGTTGAGCGCCGCACCGAGCCGGCGTAGTGCCTTGTCCGGCATGTCGTGCAGCGGCTGGGCGCCATTCAGGCCGGCCGCGGCGCACCAGGCGTCGGCCAGCCGGGAGGGCAGCCTCTCGGCGAGCAGGTTGGCCAGGTGTTTGCGGCTGCTGCCCTTTTGCTCGAGCAGCCAGGCGCCGGCGTCGTTGCCATCGAACAGGTCGATGGCGATGGGCGTGCCCGGGCGCCAGAAACTGGATATCTGCAGTACGGCCGGACCGGACAGGCCACGATGGGTCCACAGCAGGTCTTCCTTGAAGCCACCGGCCGTCTTCCCGCTGCCGGTGGCGATATCGACTTCCATCGACACCCCGGCCAGCGGCGCGAACGGCGCCCATCCCTGTCCGTCGAAGGTCAGGGGCACCAGCGCCGGCCGCGTCTCGGCCACGCCCAGCCCGAACTGGCGGGCAATGCGGTAGCCCAGGTCGGTGGCGCCGATCTTGGGAATGGAGAGCCCGCCGGTCGCCACCACCAGGGCGCCGGCCCGGATCGGCCCATGCGCTGTCATCAGCAGGAAATCCTCGCCCTCGCGCCGGACCTCGTCCACGCTGCATCCGGTTCGCCAGTGCACATTGCCGGCGCCGCATTCGGCACGCAGCATCTCGATCACCTGCTCGGCGCTGTCGTTGCAAAAGAGCTGGCCGCGATGCTTTTCGTGCCAGTCGATCTCATGGCGCCGCATCAGCGCAAGGAAATCCTGCGGCGTATAGCGTGCGAGCGCGGAGCGGCAGAAGTGCGGATTGGACGACAGATAATTGGCCGGCCCCGCCTGCAGGTTGGTGAAATTGCAGCGGCCGCCGCCGGAAATGCGGATTTTCTCGGCCAGGCGCGTGGCATGATCTACCAGTACCACGCTGGCGCCGCCCTGCCCCGCCACGGCGGCGCACATCATGCCGGCGGCCCCGGCGCCAAGCACCGCCACGTCAAAGCGTCCTGCGCGCGCACCGGTCTGGCCGGTCTCCGCGGTCTGCTTGTTGCCCATGCCCATCCTGCCTTGAAAGAAGCGGCGATTGTAGCGAAAAGCGGGGCTGGCGCCGCTGTGCTACCCTGCTGGCCTTGCGCCAGGCAGCCGGCCCGACGGCCAGCCGCCTGCGCCAACCCTTGATTTGCCGGCCTCGCCAGATGCCGGCCTTGCTGCTCCCATGCTTGTCCTCGGCATTGAATCTTCCTGCGACGAAACCGGCCTCGCCCTGTACGACACCGAAGCCGGCCTGCTCGCCCACGCCCTGCATTCCCAGATCGCCATGCACCGCGACTACGGCGGCGTGGTGCCCGAACTCGCCTCGCGCGACCATATCCGCCGTGTACTGCCGCTATTGCAACAGGTGCTGGACGAAGCCGGACGCACCCGCGCCGACATCGACGCCATCGCCTTTACGCAAGGGCCCGGCCTGGCCGGCGCGCTGCTGGTGGGCGCATCGGTTGCCAATGCGCTGGGCTTTGCCCTCCATGTGCCGATGGTGGGCGTGCACCACCTGGAAGGCCACCTGCTGTCGCCGCTGCTGACGCGCGATCCGCCGCCCTTCCCCTTCGTGGCCTTGCTGGTTTCCGGCGGGCACACGCAGTTGATGGAAGTGCGCGGCATCGGCGACTACGCCTTGCTGGGCGAGACCCTGGACGATGCCGCCGGCGAAGCCTTCGACAAAACCGCCAAACTGCTCGGCCTGAGCTATCCGGGCGGCCCCGAGGTATCGCGGCTGGCCGAGTTCGGCATGCCCGGCGTGTATGCCCTGCCGCGCCCGATGCTGCATTCGGGCAACCTCGATTTTTCCTTTGCCGGCCTGAAGACCGCGGTGCTGACGCAAACCCGCAAGCTGGCCAATGTGTGCGAGCAGGACCGCGCCAACCTGGCGCGCTCCTTCGTCGACGCCATCGTCGACGTGCTGGCCGCCAAGTCCATGGCCGCGCTCAAGCAGACCGGGCATCGCCGGCTGGTGGTGGCCGGCGGCGTGGGCGCGAATCGCCAGTTGCGCGAGCGCCTGGACCAGCTCGGGGCGCAGAAGAAGATCCAGGTCTATTACCCGGACCTGGCCTTCTGCACCGACAACGGCGCCATGATCGCCTTCGCCGGCGCCATGCGGCTGCAGGCCGCGCCCGAACTGGCGCAGCACAGCTACGGCTATGGCGTGACGCCGCGCTGGGACCTGTCGGACATCCGCTTGCCGGCGGCGCACTAGGCTTACCCGCGTCGTTCTCCCACCCGAACGCCGAGAAAAAAGCCACCTTTACGGTGGCTTTCCTACTTTCTTGTTGCCCGGCTATCGCCAAGCCGGCCAATTACGCCGCGCGCTTGTCACGCTCGATCACGGCATAGGCGCTGTGGTTATGGATGGACTCGAAGTTCTCCGCCTCCAGCACGTAAGCCACGATGCGCTCGTCCGCGTTCAGGCGCATGGCGATATCGCGCACCAGGTCTTCGACGAACTTTGGGTTCTCATAGGCGCGCTCGGTGACGAATTTTTCGTCGGGGCGCTTGAGCAAGCCCCACAGTTCGCACGAGGCTTCTTCCTCGGCCATGCGCACCAGTGCCTCGACCGGCAGGTCGCCCGCCAGCTCGACGTTCATGGTGATATGCGAGCGCTGGTTGTGCGCGCCGTATTGCGAGATCTTCTTCGAGCACGGACACAGGCTGGTAACCGGCACCAGGGCCTTCAGGAAGACCTTGGCCGCGCCGTTGCGCACCTCGCCGATCAGCGTGACTTCGTAATCCATCAACGATTGCACGCCCGACACCGGCGCGATCTTGTTGATGAAATAAGGGAAGGTGACCTCGATGCGTCCGGCCTCGGCCTCGAGCTTGACCAGCATCTTGTCGAGCAGCGAGCGGAAGGTGGCCAGTTCGAGCGGCTCGCGCTCTTCCTCGAGCAGCGCGACAAAGCGCGACATGTGCGTGCCCTTCTGGTCGGCGGGCAGGTGCACGTCGAGGTTGAAGGTGCCGACCGTGGCCAGCACGCCGGCGGGGGTCTTCAGCGACAGCGGATAACGCACGCCTTTCACGCCAACCCGCTGGATCGGGATCTGGCGGGTATCGAGGCTCGACTGCACGTCGGGCATCACGAAGGCGGGATTGATGTCATTCATATCGGTCAGGTTTCCTCTACGGTCGCGGCATTTTTCGCAGTCAACTTTGCCGCGCAACGAGTGTGAAACCGCGGGCGAGCGCAAAGCCGATGCCGTCCCGCAGCTGCGAACACAGAACCTGCGATTCTAAGGGAAATCGTCTATTGCTGCCCACGGGCGGGCGATACCCGCACGATCCATACGGATGATGGCGCGATCGCCGCCGCCATGCGGCTCTGCCAAAGCCCGGGCAAGGCCCGGAACCGGAACGAAGGCGGAACGGGGGTCGTACGATAACAGGAAGGAAAGGCGCCGGCGCGCCCGCCATCGGCGGACACGCCGGGATCGGGACGGATCAGGCCGCGCGCGTGGCGACTGCCGCCTGGGTCAGGCTGAAGCGCTCGCGCACGGCATGCTCGATGCCCGCCGCGTCCAGCCCGCATTGCGAGAGCAGGAAGGCCGGGTCGCCATGATCGACAAAGCGGTCCGGCAGGCCGAGCTGCAACACCGGCACGACGATGCCGGCGGCAGCCAGCGCCTCGAGCACCGCGCTGCCGGCGCCACCCATCACGCAGCCCTCCTCGACGGTGACGAGGTAATCGTGATCGCGCGCCAGCGTCTTCACGAGTTCCTCGTCGAGCGGCTTGACGAAGCGCATGTTGGCCACCGAGGCGTCGAGCGCCTCGGCCGCGCCCAGCGCCGGATGCAGCATGGAACCGAAGGCCAGGAAGGCCACGCGCTGGCCGGCCCGCGCGCCGCCGGTACGGCGCATCTCGCCCTTGCCCACCGGCAGCGCGGTGAGCGCGGCCTGCGTGGCCACGCCGGTGCCGGCGCCGCGCGGGTAGCGCACGGCGGTCGGGCACGCCTGCTGGTAAGCGGTGGTCAGCAGTTGGCGGCATTCGTTCTCGTCGGCCGGCGTCATCACCATCATATTGGGGATGCAGCGCAGGAAGGCGATGTCGTAGGCGCCGGCGTGGGTGGCGCCGTCGGCGCCCACCAGCCCGGCACGGTCGAGCGCGAACACGACCGGCAGGTTCTGCAGCGCCACGTCGTGGATCAACTGGTCATAGCCACGCTGCAGGAAGGTGGAATAGATCGCCAGCACGGGCTTGAGGCCTTCGCAGGCCAGACCGCCCGCGAACGTCACGGCGTGCTGTTCGGCGATGCCCACATCGTAGTAGCGGTTGGGAAAGCGCTTCTCGAACTCCACCATGCCCGAGCCTTCGCGCATGGCCGGCGTCACCCCCACCAGGCGCGGGTCGGCGGCGGCCATGTCGCACAGCCATTCGCCGAAGACCTGGGTGTAGGTCTTGCGCGCAGGCTTGGTCGACGGGCGGATGCCTTCGGCCGGATTGAACTTGCCGGGACCGTGATACAGGATCGGATCGGCCTCGGCCAGCTTGTAGCCCTGGCCCTTCTTGGTGACCACGTGCAGGAACTGCGGGCCGCCGCCTTCGAGGGCACGCTGGCGGATGTTCTGCAGCGTCGGCACCAGCGATTCGAGATCGTGGCCGTCGATCGGGCCGATGTAGTTGAAGCCGAACTCCTCGAACAGCGTCGCCGGCACCACCATGCCCTTGGCATGTTCCTCGAAGCGCTTGGCGAACTCGAGCACGGGCGGGGCCACCGACAGCACGCGTTCGATGCCCTTCTTGGTGGCCGCGTAGAACTTGCCGCTCATCAGCCGCGCCAGGTGGTTGTTGAGCGCGCCGACCGGCGGCGAGATCGACATGTCGTTGTCGTTCAGCACCACCAGCAGCGGCAGGTCCTTGTAGACGCCGGCATTGTTCATGGCCTCGAAGGCCATGCCCGCGGTCATCGCGCCGTCGCCGATCACGGCGATCGACACGCGCTTCTCGCCCAGCGTGCGGGCGCCCAGCGCCATGCCCAGCGCGGCCGAGATCGAGGTGGAGGAGTGCGCGGTGCCAAAGGTGTCGTATTCGCTTTCGCTGCGGCGCGGGAAGCCCGAGATGCCGCCCCACTGGCGCAGCGAATGCATGCGGTCGCGGCGCCCGGTCAGGATCTTGTGCGGATAGCTTTGGTGCCCGACGTCCCATACCACGCGGTCGTCCGGTGTGTTGAACACGTAGTGCAGTGCGATGGTCAGCTCGACCGTGCCAAGGTTGGACGACAGGTGGCCGCCAGTCTGCGACACCGATTCGAGCACATAGGCGCGGAGTTCGTCAGCCAGCGTTCCGAGCTGCCGGCGGTCCAGCCTGCGGAGGGCTGCGGGGTCGTCAATAGTTTTGAGCAGTGCGTAGGTCATGATGTCCGTTCGGCGGCCGGATTCTTGTGCCCGGTTGTCGGTTTTCCTGCTTATCAATTCAGTTCGAGCGCAGCACGATCAGATCGGCCAGTTCGCCCAGGCGTCTGGCGCGCGCGCCAAAGACAGCCAGCGCTTCGTGCGCCGTCGTCCGCAGCTGCTCCGCCAGTTGGCGGGCAGGCTCGAGCCCCATCAGCGATACATAGGTCGGCTTGTCGTGGGCGGCGTCCTTGCCGGCGGTCTTGCCCAGCGTGGCGGTATCCGCGGTCACGTCGAGGATATCGTCCACCACCTGGAACGCCAGGCCCACGGCGGCTGCGTAGCGCTCGAGCGCGGCCAGGCCGGCCTCGTCCACCGTGCCGCAGTACGCGCCCATGCGCACACTGGCGCGCAGCAAGGCACCGGTTTTCATGCGGTGCATCGCCTCGAGTTCGTCCAGCGACATGGCCAGGCCCACGTGCTGCAGGTCGATCGCCTGCCCGCCCGCCATGCCTAACGAGCCCGAAGCCCGTGCCAGCTCGGCCACCAGGCGCATGCGCGCGTCAGCGCCGAGCCCGGCCAGCGATGCGGCCTCGGCCAGCACCACGAAAGCCTGGGTCTGCAACGCGTCGCCCACCAGCAGTGCGGTCGCCTCGTCATAGGCCTTGTGCACGGTGGGACGGCCGCGGCGCAGGTCGTCGTCATCCATGCAGGGCATATCGTCGTGCACCAGCGAGTACGCATGGATCATCTCCACCGCGCAAGCCGCAGCATCGCACGCTTCGGGTGATGCGCCAACCACTTCGCCGGCAGCATGAACCAGCAGGGGACGTACCCGCTTGCCGCCGCCGAGCACAGCATACCGCATGCCTTCGTGGAGCGTGCAAGGCACGGTTACAGCGGCCGGCAGGGCGGCGTCGAGCGCGGCCTCGGTGCGGGCGCCCTGGGCGCCCATCCAGGCGGCGAAATCGCCGGCTTCGGCGGTCTGGCGCGAATCGCTCATTCTTGCTCTCCCGGGATGCCGGTTTCGGCGGTCACTGGCTTGAGCACGTCGCCCTCCAGCACTTTGACCTGCTGCTCCACGCGTTCGAGCATCTGCTGGCAATACCTGACCAGTTCCGCCCCGCGCTTGTACGCCGCCAGGGAGTCTTCCAGCGGCAGCGCGCCACCCTCCATGCTGGCTACCAGCCCTTCCAGCTCGGCCATGGCGGCCTCATAGGAAGCGGGCGGCGCGAGGGGCGACCGCTGGTCGGTCGGGGCCGGATCGATGTCGGCCGGGGAGCTCGTAGTCTTTGGCATTTCGGGCATTGAAACAGGGGAAGCTGGGATTTTACGCCAAAGCGGGACATTGCCCGCATCCCATCCGTCGGGTGAGGCGGAGGGCAACACCCGAAAGTGACTTGTGCGCTTGGGTCGTCTTTCCGAATGCGCCCCGAACGGCACCTCCATGACGACCCGGGTCGACTTTTTCGCTAAAAAGGCAAAAAAATCAGTCCCTTAACTTTTTCGCTCGGGTACAATCCGCGGTTCGTCAGCGTGAACTGCATCCATGCGCCCGGAGCGGGTCATGGCACGGCTGACAGTCTTTCCCAAATCGATTTCTTTTCGATGGTTGGGTTGTTCACTGCTTTCGCCTGTCATAGGGAGTGGGGATAATGTCCAATCTCAGCACCGCGCTGAAACTGGTGCCGGCTGATACGCAGCTGCCCGTCAACGTCTACTTCGACGAGCCACTGCATCAACAAGAACTGGAACTGCTGTTCAAGAAGGGCCCGGGCTATGTCGGCCACGAGCTGATGATCCCGGAGACGGGCGATTACCACGCCCTGGCGGCCGAGGAAGAAGGCCGCATCCTGGTGAGGAATGCCGACGGCATCGAGCTCCTGTCCAATGTCTGCCGCCACCGGCAGGCCATCATGCTCAATGGCCGCGGCAATGCGCAGAACATCGTCTGCCCCTTGCACCGCTGGACCTACGACCTGAAGGGTGAACTGCTCGGCGCGCCGCATTTCGCGGAGCAGCCCTGCGTGCACCTGAACCGTTCGCCGCTGCAGAACTGGAACGGCTTGCTGTTCGAGGGCCAGCGCGACGTGCGGGCCGACCTGGCTCGCCTGGGCGTGGCCGGGGACCTGGACTTCGACGGCTACATGCTCGACCACGTCGAGGTCCACGAGTGCAACTACAACTGGAAGACCTTCATCGAGGTCTATCTGGAAGACTACCACGTCGTGCCGTTCCACCCGGGCCTGGGCAGTTTCGTCTCCTGCGACGACCTGAGCTGGGAGTTCGGCGACTGGCACAGCGTCCAGACGGTTGGCCTGCACGCCGGCCTGAAGCGTCCGGGCAGTCCCACCTACCAGAAATGGCATGAGGCCGTACTGCGCTTCAACAACGGCGTGCTGCCGAAATACGGCGCGATCTGGCTGACGTACTACCCCAACATCATGGTGGAGTGGTACCCGCACGTGCTCGTGGTCTCGACGCTGCATCCGCTCGGACCGGACAAGACACGCAATGTCGTCGAGTTTTACTATCCCGAGGAAATCGTGCTGTTCGAGCGCGAATTCGTCGAGGCCGAGCGCGCCGCCTACATGGAAACCTGCATCGAGGACGACGAAATCGCCGAACGCATGGATGCCGGGCGCCGGGCGCTGCTAAGGCGCGGAGTCAGCGAAACCGGACCCTACCAGTCGCCGATGGAAGACGGTATGCAGCACTTTCATGAATGGTATCGCCGCGCCATGTCCTTCACCGGCTGACCTGCGGGCCAAGGCTTTGCGGCCTGCCGCAGTGGCAAATCAGGCAAAACGGACCGCCCCGGCGGTCCGTTTTGCGTTTGGTGCGGTGCACGCCCGCTGATACAATCGCCGCTTCCGGTGTGCGCCCGGCGCCGCGCCGGCCATCCGCCTTGCGCGGAGCCTTTCGAGATTCGAGAACCCGCGTGAGATCGGGGCCCGGATCGCGCGCTGTCTCATTCCTCCTTCGCCCCCGCCATGCAATCGCTCTGGATGCTGTTCGCCGCCTTCGCCTTTTCGTTGATGGGGGTGGGCGTCAAGCTGGCGTCCGAGTTCTACGGCACGGGCGAGATCGTGTTCTACCGCAGCCTGATCGGCGTCGTCATCATGTGGACGATACTGGCCTCGTCGGGCACCTCGGTACGCACGCCGCACATGGCCATGCATATCAAGCGCAGCCTGTTCGGCGTGACCGCCCTGCTGCTGTGGTTCACCTCGATCACCATGCTGCCGCTGGCCACGGCGATGACCCTGAACTACATGTCGCCGGTCTGGATCGCGCTGATCCTGGGCGCCGGCGCCGCGCTGACGGGCACCGGCGGCGCCGACCGCAAGCTGATCGGCGCCATCCTGATGTCGTTTGCGGGCGTGCTGTGCCTGCTGCAACCGTCCGTCGGGCACAACCAGCTCACCGGCGGCCTGATCGGCCTCATCTCCGGGATCTTTACCGCGCTGGCCTATGTCGAGGTCCGGCAGCTCGGCCAGCTGGGCGAGCCCGAAGGCCGCATCGTGTTCTATTTCTCGGCGGTCGGCATGACGATCGGACTGATCTGGATGCTGTACTCAGGCCCGAGCCCCCACAGCTGGCGCGGCGCGGGCCTGCTGCTGGCCATCGGGGTCCTGGCCACGCTCGGCCAGACCGCGATGACACGCGCCTACAAGCGCGGCAACACCCTGCTCACCGCCAACCTGCAATATGCCGGCATCGTGTTCTCCAGCCTGTGGGGCATGATGGTCTGGCGCGACCAGCTCAACTGGCTGTCCTGGCTTGGCATGGCGCTGATCGTCGCCAGCGGCATCGCCACCACCCTGACGCGGGCGCGCGAAAGCTCCAACCGGCAACCCACCGCCGACACCCCGGTCAAGTCGGCAGAAGCGGAAGTGCATCCCGAGGTGTA
This sequence comes from Cupriavidus sp. 96C5-1, assembly GCF_057798855.1. Lineage (NCBI taxonomy): Bacteria > Pseudomonadati > Pseudomonadota > Betaproteobacteria > Burkholderiales > Burkholderiaceae > Cupriavidus > Cupriavidus sp. 96C5-1. Next base: position 470,689 of record NZ_JBYOJU010000001.1, on the reverse strand, counting down.
GCATCGTAGGCCAGTTGCGCTTTCCCAACCCAAGGTTATCCCATGTTCACCACCCTGATCTCCAGCCAGGACCTGCGCGCGCTGCGCGAAGACAGCGGCCGCCACAGCGTCGTGATCGACTGCAGCTTCGACCTCGCCAACCCGGCCGCCGGGCGCGAGGCCTACCATGCGGGCCATCTGCCCGGCGCCTTCTATCTGCATCTGGACAATGAACTGTCCGGCGAAAAGACCGGCGCCAACGGACGCCATCCGCTGCCCGATCCCGACACGCTGGCCGCGCGCCTGCGCGCGCTCGGCGTGAATGAAGCCAGCCAGGTGGTTGCCTATGACGCGCAGGGCGGCATGTACGCGGCGCGCGCATGGTGGCTGCTGCGCTGGCTGGGCCACGGCGCGGTCGCCGTGCTGGATGGCGGCAAGAGTGCCTGGGTAGCGGCCGGCCTGCCGCTCGAGGCCGGCAACGCGCCGGAACCCGAAACGCCCGGCACGCTGGCGCGCAAGGCCGCGCTGGTGGCCACCGTGGATGCCGGCGCGGTGCTGGCCAACCTGGCCAGGCCTGCGCGGCTGGTGGTCGACGCCCGGGCGCCGGACCGCTTCCGTGGCGAGAACGAAACGCTCGATCCCGTGGGCGGACATATCCCGGGCGCGGTCAATCGCTTCTTCAAGGACAACCTGCAGGACAACGGCGCGTTCAAGCCTGCCGCAGCGCTGCAGCAGGAATTCGGCCAGGTCTTGGGCAACACGCCCGCCAGCCAGGCCGTCATGCAATGCGGCTCGGGCGTGACCGCGTGCCACAACCTGCTGGCACTGGAAGTGGCCGGCCTGCCAGGTGCTGCGCTCTATCCCGGTTCGTGGAGCGAGTGGTGCGCCGACTCCGCGCGGCCGGTGGCCAGCGGAGCCTGAGCCCGGCGACCCTGGCGCGCATGCCTGGCTGGCGGCTCGCGCCGCCCAGGCTTATCGGGCGGGAGCCGCCACACCATGCGCATGTCCCTCGCCATGCGCATGGTGTACATCCTTGGTAACGAAGTAGATGGCGCAGATCCCCGTGGCTACCAGTACAACCTGGATGATGGACTCGCGCCAGCGCGGCTTGCGCTGCATCTGCGGCATCAGATCGCTGACGGCGATATAGACAAAACTGCTCGAGGCAATCACCAGCACATAGGGAATCCAGCTGCTCATCTGGTCGAGCAGGAAATATCCCACCAGGCCGCCGGCGATGGCCGCTACGCTGGACAGCAGGTTGAAGGCAAAGGCGCGCGCCTTCGAAAAACCAGCGTTGAGCAGCACGATGAAATCGCCCACTTCCTGCGGGATCTCGTGGGCGGCGATGGCCAGCGCGGTGACCAGCCCGATATGCGGGTCCGCCAGGAACGCCGCGGCGATCACGATGCCGTCGGCAAAATTGTGGAAGGTATCGCCCACCAGGATGGTCAGGCCGCTGCGCCCGGCTTCCTCGCGGTCATGCCCGTGGTGGTGGTGGTGCCCGTCGCCCTCGTGGTGATGCGAGTGGCGCAGCAGCGCGACCTTCTCGAGCAGGAAAAAACCGAGCAGGCCGGCCAGCAAGGTACCGAACAAGGCGCGCGGATCGGCACCCGACTCGAACGCCTCCGGCAGCGAATGCAGCAGGGCCGTGGCCAGCAGCACCCCGACCGAGAAGCTCACCATGCGCTCCACCACGCGCGAGGCTGCCGTCAGCGTCAGCAGCGCCGCCCCAAAGATACTGCCCACCCCCGAGATAGTGGCGGCAAGCAGGATATAGGCAAGGGTGGAATGGATGATAGGCTCCCGGGATCGGTTATGCGCCCCTGGGGAGCAGCATCGATCTCAAACGCAACACTGTTGCAAGAAACGAAGCCCGCATTGTACGTAGATTGGCGCCGACTTTGCAATGACCATCGTCAGCGCGTGTACGCGAGAGGGGAAAGGCGGCGGCGCCAACGCCACGCGCGCCGCTCAGGAGACGCCGTGCTGCCTGAAGGATGCCAGGCAGCGCTGCCAGCCATCCCTGGCGTCGGCCTCGCGATAGCTCGGGCGATAGTCGGCATTGAAGGCATGGCCGGACTCGGGATAGACCACGAAGACCGACGACCTGGCGTTCGGGTTGCCCGACTCCGCCAACGCCGCCTTCATCTTTTCCACCTGCTCCTGCGTGATACCGGTGTCCTTGCCGCCGTAAAGCCCGAGTACCGGCACCTTGAGCTCGCCGACCAGATCGATCGGGTTCTTCGGCTTGATGAGCGTGGGCTCGCCCATCAGCTGGCCGTACCAGGCCACGGCAGCCTTGACCTGCCGGCTGTGCGCGGCGTAAAGCCAGGTCACGCGCCCGCCCCAGCAAAAACCGGTGATGGCCAGCTTGCCGGTATTGCCGCCATTGGCCGCGGCCCAGGCCACGGTGGCATCGAGATCGCCCATGACCTGCTCGTCCGGCACCTTGGAAATCAACCTGGCCTGCAACTCCTGGATGGTCCCGAAACTGCCGGGATCGCCCTGGCGCGCAAACAGCTCCGGGGCGATGGCCAGGTAGCCCAGCTTGGCGAAGCGCCGGCAGATATCGGCGATATGTTCGTGCACCCCGAAGATTTCGCTGACCACCAGCACCACCGGCAGCCTGGTCTTGCCTTCCGGCTGGGCACGGTAGGCGGGCATGCTGAAACCACCCGAGCCGATCGTGACCTCGCCCGCGGTCAGGCCGGCGAAATCGGTCTTGATCGCCTGCGCCATCACGGGCAATGCGGCCGCGGCAAATGCCGAGCCCAGCGCGGTCTTGACGAAAGACCGCCGGTCAAAGGACTGGCCGGGGACAAGGCTTTCCACTTCTGGCTTCAGCATGCGGTCTCCTGTTTGGTTTGGCTTGGATGGCCGATCCGGATGGGCAAGGCATGGCGGCGCGGCAGCCGGAAACAGGCTCCGATTCTAAGCAAACATGGCGACAAACGCACGCGGCCGGCGGACGGGGGCCAGGACCGCCCCCGCGCCGGCACCCGTCAGTGCAGTTTCACGCGCGGACTGGTCTTGCTGCGCAGCCAGTGGGTCACGGTGTCCAGCCCCATGCGCACGGCGCCGTGCAGCGCCAGGACATGCATGCGGTACAGCGAGGTGTACATGACGCGCGCCATCAGCCCCTCGATGAACATCGAGCCGCCGATCAGGCCGCCCATCAGGCTGCCGACCGCGCTGAAGTGCCCCAGCGAAACCAGCGAGCCCAGGTCCTTGAACGCGAATGCCTGCAGCGGCTTGCCATTGAGGCGTGCGCGCAGCGCATCGAACAGGAACATGGCCTGCTGGTGGGCGGCCTGGGCGCGCGGCGGCACGGCGCTCTGCTTTTCGGGCCAGGGGCAGCTGGCGCAATCGCCGAAGGCAAAGATATCGGGATCGGCTTCGCTCTGCAGGGTGGGCTTGACCACGATCTGCCCCATCCGGCTCACCGGCAGGCCCAGGGTGGCCAACACCGCGGGCGCGGTAATGCCGGCGGCCCAGACCGTCAGGTCGGCATCGATGCGTTTGCCGCTGGCGGTCAGCACCGCATCGGCCGTGACCTCGGTCACGCGCTCGCCGGTGAAGACCTCGATATCGAGCTTGTGCAGCAGCTTGGTGGTCTCGGCGGAAACCCGCTCGGACAGCGCGGGCAGGATACGCGGGCCGGCCTCGATCACGTGGATGCGCACATCGCGGCGCGGGTCCAGCTGGTGCAGGCCGTAGGCGCTGAGGACATGCGCGGTATTGCGCAGCTCCGCCGAGAGTTCGACGCCGGTGGCGCCGGCGCCGATGATGGCGATGTCCACGCGCGGCCGGCCGTCTTCGCCGAGCCGCCCGCGGCCGTTCTGTGCACGCACGCAGGCGGAAATCAGCCGGCGGCGGAAGCGCTCCGCCTGCTCGACGGTGTCGAGCGCGATGGCATTCCCGGCAGCGCCGGGCACGCCGAAGAAATGCGTCACGCAGCCGATCGCCAGTACCAGGGTGTCGTAGGGGAGTTCGCGCGCCGGCAGCAGCTCCGAGCCGTCGAGGTCGACGCAGCCCGCCACTGAAATGGTCTTGCGGGCGCGGTCGATGCCGGTCAGCTCGCCTTGCTGGAACTCGAAATGATGCCAGCGCGCCTGCGCGACATACTCGAGCTGATGGGTGTTGGGATCCATGCTGCCGGCTGCGACTTCATGCAGCAGCGGTTTCCAGATATGCGTGGGCGAGCGGTCCACCAGTACCACCTGCGCGGCCCCGCTCTTGCCGAGCTTGTCGCCCAGCCGCGTGACCAGTTCCAGCCCGCCTGCCCCGCCTCCGACTACGATGATGCGATGCGCCCTTCCCTCTGTGCTCATGATCTACCCAGTGTCGTCGATATTTTTTTGCCGGGGGCACGACGCGAGCCAGTGGCCTCGGCTTTGCGCCAGTTTGCTGCACAGCAGCACGACTGGCAAGACGCCATTCACCGATTCAGCGGTCGCTTCAATCGGAAGCAGGATGCAGGAATACCGCGGCGGCGGCAATCCCGGCGCGGGCCGGAAGGCCGCCCCGGGGCACTGGATACAAGCTCAGCGGGTCAGTGCGCTTCCTCCCAATTGCTGCCGCTGCCGACCTCGGCCACCAGCGGCACGCGCAGCGTCGCCACATTGCACATCAGTTCCGGCAGCCTGACCTTGACCAGCGCCAGCTCGGCCTGCGGCACTTCCAGCACCAGTTCATCGTGCACCTGCATGACCTGGCGCGTGGCCAGGCCATCGCGCTCGATCCAGCCCTGCACGGCGATCATGGACAGCTTGATCAGGTCGGCGGCCGTCCCCTGCATCGGCGCATTGATGGCGGCACGCTCGGCGCCCTGGCGGCGCGGACCGTTGCCGCCGTTGATATCGGGCAGCCACAGGCGGCGGCCGAACACGGTCTCGACGAAACCCTGCTCGCGCGCGGTCTGGCGCGTTTCTTCCATGTACCGGGCCACGCCGGGGTAGCGCATGAAATAACGGTCGATATAGTGCTTGGCCGCCTCGCGCTCGATACCGAGGTTGCCAGCCAGGCCAAAGGCGCTCATGCCGTAGATCAGGCCGAAGTTGATGACCTTGGCGTAGCGGCGCTGCTCGCTGCTGACGGCATCCGTGCCGACCCCGAAGATCTCCGCGGCGGTGGCCCGGTGCACGTCCTCGCCCTCGGCGAAAGCGCGCATCAGGTTCTCGTCGCCCGAGATATGGGCCATGATGCGCAGTTCGATCTGGGAGTAGTCGGCCGACACGATGACGTTGCCCGGCGCGGCGATAAAGGCCTCGCGGATACGCCGGCCTTCCTCGGTGCGCACCGGGATGTTCTGCAGGTTGGGCTCGGTCGACGCCAGCCGGCCGGTCACCGCGGTGGTCTGTCCATAGCTGGTATGCACGCGCCCGGTGGCCGGGTTGACCATCTTCGGCAGCTTGTCGGTGTAGGTGGACTTGAGCTTGGCCAGGCCGCGGTAGTCCAGCAGCAGCTTGGGCAGCGGATAGTCCTCGGCGAGCTTCTGCAGCACCTCTTCGTCGGTGGAAGGCGCGCCGCTGGCGGTCTTCTTGACCACCGGCAGCTTCATCTGGCCAAACAGGATCTCGCCGATCTGCTTGGGCGAGCCCAGGTTGAACGGCTGGCCCGCGGCCGCATAGGCGGCCTGTTCCAGCTCCAGCATGCGCTGGCCAAGCTGCGCGCTCTGCGCGCCCAGGCGATCGGCGTCGATCAGCACGCCGTTGCGCTCGATCTTCTGCAGCACCACCGAGACCGGCATTTCGATCTGCTCATAGACATAGCGCAGCCCCGGCAGCGCTTCCACCTGCGGGTACATATTGCAGTGCAGCCGCATCGTGACGTCGGCATCCTCGGCGGCGTACTCGGTGGCGCGCGCAATGTCGATCTGGTCGAAGCCGATCTGGCTGGCGCCCTTGCCGCACACTTCCTCGTAGCTGATGGTCTTGAGGCCGAGCAGGCGCTCGGCCAGGCTGTCCATGCCATGGTTGCGGTGCGAAGCCAGCACGTAGCTCTGCAGCATGGTGTCGTGCGCGATGCCGCGCAGGTTCACGCCATGATTGGCGAAGACGTGCGCGTCGTACTTCAGGTTCTGGCCGACTTTCGCGCGCGACGGATCTTCCAGCCAGGCGCGCATGCGCTCCAGCACGGCTTCGCGCGAGAGCTGGCCATTGGCCTCCAGGCCGACCACATCGGGGCCGCGGTGGCCAACCGGGATATAGCAGGCTTCGCCCGGCTCGATCGACATCGAGATGCCGACCAGTTGCGCCTGCATCGGGTCCAGCGAGGTGGTTTCGGTGTCGATGGACACCAGCGGCGCTGTTTCGATGCGGCGCATCCAGGCTTCCAGCGCCGCCTCGGTCGCCACGGTCTCGTAGCGGATCTGGGCCGGTGCCGGTGCATTGTCGAACAAGCCGCCCTGGGCCGGGCCCGCGTCCGCTCCCGCCGCGCCGGCAGCAGGCTGCGCCGCGCTTGCGCGCGCCTGGGCATGCGGATTGGGCAGGCTTTCGCCGGTCGCCTCGCGCAGCCAGGTCTTGAAGCCATAGCGCGCAAAGAACTCGATCAGCTTGTCCTTGTCCTCGCCGCTCTCCTTGAGCTTGTGGAAATCGGCCAGCGAGCTCTTCAGGTCGCAATCGGTCTTGACCGTCACCAGTTCGCGGGCCTTGGGCAGCCACGCCAGCGTATTGCGCAGGTTCTCGCCAACCACGCCCTTGATGCTGGCGGCGCTGGCCATGACATCGTCGAGCGTGCCATATTCGGTGAGCCACTTGACCGCGGTCTTGGGGCCGACCTTGGGCACGCCGGGCACGTTGTCCACGGCATCGCCGATCAGCGAGAGGTAGTCGACGATGCGCGCCGGCGGCACGCCGAACTTGGCCACGACGCCGGGCGGGTCGAGCACCTCGCCGCTCATGGTGTTGACCAGCGTGACATGATCGTCGACCAGCTGCGCCAGGTCCTTGTCGCCGGTGGAAACCACCGTGCGCATGCCTTCGCCGGTAGCCTGGCGGGCCAGCGTGCCGATCACGTCGTCGGCCTCCACGCCCTCCACCACGACGATAGGCCAGCCCAGCGCGCGCACCGCTTCGTGGATCGGCTCGATCTGCCTGGCGAGGTCTTCCGGCATCGACGGGCGATGCTCCTTGTACGCAGGATAAAGGTCGTCGCGGAAGGTCTTGCCCTTGGCGTCGAACACGCAAGCGCTATACTCTGCCGGAAAATCGCTGCGCAGCTTGCGCAGCATATTGATCATGCCGTAGATTGCCCCTGTGGGCAGACCCTCCCCGTTCCTCAGATCCGGCAGGGCGTGATACGCGCGATACAAATAGCTCGACCCATCGACGAGCAAGAGTGTTTTTGGACTATCCGACATTCCCATGGACTCAAAATTGACTGGTGCCGCCGCAGGCGGTGCGAACGCCGCCCCCCTCTCCGACGCAGCCGGCGCCGGTAACCCGGCGGCGGCCATCAAGCAGGCCGCCGAAGGCAGGATTGTCCCCGCGGCCGATATGGACGTGAACGTGACGGTCGGCGCCGCTGCCGATGGCCCGGGAGACACTGCCCCGGCCGCCGGCATCCGCGCCAACCCGCGCAAGATGATTCCCAGCCTGCGTGCGCTGGCCGATGAAGACCGCGCAACCGCAAAGAAAGCGCGCGCCTCGTGGCAAATGTTCACGATTATGGCAGAGTTCATCGAAGCCACGGAGTACCTGTCCGAGATCCGTCCCGCGGTATCGATCTACGGCAGCGCGCGCCTGCGCGAGGATTCCCCCTACTATCAGCGCACCATCGAGATCGCCCGCCTGTTCTCCGACGCCGGCTTCGCAGTGATCTCGGGCGGCGGCCCCGGCATCATGGAGGCGGCCAACAAGGGCGCCCATGCCGGCAAGTCGGCCAGCGTCGGCCTGAACATCGAGCTTCCGCACGAGCAGCAAGGCAATCCCTACCAGGATATCGCCATGCGCTTCCGGCACTTCTTCACGCGCAAGGTGACTTTCGTCAAGAACTCGGACGCCTTCATCGTGATGCCCGGCGGCTTCGGCACGCTCGACGAACTGGCCGAGGTCCTGACCCTGGTGCAGACCGGAAAATCCCGGGCGGTGCCGGTGGTGCTGTTCGGCAGCCGCTTCTGGAAGGGCTTGCTCGACTGGTTCCGCTTTACCCTGCTGCCGATGGGACTGATCGCCGAGCACGACCTCGATCTGATGAAGATCGTGGACGAGCCGCACGAAGTGCTCGAAGCGGTATATGAGTACTACGAGCAACGCGGCGGCGACAACCCGATCCCGCCCAAGGAAGAAATGTTCTACCTGTAAGCCGGCTGGGCCCGGGCCGGCCATCCGGCTCCCGCCCGGTGCCAGCCTGCCGGGTTGGCGGCGGGGGCCCATGCGGCGCCGTGCGGTCCTGCAAAGGTGGCCGCCGGGTCACCGCAACGGCCAGGCGCGGGCAGGAATTGCTAGAATGGAAGCCTGACACACTGCCAAAGCCCGGCGTCGCCGGGCTGCAGCGCCATTCGCGGCGCAGCAAGCCCACGGCCTGCTGCGCTGCACAGGAGCCTTAGATGATCTCCCCCACACTCCAGGCCACCGCGCGCGCGGAAGAGCCGGAGACATTCCCAGCCGCCGCACGCGCGCTGGCGCTGGCAGCCTTGCTGGCGCTTGGCGCCCCCGGCGTGGCCATGGCGCAGCAGGACGCCGAGCAGGCGGGCGGCGCGCTGACGCAGCAGGAATTGAACCAGATCAACAACCGGCCGATCGTCTCGCCTGCCAAGACCCAGATCAACAAGCCGCGCGAGCCGAGCTTCAAGCTCGATGAACCGGACGGCACCCAGATCCGCGAATACCGGAACAAGGGCCAGGCCACCGATATCGAGGTCAAATCGGGCGTCGGCACCAGGTACCAGATGAGCAAGCCGGAGGACAGCTCCCCGAAGATCCGCGACCGCGAAATGAACCGCGTGCCTTCGGTCAACGTGCTGCAATTCTGAGATCCGGGCTCCGAGCTCCGGCATGCCCGGTCTTTGAGCCCTGTTGTCCGATTTCCCCCGACCCCGCCAGACGATCCGAGGCGGGGCCGCGCCGGCCCTGCCGGCATCCATGCCGCGGCGGAGCGCAGCTTTGCGTCCGCCGCCATCCGTTTCGATTCACGCAAAGAGTATGGCCGTATTCACCACGGTCTCGCCGGACGAGATCGCCAGTTGGCTCCTTGATTACAACCTGGGCGAAATGCGCGACCTGCGCGGCATTGCCTCGGGCATCGAGAACAGTAATTTCTTCCTGACCATGGAGCAGGATGGCAGCACGCGCGAATACGTGCTGACCATCTTCGAGCGCCTGACGTTCGAGCAGCTGCCGTACTACCTGCACCTGATGGCCCACCTGGCATCGCACGGCATCAGCGTGCCGGCGCCGGTCCCGGGCCGCGACGGCGAGATCCTGCGGACCCTCAAGGGCAAGCCGGCGACCATCGTCACGCGGCTGCCGGGCAGCTCGCAGCTGGCGCCCGGCGCCGAGCATTGCGCGGAAGTGGGCGGCATGCTGGCGCGCATGCACCTGGCCGGCCAGAGCTATCCGCGCCAGCAGCCGAACCTGCGCAGCCTGCCGTGGTGGCAGCAGACCGAAGCCGAGATCCTGCCCTTCCTCGACGCCGGGCAGCGCGCCCTGCTGCAGCAGGAACTGGTCCACCAGACCGCCTTCTTCGACAGCGCCGATTACGCGGCGCTGCCTGGCGGCCCCTGCCATTGCGACCTGTTTCGCGACAATGCGCTGTTCGAGGACGATCATGCCGGCCACTACAGGCTGGGCGGCTTTTTCGACTTCTACTTCGCCGGCAACGACAAGTGGCTGTTCGACCTGGCGGTCACCGTCAACGACTGGTGCATCGACCTGGCCACCGGTACCCTGGACCATGCCCGTGCCCAGGCCCTGCTGCGGGCCTATCATGCGGTCAGGCCGCTGGGCGACATCGAATCGCAGCGCTGGCGCGACATGCTGCGCGCCGGTGCGCTGCGTTTCTGGATTTCCCGTTTGTGGGACTTTTACCTGCCGCGCGAGGCCGACATGCTCCAGCCTCACGACCCGACCCATTTCGAACGCATCCTGCGCCGGCGCATCGAAGCCGCCGCGCTGCCCTGGACCTGACCGTCATGCAATTACTGGAAGTTTCCGCCAAGGAAGGTTATGTCTGGTTCCGCCAGGGTGTCTGGCTGTTCCGCAAGAACCCGCTCGCTTTCCTGATGCTGCTGTTTATCTACCTGATCACCGCGCAGCTGGCGGTGTTCGTGCCGCTGATCGGCATCATCGCGCTGCTGGTGGTCACGCCGGGGCTATCGGTGGGCATCATGACCGCCTGCCGCGAGGTGATCCAGAACAAACGCGTGCTGCCCACGGTGCTGCTGGCCGGGTTCAGGGGCAACGGCAAGCAGGCGAGCCGCAACCTGCTGGTGCTGGGCGGCATCTATGCCGGGCTGGTATTCGTGCTGAGCCTGATCGCCGGCAGCCTGGTGGATATCGGCACGCTGGTGCCGATCCTGCTCAAGGAGGAAGCGCCCTCGGCCGAATCGGTGCGGCAGCTCTACTTCGCGCTGATGGTCGGCGCCGCGCTGTACACGCCGATCGCCATGCTGTTCTGGTTTGCCCCGCTGCTGACTGCCTGGCACGACGTGCCGCCGATCAAGGCGCTGTTCTTCAGCTGGACCGCCTGCTGGCGCAACCGCGGCGCGTTCTTCGCCTACGCCGTGGTGTTCGCCGTGCTGCTGGTGGCAATCCCCTTCGTGCTCGAGGCGGTGTTCGGCGCCCTGGGCGCGGAAGGCATCCTGTCCTTCCTGGTCACGCCGTATTCGCTCCTGATGCTGGCGATCATGTATTGCTCCTTCTACGCCACCTACCGCGGCTGCTTCAACGTGGTCCCGGAGGAATCCGGCGGCAAGACCGACTACGCCGCCTGACCCGGCCCGCCCGGCCGCTCAGGGCATGGCATGCATGCCGAACAGCCGGGCCGCGTTGCGGTCCGGCGCCTCGCGCGACGGCCCCAGCCAGTCCCATACCCCGCGCTGCAGACCGGCATAGCTGGCCTGTGCCTCGTGATTGGTCCATGGCCAGTCCGACCCCCACAGCAAGGCCTGTTCGCCCAGGCAGTGGAGCCAGTCCGCTACCACGCCTGCCAGGCCGGCCCCCACGCGGTACGGCGCGCTCAGCTTGACATAGACCTCGCGCTGCTCGCGCCAGTGCCGCGCGCAAGCCAGCATCCGCGCATCGCCTTGCGCGCCGCCCGCGGGCTTGCCGAAGTGGTCCAGCACCAGCGCGATCGGCACCGGCGGCAGCCATTCCCGCAGTTCGGCCAGCCGGCCCGGCTCGGTATGCAGCTCCAGGTGCCAGCCCAGCGCGTGGGCCGCCTCCAGCAGCACCGGCCAGCGCGCATCGCGCCATGCCGGGTCGTCCTGCCGCCCCACCATATTCCAGCGCAGGCCGCGCACGCCGATGCCATGCAGCCGCGCCAGTTCGCCGGCCGACGCTTCCGGGCCGAGCACGCACACCCCGCGCAGCGCGCAGGACGTTGCCAGCGCCGCTTCCAGCTCGCTGTTGTCGGTGCCAAAGAAACTCGGCTGCACCACCACGCCCGCGCGCACGCCATGCACCCCGGAGAGGGCTTGCCACTGCGCCAGGCTGGCGCCGTAGGCGGGCCGGTAGCGGGCGCCGCCCACGGCGGGCGCCTGCGCGGAAAACACGTGGAAGTGCGTATCGATCTGGAACATGCTGGTTCTGGGTGGGCGGACAAGACGGAAGGCGCCGGGCGGCAACACACGGGTCGATTGACATCCCGCAACCACCATTCTATGCTCTAGTCCTATAGATGACTAGAGTTCCCGTCGACATGGCGCAACCGCCACGCCGGGATGCATCATGGAGACACGCATGCCGAATCGTTCCGCCCTGCCCGCCGCGGCCGACACCCATCCCGACGACTCGCCCGCCAGCCTTGCCGCGCCGCGCTGGGCGCGCATCGCCACCGCGCTCAAGGGCCGCATCCTCGCCGGCGAATGGGCATCCGGCACGGCCATTGCCGCGGAGAGCGCGCTGGCGGAACACTATGGGGTGGCGCTCGGCACCATGCGCGCGGCCATCCAGGCGCTGGTGGACCAGGGGCTGCTCGAACGCGTGCATGGCCGCGGCACCTTTGTCCGCGGTGCGCTGACGGGGGCGACCATGGCGCGTTTTTTCCGCTTTGGCGATGCCGGCTCGGAGATTCCGGAGTCGCGCATCGTGTCGCTGCGCACGCTGGCCGCGCCGGCGGAGATTGCCGCGCAGCTCGGGCTGGCGGCGGGCACGCCGGTGCTTCGCCTGCTGCGCCAGCGCGGCTGGGAAGGCAAGGTCCGGCTGCTGGAGACCATCTGGCTGCCGGCAGCGCTGTTCAGCGAACTGGCCACGCTCAAACCGGCCGAGTTCGCCCCCCTGCTCTACCCGATGTACGCCGAGCGCTACGGCATCACGGTCAGCCGCGCGATCGACGACCTGCGCTTTGCCCGGCTGGGCGCGCGCGAAGCCACGCAGCTGGGATTGCCGGAAGGCCATCCGGCGCTGGCGGTGAACCGCGTCGCCTTCGATCTCGCGGGCCGGCGCGTCGAGTTCCGCCAGACGCTCGGCAACGCCGACGATTTCCACTATCGCGCCGAAGTGCGCTGACCCCCAGGCAGCGCGCCAACGGCGACAGCCGGCGCGTCAACCGTACCGACAATACTCCCGAGGAGACCCATGCGATTCCCCGTCCGACTTTGCGCCACCGCCCTGTGCTGGCTCGCCGCCGGCAGCAGCGGGCTGGCCCACGCCGAGGCCTGGCCCGCCGCCAAACCCATCCGCCTGGTGGTCACCTATGCACCGGGCGGCGGCGCCGACACCATGGCCCGCATGATCTCGCCACGCCTGGGCCAGGAACTGGGCCAGACCATCGTGGTCGACAATCGGCCCGGCGCGGGTGGCCAGATCGGTACGGACCTGGTTGCCAAGTCGGCCCCGGATGGCTACACGGTGCTGCTCGACGCCGCCTCGTTCGCCTCCAATCCCTCGCTCTACAAGAAACTGCCGTACGACCCGGTCAAGTCCTTCATCCCGGTCTCGGTACTGGCGCTCTATCCCAATATGCTGGTCGTGAACCCGCAGTTCCCAGCCAGATCCGTGCAGGAACTGATCGCCATGGCACGCGCCAAGCCCGGCGGCATCGCCTACGCGTCATCGGGCAACGGCTCGGCCCAGCACCTGGCAGGCGCGCTGTTCGCCCAGCGCATGAAGCTGGATCTGCTGCACGTGCCGTACAAAGGGGGCGGCCCCGCCATGGCGGACGTGATTGCCGGCCAGGTGCCGGTCTTCTTCGCCAATACGGCCTCCGGCCTGCAGCATGTGCGCGCCGGCAAGCTGCGCGCGCTCGCGGTGACCGGCGCGAAGCGCACGCCCATCCTGCCGGATACGCCAACGCTGGCCGAGGCAGGCGTGCCGCGCTATGAGGTCTACGAATGGAATGGCGTGTTCCTGCCGGCCGGCACGCCGCCGGATATCGTCAAGCGCCTGTCGGAAGCGATCCGCAAGGTCATCAACCTGCCCGAGAACCGGGAGCGGGTGACCAGCCTTGGCGGGGAAATCGTGGCCGGTACGCCGGCGGAGGCGGCGAAGTTCATCCAGGCCCAGACGAGCGAGTGGGCCAAGGTCATCAAGGACGGCAACATCCAGGTTGACTGAAGGCGTGAATAAGTCTGCTGCGCGGTCCCGGGCGGCTCGCTACGATTTCTTCCCCCTTCGGGACGGCTGTGGCACAACAGGCGCGATGCGCCCATTGCAGCAATGCCCGGGGCGCGGCTCGGATCCCGAGCTTTGCCCCGCTCCCGCAGCTCAGTCGATCGGATCCAGTTTGGCCACGGCCAGTGCCAGCCACTTGGCGCCGTGGCGCTTGAACTTGATGTTGGCGCGGGCATCCGCGCCCTCGCCTTCGAGCGCGGTGATCACGCCTTCGCCAAACTTGTTGTGGAATACGTTCTGGCCGATGCGCAGGCCCGAGCCGGCCTGGCGCTTGGCGTCGGCATAGCCGTTGCCGGTGTCCATGCCGCCGGTGGGCTTGGTACCGGAATACGGCACGTCTTCCGGCTTCTTGAACCAGTCGCGGCCCCAACCGCTCTCATTCTGCTGGCGGCGCGGGGAGCCGCCGTAGGCTTGCGCCGGCGGCTGCAGCCACTTGAGCGAGGTCTCGGGCAGTTCCTCGAAGAAGCGCGAGCGCACGTGGTAGCGCATCTGGCCGTGCAGCACGCGGCTCTGGGCGAACGACAGGTACAGCCGCTCGCGCGCCCGCGTGATCGCCACGTACATCAGGCGGCGCTCCTCCTCCAGCCCGTCGGCCTCCATGGCGCTGTTCTCGTGCGGGAACAGCCCTTCCTCCAGCCCGGTGATGAAGACCGCGTTGAACTCCAGGCCCTTGGCGGCGTGCACGGTCATCATCTGCACCGCGTCCTGGCCGGCCTGCGCCTGGTTGTCGCCGGCTTCCAGCGAAGCGTGGGTGAGGAAGGCCACCAGCGGCGTCATCACCACCGGCAGCGCCTCGGGATCCAGCACCTGCTGGGCCTGGTCGCCGTCGGCCAGCGCCGGCACGGCTTGCGCGCCATCGCGCCCGACCGGAATCGCGCTCGCCAGCGCATCCAGGCCGAAGCCTTCTTCCATCACGAACGCCTGCGCCGCGGTCACCAGTTCCTGCAGGTTCTCGATGCGGTCCTGGCCTTCCTTCTCGCCGCGGTAGTGGGTGATCAGGCCGCTGGTATTGGTCACGTATTCGACCGTTTCCGGCAGGGTCATGCGGCGCGTCTCGGCACGCATCTGCTCGATCAGCCGCACAAAGGCGCCCAGCGAACTGCCGGCCTTGCCAGGCACATAGGCCACCGCCTCGGCCAGCGAACAGTCGTACTGCCGCGCCGCATCCTGCAGCGCCTCCAGCGAGCGCGCGCCGATGCCGCGCGTGGGGAAATTCACCACGCGGCCAAAGGCGGCGTCGTTGCGGGGGTTTTCCAGCAGTTGCAGGTAAGCCAGCGCGTGCTTGACTTCGGCGCGCTCGAAGAAGCGCAGGCCGCCGTAGACGCGGTAGGCGATGCCCGACGAGAACAGCGCGTGCTCGATCACCCGCGACTGCGCGTTGCTGCGATAGAGGATGGCGATCTCCGAGCGGCTCATGCCCTGCGCGATCAGGTCGCGGATCTCCTCCACCAGCCAGGAGGCCTCCTGGCCATCGGAGCCGGCCTGGAACACCCGCACCGGCTCGCCATGCCCGGCGTCGGTGCGCAGGTTCTTGCCCAGGCGGCGCGCGTTGTGGGCGATCAGGTGGTTGGCCGAATCCAGGATGTGGCCGTGCGAGCGGTAGTTCTGCTCCAGTTTGATCATGTGGCGCACGCGGAACTCGTGCTCGAAATCGCGCATATTGCCGACATTGGCGCCGCGGAACGCGTAGATGCTCTGGTCGTCGTCGCCCACCGCGAACACCGCCGCCGGGTTCTGCGTGCCAAAGCCCGCCAGCAGCTTGAGCCACTGGTACTGCAGCACGTTGGTGTCCTGGAACTCGTCCACCAGCACATGGCGGAAGCGGTGCTGGTAGTGCTGGCGGATGGCGTCGTTGTAGCGCAGCAGTTCGTAGCAGCGCAGCAGCAGTTCGGCGAAATCCACCACGCCTTCGCGCTGGCACTGCACGTCGTAGGCGGCATAGAGGTCGACGAAACGGCGGTTGAAGTCGTCGTTGGCCTCCACGTCGGCCGGCCGCAGGCCCTGTTCCTTCGCGTTATTGATGAAGTACTGCAGGTTCTTGGCCGGGTACTTCTCGTCGTCGACATTGAGCGACTTGAGCAGGCGCTTGAGCGCGGAGAGCTGGTCCTGGCTGTCGAGGATGGCGAAGGTCTGCGGCAGGCCGGCGTCGCGGTAGTGGGCGCGCAGCATGCGGTTGCACAGGCCGTGGAAGGTGCCGATCCACATGCCGCGCGTGTTGATGGGCAGCATCGAAGTCAGCCGCGTCATCATCTCCTTGGCCGCCTTGTTGGTGAAGGTCACCGCCAGCAGGCCGGCCGGCGAGACCCGTCCGTTCTGGATCAGCCACGCGATGCGGGTGGTCAGCACGCGCGTCTTGCCGCTGCCCGCGCCAGCCAGGATCAGCGCCGGCTCGTCAGGCAAAGTGACGGCGGCAAGTTGTTCAGCGTTGAGATTGGCAAGCAGGTCGGACATCGGGTGGGCCTTGTGGAGTGCCCCGAATTATACCGGGCAGCCCCCCTCCACCGCGCCATGCCCCTCCCCGTGCCCACCGAGCCACCCGGCGCGCCGCCCGATGTCGCAGAAACCGCACAAAGCGGAAAGCGCCACCTTCCCGCGGCGGGATCCGGATCGGCGCAAAGCCGCGGCAAAATGGCATCGCCAGGCCGGCTACGGGCCGAAATCGCGCACCCTCCAGCCGCCTCCCCTATAATTTGACGTTTTCCCGGCGCGTTGCCCCTGCCCGCCTGGCCCGCAGAATCCGACGTAATCATCGACATCCGAGCATGACCGCCCAAGACCAGTCCCTTGCCAAGAGCTTCGAACCCGCCGCCATTGAGGCCAAGTGGGGCCCAGAGTGGGAGAAGCGCGGCATCGCGAAGCCGACCCTCGATCCGGAGCGCCCGGACTTCTGCATCCAGCTGCCGCCGCCCAATGTGACCGGCACGCTGCACATGGGCCATGCTTTCAACCAGACCATCATGGATGGGCTGGCCCGCCATGCCCGCATGAGCGGCGCCAACACCCTGTGGGTGCCGGGCACCGACCACGCCGGCATCGCCACCCAGATCGTGGTGGAACGCCAGCTGGAAGCGCAGGGCGTGTCGCGCCATGAACTGGGCCGCGAGACGTTTACCGAGAAGGTCTGGGCCTGGAAGGAAGAGTCCGGCTCGACCATCACGCGCCAGATCCGCCGCATGGGTGCTTCGATCGACTGGAGCCACGAATACTTCACGATGTCGCCGGAAATGTCCAAGGCGGTCACGGAAGTGTTCGTGCGCCTGTTTGAACAGGGACTGATCTACCGCGGCAAGCGCCTGGTCAACTGGGATCCCGTGCTGGGCACCGCGGTGTCCGACCTGGAAGTGGAGAACGTCGAGGAAGAAGGGTCGATGTGGCACATCCGCTATCCGCTGGCCGAGCCCGACGCCGCGCATGGCCTGACCCACCTGACGGTGGCCACCACCCGCCCCGAAACCATGCTGGGCGACGTGGCCGTGATGGTGCACCCGGAAGATGAACGCTATGCGCACCTGATCGGCAAGTCCGTGCACCTGCCGCTGACCGGCCGCGATATCCCGGTGATCGCCGACGACTACGTCGACCGCGAATTCGGCACCGGCGTGGTCAAGGTGACCCCGGCCCACGACTTCAACGATTATGCGGTAGGCCAGCGCCACAAGCTGCCGCAGCTGTCGATCCTGACCCTCGACGCGAAGATCGTCGCCGATGCGCCCGCCGCCTACGCCGGCCTGGACCGCTTCGAGGCGCGCACCCGCATCGTCGCCGATCTCGAAGCCCAGGGCCTGCTGGCCGAGGTCAAGAAGCACAAGCTGATGACCCCGCGCAGCGAGCGCACCGGCAGCGCCATCGAGCCGATGCTGACCGACCAGTGGTTCGTCGCCATGAGCAAGCCGGCGCCGGAAGGCACCTTCAACCCGGGCCGCTCGATCGCCGAAGTGGCGCTGGACGCCGTGCGGAGCGGCGAGATCAAGCTGATCCCGGAAAACTGGAACAGCACCTACAACCAGTGGCTGGAGAACATCCAGGACTGGTGCATCTCGCGCCAGCTGTGGTGGGGCCACCAGATCCCGGCCTGGTACGACGAGGCCGGCAAGTGCTTCGTCGCCCGCACCGAGGAAGACGCCCTGGCGCAGGCGCGTGCAGCCGGCAGCACCGGCGCGCTGCGCCGCGAGGACGACGTGCTCGACACCTGGTTCTCGTCTGCCCTGGTGCCCTTCTCCTCGCTCGGCTGGCCGGCAGAAACGCCGGAATTGCAACATTTCCTGCCCTCGTCGGCACTGGTTACCGGCTACGACATCATCTTCTTCTGGGTGGCGCGCATGGTCATGATGACCAAGCACTTCACCGGCAAGGTGCCGTTCCACACCGTGTATGTGCACGGCCTGGTGCGCGATTCCGAAGGCAAGAAGATGAGCAAGTCCGAGGGCAACACCCTGGACCCGGTCGACCTGATCGACGGCATCGAGCTCGAGCCGCTGCTCAGGAAGCGCACCACCGGCCTGCGCCGCCCCAAGGACGCGCCCAAGATCGAGAAGAAGACCAAGAAGGAATTCCCCGAAGGCATTCCCGCGTTTGGCGCCGATGCGCTGCGCTTCACCTTCGCCTCGCTGGCCACGCTGGGCCGCAACATCAACTTCGACACCGGCCGCTGCGAAGGCTATCGCAACTTCTGCAACAAGCTGTGGAACGCCACGCGCTTCGTGCTGATGAACACCGAGGGCCACGACTGCGGCATGGGCCCGTGCAGCAATGACTGCGGCCCCGACGGCTACCTGCACTTCTCGCAGCCGGACCGCTGGATCGTGTCGCTGCTGCAGCGCGTCGAAGCCGAGGTGGAGAAGGGCTTCGCCGAGTACCGTTTCGACAATATCGCCAGCGCCATTTATAAGTTCGTTTGGGACGAATACTGCGACTGGTACCTGGAACTGGCCAAGGTCCAGATCCAGAACGGCACGCCCGCACAGCAGCGCGCCACCCGCCGCACGCTGCTGCGTGTGCTGGAAACGGTACTGCGCCTGGCCCACCCGGTCATCCCCTTCATCACCGAAGAGCTGTGGCAGAAAGTGGCGCCGCTCGCCGGGCGCGCCAGCGGCGACGGCAGCGAGACGCTTGCGCTGCAAGCCTATCCGCTGCCTGCCGTGGCCAAGATCGACGAGGCCGCGGAGCAATGGACCGCGCAGCTCAAGGCCGTGGTCGACGCCTGCCGCAACCTGCGCGGGGAAATGAATATTTCGCCCGCCCAGCGCATTCCGCTCTATGCGCAGGGCGACAGCGCCTTCCTGACCTCGGCCCAGGCCTATGTGCAGGCGCTGGCGAAACTTTCGGAGGTCAAGGTGTTCGAAGATGAGAATGCCCTGATGGCCGAAGGTGCTGGCGCACCCGTCGCCATCGTCGGCGCCAACCACCTGTTGCTGAAGATCGAAATCGACGTGGCGGCGGAACGCGTGCGCCTGTCCAAGGAAATAGAGCGTATCAGCGCCGAAATCGGCAAGTGCCGCGGCAAGCTCTCCAATGAGAGCTTTGTCGCCAAGGCACCGCCCGCCGTCGTCGCGCAGGAAACCCAGCGTCTGTCGGATTTCGAACAGACCCTGGGCAAGCTGCAGGATCAACTGCAGCGTCTGCCCGCATGAGCTTTGCGTCACCAGCAGGGATGCCCACACCGTAATGATAAGGAAACCTGATATGGAAACCCGTGTCACCAAGGCTGTCTTCCCGGTAGCCGGTCTCGGCACCCGCTTTCTGCCGGCCACCAAGGCAAGCCCGAAGGAAATGCTGCCGGTGGTCGACAAACCCCTGATCCAGTACGCCGTGGAAGAAGCCATGGCCGCTGGCATCACCGAGATGATCTTCGTGACCGGCCGCTCCAAGCGCGCCATCGAAGATCACTTCGACAAGGCCTATGAGCTCGAAGCCGAGCTCGAGGCCAAGAACAAACAGGCCCTGCTCTCGCTCGTGCGCTCGATCAAGCCGTCGCACGTGGAGTGCTTCTACGTGCGCCAGCCCGAGGCGCTCGGCCTCGGCCATGCGGTACTCTGCGCGGAGAAGCTGGTTGGCGACGCGCCGTTCGCCGTGATGCTGGCCGACGACTTGCTCGACGGCGTTCCCCCGGTGATGAAGCAGATGGTGGATATGTACGGCCACTACCACTGCTCGGTGCTGGGCGTCGAAGAAATCGCGCCGGAACAGAGCCGCTCCTATGGCGTGGTGGCTGGCCGCGAATGGGACGAAGGCGTGATCAAGGTATCGGACATTGTCGAGAAGCCCGCGCCCGAGAACGCCCCCTCCAACCTGGGCGTGGTTGGCCGCTACATCCTGACCCCGCGCATCTTCGACCACATCCGCAACCTCAAGCCGGGCGCCGGCGGCGAGTTCCAGCTCACCGACGCAATCCAGTCCCTGCTTAGCCAGGAACAGGTGCTGGCCTATCGCTACAATGGCGTTCGCTACGATTGCGGCAGCAAGCTGGGCTACCTGAAGGCGACCGTGGAGTTTGCGCTCAAGCACCCCGAGGTAATGGACGAGTTCAGCGCCTACCTGCGCGCGCGCGGCTGAAGGCATGAACACCTGAAGCACCGCCGGCGATGCACGGCCATGAAAAACGGCGCCCGCGGGCGCCGTTTTTCATGGGCAATCGACCTTGCTGGCGCGCCTAGCGCCGGCGCATGTAGAACACAAACACCTTGTCGACTTCCTGGTGCGACAGCAGCTCGTTGCCGGTCTGCTTGGCAAATGCCTGAAAATCGCGCGTGGCGCCCGGATCGGTGGCGAGCACCTTGAGCACATCGCCGCTGGCCATGTCGGCCAGCGCCTTCTTGGTACGCAGGATCGGCAGCGGGCAGTTCAGGCCACGCGCATCCACTTCTTTCTGGAACTCCATTCCTCTCTTCCTTGGTTCTGGGCGTTCAGGGCCTGCCATGCCGCATGCGTCACGGCAACCGTGCCTGCCTCTATCGCATTATCGCGTCGCCGCTGTCTATGAGCGGTATTGTAGCGAAGCATCGCGCTGGCGCGGGTCGGGGATATCCTCCCCGGTCTGGCGATCGAAGAAGCGCACCGGATAGCTACGCGAGGCAAGCCAGTCGGCCACCGCGAAGCCCGTGCCCGCCGACCAGATCCGCATGTCCTCGGGCGCCACCAGTTTGTAGTCGGCCAGTTCCTCGGACAGCGAGACGGTGCCGCTGGCTTGCACATGGTAGGCGATGATCAACTCGTTCTTGCGCATGAACTCATAGACGCCGATCAGCGATACGGACTGGGCGTCGAGGTTGGTCTCCTCCTTCAGTTCGCGCGCCACGCCATGCTCCGGCGTTTCGTCGCGTTCCAGGAAACCGGTCACCAGCGCAAACATTTTTTCCGGCCATGCGGCATTGCGCGCCAGCAGCAGCTTGCCTTCGTACTCCACCACGGCAGCCAGCACCGGCAGCGGGTTATTCCAGTGAACGAAACCGCATTCTGGCTGGATGCAGGCATCGCGCTCGCGGCCGGCATGCGGCAGCACCTCCAGCGGCGAGCCGCATTGCGGACAGTATCGGTAGACGGACATGCGGGGGGCTCCTGTTATTGTGGTTTTGCGGCGTGGTAGCTGGTAGCGTCGGGGCGCTTCAGCCTTGTGCGGCTGCCGGGCCGGACGGTGCACAGGCGCCGCAGGCAATGCGCATGTCGGCAGCCAGCGCCTCGACGGTTTCAGGCTGCAGGTCCCACGCGCACATGAAGCGGCAGCCACCGGCACCGATAAAGGTATAGAAGCGCCAGCCCTTGGCACGCAGGGCTTCGATGGCCGGCAACGGCAACTCGGCGAAGACCGCGTTGGACTCGGTCGGGAACATGATGCGCACGCCGGGAATGGCGGCGATGCGGTCGTGCAGCAAGCGCGCCATGGCGTTGGCGTGGCGGGCGTTGCCCAGCCAGACGTCGTTCTCCAGCAGGCCCAGCCACGGCGCCGAGATAAAGCGCATCTTGGAAGCCAGCTGCCCGGCCTGCTTGACGCGATAGGCGAAGTCCTCGGCCAGCTTGCGGTCGAAGAACACCACCGCCTCGCCCACCGGCAGGCCGTTCTTGGTGCCGCCGAAACACAGCACGTCGACTCCGGCGCGCCAGGTGATCTCGGACGGATGCACACCCAGCGACGCCACGGCATTGGCAAAGCGCGCGCCGTCCATATGCACGCGCAACTGGCGGCGCTTGGCGATGGCGGCGATGGCGCGGACTTCCTCGACCGTATAGACGGTACCGACCTCGGTCGATTGGGTCAACGACACCACCTTGGGCTTGGGATAGTGGATATCGGAGCGGCGCGTCACCAGCGCTTCGACCGCGTCGGGCGTCAGCTTGCCGTTGGCACCGGGAGCGGTCAGCAGCTTGGAGCCGTTGGAGAAGAACTCCGGGCCGCCGCACTCGTCGGTTTCGATATGCGCCAGCTCGTGGCAGATCACCGAATGGTAGGACTGGCACAGCGCCGATAGCGCCAGCGAATTGGCGGCGGTGCCGTTGAAGACGAAGAACACTTCGCAATCGGTCTGGAACAGGTCGCGGATGCGGTCGCAGACCTTCTGCGTCCACGAATCGTCGCCGTAGGCCTGCTCGTGGCCGCTGCCGTTGGCTTCGAGGAAATACCTGAGCGATTCCGGGCAGAAGCCGGCGTAGTTGTCGGAGGCGAAATGCTGCATGGGGGAATCCGTTGCGGGTGGCGAGGCAGGTGCCGCGGGCATTGAGGCTGATGGTCTCCGGCCCGTGGCGGATTGGCGTCGCGCCTGGCTTACTTCTTGTCAGCCCACAGTTCGCCGGCGGTGGCCCAGTTCTCGCGCTTGATATCGGTGATGATGATGTCGACGGCCGAGGCTGAACAGCCCAGCGTTTCGCAGGTGACGCGGGTGACTTCCTCGACCAGCTTGCGCTTTTGCTCGATGGTTCGGCCTTCGAAGAGTTCTACATGGTAAGTCGGCATGGTCTGGCTCCTGTTGCCTGGTGGTCCGGCTGTTTTGAGAATGCGGCGAGCGCCCGGCCTCCGGGCCGGCGCTTGCGGTTCAGGGGTAGCGGGGCGGACACCGGCGTGAAGCCGCTGCCTCAATCGCGATACGAAGCATCGATTCTATCGAGTTTGCGCAACAGCGATGGCCACTCCATCTCGCCCTCCAGCGCGCCGCCGTCGTATAGCTGCTCGGAGGCGCGTATCGCCAGCGCCGGCGGCGGCTGCACCACCTGCCCACCGGCCTGCGCACCCAGCTGGATCTCGCAGGCCTTGACCAGGGTCGCCATCAGCACGTAGGCCTCGGCCACGGTCCGGCCCACCGTCAGCGTGCCATGGTTGCGCAGCAGCATGGCGGGATGCTGCCCGAGCGATGCGGTCAGCCGCGCACCCTCGGCAGGCGTGAAGGCCAGGCCCTCATAGTCGTGATAGGCCAGCCGGCCGTAAAAGCGCAGGGCATGCTGCGACAGCGCCAGCAGGCCGCAGGCCTGGGCCGACACCGACACGCCGGCGCTGTTGTGCAGGTGCATCACGCACACCGCATCGGGGCGTGCGGCATGCACCGCGCCATGCAGGGCGAAACCGGTGACGTTGACCGGATGCGCGCTATCGCCCACCACCTCGCCGCGGCCGTTGATCTTGACCAGGTCGCTGGCGCGGATCTCGTCGAAGGCAAAGCCGAAGGGATTGATCAGGAAATGATCCGGCTCGCCAGGCACGGCTGCCGAGATGTGCGTGTAGATCAGGTCGTCCCAGCCTTGCAGGGCACACAGCCGATAGGCCGCCGCCAGGTCGGCGCGCATGCGCAGCTCGGCTGCTTTGACTGGCTGGGAGATGCCCGCCGCGCGGGTGGGCTGCAAGGCAAAGGACATGAATCGGCTCCTGCGCCGCGCCCTGTCATGCGCCGGTTTTGCCAACCGGAGCGGGGACGGCGAAGGCGATACTGTAGCGCAAGCCGGCGGGCGGCGTCAGGCCGCCGGCGTCTCTCGGGCCGGTGCCGGGGCGGGCCCGGCACGCCCCATCCACGCGAAGATCGCCCCGCCCAGCAGCAGGGCCGCGACGGCGCAGCAAAGCGAAGCGGCGAAGCCGCCGCTGCGGGCCACCAGCGCCGTGGCCAGCGGCGGCCCGACGATCTGGCCAAGGCCGTAGCTGGCGGTCATCAGGCCCATCAGCCGCTGTGCCTGGCCACCCCACAGGCGCCGCGCCTCGCGCATGGCAAATGCCACCAGGGCATTGAAGGGCAGCCCGGCCAGCAGGCTGCTGAGCGCGAAGCCCGCGACCGTGGGCCAGACCACCGCGATGGCCACGCCGATCGCCTGCATGGCGTAGGTGAACGCCAGCAGGCGGCGATTGTCGCGCCCGGTGCTCACTTTCGATGCCGCGAAAGCGCCGATGGTCACGCCCGCGCCGAAGATGGGCCAGAACAGGTCCGCCCACAGCGAGCCCGGCATGGCCTGGCGCGCGATCACCGGCAGGAAGGTGGCGGTGATGATGTAGCCGAAGCCCGCCAGGCCATAGGCCAGCGTCAGCAGCCACGTTTCGCGGTCCAGGCGCGGGGCCGCCCGGGCCGGCGCGGCGGGACCCTCATGGCGGGCGCCGCGGGATGCCGGCCGGAACACTTGCCAGACCATGCCGACCAGCGCCACCGCCAGCGCGCCGAAGGCCAGCCAGCCCCAGCTCGCGCGCCAGCCCGCGCCTACCATGGCGAAGGCGGACACGCCGGTGACCACGATGCCGATGCCAGGCCCGCAGAAGATCAGGCCGCCCAGCGGCGCCCGGCCAAGCTCGGCAAGCCTGTGCATGCACCAGGCGGTGGTGTAGACCATGGTCAGCGCGCTGGCCACGCCGGCCGCCGCGCGCCACAAGCCCCAGGCGGCCATGCCGCCGGGCGCCGCCATGCCAAGCGTCAACAGTACGGTGGCCGCCAGGCCATACCTGACCATGCGAGCCGGATCGGGATGCATGAACAGGCAGGCGGCAGCGCCGGCAAAGTAACCCAGGTAGTTCAGCGTAGCCAGCCAGCCGCCCTCGCCCAGCGTGACGGCGCCGTCATGCAGCATCATGGGCAGCAGCGGCGTAAAGGCGAAGCGGCCGATGCCCATCGCCACGCCCAGCGCGACCAGGCCCGCCAGGGCCACGGCCCAGGCCCCGGGCTGCGTCCGCGCCGCGGCGCTGGCGCCGCCGGGCTGGTGGTCCGCGCCGCCCATCTAGGCGACCGCCCGGAGCGAAGGGGGGGAAGGGACGGGACGGCGCGGGAGCGCCGGTGAGCGTGTCGAAGTCATAGCGGCATGCTACGCTCGGATCCCTGAACCGAAAAATGAATAATTGAGATCGCAATCATCTCGGCACGAGATGATTGGCTTGTGCCGGCAATGCCCGCCGCAGGTTTCGATTCCGGTTTCGGTCGGCATCCGGCAACTACCCCCTCAAGGCTTCAAGGCGATCGCAATGGACCTGGCTTCCCTGGAAATCTTCCGCTCCGTGGTCGAGGAGGGCGGCGTCACCCGCGCCGCGGCCCGCCTGCACCGCGTGCAATCCAACGTCACCACCCGTATCCGGCAACTGGAGCGCTCGCTCGGCGTCGAGCTGTTCCTGCGCGACGGCAAGCGCATGGTCCTGACGCCGGCGGGACAGACCCTGTTCGACTATGCCCGGCGCGTGCTCGACCTGGCCGAGGAAGCGCGCCAGGCCGTGCTCCCGGCCAAGCCGCAGGGGCGCCTGCGCATCGCCTCGATGGAAAGCACGGCGGCCAGCCGCCTGCCTGCCGTGCTGGCCGCCTATCATCAGGCCTGGCCGGAGGTGCAGCTCGAACTGGTGACCTGCCCCACGCGCCAGGCCCTGCAGGCGCTGGCGCGCTTCGAGGTGGACTGCGCCTTTGTGGCCGAGCCGCTGGACGATCCTGCGCTGGCATCGCTGCCGGTCTTCCAGGAGGAACTGGTGCTGGTGGCGCGCGAGCATCACGCGCCCATCCACGCACCGGCCGACCTGGAAACCCGCACCATGCTGGCCTTCGAGCCGGGCTGCAATTACCGCATGCGGCTGGAAAGCTGGCTTGCCGGCGGCGACAGCCCGCCACGCCGGGTGCTGGAACTGGGCTCCTATCACGCCATCATTGCCTGCGCGGCCGCCGGCATCGGCGTGGCCATCGTGCCGCGTTCGGTGCTTGGCCTGTACCGCGACCTGCCCAGGATCAGTCTTCACGCGCTGGGCGCGGCAGGCAAGGTCGACACCCTGCTGGCCTGGCACCCCGCCATGGCCAATACCGCGCTGCGCGCGCTCGTCGATACATTGCGTGCGCCGCGGCCCGGTCTCGCCGCAGCGGCCTGAGTCGATCGCCTGGGATGTGCCCGGCAGGATGTGCCCGTTCGCCTACACTGGAAGTGGCGCCGCGTTTGCACCCCTCGTGCCGGCGTCACTGCCATGAAGTATGCCCCGATGCTCCTGCGATGGCTTGCCGCCGGCCTCTGTCTGGCCGTGGCCGCCACGGTGGCCACGCCGTCCGCCCCGGCCAATGCGCAGGCAAGTGCGCCCTACGGCGCGAGCGGCGCCATCCCCGGCCTGGCGGCAGCGGCAACCACTGCCGTCGTGGCCGCCGCGCCGGTCGCCACCGCCAGCGCCACGGCCCCCGTGGTCGTGATCCCCCTCAAGGGAGCGGTCAGCCCCGCCAGCGCCAACTTCATCCTGCGCGGCATGACGCACGCGCGCGAAGCCGGCGCGCAATTGATCGTGCTGGAAATGGACACGCCGGGCGGCCTGGACCTGTCGATGCGCGAGATCATCCAGGCCATCCTGGCATCGGAGATACCGGTGGCCAGCTATGTCTACCCGGGCGGCGCGCGCGCCGCCAGTGCCGGCACCTACATCCTCTATGCCAGCCATATCGCGGCGATGGCGCCCGGCACCAACCTCGGCGCCGCCAGCCCGGTACAGATCGGCATCGGCGGGCCGCAAAAGCCGGAAGCGGTGCCGGCCTCGGCGCCCGCCGGCGCCCCCCCGCAGGACACCATGGAGCGCAAGCAGATGCACGACGCCTCGGCTTATATCCGCGGCCTGGCGCAACTGCGCGGTCGCAACGCCGAGTGGGGCGAGCGTGCGGTGCGCGAGGCGGTCAGCCTGTCGGCGGACGAGGCCGTGGCGCAGCATGTGGCCGACCTGGAGGCGCCCGACCTGCCCGCCCTGCTGCGCGCCCTTGACGGGCGCCGGGTCCAGGCGGCCGGCGTGCAGCGCGTGCTGCGCACCGCGCAGGCACCGGTGCAGGTGCAGGAGCCGGACTGGCGCGACCGCTTCCTGGCGGTCATCACGGATCCCAGCGTGGCGCTGATCCTGATGATGGCCGGCATCTATGGCCTGATCTTCGAATTCTCCACGCCGGGCATGGTGGTGCCCGGCGTCGGTGGCGCGATCTGCCTGCTGCTGGCGCTGTTCGCGCTGCATATGCTGCCGGTCAGCTACGCCGGACTGGGGCTGATCGCGCTGGGCATCGGCTGCATGGTGGCCGAACTGTACCTGCCGACCTTCGGCGCGCTTGGCGTGGGCGGCATCATCGCCTTTATCTTCGGCGCAGTGATGCTGATCGACACGGATGTGCCCGGCTTCGGCATTCCGCTGTGGCTGATCGGCAGCCTGGCGCTGGCGAGCGCAGTCTTCCTGTTTGCCGTCTGGACGCTGCTCTGGCGCGCGCGGCGCATGCCGTCGATCAGTGGCGGCGATGCGATGATCGGCACGCCCGGCGTGGTGCTGGAGGACCTCCGGGACGATGGCTGGGCCGAAATACGCGGCGAACGCTGGCGCGTGCACAGTGCCCTGCCGCTGACGCAAGGCCAGCGTGTGCTGGTGATCGGGCGCCACGGCCTGCTGCTGGAGGTGCGCGCTGTCGACACGGTCCCAATTCAATCATCCACCCAAGGAGCATGATCATGGCATTCGGATTCAGCGCGGGCGGCCTGGTCTTCATCATTGCCCTGCTCATCGTTTCCTCCATCCGCGTGCTGCGCGAGTACGAGCGAGGCGTGGTGTTCATGCTGGGACGCTTCTGGAAGGTGAAGGGGCCGGGGCTGGTGATCCTGATCCCGGCGGTGCAGCAGATGGTGCGCGTGGACCTGCGCACCGTGGTGATGGACGTGCCGCCGCAGGATGTGATCTCGCGCGACAACGTGTCGGTCAAGGTGAACGCCGTGGTGTACTTCCGCGTGATCGACCCGGAGCGCGCCATCATCCAGGTGGCGAATTTCCTCGAGGCCACCAGCCAGCTGGCGCAGACCACGCTGCGCTCGGTGCTGGGCAAGCATGAACTCGACGAGATGCTGGCCGAGCGCGAGCAGCTCAATATCGACATCCAGAAGGCGCTGGACGCCCAGACCGACAGCTGGGGCATCAAGGTCTCCAACGTGGAAATCAAGCACGTCGACCTCAACGAGACCATGATCCGCGCGATTGCGCGCCAGGCCGAGGCCGAACGCGAGCGGCGCGCCAAGGTGATCCATGCGGAAGGGGAATTGCAGGCGTCGGAAAAGCTGCTGGAAGCGGCGCAGATGCTGGCCAGGGAGCCGCAGGCGATGCAGTTGCGCTACCTGCAGACGCTGACCCAGATCGCGGGCGACAAGAGTTCGACCATCGTGTTTCCGCTGCCGATCGATATCTTGACGCTGGTGGGAAAGCTGAGCCGCGGGCAGACGTGAAAAAAGGCGCCGGAGCGCCTTTTTGATACTGCGGGGGGACTGAAAGTCCCGGCTGTCACTCCCGCGAGAGGGAGTGACAGCCGTCGTCATTGCAAACGGCTCTGGCGCATCCTGCCGGCTTCGTCCAGTGCCGGAGACTTACCTCAGACCTTGCCTGCCACCCACTCGCCAACGCCCGCCAGCGCCTTCGGCAGATTGGCCGGCTCGGTGCCGCCAGCCTGCGCCATGTCCGGACGGCCGCCGCCCTTGCCGCCGACCTGCTGGGCGACAAAGTTGACCAGTTCGCCGGCCTTGACCCTGGCTGTGGCATCGGCGGTCACGCCAGCAATCAGGCTGACCTTGCCGTCGGCCACGGCGCCCAGCACGATGGCCGCGGTGCCCAGCTTGTCCTTGAGCTTGTCCATGGTCTCGCGCAGCGTCTTGACGTCGGCGCCGTCGAGCTGGGCGGCCAGCACCTTGATGCCCTTCACGTCGATGGCCTGCGCCGCCAGCTCGTCGCCCTGCGAGGCGGCCAGCTTGCTCTTGAGGCGTTCCAGCTCCTTCTCCAGCGCCCGCACCTGCTCCTGCACCTGGCCGATACGCGGCACCAGTTCGGACGGCTGCGCCTTGAGCGCGGCGGCGGCTTCGTTCAGCCTGGCATCCAGCGCCTGGAGGTAATGCAGCGCGTTGTCGCCGGTGATGGCCTCGACGCGGCGGATGCCCGCCGCCACGCCGCCTTCCACCACGATCTTGAACACGCCGATATCGCCGGTGCGGGTCACGTGGGTGCCGCCGCACAGTTCCTTGGAACTGCCGATCGACAGCACACGCACGTCGTCGGCGTACTTTTCGCCGAACAGCGCCATGGCACCGCTCTTGACAGCGTCGTCAAAAGGCATGATCTCGGCGCCGGTGGCCGCGTTCTGCAGGATCTCGGCGTTGACGATTTCCTCGACACGGCGGATCTGCTCGTCGGTCAGCGGCGCATTGTGCGAGAAGTCGAAGCGGGTCTTGTCGGCATCCACCAGCGAGCCCTTCTGCTGCACGTGGCTGCCCAGCACTTCGCGCAAGGCCTTGTGCATCAGGTGGGTGGCCGAGTGGTTGCGCACGGTGCGCGCGCGGCGCTGCGCGTCGACCTGCGCGGTGACGCTGTCGCCGACCTTGAGCGCGCCGCCCGCCAGGGTGCCCTGGTGGCCGAACACGTCGGCCTGCACCTTGGTGGTGTCGGCCACGGTGAAGACGGCGCTGCCGCCCTGCAGTTCGCCCTGGTCGCCGGCCTGGCCGCCGGACTCGGCGTAGAACGGCGTGTTGTCGAGCACCACCACACCGGTCTGGCCCGGCTGCATGGCGTCGACGGCGGCGCCGTCCACATAGAGTGCCGTGATCTTTGCGCCATCGACGGCCAGCTTCTCGTAGCCGTGGAAGGCGGTCTTGTCGCCCTTGTACTCCAGGCCCGCGGCCATCTTGAACTTGCCGGCGGCACGGGCCTGCTCGCGCTGGCGGTTCATGGCGGCGTCGAAGGCAGCCTCGTCGACGGTGATTTCCTGTTCGCGGCACACGTCCTGCGTCAGGTCGAGCGGGAAGCCGAAGGTGTCGTGCAGCTTGAAAGCGAGTTCGCCGTCGAACACCTTGCCGCCCTTGAGCTTCAGCCCGGCCAGCGCCGCATCGAGGATCGACATGCCGTTCTCGATGGTCTCGAAGAAGCGCTCTTCCTCCACCTTGAGCACTTCCACCACGCGCGACTCGGCTTCGGCCAGCTCCGGATAGGCTTCGCCCATCTGCGCCACCAGGTCGGCCACCAGCTTGTGGAAGAACGGCGTCTTCTGGCCCAGCTTGTAGCCATGGCGGATGGCGCGGCGGACGATCCGGCGCAGCACGTAGCCGCGGCCTTCGTTACCGGGGATCACGCCGTCGACGATCAGGAAGGCGCAGGCGCGGATGTGGTCGGCGATGACCTTGAGCGAATTCTGGTTGAGGTTGTCGGTATGGGTCTCGCGCGCAGCGGCCTTGATCAGTGCCTGGAACAGGTCGATCTCATAGTTGCTGTGCACGTGCTGCAGCACCGCGGCGATCCGTTCCAGGCCCATGCCGGTATCGACGCAGGGCTTGGGCAGGCGCGGCATATTGCCTTGATCGTCCCGGTTGAACTGCATGAACACCAGGTTCCAGATCTCGATGTAGCGGTCGCCGTCTTCGTCGGGAGATCCCGGCGGGCCGCCCCACACTTCCGGGCCGTGGTCGTAGAAGATTTCCGAGCAGGGGCCGCAGGGGCCGGTGTCGGCCATCTGCCAGAAGTTGTCGGAAGCGTAGCGCGCGCCCTTGTTGTCGCCGATGCGCACGATGCGCTCGGCCGGCACGCCGACTTCCTTGGCCCAGATGTCGTAGGCTTCGTCGTCTTCCGCGTACACCGTGACCCACAGCTTGTCGGCCGGCAGCTGGTAGACCTTGGTCAGCAGTTCCCACGCGTACTGGATGGCCTCGCGCTTGAAATAGTCGCCAAACGAGAAGTTGCCGAGCATTTCAAAGAAGGTGTGGTGACGCGCGGTGTAGCCCACGTTCTCCAGGTCGTTGTGCTTGCCGCCGGCGCGCACCGAACGCTGCGACGAGGTCGCGCGGGTGTATGGGCGCTTGTCGGTGCCCAGGAACACGTCCTTGAACTGCACCATGCCGGAATTGGTGAACAGCAACGTCGGATCGTTCCCCGGCACCAGGCTGGACGAGCGGACCACGGTGTGGCCCTTCGATTCGAAGTACTGCAGGAACTTGCTGCGGATGTCGGAGACTTTCATGTTCTGGGCAAGGGCGTCCCGCGGCATGGCAGGGCGCTGTCGGTCAGGATGGATTTGCAAACCATTGATTATACGGGGAAGCCTGCCTGCGCGGCGCGCCGCCGGGGATTCGCCCCGCCCGGCCGGCGCCAGGCGATCCGGGCGGCTGCCGATGTGCTTCCGGCGGCCCGCCGGTGGTAAAGTGCAGGCTGTCCCAGCCGGACGCCCCAGGGCCTGTTCTCGCACCAGCGCCCGATTGCCCTGCAAGCCGCCACCCTGAACAGACGGCGGGGCCGCCCGGCCGTCCCTTGCCCACCCTTGCCGGATCCGCCTGACACCCCATGGGAGCTTTAAGCCACCTCCGCGTCCTCGACCTGACCCGCGTTCTCGCCGGGCCCTGGTGCGCCCAAAACCTTGCCGACTTCGGCGCCGACGTGATCAAGATCGAGCGCCCCGGCGCCGGCGACGATACCCGCACCTGGGGCCCGCCCTGGCTGCAGGACGCCGACGGCCGCGATACCGCGGAGGCCGCCTACTACCTGGCCGCCAACCGCAACAAGCGCTCGGTAACCTGCGACATCAGCACGCCCGAGGGCCAGGAACTGGTACGCGCGCTGGCCGCCCAGAGCGATGTGGTGCTGGAGAACTACAAGGTCGGCCAACTGAAGAAATACGGCCTGGACTACGACTCGCTCAAGGCGGTCAAGCCCGACCTGATCTACTGCTCGGTGACCGGCTTCGGCCAGACCGGCCCCTATGCGGCGCGTCCGGGCTACGATTTCATCGTGCAGGGCATGGGCGGCTTCATGAGCCTGACCGGCGAGCGCGACGACCTGCCCGGCGGCGGCCCGCAGAAAGCCGGCGTGGCCATCTCCGACCTGATGACCGGCCAGTACGCCACCATCGCCGTGCTGGCCGCGCTGGCCCACCGCGAGCGTACCGGCTGCGGCCAGTACATCGACATGGCCCTGCTCGACGTGCAGGTGGCCATGCTGGCCAATATGAACACCAACTACCTGGCCAGCGGCGTGGCGCCCAAGCGCTGGGGCAATGCCCATCCGAACATCGTCCCCTACCAGACCTTCCAGGCCGCCGACGGCTGGATCATCGTGGCGGTGGGCAACGACGGGCAGTTCCGCAAGTTCGTCGGCGCCGGCGGACAGCCCGAACTGGCCGACGACCCGCGCTTCGCCACCAACCCGCAGCGCGTGGCGCACCGCGACGTGCTGGTGCCGGTGCTGGCCGAGATGGTCAGGCCGCGCAGCCGGGCCCAGTGGATCCTGGACCTGGAAAGCGCCGGCGTGCCCTGCGGCCCGATCAACACGCTGGACGACGTCTTCGAGGATGCCCAGGTCAAGGCGCGCGGCCTGCGCGTGGACCTGCCGCACCCCAGCGCCGGCGAGGTCAAGCTGGTGGGCAGCCCGATCAAGATGAGCGCGACCCCGCCGGAAGCGGTGCGCCACCCGCCGCTGCTGGGCGAGCATACCGACGCGGTGCTGGGCGAGATGCTGGGCTACACGCCCGGGCAGATTGCTGCGCTGCGCGCCAAGGGCGTGCTGTAAGGCGCCCGCCGCCGTAGCCGAACCAGCCGTAGCCGTAGAGAATCGAGCAAAGAGCCTTGCCCTGCGCGCGCCGGCAGCCGGCGCATGCCCAACCACAAGAGAAAAAGGAGTTTGGATGCTGACCGACGCCCTGCTGGCTTTCCTGCACTTCACTTTCATCTTCCTGCTGATCGCCTTGATGACCGCCGAGGCCGTGGTACTGCGGCCCGGCATCACGCCGGCCACGCTCAAGCGGCTGTCGGTCTACGACCTGTTCTACTTCCTCTCGGCCATGGCGGTGCTGGCGACCGGCCTGCTGCGCCTGTTCTACGGCGCCAAGGGCGCGCAGTTCTATCTGCACAACCCCTGGTTCCACGCCAAGATCGGCGTGTTCGTGGTGATCGCCCTGTGCTCGCTGCCGCCGACCTTCGCCATCCAGCGCTGGCGCCGCCAGGCGCGCAGCCTGCCGGATTTCGTGCCGGTGCCTGCCGAGCTGAAATCCGCCCGCCGCTGGGTCATGATCGAGGCGCACCTGCTGATCCTGCTGCCGCTGTGCGCGGTCATGATGGCGCGCGGCATCGGCATGCGGTGAGGCCCGCCGTCCGCCCCGGCGCACCCCCATTCCCCATCCATACCAACGCAATCCCATGGTCTTCAAGCAACGACTCGCAGCGGCGCTGTTCGCCGCCGCCCTGCCAGCCATCGGCGCCCTTGGCGCCATCAGCGCCGCGCCGGCCGCCGCCGCTGCCGCCTATCCGGTCAAGCCGCTCAAGTTCGTGGTGCCCTATCCGGCCGGCGGCCCGCTCGACACGGTTGCGCGCGCCATCGGCGACAAGCTCAAGGACAGCCTGGGCCAGCCCGTGGTGGTGGAAAACCG
This sequence comes from Cupriavidus sp. 96C5-1, assembly GCF_057798855.1. Classification (NCBI taxonomy): domain Bacteria; kingdom Pseudomonadati; phylum Pseudomonadota; class Betaproteobacteria; order Burkholderiales; family Burkholderiaceae; genus Cupriavidus; species Cupriavidus sp. 96C5-1. The sequence continues at coordinate 437,127 of NZ_JBYOJU010000001.1, read as the reverse complement.
CCCCGGCGCCGGCGGCAATATCGGCGCCGACTATGTGGCAAAGCAACCTGCCGACGGCTACACCATCGTGATGGGCGCCGTGGCCACCCACGCCATCAACCCGAGCCTGTTCGCCAGGATGCCGTACGATCCGGTGAAGGACTTCAGCCCGATCACGCTGGTGGCCGACGTACCCAATGTGCTGGTCATGCATCCCGGCAAGGCCGCCGAGCTGCGTATCAGCAATGTGCGCGAACTGGTGGATTACGCACGCAAGAATCCCGGCAGGCTGGACTACGCCTCGGGCGGCAACGGCAGCGCCGGCCACCTGTCGGGCGAACTGTTCAAGAGCATGGCCAAGGTCAGCATGGTGCACATCCCCTACAACGGCGCCGCGTCCGCGCAATTGTCGGTGCTGTCCGGCCAGACCGACATGATCTTCGACAACCTGGCCTCGGCCACGGCGAATATCCGGGCCGGCAAGCTCAAGGCCTTCGCCGTCACCACCGCCACGCGCGCCGCCGCCTTCCCCGAGTTGCCGACCATCGCCGAAGCCGGCAAGGGCCTGGGTCTGGAAGGCTTCGACATCTCCACCTGGTTCGGCGTATTCGCGCCGGCCAACACCCCGAAGGAGATCGTCGAGCGCCTCAATCACGATATCGTGGCGATCCTGAAGACCGACGACATGAAGGCGAAGCTGGCCCGCATCGGCGCGCAGCCAGCCCCCACCACGCCGGAGCAGTTCGCGGCGCTGGTGCAGCGCGAACTGAAAAAGTACGCGCAGATCGTCAAGGTGTCCGGGGCCAAGGTGGACTAGCACACCGATGGCGGGAAAGCCGCTCCGGCATGACGAAACGGCCCGCGCTTGCGGGCCTTTTCCTTGCTTCAGGCTTTACTCCCCCGCTTCCGTGCGCGGCAGCAGCAACCCCACCTGCATGATGCGCGGCCCGTCCATCCGCGTCACGGTCAGTTTCAGCCCGGCGATCTCCACGGCGTCACCTTCCACTGGCGGTGACGTAAAGGCCTCCTGCATGGCAGCCTCCAGCGTCCGCGCCGCCTCGGCGGCAGTCAGTTCGCGCGTGCCATAGAGTCCCGCCACGTCGCGCAGCATGGCATCGCCGGACAGCAGGAAATCGTGGCTGGCCTTGCCCCAGGCCGGCGCCGGGCCGGGCCGGTGAAACAGCACCGCCAGCATCGGCACGCTGGCAGCCGGTGCCATGATGGAAACGACGTCGCCAGCGCGCAGCACGGTCTGCCCGGGAGCGGCCAGGGCCTTGTCGCGCACCACCGTCAGCAAGCGGCTGCGCGGCGGCAGTTCAAGCTGGTCGGCACGCAGGTTCTCGACCGGGGCATTGGCCTCGACCGCGAACTGCATCACGTCAAGCGCGGGCGCGTGGGTGCCGTGCAGGCGCGCGCGCGCCAGCGGCTCCGGGTAGGCCGGGCGGAGCACCCGCGCCAGCCTGGCGGCCAGCGGCACGGTAGTGCCCTGCAGCAGCAGGCTGGTCAGCACGACCGCGAAGGCGATGCGGAACAGCAGGCCGGAGTCGGGCATGCCTTGCAGCATCGGGAACAGCGCCAGCACGATGGGCACCGCCCCGCGCAATCCCATCCATGCCACGAAGCCCTTCTCCCGCGCGCTGAAGCGGAACGGCAGCAAGGCCAGCCAGACCGCGGCCGGGCGCGCCACCAGCATCAGGAAGGCAGCCACCGCCACCGCCGGCAGCGCCACGTCCCAGATCCGGTGGGGCGCCACCAGCAGGCCCAGCAGCAGGAACATCACGGACTGCGCCAGCCAGGCCATGCCGTCCATGGCGCGCATGGTGTCGGCGCTGACCGCGCGCTCGCGGTTGCCCACCAGGATGCCGGTCAGGTAGACCGCCAGGAAGCCGCTGCCGCCCGCGGTCTGCACGATGGCGAACACCATGGCGCCGCCCGAGCACAGCAGGATGGCCTGCAGGCCTTCGGCCACGCGCATGCGTTCCATGACATTGGCAAGACAGTAGCCCAGGCCAAGCCCTAGCGCACCGCCCACGCCGAACTGCACCACCAGGCGCCAGGCCAGCGCACCGGCGCTGAGGCCGGCGGGCGCGCCAATCCAGTCGATCAGGGTGAGGGTCAGGAAGATGGCCATCGGGTCGTTGATGCCGGACTCGATCTCCAACACGCTCGCCACCCGCTCCTTGAGCCGGATGCCGCTGGTATTGAGCAGCGAGAATACCGCCGCCGCATCGGTCGAGCCGACGATGGCGCCCAGCAGCAGGCCCAGCTTCCAGTCGATCTCCAGCACCCAGGCGGCGAACAGGCCCACCATGCCGGTCGTGACCAGCACGCCGACGGTGGCCAGCGACAGCGATGGCCGCAGCGCCACCCGGAAGGTGGCCAGCCGGGTGCGCAAGCCGCCATCGAGCAGGATCACGGCCAGCGCCAGGTTGCCGACCAGGAAGCTCAGCCAGGTATTGTTGAAACGGATGCCTCCCGGTCCGTCCACGCCGGCCAGCATGCCGACCGACAGGAAGACCAGCAGGAAGGGCACGCCCAGGCGCGCCGAAAAAGCGCCGACCACAATGCCCAGGGACATCACGATGGCGCCGATCAGGATGACGTGGTCGATGCTTTCCAAAACGGCTTCCCTTTCCATGCCGTGCCGTATCGACCACAGGCTGCGGGCGCGCAGGCAACGGCAGTGCAGCCAGCGATGATAGCGCAGCACAAAGTCGGGGCTACCGCGGCGATGCGCAAGGATCTCTCGGGGCGACGACGGACCATCCGGATGTCATTAATGTATCCCTAGGGAGATACCCGGACATTGACCATTTTTGCAGACATCCGAAAGGTAACTGAAAGGTCTTCCCCTTAATTTCCACCCTGCCCGCGGCAGGAGGGGTGCGCGCTCTTTTTTTTAGCGCCGCGACATCAGCCACCGCACGGATTTCAAGCAAGTTTTATCGAGGAGAATCATTTTGCGCATACGTAGCCAAAAGGACTTTGCCTCCGGCCTGATGTTCATCCTGGTCGGATTCGGCTTTTCCTGGGTCGCACGCGGCTATTCCATGGGAACCGCCGCCAAGATGGGCCCGGGGTATTTCCCGTTCTGGCTCGGCGTCGTGCTCGCCCTGCTGGGCGCGCTGGTGCTGTGGGGCGCCCTGTCCGCCAAGAAGGAAGAAGATCAGCTGGCGCGCTGGGACATCAAGACGCTGTTGTGGATCCTGGGCGCCGTGGTGCTGTTCGGCCTCATGCTCAAGCCGCTCGGCATGGTGCTGTCGGTGCTGGTGCTGGTGCTGGTGTCGTCGATGGCCAGCCACGAGTTCAGCTGGAAGGGCGCCATCGCGAACGCGATCATCCTGGTGCTGATCAGCATGGGCGCCTTCGTGTACGGCATCAATCTGCAGATGCCGGTATGGCCTGCATTCTTGGCAGGTTAAGGAGACGGCCATATGGAACTACTAGCCAACCTGGGCCTCGGTTTCTCGACCGCCCTGACCCTGCAAAACCTGGCCTACGCCTTCCTGGGCTGCGTGCTGGGTACCCTGATCGGCGTGCTGCCGGGCCTGGGGCCTCTGGCCACCATCGCCATGCTGCTGCCGGTGACCTACACGCTGCCGCCGGTGGCCGCGCTGATCATGCTGGCCGGCATCTACTACGGCGCCCAATACGGCGGCTCCACCACCGCCATCCTGGTCAACCTGCCGGGTGAATCGTCATCGGTGGTGACTACCATCGATGGCTACCAGATGGCGCGGCGAGGACGAGCGGGGGTGGCGTTAGCGACCGCCGGCCTGGGCTCGTTCTTCGCCGGCTGCGTGGCCACCCTGATCCTGGCCGCGTTCGCCGCGCCGCTGTCGGAGCTGGCCTTCAAGTTCGGTCCCGCCGAGTACTTCTCGCTGATGGTGCTGGGGCTGATCGGCGCCGTGGTGCTGGCCTCCGGTTCGCTGGTCAAGGCGATCGCCATGATCGTGCTGGGCCTGCTGCTGGGCCTGGTCGGCACCGACGTGAACTCGGGCGCCGCGCGCTTCTCCTTCGATGTGCCCGAACTCACCGACGGCCTGAATTTCGTCTCGGTGGCGATGGGCGTGTTCGGCTTCGCGGAAATCATCGCGAACCTGGAACAGAAGGATGCCCGCGAGACCTTCACCGACCACATCACCAACCTGTTCCCGACCAGGGACGACTTCAAGCGCATGATCCCCGCGGTGCTGCGCGGCACCGTGCTGGGTTCGGCGCTGGGCATCCTGCCTGGCGGCGGCGCGGCGCTGGCCTCCTTCGCGGCCTACTCGCTGGAAAAGAAGACCTCGAAGTACTCGCATGAATTCGGCAAGGGCGCCATCGAAGGCGTGGCCGGTCCGGAATCGGCCAACAACGCCGCCGCGCAGACCTCCTTCATCCCGCTGCTGACGCTGGGCATTCCACCCAACGCCGTGATGGCGCTGATGGTGGGCGCGATGACCATCCACAACATCCAGCCGGGCCCGCAGGTCATGACCAGCAACCCCGCGCTGTTCTGGGGCCTGATCGCCTCGATGTGGATCGGCAACTTCATGCTGATCATCCTGAACCTGCCGCTGATCGGGATCTGGGTGAAGCTGCTGAAGGTGCCTTACCGCTACCTGTACCCGGCCATCCTGACCTTCTGCTGCATCGGCGTGTACTCGGTCCAGAACACCACCTTCGACGTGTTCCAGACCGCGGCCTTCGGCGTGATCGGCTACCTGTTCATCAAGCTCAAGTGCGAGCCGGCGCCGCTGCTGCTGGGTTTCGTGCTGGGGCCGATGATGGAAGAGAACTTCCGCCGCTCCCTGCTGCTGTCGCGCGGCGAGTTCAGCGTGTTCGTGACCCGTCCGCTGTCGCTCGGCCTGCTGATCGCCGCCGCGGTGCTGGTGCTGATCGTGGCGCTGCCGTCGATCAAGAACAAGCGCGAGGAAGCGTTCCAGGAAGAATAACCAGGATAACCAGGCACGTCTCGCGGCCTGCCTCGGCGCAGGCTGCGAGGGACGTCGCCAGCCAGCCTCTCAAGGTGCCGTCAGGCACCTTTTTTTGCGCTGTCGGCCCGGACATTCAAACGCCGGCGGCAACGGCGCGCACCCGCTCCAGCCAGGCTTCCCTCTGCCTTGCCGCCGAGCCCAGCACCGGGCCGAAGGCCATGGTCCTGACCGGCCTGATGCCGCAGAACGCCAGCGTCGTTTTCCGCATCTGATGGATGCCCGGCATGCGGTAGACCCAGCGGAAATACCAGGGAGGCGTATCCATGGTCACCAGGAGATGCGCCGTGCGGCCTCTCAGGAGCTGCTCGGGAAACGCCTTGCCGGCGCGGTACCTGAATGCGAACCCGGGCAGGAACACGCGATCCAGGAAGCCCTTCAGCAGCGCCGGCACCCCGCCCCACCAGATCGGAAAGACAAAGGCCAGGTGCCCTGCCCAGGCGATCGCCTCCTGTGCCGCCAGCAGATCGGGCTCGAGGTCCTGGATCCCATGGTAGCCCGCGTGCAGGATGGGATCGAACCGCAACGCATCCAGCCGGAGCAGCCGGACTTCATGTCCCGCTGCCTCGGCGGATGCCGCATAGGTCCGGGCGATGGCCCCGCAGAGACCATCGCCGGAAGGGTGGCCCAGGATCACAAGTATTCGTTGCCGCATTGCGACGCGCTCCTCAACAGGTTGACGCCGCGAGAGTAAGGCTTGCCCCTGGTGGCAGAGTCAAGCGCGCCGGCAGGCCATCGCTGCCGCCTCAGGCGGCGGATGGCGGATGGCAGGCCGGCCCATCGGCACTGCCCGGATCATTGCGGCGGTCAAGGCATGCGCGGATCTCCGCGCCGATCTCGCCCAACTGGGCGTCCAGCCTGCGCAATCGCTGTATTTCCTCGCGCAGGCTGGCGCGTTTGCCGTCGATCTGCTGCGCCAGGCCTTGCCAGTCCGGTTCGCCGGCGCCCCCGTCCAGCGCCGGGAGAAGCTCGGACAAGCGAAAGCCCAGGGATTGCGCCTGCCGGATCAACTCCACCTGCCTGACCTCATCGTCCGTGTAGACGCGATATGAACCGGCGCGTGTCACCTGCCCAAGCAGGCCGAGCGCTTCGTAGTGGCGAATCGCCTTCGGCGAAGCCCCCGTGCGCCTGGCAATCTCTCCGATGAACATCACCCGCTCCTCAAGAATCAATACGAAATATCGGCCGCCATCCAGCCGCGCGCCCGGCACTGCCCTGCCTCGTGAAGCTTGCCGCAAGGGGGCCGCAGGGTAAGGCCTGCCCCTGGGGGCAGAGTCAAGCGGCGACGGAAACCGCGGCCTTCGCCCCTCATGCCTGCGCGGCGGCGGTGCGATCGGCAGGCGCGCCAAACAGCACGCTGCACGCCTCGCGCACTGCCGCCGTGACATGGCGCCGGGCGTGGTCGCGCCGCTCCAGCATGCCGATGGTACGCAGCACCGGCGGCGCGCCGCCCACGGCCAGCGGCAGGATGCGCAGCGCCTCGTCGTCCAGCCAGCGCGCGCGCTGCAGCAGCGGCACCACGGTCACGCCGACCTGCTGGCGCACCAGTTCCACCAGCGCCTCGATGGAGTTCAGTTCCAGGAATTCGTTGACGCGCAGATGCGCGCGGCGCAGCGCCCGCTCCACCTGCATGCCGGTACGCTGGCCGCGGTCGAAGCGCAGGAACGGGTTGGCCGCCAGCGCCTCGCGCGCGTTCGCGCCGGGGCTGTCGCGCCCGGCAATGGCCACCAGCGGCTCCTGGTAGAGCGGCGTCCATACCAGCGTGCCGGGCAGGCGGCCCGCCCCTTCCACCAGCATGGCCGCGTCCAGTTCGCCGGCTTCCACCTGGGCGGCCAGCTCGATCGACTTGGCGCCGACCAGGCGCACGTCCAGCGCCGGGTATTCGCGTTTCATGCGCGCCACCACATGCGAGAGGCCGCCCATCACCGAGACCACTGCGCCCACCGCCACCGCGCCGGCCATGGCATCCGGCGCTTCCGGCGGCATGCGCATCTCGTCGTAGAGTGCCAGCATCCGGCGCGCCTGCGGCAACAGCTCGCGGCCGCCGGCGTTGAGCGCCACCACCCTGCCGCCGCGATCGAACAGTTCGCGGCGCAGCTCCATCTCCAGCGAACGCATCTGCAGGCTCACCGCGGCCTGGGTCAGGGCCACCTTTTCCGCGGCGGCGGCAAAGGATCCGTGGTCGGCCACGGCCACGAAAGTGCGCAGGAAACGGATGGTGCTCATGAGCTGGGTCTGGGAATGGTGGCTTGTCCGGCGGGGCCGATACTTAAGAAAACATTGAGACACAAGAAAGAAATATTAGCTTTCATTACGATCAGCTGCACGGAATAATGATGTGCAATACCATCGCAGCGTGCCTCCGGCGTCACCGCCCCGGCGCGCTGCCGCGTGGTGATCCGCCCGAGGGCCGCCAGCGGCCTGCCATGCCTTGCTTTCCAGATCCGGAGATCGTCATGAAACACTGGCTGCGCCTGTTTGGCACGAGCCTCGCCACCGGTCTCGCGCTGACCGCCTTCCCGGCCCTCGCCGACACCTACCCGAGCAAGCCGATCCGCCTGATCGTGCCGTTCCCGGCCAGCGGCGCCACCGACCTGCTGGCGCGCGCCATCGCACAGAAAGTGGGCACCAGCATGGGACAGCAGATCGTGGTCGACAACCGCCCCGGCGCGGGCGGCGCGATCGGCTCCGACATGGCGGCCAAGGCCCCCGCCGACGGCTACACGCTGCTGATCGCCACCACCAGCACGCACGCCATCGGGCCGTACATCAACCCGCGCCTGCCGTACAACACCGAGACCGACTTCACGCCGATCGGCCAGGTGGCCATCGCCACCAACCTGCTGGTGGTGCCCAACAGCCTGCCGGTGAAGAACGTCAAGGAACTGATCGACTACGCCAAGAAGCACCCGGGCGAACTGAACTACGCGTCCAGCGGCAACGGCACCGTGGTGCACCTGACCGCCGAGGCCTTCAAGGCGCAGGCCGGCGTGTTCATCACGCACATCCCGTATCGCGGCACCGCGCTGGCCGTGCCTGACCTGATCTCCAACAAGGTGCAGGTGCTGTTCGACAGCATCGTCTCCGGCCTGCCGCATGTGAAGGACGGCAAGCTCAAGGCGCTGGCCGTGACCAGCCTGAAGCGCTCGCCGCTGGCGCCCGAGATCCCCACCGCCAGCGAATCCGGCCTGCCGGGCTTCGAGTCCGATACGTGGTTCGGCATCTATGGGCCCAAACAGATGCCGGCCGAGCTGGTGAACCGCCTCAATGCAGAATTCAACAAGGCGATCCAGGCGCCTGACGTCAGGGAGCGCCTCGGCAAGCTGGGGGCGGAACCGGTCGGCGGCACGCCGGCGCAGTTCGCCGCCATGGTGAAGAAGGACAGCGCGCGCTGGGGTAAGCTGATCAAGGATCGCAAGATCACCGTGGAATAAGCGCGACGGAATCCAAGCAATTTCGTGTGTACTCCCCTCTTCCGCGCATGGGAGCGGGGAGCCAGGCAAACGCAAGGCTCCGGCACATCGGCACGACGCGATCCGCCAGGCCGGCAAATCGAACCAAGGCAAGCATGCAGAACTTCAACTGGACCAATCCCTACCCTTCGGTGCGCATCCCGCTGTTCGCACGCAACGTGGTGTCCACCTCGCACCCGCTGGCGGCGCAGGCCGGCCTGCGCATGCTGCTCAAGGGCGGCAACGCGGTGGATGCGGCCATTGCCGCGGCGGCGGCCATCACCATTGTCGAGCCAGTCTCGTGCGGCCTGGGCAGCGACGCCTTCGCGATCCTGTGGGACGGCAAGGAACTGCACGGCCTGAACGCCTCGGGCGTGGCGCCGGCGGCATGGAGCCCCGAGTACTTCAAGAGCAAGTACGGCACGGACGCCAACGGCATTGCCAAGCGCCCCTTGCGCGGCTGGGACGCCGTCACCGTGCCGGGCGTGATCGCCGGCTGGGCCGCGCTGCACGAACGCTTCGGCAAGCTGCCCTTCGCGGAACTGATGGAGCCCGCCATCGAGATCGCCGAGCGCGGCTACGCCGTGCCGCCGGTGGTGGCGCACAAGTGGGCGGCCGCCGTGCCCGAACTCAAGGACCAGCCCGGCTATGCCGAAGCCTTCATGCCGAATGGCCGCGCGCCCAACGTGGGCGAGAAGTTCACGCTCAAGGCCGCCGCCGAGACGCTGCGCAAGATCGGCGCCACCAACGGCCGCGCCTACTACGAAGGCGAGATCGCCGAGCAGATCGCCGCCTTCAGCAAGGAATGCGGCGGCGCCATGACGGCTGACGACCTGCGCAACTACAAGCCGGATTGGGTCAAGCCGATCAGCAAGTCCTACCGTGGCTACGAGATGCACGAGATCCCGCCCAACGGCCAGGGCATCGCCGCGCTGATGGCGCTCGGCATCCTCGCCCAGTTCGACATGGCGTCGCTGCCGGTGGACTCGGTGGACTCGCAGCATCTGCAGATCGAGGCGATGAAGCTGGCTTTCGCCGACCTCTATCGCTACGTGGCCGATCCGCGCAGCATGGAAGTCACGCCCGAGCAGATGCTCGACGACGCCTACCTGAAGTCGCGCGCCAGTCTGATCGACATGGAGCGCGCCACGCATTTCGACTTCGGCATGCCCAAGGTCGGCGGCACCATCTACCTCACCGCCGCCGACGAGAACGGCATGATGGTCTCCTTCATCCAGTCGAACTACATGGGCTTCGGCTCGGGCGTGGTGGTGCCGGGCACCGGCATCAGCCTGCAGAACCGCGGCGTCGGCTTCTCGATGGACCCGAAATCCGCCAATGTGGTCGCGGGTGGCAAGCGGCCCTTCCACACCATCATTCCCGCCTTCCTCACCAAGGATGGCCAGCCGGTCATGAGCTTCGGCGTGATGGGCGGCGACATGCAGCCGCAGGGCCACCTGCAGACCGTGGTGCGCATGGTGGACTACAAGCAGCAGCCGCAGGCCGCCTGCTGCGCGCCGCGCTGGAAGGTCAACCGCGACTTCACGCTGGACGTGGAATCCAGCATGGACCCGGCCGTCGTGGCCGGCCTGAAGGCGCGCGGCCACCAGCTCAAGTCGGTCGACGATCCTTATATGGACTTCGGCTCCGGACAGTTTATCTGGCGCCTGTCGGATGACGCCGAGCATGGTTATGTGGCCGCCAGCGACAGCCGGCGCGACGGGCAGGCAGTCGGCTTCTGATTCTCTGCAAGCTGCACCGGAAGCGCGCCCGCGGTGGGCGCGGCGAAAGCGAAGACATCCAACTCCCCGAGCGCAGGGAAAGGCTTGCCCCGAAATCTGGAAGAATCTGGAAGAATCTGGAAATTCCAGGAGGAGAAACTGATGAAAAAGTCGGGTTCGACCGGGGGCCAGCCAGCGTCCGAGCTGATTGACAAAAGAATCGCCGATCTCGGAGACTGGCGCGGGGAGACCTTGAGCAGGATGCGCAAGCTCATCCACGAGGCTGCCCCGGACGTCGTGGAGGAGTGGAAGTGGATGGGCACTCCCGTCTGGTCTCGCGACGGGATCATCTGCACCGGCGAGTCTTACAAGTCGATAGTGAAATTGACCTTCGCCAAGGGGGCTTCGTTGAAGGACCCGGCCAAGCTCTTCAACGCGAGCCTCGACGGCAACGCAAGGCGCGCGATTGACATCCATGAGGGGGAGGAGGTCGACGCGGGCGCGTTCAAGGCGCTCATCCGTGCCGCGATCGCTCTCAATACGTCGAGTGGAAAGGCAAGCCCAAGGCGAGCGAAGTAGGCCACGGGATTCGCGCCGGACCGGCGCTGAACCGCGATGCACGCCACTGTCTGCAACTGGCTTGCCCGCCATCCCGGCAAGTGTCCATGGTGTCTGCCGCGGGGAGAATTACACTGAGGCCTCTGCCTCCACCACGATAACCATGGCCACCTACGCTTATCGCCTGCTCAACGTCTTCGCCGAGTCCACCTTTGGCGGCAATCCCCTGTGCGTGTTCGAGGATGCGCGCGGGCTCGACGACGCGACCATGCAGGCCCTCGCATTGCAGTTCAACCTGTCCGAGACCACCTTCGTCCTGCCCTCCGAACAGGCCAGCGCGCGGGTCCGCATCTTTACCCCGGGCTATGAGATGCGCTTCGCCGGCCATCCCACGCTGGGCACCGCGCATGTGGTGCGCGACCTCGCCGGCACCGGCGATGCGCTCACGCTGGAATTCAAGGCCGGCGTGGTGCCGGTGACCGCGCAAGGCGACGTCTGGACCTTCACCGCACCGCATTCGGGCGAACCGAAGACCGCGCCGGCCGGCCTGCCGGACGCGCAAATGGCAGCCCTGCTTGGCCTGGCCGAGTCCGACCTGCTGACTTCGCCGATGTGGGTCGACACCGGCGCAGACCAGCTGCTGGTGGCGGTAAAGACCGTCGACGCCGTGCGCCGCGCGCAACCCGACGGCGCGCGCCTGGGTATCTGGCCGCAGAGCAGCCTTGGCCGCAAGACCGCCTACGTCTTTGCCTTCGACCCCAACCGGCCCGGACAGGTGGTGGCGCGCTATTTCTTCACCAAGCAGGGCGGCGGCGTGGCCGAGGATCCGGGCACCGGTTCGGCCTGCGCCAACCTGGGCGGCTGGCTGATCGCCACCGGCCACGCGCTGCCGGCCGGCTACCAGATCGCGCAGGGCGAGGCTGTCGACCGGCCGTGCACGCTGCGGCTGGAAGTGACCGGCGGGCAGGCTATCCGCGTGGGCGGCCGCGTGATCGAGCTGGGCCGCGGCACCGTCACCCTGTAGCGGGCACGGCCGGCGATGGCCCCGCGCGGGCGCGACAAACCTCACGTCAGTGCGTTACAGTGAGACTAGTCCGGCGCCCGCGCCCCCCAACGCCCATCGACATGACCACCCCGCACGCCATTACCACGCTGGCAGAGCTGGAGGCTCGCTACGCCGAAGCCGGCGAAGCCTCGCTCGCCAAGGAAGTCGACCACCTCCATCCACACTACCGCGCCTTTGTCGAGGCCGCACCGCTCTGCCTGCTCTCCACGGTGGGTGGTGAATACGCCGAATGCTCGCCGCGCGGCGATGCGCCCGGCTTCGTGCAGGTGCTCGACGAACGCACCCTGCTGCTGCCGGACCGGCGCGGCAACAACCGCATCGACAGCCTGCGCAATATCGTCGCCGACCCACGCGTGGGCCTGCTGTTCCTGATCCCCGGCGTGAACGAGACCATCCGCGTGGCCGGCACCGCCCTGGTCTCGGTCGACCCGGCGCTGATCGCGCGCTGCGTCATCGACGGCAAGGCACCGGCCACGGTGCTGGTGATCTCGATCCAGTCGGTGTTCTTCCAGTGCGCCCGTGCGCTGGTGCGCTCGAAACTATGGGACCCGGCAACGCAGGTGGCGCGCACCAGCCTTCCGAGCAACGGCACCATCCTGGCCGACCTGAGCCGCCATGCGATCGACGGGGCCGCCTACGACCAGACGCAGCCGGAACGGCTGAAGCAAACCCTGTATTGAAGCTTGACTACCCCGGATATATGTACACGCCAACCCACTTCGCCTGTACCGAGAACGACGCCATCGACGAGGTCATGCGCCGTTATCCCTTCGCCACCCTGATCGGTAACGACGCCGGCGGCCTCCCCTTCGCCACGCATTTGCCGGTGGTAGCCGAGCGTAGCGGCGACAGCTGGCGGATCGAAGCCCATATGGCGCGCGCCAACCCGCACTGGCGCTGGCTGGAGCAGACTCCCAAGGCCTTGCTGGTGTTCCAGGGGCCGCATGGCTACGTATCGCCGGCGCTGTACGAGGAAAAGCGGTCGGTGCCGACCTGGAACTACGTTGCCGTGCATGTGTACGCCGAGATCGTCACCGTGCATGACGCCGGCGCCAAGGACGCGCTGCTCAAGCGGCTGATCGCCCATAACGAACCGGGCTATGCCGCGCAATGGCATGACTTGCCGGAGGATTTCAAGCAAAAGATGCTGGGCGGGATCGTCGGCCTGCGCATCGAGCCGACGCGCATCGAAGCCAAGTTCAAGCTCAGCCAGAACCGCCCCGCCACCGACCGCGCCCGCATTCTCGCGGCCCAGCGGGAAGGCAGCGCCATCGAGCGCGACATGGCGGAGTGGATGGCGCGCATGACGGGCGCCTGAAGCCCGGGGTTCCCACCGCGCGCCGCTCAGGCGCGCGGCAGCCACTCGGGCATATGGGTGCCGAGCGGCACCGAGGGCAGCGCCCATTGCGCAGGCGTCTCCGACAGCCGGGCCGCATGCGACACCACGCCCAGCGCACCGAAGCCCGAAGGCAAGGCCACCATCAGGTCGGCCACATCCTCGAAGCGCTGATCCGGTATCTCCATTCCGCCTTCAAGCCGCCCGAGGCCGCGCAGCCACTGGCCGGTCTGCGCCAGCGACACCCGCACATGCCAGCTGCCGCCCTCGCCTGCGCGCCGGTGCAGCGCGGCCATGGCGCCCAGCGCCAGCAGGTAGCCGGCCGTATGATCGAGCACCTGGGCCGGCAACGGCTGCGGCGTGTCGCTGCCCGCGGCCTGCGCTTCCGCGTGGTTGAATCCGCTCGCGGTCTGCACCAGGGAATCGAAGCCGCGCTTGCCAGCCCACGGCCCGGTGTGGCCATAGGCGCTCAGCGTCACATAGACGATGCCCGGCCGCGCGCGCGCGGCCGCCTGCGGCCCCACGCCCAGTTCCGCCAGCCCCTGCGGCCGATAGCCCTGGATCAGGACATCGGCGCCATGCAGCAGCTTGTGCATGGCGTGCTTGTCGTCCGGGTCGCGCAGGTCCAGCTGGCAGGAGCGCTTGCCGCGTCCGGTATCGATCACCAGCGGCATGATGGCCGGCAGATGGGCGGCAGTGACCAGCAGCACGTCGGCGCCATGCGCCGCCAGGGTGCGTCCGGCCACGGGCCCGGCGATGATGCGGGTGAAATCCAGCACGCGCACGCCCGTGAGCGGGCGCGCGCCGGTGGCCGGCAGATCCGGCAACGGCTGCGGCGGCGCCTCGCCGATGCGCTCGATGGTCAGCGGCGGCATGCCGTGCAGCGCCTGTCCCTGGGGATGCCGGTCCCACGCCTCGAAGCTGCGCATGGCGGCCACCACCAGGCCTGCCTCGGAGGCAGCGGTCTCGAACGCCTCGGCCTCCCACTTTTGCAGGGCGGCCTGCACCGCCGCGACATCGTTGGCGCAGCCGAGCAGTCGCAGCACGCCATCGCGGTGGTGGGGAAAATTGGCATGCAGGCGCACCCAGCGGCCATCGCCGCAGCGGAAAAGCCGGGAGAGCGGATCCCGGAACTCCGGCCAGGGCGCGCCATCGACGCGCAGGTAGCGTTCGCTGCGGAATTCGGCCAGCGCGTGACGCATCTCCACGGCGACGTCCTGCCAGCGCCCGCTGCGCTGCTGCCACAGGGCGGCGGCGGCGAGCGCCGCGGCGCCCAGGCTGGCCTGGGCAGCGGTGCCCACGGCGAAGGAGGATGGCAGCACCGGGTCGGCGCCGCCGAGTTGCAGCCGGCCCAGTGCCGCGGCCGGCAGCCCCGCGGCCTGCCAGAGTCCGGCTACGGCCTCGTCCGGGCTGGGGCGGGTGGCCGGGGTAATGGTTGGCGTCGGCATGGCGGCAAGCTCCAGGGGCGGATGCGCTCCCTCCATCCTAGTCCACCGGATCGCCGAAATTGGCCGCGCCTGGTATTTCAAACCGGCGGCGAACCCGGCCGCGCCGGCTGTTTTCCGGCCGGCGCGCTCAGTTTCCCCGACACTGGCCGCAGGCACGGTAAAATCACCCGATCCGGCAATCCGCCACGCAATCGAGCATCGCGGCGGGCAGCGGGCCGCCATCGCGGCCGCCGCCCCCGCGGAATTAACAGCCCATCGGCGCCCAAATGAGCCACGACCCCAAAGCCAACGACAATACGCCCGCCGCATCCAATTTCCTGCGCAGCATCATCGACCAGGACCTCGCCTCCGGCACCTACGCCGGCCGCCAGGATGCGCAGGGCCAGCCGTTGCCCACCGTCATCACCCGCTTCCCGCCGGAGCCCAACGGCTACCTGCATATCGGCCACGCCAAGAGCATCTGCGTGAACTTCGGCATGGCGCGCGATTACGCCGGCCGCTGCCACCTGCGCTTCGACGACACCAACCCGGTCAAGGAAGACACCGAATACGTCGACTCCATCATCGACGCGGTGCACTGGCTCGGCTTCAGCTGGGACAGCACCGGCGCGGACGGCAGCAAGCAGCCTCACCTGTACTACGCCAGCGACTACTTCGACCAGCTCTATGCCTTCGCCGAAAAGCTGATCGAGCGCGGCGTGGCCTATGTGGACAGCCAGACCGCCGAGCAGATCGCCGCCAACCGCGGCGACTTCTCGCGCCCCGGCACGCCCTCGCCGTTCCGCGACCGCAGCGTGGCGGAAAACCTGCAGCTGTTCCGCGACATGCGCGACGACAAGTACGCCGACGGCGAACACGTGCTGCGCGCCAAGATCGACATGAGCGCGCCTAATATCGTGATGCGCGACCCGGTGATCTACCGTATCCGCCACGCCCATCACCACCGCACGGGCGACAAGTGGTGCATCTACCCGATGTACGACTTCACCCACTGCATCTCGGACGCGCTGGAAAACATCACGCATTCGCTGTGCACGCTGGAGTTCGAGAACAACCGTCCGCTGTACGACTGGGTGCTGGCGCAGCTGCGCGAATGCGGCGTGTTCAGCGATCCGCTGCCGCACCAGTATGAATTCGCCCGCCTGAACCTGACCTACGCCATCACCAGCAAGCGCAAATTGCTGCAACTGGTCGCTGAGAACCGCGTGGACGGCTGGGACGATCCACGCATGCCCACCATCGTGGGCATGCGCCGCCGCGGCTTCACGCCGGAATCGATCCAGTTGTTCTGCGACCGCATCGGCGTGGCCAAGTCCGATAGCTGGATCGACATGAGCACGCTGGAGGGCGCCGTGCGCGACGACCTCGACGCGCGCGCCGCGCGCAGCGTGGGCGTGCTGGACCCGCTCAAGCTGATCCTCGACAACTACCCCGAAGGCCAGAGCGAAGAGTGCTCGGCGCCCGTGCACCCGAAGAAGCCGGAGCTGGGCCGTCGCGTGTTCCCGCTGTCGCGCGAGCTGTGGATCGAGCAAGACGACTTCAGCGAAGCGCCGCCCAAGGGCTACTTCCGCCTGTTCGCGCCCAAGGACGGCAATCCCGGCAGCAAGGTGCGCCTGCGCTATGGCTATGTGATCGAATGCACGGGCGTGGACCGCGACGCCGACGGCAAGGTGATTGCCGTGCACGCCAACTACCTGCCCGACACCAAGAGCGGCACGCCGGGCGCCGACAGCGTCAAGGTCAAGGGCAACATCCACTGGGTCAGCGCACCGCACGCCTATGAAGCGGAAGTGCGCCTGTACGACCGCCTCTTCAGCGACCCGAACCCGGATGCCGGCGGCAAGAACTTCCTCGACGCGCTGAACCCGGGCTCCAAGAAAACGGTCACCGCCTACCTGGAGCCCGGCCTGCAGCAGGCCGCCGCGGAAGACCGCTTCCAGTTCGAGCGCCATGGCTACTTCGTCGCCGACCGCGTCGACTCCAGGCCGGGCAAGCCGGTCTTCAACCGCATCGTCGGTCTCAAGGACAGCTGGGGCAAGTGAGTCGAACGAGGCAAACGAAGTCAACAAGGAACAAGGCAGACGAGGACCATGCAAACCATAACCTTCCCGCTCGAGGGCGAGCATATCGCCCTCAACGACCTGCTCAAGGTGGCCGGGATATGCGACAGCGGAGGCGCCGGCAAGGCCCTGGTGGCGACCGGCGAAGTGTCGGTCGACGGCGCGGTGGAATCGCGCAAGACCGCCAAGATCCGCGCCGGCCAGGTGGTCAGCGTGCCCGGCGTGAAGATTCGGGTGGTGGCGGCCTGAGGCCAGCCCATCCGCAGGCATGCCCGGCGGCTGGTCCGGCCGGCCACCGGGCGCCTGCCCCCAAGCAAAGGAAATATCCATGCCGATTGCATTCTGGTGTGTGCTGCTCGCAGGCATCCTGCCTGTCGTGACGGTGGGCATCGCCAAGGCGGGCGGACGCGGCTACGACAATCACGACCCGCGCGGCTGGCTGGAAGAGCAGGCCGGGCGTGCCCGGCGGGCCGACCAGGCCCACCGCAACCACTTCGAGGCCTTCCCCTTCTTCGCCGCCGCCGTGCTCTCGGCGAGCTTCCTGCATGCGCCGGCCTCGCGCATCGACGAACTGGCGCTGGTCTTCGTCGCTGCGCGCATCCTGTACACCTTGTGCTACCTGGCCGATCGCGCCACCTTGCGCACCCTGTGCTGGACCGTGGGCTTCCTGTCCGTGATCGGCATCTTCCTGCTGCCGGTGTTCGTCCACTGAGGATATGCCCTATGCGGCACCTGCCAACCGCCCTTTGCTCACTATGCCTGCTGGTGTCCTTGCTGCCCGGCACGGCTCTGGCGGAACCGCTCGACTTCAAGGTCGACCCGACCCACACCACGGTGTATTTCGCCGCCAGCCATTTCGAGCGGACCTCGGTGCGCGGGCGCTTCGGCAAGATCGACGGCCGCATCCGCTACGACGAAACCAGCGGCAGCGGCGCGATCGATTTCACGGTGGATGCCGACTCGGTCGATTCCGGCAACCGTACCCTGGACGGCATCCTGCGTTCGCCCCAGTTCCTCGATGCGCAGAATTTCCCCGTGGTCAGGCTGCAGGCCAGCCGCTTTGTACGCGAAGGCGACCGGCTGGTGGCCGTGGAAGGCGAGCTGACCCTGCACGGCGTCACGCAGCCGCTGCGGCTGGAGGCGGAGCGGTTCAGCTGCGGCGCGATTTCCCTGTTCGGCATCAAGCGTCACGTCTGCGGCGGCGATTTTCGCGCCGTGCTGTCGCGCAGCACCTTTGGCATGACGCGCTTCCTGCCCGAGGTGGGCGATACCGTGGTGCTCACGATGTCCGTGGAGGCGACGCCGTCGCTGCCGGCGCTGGAGTGACAGCCGCGCCGCCCAGCATCCGGCGGCGCTGCGGGATGTCGCCCCGGCGGCACCTGAAGCACCGATTTCTTCTGTAGAATCAGGGGTTTGCCTATTTGGCCGGTCCTGTCTCCCGGCCTTCGCCCGAACGGGGAACGAACACAAATGACGATGATTCAAGCTGGGGATATCGTGGCTGCCGCGCTGGCGGCGGCGGGCGCCTGCCTGGTCTGCAGTATCCCGCTGGACTTCCTGCGCCCCTTCCCGGCGTGGGCGCTTCGCACCTATGGCCGCCGCGCCCTGCTGGTGCCGCTGCTGATCCCGCTGGTTGGAAGCTGGCTGCTCGGCCTGGCCCAGTCGGGGCAACTCGACAGCCCGGCCGGGCACGCCATGGTAGTGGCGGCGGCCTTCCTCTGCCTGAACCTGGCTGCGGCGCTGCTGCGCTACTACCTCAGCGACTACCGCAAATCGCGTTGATCCTCAGGGACCCCGGCGCGCCATTCATGAGCACACCCCTGCGCTTCGACATCGCGGCCGGCGCCGAAACGCTGGCCGCGGACCGCATCGACGCCGGCAACGGCGCCAGCTGCCTGCTGCTGCACGGCGCCGGCACCAGCCACCGCGGACGCTGGCTGGCACTGCGGCAGGCGCTGGCCGCGCACGGCGTCGGCAGTGTCGCCATCGATTTTTCCGGCCACGGCGAAAGCGCCGCCCGCACGCCCAACTCGCTGGCCAAGCGCCTGGGCGAAGCGCAAGCAGCGCTGGCGCATCTGGACGGCAGCGGTCCGAGGGCCCTGATCGGCATCAGCATGAGCGGCGAAATCGCCGTGCGCATGGCGGCCGATCCGGCCAACCGGATCGAGCGCTTGCTGACGCTGGTGGGCGCCGCCTACGACCCGGCCGCCTTCGAACTGCCCTTCGGCCCGGCCTTTACGGCCGTGCTGCGCACGCCCGGCAGCTGGCGCGCCTCGCTCGCCTTCGAGCAGATCGAGCGCTTTCGCGGCCGCATCACGCTGGTGCGCGGCGCCGAGGACAACGTCATTCCACCCTGCATTGCCGACACCCTGGCCGCCCGTGCCAGCCTGGCCGAGCGGGTCGAGGTGATCGACCTGCCCGCTACGGGTCACTTGCTGGGGGAAGCCTGGCAAACCCGGCCGGGTTTTGCCGCGCTGCTGAGCGGGATCGCGCTGCGCGCCGTCAGCGCCTGACGGCGCGCTCCCGGGCCGATCGTGGCGTCCTTGCAAGACATGGCGGACCGCGGCCATGGCGCAGTCGCGATCGCGCCGCGCGTTTCACGTATGATGCGGCCTTTCGCTTCTCGCAGCCTCTGCCGCGCCCAGTCTTCTCCCATGGCTCTCAAATCCACCATCTACAAGGCCGAACTGTCGGTGTCCGACATGGACCGGCCTTACTACGGCAGCCACGCCCTGACCATCGCCAAGCACCCGTCCGAGAACGACGCGCGCATGATGGTGCGGCTGCTGGCCTTCGCCTGCGAAGCCAGCGACACGCTTACCTTCACCCGTGGCCTCGACGAGCCCGACGAGCCGGACCTGTGGGAAAAGACCCTGACCGGCGAAATCGCCCACTGGATCGAGCTGGGCCAGCCCGACGAATCCCGCCTGAAGCGCGCGGCGGCGCGCGCCGACCGTGTCACGGTGTTCACCTACAATGGTGCCAGCGCGCGCGAATGGTGGAAGGGCATGGCCGGCAAGGCAGGCAAGCTGCGCAACGTGACCATCTACAATGTGCCCGCCGAGGCGGTGGAAGCGCTCGCCGCCCTGGCGCAGCGCGCCATGCGGCTGTCGGTGACGATCCAGGACAGTGAAATCTGGGTCAGCGACGACGACAACAACGTCCGCATCACGCTCGAAGTCCTGCAGCGCCCGGCGGGCTGAGCCTGCCGCGCCGCCCGGTTTTCGCATTTTGTGTATTTCGTGTTTTTCGCATCACCCATCCGCCCGGTGCGACCGCAAACGCCGGTCGCACCGAACCCGTGACCCTCGCTGATACAGCACAAGGAAGCCATCCATGAATACCACTCCCTCCGGCCTGCAATATGAAGACACCGTAACCGGCGAAGGCGCCGAAGCCACGGCAGGCAAGCATGTCACGGTGCACTACACCGGCTGGCTCTACGAGAACGAACAGGCCGGCCGCAAGTTCGATTCGAGCAAGGACCGCAACGATCCCTTCGTGTTCCCGCTGGGCGCCGGCCATGTCATCCGCGGCTGGGACGAAGGCGTGCAGGGCATGAAGGTGGGCGGCACGCGCCGCCTGGTGATCCCCGCCGAACTCGGCTACGGCGCGCGCGGTGCGGGCGGCGTGATTCCGCCCAACGCCACGCTGCTGTTCGAAGTGGAACTGCTGGCAGTCTGAGCGCCTGGCTGCCGCTCGGGCGGCAGCCATCGGCATGCCATCCCGCGCGCCTGCGCGGATGGCAACAAGCAACAAGGGGCGCCCGCGGGCGCCCCTTGTGCGTTCCGGCCCCGGCCATGCCGGCCGGAC
Source organism: Cupriavidus sp. 96C5-1 (assembly GCF_057798855.1). Lineage (NCBI taxonomy): Bacteria > Pseudomonadati > Pseudomonadota > Betaproteobacteria > Burkholderiales > Burkholderiaceae > Cupriavidus > Cupriavidus sp. 96C5-1. Next base: position 416,718 of record NZ_JBYOJU010000001.1, on the reverse strand, counting down.
GCGCTTCCAGCACTAAAAGCTGATCGCAGCGTTGCCCACGTCGACCCGCACCTTGTCGCGGTCCAGCAGGCGCGCGGCATGGCGGGCATAGTCCTGCGCCCAGGCGGCATCGCCGGAAAATCGCGCTTCGCCGGAGAACTTGGCCACGTTGAGGATCTTGTCGATCACCAGCACCTTGCCCACCGGGCTGGAGGCCTGGCAATCGAGCTCGGCGTATTCGCGGTCGAACCAGCGCCAGCCGGCATCCTCGCTGACCGCCGCCAGCTCGGCATCGCCAATGGTGAAACCGAATTCCTTGCCGGTGCCGAAGGCCACCGTGAGCGTACGCGCCATAGCCTGATCTCCTGGTTGATGCCAGCATTGTAAAGACATGTCGGCCGATACCGCCACCTTGCCAGGTCAAGTATCGCGCCGAAATATCGCGCCGGCGCGGCAGCCGCCATCCCCCCGGCACCTCGTAGCGCGGCATAGGCCTGGCCACCCTGCCTGCCAGCGGCGCCGCTCGCGTGCGCACGCCTGACTCCGATCGAAACCTGACCGTTGCGAGCCGCCGACAACGTGGGGAACCTTACACAGATTTCTCCTCGCCATGTGGTTTCCATGCCGCCCGCCGCGCCGCTTTGGATTATGCTTGCACCATGGCCATCACCCGACAAGATCTCGAAACGGATCGGCTGCGTGCTTCTCTATGCAGCACGCCGGTGGCTTCCTCGCTGCTTCCCGCCGAAGCGCTCGAGGGTTCGCTGCGCGCCACGCTCGACCGGCGCCCGGATTCGCCGGCGCTGGCCGGCGATGTCTGGCTGTTCGGCTACGGCTCGCTGATCTGGAACCCGATGGTGGTCCACACCGACCACCGGCTTGCCACCGTGCACGGCTACCACCGCGGCTTCTATCTCTATTCGCGCATCAACCGGGGCACCTGGGACGACCCGGGCCTGGTGCTGGGACTGGATCGCGGCGGCTCCTGCCATGGCGTCGTCTTCCGCATTCCCCATCACATGATCGAGCAGGAATTCCGCCTGCTGTGGCGCCGCGAGATGCTCACCGGGGCTTATCATCCGCGCTGGCTCAACGTGAAGATGGCCGGCAGCGCGCCGCAGCGGGCGCTGGCCTTCGTGATGAACCGCACGCATGAGTCCTACGCTGGCCGGCTGCCCGACGACCGCGTGGTGGCGTGCCTGCGCCATGCCTGCGGGCTCTACGGCCCGGCTCGCGAGTACCTCCAGCAAACCCTGCTGGGCCTTGCCACCAACGGCGTCGACGACCCCTACCTGGGGCGGCTTTGGCGCCGCCTGCAGGATACGGATGCCGCGGGCGCGGCCACCCGCGCCGCAAGCGAAATCGCCTGATCCAGGAACCACCGGGATGCCACGCCCTGCCGCCCGCCCTCGCCGCCTGGTGCTTGCCGAAGTGCTGGGACTGACCGGGTTGCTGATGGGCGGCGCCTTGCTGGCCGGCCCGGGCGGGTCGAGCCTGGCGGCACGCCCGGCAGGAAGCGGTCCGGCACAGGCTTCACCGCGCTCGCACGGGCATGGCTCGGCGCACTCTCCGTCCGCCGCGCACGACAGCGTCGGCGCGCTGGACCGCAACCTCATCGCGGCCGCCTCGGTCGGCGATCTCGAACTGGTCAAGCGCTTGCTGGCAGCGGGCGCATCGGCCCAGGCTACCGACGATCACAACCGCAGCGCCTTGCTGGTGGCGGTCTACAGCCGGCATACGGAAGTCGCCAGGGCGCTGGTGGTGGCTGGCGCCGACGTCAACCGCAAGGATGTCGAGGGCAACAGCCCGTTCCTGCTGGCGGCGGCTACGGGGCAGCTCGAGGTGGTGCAGTTGTCGCTGGCCCATGGCGCCGACGTCGGCAGCACCGACGGCTACGACAACACCGCCCTGATCGCAGCCTGCGAGCATGGCAATACCGAAGTGGTGAAAGTGTTGCTGAAAGCCGGCGTCGCGGTCGACCACGTCAACGGGCAAGGCTGGACCGCCTTGCTGGAAGCCATCGTCATGGGGGACGGCAGCGCGCGCTACGAAGACATCGTGCAGTTGCTGCTGGACGCCGGCGCGGATGCCAACCTGGCGGACCGCGACGGCACCAGCCCGACCCGGCACGCGCGCGAGCGCAGCTACAAGACCATAGTGAAGATGCTGATGCGCGAACGCGGGCACTGAGGCGCGGCCGGATTGTCCCGGGGCGCGCCCGGAACTCGCCGCCCTTGCATCAGGCAACTTGCCGGCGCATCAGGCCTCGGCCGGCTTGGCCCCGGCGTTGCGCGCGTTCTCGCTTTCCTGCAGGTGGCGCCACATCACCTTGCCCGTGCCCGATTTGGGCAGCGCATCGACGAACTCCACCACGCGCGGATACTTGTAGGCCGCCATGTTCTCCTTGGCCCACTCGATGATGTCCTCGGGCGTGGTCTTGCCCTTGGCATGGGTCTTGAGCACCACCACGGCCTTCACGGTCTCGCCGCGGTAGGCGTCGCGCGTGCCGATGATGCAGGCCTCCTGCACGTCGGGATGCTTGTACAGCAGGTTCTCGACTTCGGCCGGCCACACCTTGAAGCCTGACGCATTGATCATGCGCTTGAGCCGGTCGGTGATGAAGTAGTAGCCGTCCTCATCCATGCGGCCCAGGTCGCCGGTACGGAAGAAGGTCTTGCCGTCGAATTCGATGAAGGCATCGCGGGTGGCATCGGGCTTGCCCCAGTAGCCCTTGAACACCTGCGGGCCGCACACGATGATCTCGCCGACTTCATTGACCGGCATTTCCTCCAGCGTCACCGGGTCGATCACGCGCGCGTCGGTATTGAGGAAGGGCACGCCCAGGCACTGCAGCTTGGGGCGATCGCCCGGATTGCTGTGGGTCGGCGCCATGGTCTCGGACAGGCCGTAGCCTTCCAGGTAATTCAGGCCGAACTGCTGCTTCAGGCGCTCCGCGATCGCCTGCGGCATGGCCGCGCCACCGCCGCCGATATAACGCAGGCTGGACAGGTCGAACTGCTCCAGGTTCGGGCTGGCCAGGAAATCGATCACCATGGTCGGAATATTGGTCCAGTGCGTGACCTGGTAGCGCGAGATCAGCCGGCCGGCGACTTCGCGATCCCAGCGCGGCAGCATCACCACGGTGGCGCCGCTGTAGATCGGGCCGTTCATGCCGTACTGCATGCCGGTCACATGGAACAGCGGCAGCACCGACAGGATGGTCGATTCCGCGCCGCTGCCGCTCCAGATGCTGCCGCCGATGACGTTGTGCATCACCGAGCGATGGGTGTGGATGCAACCCTTGGGGAAACCGGTGGTGCCCGAGGTGTAGGGCATCACCGCCATGTCGTCCGGGCCGGCGGTATGCGGGGCCGGAACCAGTTGCGCGGCGAGCGCCTCGGCCCACGGCGTGGCGCCTGCGGGCAGGGGATGCTGGGTGGTCAGCCAGGCGGCCGGCGCGTCTTCGGGATGCGCGTAGCTGGGCGGCAGCGCGTCGCTGTATTGCGTGACCAGCAGATGCTGCAGGCGCTGGCCGGCCGGCAGTTCGCCATTGGCCTGCTCGGCCCCGCCGGCCAGGTCGGCGCTCAGGATCGCCACGCGGGCCTGCGCGTCGCTGATGTAGTGCTTGAATTCTTCGGCGCGGTTCATCGGGTTGACCGGCACCACCACCGCGTCCGCGCGCAGGATGGCGTAGTAGGCAATGATGAACTGCGGGCAGTTCTGCATATAGAGCAGCACCCGGTCGCCCTTCTTCACCCCCGCCTTTTGCTGCAGCCAGCCAGCCATTGCGCTGGCCTGGGCCTCGAGCTCCCGGAAGCTGATGGCGTTGCCGAAATACCGGATGGCCGCCTTGCCGGGGTAGCGATGGGCGGAGACCACCAGGTTGTACCAGAGCGAAGTCTCCGGCAGCACGATCTCGGTGGGCACGCGCTTGGGCCAGAACTGGAAATGCGGGCGCGCGGGCTGAGGGGTCTGCATATTGGTCTCCTGTGCGGTCTCGAGGACCGTGGTCTTGGCATGCGGGTCGATGCGTATCAATGCGTATCAGATACCGGTCAATCAATATAACCGAACGACCGTTCTATTTTCAATCCATCGCTTACCCTTGTCTACCCTCCCGCCACCGCGGCAAGGTTGCATTCGGCCGGTCCCGCCCCAAAATGAAGAGGGTGAAATGCCCTGCCCGGCGGCGCTGCCGCGGGGGCTCCACTTCTCGAGACCAAGCCATGAGCGACGTAACCCTGCAGAACTTCGAGGCCGACGTGATCGACACGTCGCGCCATGTCCCCGTGCTGGTGGATTTCTGGGCACCCTGGTGCGGACCTTGCCGCACCCTGGGGCCGATGCTGGAAAAGCTGGAAGGCGAAGCCGCCGGCAAATGGCGGCTGGCCAAGGTGAACGTGGACGAGAACCAGGAGCTGGCGGCCCATTTCGGGGTGCGCAGCATTCCGCACGTGGTGGCGTTCGCGGACGGCCAGGCGGTCGATCAGTTCACCGGTGTGCTGCCGGAGTCCGGCCTGCGCGAGTTCATTGCGCGCGTGATGCCCGACCCGGGCCAGGTGGCCCTGCGCGCGGCGCGCGATCACGCCGCCGCTGGCGATAGGGACGCCGCCCGTGCGGCGTTCCAGGCGGCGCTGGCCTTCGACCCCGGCTTCGACGCGGCGCGCCTGGAGTACATCGGTTTTCTGCTCGACGAAGACGCGCTGGAGCAAGCCGAGGCCGAGTTCGGCATGCTATCGCCCGACGCCACCCAGGAGGATGGGTTCGCCGCGCTGCGCACCCGGATCGAGGCCATGCGCGGCGTCTCCGGCCTGCCCGACCCGGCTGTCCTGATGGCCCGCATCGCCGCGGCGCCGGACGATCTCCAGGCACGCCTGGACCTCGCGCGCGCCCTGATCGCGCACCGGCAATACGAGGCGGCGCTGGCGCAACTGCTGGCCATCGTGCGCGCAGACCGGGCCTTCGGCGACGATGTCGGGCGGACCACCATGCTGTCGGTATTCGCGCTGATGGGCGACCAGCCCGAGGCGGTGTCGCGCTGGCGCCGGCAACTGGCCTCGGCGCTGAATTAAACTGGCGGGTGCATGCTGCGGGCGGGCCAGCCCGCTCTCCCGCCGCACCTGCCCTGTTTCCCTAATTCCCCAGTTCCGCCGTGACCGCCTCCCTGCCCCGCCTGACCGATTTCCAGACCGACGCGCAACCCCTGCCCAGCCATGACCGGCCACGCCCCGACCGGCTGGTCGCCGGCAACCCGGACCGCACCACCTGGACGCACTACAGCGCCGGCCAGGGCGATTTCGATTGCGGCGTGTGGGCTTGCGAGCCCGGCGCCTGGCGCATCGCGTTCCCGGCCGGCAAGGAGGAGTTCTTCCATGTCATCAGCGGACGCATCCGCATCAGCGACGACGCCGGCCAGGCCCGCGAATTCGGCCCCGGCGACGCTTGCGTGATCCCGGCCGGGTTCACCGGCCTGTTCGAGGTGCTCGAAGCGGTGCGCAAGCACTTCGTCGTGCTCGACCGCGCCGCGGCCAGGGCCGGCTGAGGCGGCAGCCGCTTCAGGCAGCCTGCCCGGCCGGCGCCTCGATCAGCGAAAAGCCGTTCTCGCGCATGTGATCGACCATCATCGCGTCCATCGACTTCACATGCTGGTCGAACCAGCCGGGCAGTTCCGACACCAGCCGCCTGCCCAGCGCCAGGTCGCCCTCGGCGACCTTGTCGCGCACCGCGCCGGCCACCGCCAGCACCTGCTCGTGCTCGCCCCGATGGCAATGCTGCGGGCCGAAGGCCATCGCCTCCATCCAGGCTTCCTCCTGCCCGAAATGGTGGCGGGTATGGTCGATCCACTCGTCCAGCGCCGCCAGGAACCCGGCGTCGTCGGCGCGCGCGGCAGCATCCAGCAACTGGACGAATTCAGCGTGGGTGGCGTCGGTCACCGGCTCGCCCAGCAAAAGCTCGGGTGCAAGGACGGCGGTGCTCGGTGCGGAAGAATCGGTCATGACAGGGAGGACGGAAGCGGGCAAACCGCAAGGATACCGAATCTGCCGCGCAGCGGCCTGATCCAGGACAAGGCGCGGTTGTGCCGGGCTGGCCCACGTCCAGGGGTTATGCTGGAGCCTGAACTCCGCTCCCGCCAGGCTGCCCCCTGGCCCCCCAATGCCCCGACTGCTCTTCTTCTGCGGCCATGCCGGCACCGGCAAGACCACCCTGGCCCACCGCCTGATCGGCCCGCTGATGCAGGCTACCGGCGAACCGTTCTGCCTGCTGGACAAGGACACGCTCTACGGCGGCTACAGTGCCGCGGCGATGAGCGCGCTGACCGGCGACCCGAACGACCGCGACAGCCCGACCTATCTCAAGTACCTGCGCGATGCCGAATACCACGGCCTGCTCGACACCGCGCGCGAGAATCTTCTGCTCGGCATCAGCGTGATCGTGGTGGGCCCGCTGTCGCGCGAGGTGCGCGACCATCTGTTGCACGATCCAGCATGGCTGCGCATGCCAGCCGGCACCACGGTGCGCACGCTCTGGGTGCACCTGCCGGAAGACGAGGCCCACGCGCGTATCGTGCGGCGCGCCAATCCCAACGACGCCTACAAGCTGGCGCACTGGGAGGACTACCGGACGCGGCGCTTCATGCCCGCGCCGGAGCAGTATCCCGAGCTGGCCTACTTCGACAATACCGCCCCCGGCGAGGCCGAATTCGCCGCCCTGCTGGCGCGCCTGGCGGCGTGATGGCGGCCACGCGCGTGGCTTTAGTCCGGTGCCGCCGGATCCGGGGCCGCCGGGTCTGGCGCGGTCAGCGCGCTTAGCACCGTGGAGGCCGCCACCAGTCCGAACACCGCGGTCACCGCCACCGAGGAGCCGAAGCCGGCGCAGGCCAGCCCCTGCGGGCCGGCCGGTGCTGCGGCGGGAGCGGCCGCCGGGGCCTCGTCGATCTCGCAGGCCTGCTGTTCGGGCTCGGGATAGCGCAGGGGCTCGTCCGAGTAGACCGCGTCGATGCCGAACTTCCGCTTGGGATTGCGCGGCCAGCCCCAGTCCTTGCGCAGGCTGGAGCGCACCTTGGCCAGCAGCGGGTCCTGCTGGGTACGGGAGAAATCGACCACGCGGATACGGGTCGGGTCGAGCTGGCCGCCGGCGCCGCCGCAGGTGATGATGCGCCTGCCCACGCGGCGGGCCCAGCCCAGCATGGCGATCTTGACCTTGACCGAGTCGATGGCATCGATGATGTAGTCGTGCCCGTCCAGCAGCTCGGCCACATTGTCCACCGTCACGAAGTCATCCACCTCCCGCACCTGGCAGCGCGGGTTGATCTGCACCATCCGCTCGGCCATGGCCTGCACCTTGGCGCGGCCATAGGCATCGCCCAGGGCGTGGATCTGGCGGTTGGTATTGGACAGCGCGATATGGTCGAGATCGATCAGCGTGACGCGGCCGACCGCATTTCGCGCCAGGGCCTCGGCCGCCCAGCTGCCCACCCCGCCGATACCGACCACGCACACCTTGGCCGCCTCAAGCCGCGCCAGGCCCGCCGCGCCGTACAGGCGCGCCACGCCACCGAAGCGGCGATGATAGTCCTCCTCCTCCGGGCTCTCGTGGGCGAGCGCCGGCGGCAGTTGCGCCAACTCCGGCTGGGCGAATGTTTCCGGGACGAGATTGCTCATTTCTTCGCTCGAAGCTTGCTGATTGGAGGACACTGCGGGGGAAAGCGCGCGTTGCGCCACCTTGTCGGCCGGGCGCCGACAGGATAGCGGGGCGCGCAACTATACAATAACCGCAGCCCCCCAGCCGCGGTTCGACCGCTGCATTGTCCCGCAGACGCTGCGGCGGGCCGCGCCGATCAGGAAACCGACCCATGACCCTGCGCCGCAAGGCCGTTCTCTGGAGTGTACTGACCCCGCTGCTGCTGATCGCGGCGCTGGCGGTCGCTCTCCTGAACTTCGACTGGAATCGCCTCAAGCCCTGGCTGAACCAGAAGGTCTCCGAATCCATCGACCGGCCTTTCGCCGTCAATGGCGATCTCAGCCTGACCTGGCGCAGCGCCGAGGGCGAGACCGGCTGGCATACCTGGGTGCCCTGGCCCCGGCTTTCCGCGCGCGACATCACCGTCGGCAATCCCCTCTGGGCCCGCGAGCCCAATTTCGCCACGGTGCGCGAACTGATCTTCGTGCTGCGGCCGCTGCCCCTGCTCTCGCATCGGATCTCGGTGCCCACCATCGTCATCGACAGCCCGGCGGTCTGGCTGGAGCGGCTGGCGGACCAGCGCAACAACTGGACCTTCACGCCCCCCGCCAGCAAGGCGCCTTCGCGCTGGCAGCTCGACATCGGCGAAGTCTCGCTGGCGCGGGGCGACCTGGCGCTGACGGACCAGGTGCTGAAGCTGGAACTGCAGGCGCGGCTGGACTCCATCGGCGACGCCGCGCTCTATGACAAGACCCGCGACGGCGCGCTGATCGCGCCGCCGGCATCCGGCCCGACGGCGACAGGCGCGGCCAGCCAGGCGCCCGGGGCGGGCAGCGCAGCCGCAACCGCCCCCGGAGGCCCGCGCTACGGTATCCGCTGGAAGGCCACCGGCCGCTACAACCAGGCCACCATCAACGCCACCGGCAAGGCCGGCACGGTGTTGAGCCTGCGCGACGCGAACGTCCCCTTCCCCTTGCAGGCCGACGTGCGCGTCGGCAACACGCGCGCGGTGGTGGAAGGCACGCTGACCAATCCCGCCCACCTCGGCGCGCTCGACATGCACCTGCAGCTGTCGGGCGACAGCATGGCCTCCCTGTATGCACTGAGCGGCATCGTGCTGCCCAGCACCCCGCCGTATGAAACCCGCGGCAGGCTGGTGGCGACGCTGCGCAAGGGCGCATCCGTGTATCGCTATGACAGGTTCTCCGGCCACGTGGGCGGCAGCGACCTGAGCGGTTCGCTCACCTATGCCCAGCGCCAGCCGCGCGCCCTGCTGTCCGGCCAACTGGAATCGAACCAGCTTCGCTTCGAGGACCTGGCGCCGCTGATCGGCGCGGATGCCAAGCCCGGCCAGGCCGCGTCCGACAGCACGGTGCGCCAGCCCGCCGGCAAGGCCCTGCCGGTAGCGCCGTTCCGCACGGAACGCTGGGACAGCATCGACGCCGATGTGAGATTCACCGGTAAGCGCATCATCCGCACCGCCGACCTGCCGATCAGCGATCTCGACACCCATCTCAAGCTGGACGACGGCGTGCTGACGCTCGATCCGCTGAACTTCGGCGTGGCCGGCGGCAACCTGACGTCCGCGCTGCGGCTCGACGGCAAGCGCGAGCCGCTGGCCGCCACCATCGACATGAAGGCACGCCACCTCAAGCTCAAGCAGCTGTTTCCGAGGCTCGAGCCGATGCGCGCCAGCATCGGCGAACTCAACGGCAGCGCCAGGTTGAGCGCTACCGGCAACTCGGTGGCCGCCCTGCTCGGCACCTCCAACGGCGAAGCCAGGCTGCTGGTGGAAAACGGCACGGTCAGCAAGTTCCTGCTGGAGGCCATGGGCCTGAACGTCGGCAGCGTGGTGATAGCCAAGCTGTTCGGCGACAAGCCGGTGCAGATCAACTGCGGCGTCGGCGATTTCACCTTTACCAAGGGCGTGGCCCGCGCACGCACCTTCGTCCTCGACACCCAGGATGCCGTGATCGACACCAGCGGCGCCGTCGACCTGGCCAGCGAGCGGCTCGCGCTGACCGTCCGCCCCGACTCCAAGGGACTGCGCATCTTCTCGCTGCGTTCGCCGCTGTATGTGGGAGGCACGCTGAAAAAGCCTTCGGTCAGCCCGGACATCGGCGTGCTGGCCTTGCGCGCGGGCGGCGCCGTGGCGCTGGCGCTGGTAGCACCGGTTGCCACCGTCCTGCCGTTGATGGACCTGTCCACCGGCGAGGACTCGCAGTGCGGCCGGCTGCTGGCGGGCATGCGCAAACGCCCCACCGCGCCGCCGCCGGGCCAGGCGTACCGCGACCCGGGCGCCGGGAAAGCCGGCCAGGGCGCCAGCCCGCCGGCTTCGCCCGATGCCAGGGCCAAGCCCCCGGCCGCTGCCTCCGGTAGCCAATCCCGGCCGGTGCGCCCGGACCTGCCCCCGCGGCCTGCGCCCGGCACTTCGCTCTATCAGGGCGGCTGAGCAGTTGCGCCGTCCGGCCGCCAGGCGGTCGTGGCTCGCATGCGACGGCACCTTTTTCCTCTGCGACGCAATTTCGCAACACTTTGGTGCATCCGTGCAAATGAACGTTGTATATCGCCTACATCGCTCGCATAATTAAACAGCCATTTACAAATAAGTTACCAATAAGTGGCACGAAGCGGATGTCCGGCTGCGGATGCATTGCGGAACCGGCGTTCTTATAAAGGTGCGGCCCAGGCCGCACTTGTTTTTCCCGGATTCTCCCTCCAGCCCCCGCCCCAGCATGACGCCGCTCCACGCCACCGTCCCGCCGATCAGCTGCCTGATCGCGCTAACGGTGTGCAACCACGTGGCCTTCAACGCCAGCCGCGTCGTGGTATCGCTGTTTGCCCTCTCCCTCAAGGCCTCGACCGTCACGCTTGGCATGCTGATGTCGCTCTATGCGCTGCTGCCGATGCTGCTGGCCATCCGCGCCGGCAAGCGCATCGACGAGATCGGGCCGCGCAAGCCGATGACGGCGGGTTCGCTGATGGTGGTCGCCGGCACCCTGCTGCCGGCGGTGTGGCCGGGCATTGCCGCGCTCTATCTCTCCTGCGCGCTGATCGGCGTGGGCTTCATGCTGGTGCAGGTCGCCATGCAGCTGCTGATCGGACAGATTTCCACCGACGGCACCCGGCTGCGCAACTACACGCTGCACGCGCTCGGACTGTCGTTCTCCGGCACGCTGGGCCCGGTGGTGATGGGCTATGTGATCGAGCACGCCGGCTACCGCCCGGCATTCTTCGCGCTGGTGGCCGTGGCGGCCGCCGGCCTGCTGGGGCTGCACCTGGTACGCGGCAGGCTGCCGGCGCAAGGCGGGCGGGCCGCGCGCGGCGCGATCGTGGACGGTAGCCGCAACTCCACCCTGGGCTTGCTCGCGCACCCGGAATTGCGCGCGGTCTTTATCGCCAGCGCCGTGCTGTCGGCGGCCTGGGACCTGCATGCCTTCCTGATTCCCATCCAGGGCACCCGGGTCGGTCTCTCCCCCTCGTCGATCGGCTGGGTGCTGGGCGCCTTCGCCATTGCCACCTTTGCCATCCGCGTGGCGATGCCGCTGGTGTCGCGCCGGCTGTCCGAGTGGAAGGTGATTCGCGGCGCGCTGCTGGTGGGCGCGGTGGCCTACCTGATCTACCCGTTCGTCGCCGAGTTCTGGCTGATGTGCTGCCTTGCTTTCCTGCTCGGCCTCGCCCTGGGCAGCGCCCAGCCCAACGTGATGAACATCCTGCACACGGCATCGCCTTCGGGGCGCGCCGGCGAAGCGCTGGGCCTGCGCTCGGCGGTGCTCAACACCAGCCAGGTGGTGTGGCCGCTGACCTTCGGCGTGGTGGGCACGGCGCTTGGCATGCTGCCGATCTTCCTGTCGATGGCGGGCGCGATGGGGGTGGCGGGCTACTACTCGCGCGGCCACGCCCGCAAGCTGCCCCCGCCACCGGCCTGAACGGCACTGGCGGGGACTTGCGTGCGCGCAAATGCGGCTTGGTGCGCTTTCGCTATACTCAAAGCAGACAGGCCGCCGATGCCGGGCATGCTTGCCCCGCGCGCGGCCTGCTGACTCGATACCTGATCCGACATGACCCAACTCGCCGACCTCCGCCGAACCTACGTACTCGGTTCGCTCTCCGAATCCGATGTGGCACCCGATCCTATCAGCCAGTTCCAGCGCTGGTTCGATGAAGCCATACACGCCAAGCTGCCCGAGCCCAACGCCATGACGCTGGCCACCGTCGACGCCGATGGTCAGCCTTCGGCACGGATTGTGCTGCTCAAGGGCATGGATGCCAGCGGCTTCACCTTCTTCACCAATTATGAGAGCCGCAAGGGCCTGGACCTTGCCGCCAACCCGCGCGCGGCGCTGCTGTTCCACTGGGTGCAGCTGGAGCGCCAGGTACGCGTGGAAGGACATGTTGAAAAAGTTACCGATAGCGAGAGCGATGCTTACTATGCCACGCGGCCGCTCGGCTCGCGCCTCGGGGCATGGGCCTCGGAGCAAAGCCGCGAAGTCCCGGACCGCGCGGTGCTGGAACAGCGCGAAGCGGACTTCCGCGCCAAGTTCGGCGACAACCCGCCGCGCCCGGCGCACTGGGGCGGCTACCGGCTGGTGCCGACCCGCATCGAGTTCTGGCAGGGACGCCCGTCGCGCCTGCACGACCGCATTGCGTACCGGCTGCTGCCGGACGGCCGCTGGCAGATCGTGCGCCTGTCGCCATGAATGGCGGCGCATGCGGGTAGCGGCAGGCGCGCCGCACGCGTTCGTGTCCTGGCGGGCAGCGAGGTCGCGCACTGCACAAAATTTGGATTTGTCGTAAAGTGAATATAGGCCGCTTCCACCCGGAAGCGGCCGCCAGGAGCAGGCCCCGCCTGCCCTCTGCTGTAGTTCGAGGAGTATGCCGCAACCGTCAGGAGGGAAGCCGCATGTTTTTCAAGCAAGCACTGGACAAGCAACTGGATCACTGGATCGCCGACCTGCGCGAGCGGGCCAACCTACCCGTCAAGCTTCGGCTGTGGAATGGCAACGAGTATCCGCTCGGCCGTTTCGAGCAGCCGTCGGTCACGCTGACCGTGCGCGAGGCCGGCGCCCTGCCGCTGTTGCTCACGCCCAGCCTGGACAATCTCGGCGAAGCCTATGTGCAGGAGAAGATCGACCTGGACGGCAAGCTGAGCGACATCATCGCGGTGGCCTACCGCTTCTCGGCCGCCGCCAGCGCACAGGCCGGCGGCGCGCTGGCACGCGTGGCACAGCATTTCGTGCATACCAAGGCGGCCGACAAGGCCTCGATCCAATACCACTACGACGTCTCCAACGAGTTCTACCGGCTCTGGCTGGACCCGGCCATGGTGTACTCGTGCGCCTACTTCGAGCATGGCAACGAAGACCTGGCCACCGCGCAGCGCAAGAAGATCGACCACATCCTCACCAAGATCCGGCTGCAGCCCGGCCAGACCCTCCTCGACATCGGCTGCGGCTGGGGCGCGCTGGTGCTGCGCGCGGCTGAAAAATTCGGGGCGCGCTGCGTCGGCATCACGCTGTCGCAAAACCAGTTCGATCTCGCCACCGAACGTGTCCGGCAGGCGGGACTGTCCGACCGCATCGAGATCCGCCTGCAGGATTACCGCGACATCGCGGGCACCTTCGACCGGATCACCAGCGTCGGCATGTTCGAGCACGTGGGCAAGAACAACCTGATCGGCTACTTCAGCCGCATGCGCGAGCTGCTGGCCGAGGACGGCTTCGCCATGAACCACGGCATCACGTCGCCCGACCCGGAAAGCGGCGCCACGCCCATGGACGGCTCCGAGTTCATGGACCGCTACGTCTTCCCGCAGGGCGAGCTGCCGCACATCGGCATGGTGCTCAACGCGCTGCAGCGCGGCGGCCTGGAGGCCACCGACGTGGAACTGCTGCGCCACCATTACACGCGCACGCTGCGCCACTGGGCGGAAAATTTCGAGGCGCAGGGTGATACCATCCGCGCCATGGTGGGCGAAAAGAAATACCGCATCTGGCGCGTCTACCTGGCAGGCTGCGCGCATGCCTTCGACACCGACCAGATGTCGATCTACCAGGTGGTGTGCCATAAGTCCGGGCTGTCGTCGCAGAGCCTGCCCTGGTCGCGCCGCTATATCTACGATAAATCGCTCGACTGAATATCTGCTTGACTGAAGACTTGTTCGGCGGCCTGCTGGAACCGCCCGCGCCGCCCCCTTCCGCCGACACCGCAACGCATGCCGGCCCGCCGGCGTCCGCCACCAGGCCCGCCCGCGGCAAGAGCGTGCTGGCGCCGCCGCCGGACCCCGCCCTGCTGGCCCTGGCCGGGCGCCTGCCGGCAGGCCTGCATCTCGGCACCTCGTCATGGTCCTATGGCGGCTGGAACGGACTGGTCTACCAGGGGGAATACAGCGACAGCCTGCTTTCGCGCAAAGGACTGGCCGCCTACTCCCAGCACCCCTTGCTGCGCGCCGCCGGCATCGATCGCGGTTTCTACGCGCCGATCCCGCTGGCCGACTACCTGGCCTACGCGGCCCAGGTGCCGGCCGGTTTCCGCTTCCTGGTCAAGGCGCCCGCCAGCGTATGCGATCCGTGGCTGCGCACCTCGGAGGGCGCGGGAAGGCTGGCCAATGCCAGCTTCCTCGACGCCGCCATCGCCGTACGCGACTTTATCGCGCCCGCCACGGCGGGTCTTGGCGCCAAATGCGGGCCGCTGCTGTTCCAGCTGTCGCCGCTGGGAACCATGGCTACCGACGCCGCCGGCTTCCTGTCGCGGCTCGATGCCTTCCTCGGCGCCCTGCCCCAGTTCGATCCGGCCGTGACGCCCGATGGCTGCTACGCGGTGGAACTGCGCGACGCGGCGCTGCTGACGCCGCGCTTTATCAAGCTGCTGCGCGCACGCGGGGTGCGCTTCTGCCTGTCCGCGCGCGAGCGCATGCCCGCCGCCGAACGGCAGGTACCCGCGCAGGCGCTGATGGACGAGGGCGCGCCAGGCCCCCTGGTGCTGCGCTGGATGCTGCATGCCGGCTTTGCCTACGAGCAGGCCGAATCGCGCTATGCCCCCTTCGACCGGCTGATCGACGAAGACCCGCATACCCGCGCGGTGATCGCCGCGCAGGTGGTCCGCACGCTCCGGGCCGGGCAGCCCGCCTACGTCATCGTCAGCAACAAGGCCGAAGGCTCGGCCCCGCTGACCTGCCTGCGGCTCGCCGAGGCCATCGCGGAATTGCTCGCCACGGAGTGAGCGGCAGGCCTGCGCCTCACCGGTTCAGCAGATGCGCGAACTTCTGCCGGAACTTGGCCAGCTTGGGTGAGATCACGTAGGAGCAATAGCCCTGGTTGGGATGGCTCTGGAAATAGTTCTGGTGGCTTTCCTCGGCGCGCCAGTACGGCTGCGCGGGCTCGACCTGCGTCACCAGCGGCGCATCGTAGAGCTGCTGCGCGGCCACTTCGCGCATCACGTACTCGGCCGTGGCGCGCTGCGCTTCGCTATGGGTGAAGATGGCGGAACGGTACTGCGTGCCCACGTCGTTGCCCTGGCGGTCAAGCGTGGTGGGATCGTGGATGCCGAAGAAGATCTCCAGGATCTCGCGGAACGTGATCACCGACGGATCGAAACTCACGCGCACCACTTCGGCGTGTCCGGTGTCGCCGCCGCACACCTGCTCGTAAGTCGGATGGTTCACGTGGCCGCCGGTATAACCCGACTCCACGGCCCGCACCCCCCTGACCTGCTGGTACACCGCTTCCAGGCACCAGAAGCAACCTCCCCCCAGGGTGGCGATTTCCCGCTCGTTGTCCATCTTGATTTCTCCGGCTCGTGATAATAGCTAGCATACTCGTTCGGCAACCGGCATGCCGCCGGCGAGTGACCGTGCCCGCCGGCCGGGGGCACGGCAACGAGAGTCTGGTGGCTCGCCAGCGCGAAAGGCCGCCGATCTCTGGCGGTGACTACCGGAGAGGCAAGGCAACCGGCCGGATCGGCGCGGCATCGGCCCCGCGGAACTTCAGCGATGCGCCGATAAAGGCAAACTCATAGACCCGGTCGCGCGACAACGCCTCGAGATTCACCAGTTCAATGATGAAGGCGCCTTGCTGCGCCAGCAGATAGGTATGCACCGGGATGTAGTTGTCGGGCACTTCCGCGGGAAACGTCTCAAAGCTCAGGTTGTCGGCGCCGACCACCATGGCGCCGCCTTCCTCCACCAGAAACCTGGCCGCGTCCAGGCCAAGGCCTGGCGGGTTGGCCATGTACGCCTGGGCATTTTCATAGTGTTGCATGCGCCCCGTGCGGATCAGCACCACGTCGCCTTTCTGCAACCCGACGCCTTGCCTGGCCAGCGCTTCGCGCAGGTCCTTCCGGGTCACCCGGTAGTTGTCGGGCAGCATATCCAATCCCTTGGCCGCAGCCACATCGATCAGCACGCCGCGGGCGACGATCGGCGGCAGCTTCTCCGCGCCGGTGACTTTCCAGCCGCGATCGCCCAGGTGCTCGGCGGCGGAATAACCGTTCCAGATCTTTCCGTTCAGGCCGAAGTGGTTGAGCGCATCGATATGCGTGCCCATGTGCGCATACATGGAAACCGCCGACCCGCTGTAGCTGACATGCCGGTTCATCGCCTCGCCTACCTGCATGGAGTCGGCCACCAGGTTGCCGTGCGGGGTATGGGTCATCCACATCTGGTACGGCGGATCGCCGGCTGCCTGCCAGCTCGGCATGCCGATGAAGTAGTCCACCGCCAGATCGTAGGCCTGCGTGCCGGAGACGCGCGCCATGATGGCGGCGCGCGAGGCCGGGGTGATCAGGTTGAGGCGGCCGATCTCATCCTTGGGACCCCAGGGGCTGACGCCCACCTGAGGCGCCGCGCCGGCGGTACCGCTCAGCACTGCGAACATCATCGACAGGGAAAACCTGGCGAGCCGGCGCCCGGCGGCGCGGGAGAGAGAGGACGGGATGGATTGCAACATAGGAGTTCCTGAAAGAGTGGCGCTTTCCACAGCGTGGAAGCGATGCCGCCATCCTATTAGGCATTCTTCAGTAGATAATCCGGGAATTCATAGAAACATATTCAACCAAAAGGAAAATATATATGGATCTGCTTGCTGCCATGCGGACCTTCCGCCGGGTGGTGGAACGCGACAGCTTCAGCCAGGCCGCGGCCGATCTCGGGCAATCGACCGCTGCGGTCAGCAAGCAGGTGCGTCAACTGGAGGCGCGCCTGGGCGCGCTGCTGATCCTGCGCACCACGCGGCGCATGAGCCTGTCGGAGACCGGTCGCGCCTACTTTGCCGAATGCTGCCGCCTGCTCGACGAGCTGGATGCGCTGGAGCGGGCCACGGCGGCCGGCAAGGAGGAGATCAGCGGCCGCCTGCGCGTGAATGCGCCGCTGTCGTTCGGCCTCAAGGTGCTTTCGCCCCTGCTGGTGACGTTTATGGCGCGCTACCCACAGCTGCAGGTCGAGCTGACCCTGGACGACCGGCTGCTGGACTTGGTGTCGGAGGGCTTCGATGTGTCGCTGCGCATCCGCTCCGCGTTGGCGGACTCATCCCTGGTTGCAAGGCGGCTGGGCGAGATGGAGCAGTTCATCTGCGCCGCGCCCGGCTACCTGGCAGCCCGCGGCACGCCGCGCAGCATCGAGGACCTGCGCGGCCACGATTGCCTTGCCTACCAGTTGGCCGACTATCCGGGCAGCTGGCACCTGGAGGGGCCACTAGGCACTACCAGCATCGACGTGCCGGCCCGCTTCTCGGCGAACAACAGCCTGCTGCTCAGCGATATGCTGCTGGCCGGGATGGGCATCGGCGCGCTGCCCTCGTTCATCGCGCAGCCGTTGCTGGCGCGCGGCGATCTGGTAAGGGTGCTGCCCGAGCATGCGCTGGCCGGACGCAGCATCTACGCGCTCTATGCAAGCCATCGCCACCTGCAACGGAAGGTTGGCGTATTCGTGGCCTTCCTGGCGCAGGCGCTGCAGGGTCAATAGCAGATGCGCACGCTGCCTTGCGCGTTAGCCGGACGACATTTCCAGCATGGCCTGCAATTGCGGCTTGAGCACCTTGCCGAGCGCGCTCTTGGGCAGACTGTCGAGCAGCACGACCCGCCGCGGCAGCTTGAAGCGGGCAATGTGGCCGGCCAGGGCCTCGCGCAGCGGCTCCTGTGCCAGCGCCCGGAGATCGGCGCCGGCGGCAGGCACCACCACGGCGACCGGCACCTCGCCCCAGTGCACATCGGGCAGCCCGACCACCGCGCAGTCCTGCACGCCGGGCAAGCCCAGCAGCACGTTCTCGATCTCGGCCGGATAGATGTTTTCCCCACCGGAGATGATCATGTCCTTGCTGCGCCCGACCACCTCGATGCAGCCGTCGGCATTGCGGTGCGCGAGGTCGCCCGAATGGAACCAGCCGTCGCGGAAATCAGGATGATCGGGCTGGCGCCAATAGCCTTGCATCAGGTTGGCGCCGGCCAGCCATAGCTCGCCGACCTCGCCATCGGGTACTTCGGCGCCGTCCGCGCTGGCCAGCCGCACCGCCACCTCCGGCTGGGGCCAGCCCGCGTAGCCCGGCCGCGCCATGGCCTGGTCCAGCCGCAGCACGACCGACACCGGACCGGTCTCGGTGGCGCCATAGACCTGGCCCAGCGGAATGCCGCGCGCATGGAACGCGTCGATATAGGCACGGGGAATGGGCGAGGAGCCGGCCATCACGCCGCGCAACGAGGAAAGATCCGCGCCCGGCCAGCCCGGATGCTCCAGCACCGCGCGCAGGGTGGCCGGCACCATCAGCGACAGCGTGGCCCGCGTCTGCGCCAGCGCCTGCAGCCAGGCGTCCGGCGCGAAGCGCTGGTGCAGGGTAACCTGCGCCCCCGCGAGCAAAGCCGGCAAGGTCTGGATGCACAGGCCGCCCACATGGAACAGCGGCAGCACGGACAGGATATGGTCGTCCCGCGTCATGCCATGCGCCCACCAGCTCGCGCGGGCATTGGCCAGCACGCCGGCCTGCGTGTGCAGTGCGCCCTTGGGCTGGCCGGTGGACCCGGAGGTATACGCCAGCAGCAACGGCGCCTCGTCGGCCGGCCGGGATGGCGCGGGCAGGCGCGCACCCCGTGGCGCCGGCCGATCGATCAGGCTTTCGATGGGTGCGTGCGCGGCAGGCTCCTGCATCGCCGCGGCGGCCACCGCTGCCGCGGCAGCCGCGTGGGGCGCGTCGTGCAGCAGCACCCGGATGCCCGCGTGCGCGGCGATGGCGCTCAGCTCCGGCACCGCCAGGCGGAAGTTCAGGGGCACGAAGATGGCGCCCAGCCGCGCGCATGCAAACAGCATGGCCAGTTGCAGATCGTGGTTCAGGCACAGCGTGGCCACGCGATCGCCGGGCCGCACGCCCCAGCTGCCGCACAGGTGGGCGCAGACGCGCTCCACGCGGCGCCACAGCTTGCCGTAGCTGATGGTGCGGCCCGGGCTATGCAGCGCCGGACGCTGCGGCGCGGCGCTGACCTGCGCGTGCAGCGCGCGCAGCAGGCTGCCGGGCTCAGCGGTGCCGGCGAGGAGCCGGTCTGCGCGCCCGCTCATTCGTCGCGCTCGCCCGATTCGTAGAGGGTCTCGCGGCCCATCCGGTCCAGGATCAGCTCGGCGGTCCAGGGCAGCATCAGCGCGCCGCAGCGCGAATCGCGGTAGAGGCGTTCGAGCGGCAGGTCCTTGAGCATCGACTGGCCACCGCAGGTGCGGATCGCCAGCCTGGCAATATCGTTGGCGCCCTCCATCACCGTGTAGTGCGCGGCGTACAGGCGCATGCGCGCGTCCTTCCCCGGACTGGCGCAGGCTTCGTGAATCACGCGCCAGAAGATCGAACGCAGGTTCTCGAGCTGGATGCGCATCTGCGCCACCGCGATCTGCTTGGTGGGATACATGCGGCGCTTGACCGGCGGCTGGCCCGGCACCTCGCCGCGCAGGTATTGCACGGTAAAGTCGTAGGCGGCCTGCGCCACGCCCAGATAGGTCGGCGAGAGCGTGAAGAACATCGCCGGCCAGGTCTGCGCGGCCTTGTAGTAGACGCCGCGCGGCATCAGCTGCTCCTGGTCGGCCACGAACACATCCTTGAGCAGCAGCGTGCGCGAGACCGTGCCGCGCATGCCCATCGGATCCCACTCGCCGGTCACGGTCAGGCCCTCGGCGTTGCCCGGCACCGCGATGTAGAGCGTGTCGCGCATATCGGGCGAATGGTCCGCGCATTCCTCCGTGCACAGGATGCCGTAGTAGTCCGCCGCGCCCGACAGCGAGGCGAAGATCTTGCGGCCGTTGAGCACCCAGCCGCCTTCCACCTTGCGCGCGCTGGTGCCGAACGGCGCGCGCCCGGCGGCGGCGGCCGAGCCTTCGGAGAAGGGCTGGGCGTAGATCGCGCCGTCCCTGACCACCCGCGCGAAATGCAGCTCGCGGCGCGCTTCATGCTCGGCGCGCTGCCCGGGCGTCATGGCGATGCCGTCGGACAGCATGCCGGTCCACATGGTCGAGCAGATATGCATGTTGTAGGTCAGCGCGGTGGCGCCGCAGAAGCGGCCGATCTCCGCGCCCACCATGCAATAGGTGGCGAAGTCCGCGCCCTCGCCACCGAACTCGCGCGGCACGCACAGGGCCAGCAGACCGGCCTCGCGCAGGTCGTCGTAGTTGGCGAAAGGGAAGCTGGCCTCGCGGTCCCACTGCGCCGCGCGCGGCGCGAAGCGCTCGCGGCCGAGCCGGTTTGCCAGCGTCAGCAGGCGCTCCTGCGCCTCGGTGAAATCGGCGCTGCCGACGGCGGGGATGAATTCCAGTGGCATGATCGTTGTCTCCCGGGCACCGGCCTGCATGCGGCGACGCCTCGTTGGTTTTCTTGAGCCGCGCCGGCGAGCCGGCAACGCGGGGTTCAGTGCAAGGGGAACTGCCGGCCGAGAAAGCCGAGTACGGCGGCGTTGAAATCCGCCGGCCGTTCCATGCAGGCCAGATGGCCTGCCGCCGGCAGGCACAGGTACTGCGCGCCGGCAATCTTCTGCGCCATGCGCTCCATCACCGCGGGCGCCGCATTGGCATCGTGCTCGCCCGCCAGCGCCAGCACCGGCACCGAAATGCGCGCGAGCGATTCGCGCCGGTCGAAGCGCACCAGCGCCTGCAACGCGGCGCGATAGGTGGCCGGCGGCACCGCTGCCATCACGCTGGCGGCGAAGGCCACGGCATCGGCGTCGGCTTGCGGCGCGACCATCGCGCGCACCAGCCCATCCGCCATCTGCGCCATGGTCTTGCCGGCGTCGAGCGGCGCCGTGCGCGCGGCGACGAAATCGCGCTGCCACTGTCCGTCGGCCTTGCCGAAGGCGGGCGAGGTGCCGGACAGCACCATGCCGTCGATCAGCCCGGGCATGGTGGCGCAGGCTTCCTGCGCCACCATGCCGCCCATGCTGTGGCCCAGCAGCACGATGCGCCGGCCTGCATCGCGCTCGGCCTGGAGCACCGGTTGCAAGGCCCGCGCCAGTCCGGCGAAATCGTAAGGATCGATCAGGCCGCTGCCACCATAGCCGGGCATGTCCCAGGCCACCGCCCGGTAGCCCGCTCGCGCCAGCGCGTCGAGCTGTGCCGGCCAGGCTGCCTTGCCGCCGCCAATGCCATGCAGCATCACCACCGCCACCGGGCCCGTGCCCTGCGAGACGACGGCCACGCCGTTCGGGAAGGTCTGGATGTTCGTGCTTGCGTTCGCGTTCATGCGCCTGCCTGATTGGATGGGTTGCCCGCCGGCGGCGTGGCCGGGCCGGCAAGCCGGCCCGCTTCGACTTCGCTCACGCCGTCGAGCGTGATCGTGCAATGGCGCAGCGGCAGGTCGAAGTGGCCCAGCGTATGCCGGCCGGCCACTTCGTTGGCCCCGGTGGAATAAAGGAAATTGCCGGCAAAGGCGCGCAGCTCGGTACCGTTGCAGTCGCGCTTGTCATAAAAGGCCATGGCATCCCAGCGCGCCCGCGCGTTCATGCCCCAGCCGACATGCGACACCGCGTAGGCATCGCGCGTGCCCTCGCTGTCGGCCCAGGCCGCGTAGTAGCCGCGCATCATGTCGGCGTCCACGCCCTGCCCTTCGATGCCGACCATATAGTCGTCCTCGATATGGCAGACGATGGTGTCGCGCAGGTAGGTCTTGAAGGTCAGGTTGACGTCGCCGGGGGCCAGCACCAGCGTGCCGTTGACCTGCCCGCCGGACGGGAAGGCGAGGCACAGGCCGCCCGGCCAGTGCGCTACCTGGCCTGGCTTGCTGCAGTAGCCCCACACCCCGCCCACGCGCGCGCTTGCCAGTCCGACCCGCAGTTCGGTGCCGGCCGCCGAATGCACGCGCATCTCGCGCGCGCCGCGCAGGCGCTTCATCGCGGCCCGCACTCCCGTTTCCAGCGCGGGGTCGGGCAGGCAGCGCTCGAGGATCTCGGGATGTTCGTTGCTGACCATCAGCAGCCGCGGCACGATGCCGTCCGCGCCTTGCAGGATCTGGGGGAGTTCGGGCGCGTGCAGCAGACCCTCCACGGTGCAATCGATCACCAGGTGGCAGCGCTGCAGGGCAGCTACCACCGGCGCGAGTTGCCGCAAGGCATCGCTGGCCCCGGTGGAGCGCACCGGGGCGGGCGCCTGGAGCGCCGGGGACGGCACCCGGATGCGCACGGGCGTGGCGCCCAGCGCTTGCACCGCCAGTTCCGCCAACTCCACATTGACGAGTCGGGATTGGGACTCCGTTACAATCCCAACCACTTCCTGGGCGCTCAGGGCGCACAGTTCCAGGTTGCGCCGAAAAGCGGCCAGCCAGCGGTGTTCGATCTGCTCGATGAGCATTGGTCTCCTCCTGGTGCGATCCTGCCGCGGTCCTGGCATGGTCCCGGGGGCGGCCTTGGTGCGCCAGCCCACCGAAGCCTCCTGCCGGACGCTTTAGCTTGTGCTTGTGATTCTTGTCGCTGGCGCAAATAATATATGAAATTTCATGGATCCCAGTGGAACCCGCGCTATGGGCATGCCTGAGGCCACGCCGAGCGTCACCGGCAAGGCCGCTTCTCCCGATTTCGATACGCTGCACTTCCGGCGCGCGCTGTCCCAGTTCGCCACCGGAGTGACGGTGATCACGACCCGCGCGGCTCCCGGCTCGCCAGCGGGCGCACCCTTCGTGGGCATCACCGCCAGTTCGTTCAACTCGGTGTCGCTAGCCCCCCCGCTGGTGCTGTGGAGCATGGCCACGCGCGCCAACAGCCTGCCGATGTTCCGCGACGGCTCGCACTACATCATCAATGTGCTGTCGGCCTCGCAACTGGACCTGTGCCAGCGCTTCGCCACGCTCAAGGGCGACCGCTTCGCCGGCGTCGACTATCGCCTCTCGGAGAACGGACTGCCGATCCTCGCCAATGCGCTGGCCTGGTTCGAATGCCACAACCGCAGCCGCTATGACGAAGGCGACCACGTCATCTTCGTGGGCGAGGTGGAGCGCTGCGGGGTCCACGACAACGCGGGCAACCCGTTGGTGTTCCACGACGGCCGCTTTGCCACCACCGACCCGCTGACGGACTGAAGCGCCGGCGCATGCGGCCATGACGGATTCAAGCCACCCCGCCTCGCCCGCCTTCGTGGACGGCTACCTGCCCTACTTGCTGGCGCGGGCCAGCCATCTGGTGTCGGGCGAGTTCCACCGCCAGGTGGAGGCGGCGGGCTTCTCCGTGCCCGAGTGGCGCGTGCTCGCCACCCTGGCCGACCGGCCCGAATGCACCATCGGCGCGCTGGCCGACATCACGCTGACCAAGCAACCCACCCTGACCAAGCTGATCGACCGCATGGCCGCCGATGGTCTCGTCGCCCGCCGCAACGGCGCGCAGGACCGCCGCCATGCCCTGGTCTCGATCACCCCGCGCGGCCGCGCCCGCGCCCGCGCGCTGCTGGCCCAGGCCGCCGCGCACGAACAGCAGGTGCTGGATGACTTCGGCGCGCAGCAGGCCGAGCAGTTGAAGGACACCCTGCGCCGGCTGATCGCGCTGCACGCGCCGCGCTGACGATGGGCGCGTGGCTTACGGCTGTGGCGCGCCCTTGATCACCGCCAGCGGCGAGCCGTCGGTCTTGATCCGCTGCAGTACGATATTCGAGCGGATGTCCATCACGCCGGGCGTGCGGTAGAGCCGGTTGACGATGAAATCCGAGTAATGCTTGAGGTTGCGCGCCTGCACCCGCAGGATGTAGTTGCTGTCCCCGGTGATGATGTAGGCGGACACGACCTCGGGCCAGGCCTGCACCGCCGCGTTGAAGGTGTCGTGCCACCCTTCCGTTTCCGGCCGCATCGACACCTGCACGATCGCCTCCAGTTCCAGGCCCAGCCGCTCCGGGTCGAACCATGCGCGGTAGCCGCCGATCACCCCGTTTTCTTCCAGCAGACGCACCCGCCGCAGGCAGGCTGACGGCGACAGCGCCACGCGGTCGGCGAGATCCTGGTTGCTGATGCGGCCGTTCTCCTGCAGGCAGGTCAGGATGCGTAAATCAATGGGATCGAGATTCATTTCGCAGATTCTTCCATAATTGGCTCCATCCGTGAAATTCTATGCGAATTCCATCGCGATCAGTGGGTCAATTAGCAAGCCTCTTGCCCGGAATATTGACTATCATGCCGTCATCCGCTCCTTGAAGAGCCCTGGAACGCCGGCCACCGGCGCCACCCGCCAATGACCAACCGCCCCGCCCCCGAGATCCAGCGCCAGCTGTGGGATATCAGCCCTCCGCTCTCGCCCGACACGCCCGTCTGGCCTGGCGACACCCCCTTCCGGCAGGAGACGGCGTGGCAGATGGACGCGCACTGCCCCGTCAATGTCGGCCGCATCACGCTGTCGCCTCACACCGGCGCTCATGCCGACGCCCCGCTGCACTACGCCGCCGACGGCGCGCCGATCGGCGCGGTGGACCTGGCGCCTTATCTCGGGCCTTGTCGGGTGATCCACTGCATCGGCGCGGCCCCGCTGGTCGAGCCCCGCCATATCGAGCATGCCCTGGCCGGCGCGCCATCGCGCGTGCTGCTGCGAACCTATCGCCAGGCGCCGCTGGCG
Organism: Cupriavidus sp. 96C5-1; assembly: GCF_057798855.1. Taxonomy (NCBI): domain Bacteria; kingdom Pseudomonadati; phylum Pseudomonadota; class Betaproteobacteria; order Burkholderiales; family Burkholderiaceae; genus Cupriavidus; species Cupriavidus sp. 96C5-1. The sequence goes on along the minus strand of NZ_JBYOJU010000001.1, from coordinate 392,025 downwards.
CAGTGGGATCCGGCATTCTGTGCCGTCGCGCCCGACACCATCGCGCTGCTCGCCGCGCATGGCGTGATGCTGGTCGGCATCGATACGCCCTCGCTGGACCCGCAGGAATCCAAGACCATGGACGCCCATCGCATGGTGCGCCGGCATCGGCTCGCCATCCTTGAAGGACTGGTGCTCGATGCGGTACCCGAAGCCGACTACGAACTGATCGCCCTGCCCCTGCGCTTTGCCGGACTCGATGCGAGCCCGGTGCGCGCCGTGTTGCGCAGCCTGCCCTGAACAAGCCGAACCACCTCCCCCGAAGCAATCTCTCACCCATGAACGCACCGACCCGCGAGCAATGCCTCGCACTTGACCAGCAAGACCCGCTGCGCCACCTGCGGGAACAATTCGCGCTGCCCGACGGCGTGATCTATCTCGATGGCAACTCCCTGGGCGCGCGCCCGCGCAGCGCCGCCGCGCGCGCCGCAGCGGTGGTGAGCGAAGAATGGGGCACGGGCCTGATCCGCAGCTGGAACACCGCCGGCTGGTTCGAGCTGCCGCAACGCCTGGGCAATATGCTGGCGCCGCTGATCGGCGCCGCCGAGGACGAAGTCGTGGTGACCGACACCACCTCGGCCAACCTCTTCAAGGTGCTGGCCGCCGCGCTGCGCGTGCAGCAGACCCGCGACCCGAAGCGCAAGATCATCGTGTCGGAGGCCAGCAATTTCCCCACCGACCTCTATATCGCGCAAGGACTGGCCGATCTGCTGCAGCAGGGCTATTCGCTGCGCCTGGTGAATGCCCCCGAGGAAATCGATGCAGCGGTCGGCGAAGACACCGCCGTGCTGATGCTGACCCACGTCAACTACAAGACCGGCGAAATGCTGGATATGGCTGGCATCACCGAAATGGCCCACGCACGCGGCGTGCTCACCGTGTGGGACCTGGCCCACTCGGCCGGCGCGGTGCCGGTGGCGCTTAACGCGTCCAAGGCCGATTACGCGGTCGGGTGCACCTACAAGTACCTCAATGGCGGCCCCGGCTCGCCGGCCTTCCTGTGGGTCGCGCCCGCACTGCGCGACGCCTTCTGGCAACCGCTGTCCGGCTGGTGGGGCCATGCCGCACCGTTCGCGATGGAACCCGGCTACCGCCCCCGCGCCGGCGTGGCCCGCTTCCTGTGCGGCACCCAGCCTATCGCGTCGCTGGCCATGGTCGAGTGCGGCCTCGATATTTTTGCCCAGACGGATATGCAGTCGCTGCGTGCCAAGTCGCTGCAGCTGACCGATCTCTTTATCGCGCTGGTGGAAGCACGCTGCGGCCATCACCCGCTCGAACTGGTAACGCCCCGCGTCCATGCGCGCCGCGGCAGCCATGTCAGCTTTGCCCATCCCGATGGCTTCGCCCTGGTGCAGGCACTGATCGAGCGCGGCGTGATCGGCGATTACCGCGAGCCGCGCGTCGCCCGCTTCGGCTTCACCCCGCTGTACACCAGCTTCACCGAAGTGTGGGATGCGGTCGAGATCATGCGCGACGTGCTCGACAGCGGCAGCTACAAGGCCGATCGTCACCAGACCCGTGGCCAGGTGACCTGAGCAGGAGCACGCAATGAGCACCACAATGAGCACCAACAAGGGATGCCCGATGTCGGGCGCGGGCGTGAAAGAAACCAGCGGCGACGCCGCCAGCTGGCACGATGCCCAGATGGACTTCGCCAAGGACATGAGCTACGGCGACTACCTGGCGCTGGACCAGATTCTCAACGCCCAGCATCCACTCTCGCCCGAGCACAATGAGATGCTGTTCATCGTGCAGCACCAGACCAGCGAGCTATGGATGAAGCTGGCGCTGCATGAGCTGCGCGCCGCGCGCGAGTGCGTGCGCCAGGACCAGCTGCCGCCGGCCTTCAAGATGCTGACGCGCGTGTCGCGCATCATGGAGCAGCTGGTGCAGGCATGGAATGTCCTGGCCACCATGACGCCGCCGGAATACTCGGCGATGCGGCCTTACCTGGGCATGTCGTCCGGCTTCCAGTCGTTCCAGTACCGCGAGATCGAGTTCATCCTCGGCAACAAGAACGCGGCCATGCTGCGCCCGCACGCGCACCAGCCCCAGCACCTGGCGCTGGTGGAAGAGGCGCTGCGCACGCCCTCGCTCTATGACGAGGCGATCCGCCTGATGGCACGGCGCGGCTTTGCCATCGATGCGGCCTGCGTCGAGCGCGACTGGACGCAGCCGGCCGGCGAGAATGCCTCGGTGGAGGCCGCGTGGCTGGAGGTCTACCGCCAGCCCGAGGCGCATTGGGAGCTGTACGAACTGGGCGAGAAATTCGTCGACCTGGAAGACGCCTTCCGGCAATGGCGCTTCCGCCACGTCACCACCGTGGAGCGCGTGATCGGCTTCAAGCGCGGCACCGGCGGCACGGAAGGCGTGAGCTACCTGCGCAAGATGCTCGACGTGGTGCTGTTTCCCGAACTCTGGAAACTGCGCACCGATCTCTGAGCGGCGCGCCAGCGAAGCCGTGCGGTACCGGCCCCGGCCGGTACCGGAACGCTCGCCGGTATCAGGACGCCGGGTCGGACAACCGTCCCGCCAGCGCGCGCAGCGCCGGCGCCAGCCTGTCGTGGAACACGGCTTCGTCGACCGAGCCATAGGATGCGCTGCAGCTCAGCATGTGCAGTTCCTTCTCGCCCACCGGCCGGAATGCCACCGCGCAGGCATGGATCGCCGGGTGCCAGTCGCGGAAGGATGCCGCGTAGCCCTGCGCCGCAGCCTGTGCCACCGACGCGCGCATGGCCACCTCCTGCATCTTCCATTGCTCCGGATAGGCCACGGCAAACTCCGACAGCACCCGCTCGCGCCTGGCTGCCGGTAAAGCGGCCAGATAGGCGCGCCCCATCGAACTCGACACCAGCGACAGGCGCGACCCCACGCCGAGCCCTAGCATCACCCCGGCATCGTTGCGGATCGACTCCAGATAGATCACCTCCATCCGCTCGCGCTTGCCGAGCGACACGGAGACGCCGTAAGCCTGCGCGAACGCCAGCATATGCGGGCGCGCCAGCGTCACCACATTGGACGCCGACAGGTAGGAATAGCCCAGTGCCAGCACGCCGGCATCGAGCGCGTACTTGCCGAGGCTATCGTCATAGCGCAGATAACCCAGCTGCACCAGCGTGCCGGCAAGCCGGCTCACGGTCGCCTTGGGGAAACCGGTGCGGCGCACGAAATCCTGATTGCCCAGCATCGATTCGCCGGTGCGGAAACAACGCAGCAACTCCAGGCCGCGCGCCAGCGCGGTAACGAAATTGGGATCGCTTTCGCGCGGGGTGACGCTGGCGGCATCCGCAGCGGGCGTAGCTTGCGATTCAGTAGCCAAGAGAGGTCTCCGCGAATGGGATGATGGCACGCGCCTATTGCACGGACCGCGCATTGCGATATACTACATCATCGGAACAGAGTTCCGCAATGCGGAACCTAATAAATCCTCGGCAGACCGCGGAATGCGCCGATATCTGATGAATTCCGGGCTGGCTCGCGAGGCTGCCCATCCCGACCTGCACTATCGAAGGAGACGTAATATGGCTGCCAACGCCGAATTCCACTGGGCCGATCCCCTCTTGCTGGACCAGCAACTGAGCGCCGACGAACGCATGGTGCGCGACGCCGCCCTGGCGTACTGCCAGGACAAGCTCGCGCCGCGCGTGCTGCAATCGTTCCGCAATGAAAAGACCGACGTCGAGATCTTCCGTGAAATGGGCGAACTCGGCCTGCTCGGGCCGACCATCCCCGAGGAATACGGCGGCCCCGGCCTGAACTACGTGGCCTACGGCCTGATCGCGCGCGAAGTCGAACGAGTGGATTCCGGCTACCGCTCGATGATGAGCGTGCAGTCGTCGCTGGTGATGGTGCCGATCCATGAATTCGGCAGCGAGGCGCAGAAGCAGAAGTACCTGCCCAAGCTGGCCACCGGCGAATGGATCGGCTGCTTCGGACTGACCGAGCCCAACCACGGCTCCGACCCCGGCTCCATGGTCACGCGCGCCAAGAAGGTCGCGGGCGGCTATGAACTCTCCGGCGCCAAGATGTGGATCACCAACTCGCCCATCGCCGACGTGTTCGTGGTGTGGGGCAAGCTGGTCGGCGACGACGGCAAGGAAGCCATCCGCGGCTTCATCCTGGAAAAGGGCTGGAAGGGCCTGTCGGCCCCCGCCATCCACGGCAAGGTGGGCCTGCGCACCTCGATCACGGGCGAAATCGTCATGGACCAGGTGTTCGTGCCGGAAGAAAACCTGATGCCCGGCGTGTCCGGCCTGAAGGGCCCCTTCACCTGCCTGAACTCGGCCCGCTACGGCATCGCCTGGGGCGCTTTGGGCGCCGCCGAATTCTGCTGGCACACCGCGCGCCAGTACACCCTGGACCGCAAGCAGTTCGGCCGCCCGCTGGCGGCCAACCAACTGGTCCAGAAGAAACTGGCCGACATGCAGACCGAGATCACGCTGGGCCTGCAAGGCTGCCTGCGCCTGGGCCGCATGAAGGACGAAGGCACCGCCGCGGTGGAAATCACCTCCATCATGAAGCGCAATTCCTGCGGCAAGTCGCTGGACATCGCCCGCGTGGCGCGCGACATGCTGGGCGGCAACGGCATCTCGGACGAATTCGGCGTGATCCGCCATGTGGTCAACCTCGAGGTGGTCAACACCTACGAAGGCACCCATGACATCCACGCGCTGATCCTGGGCCGCGCCCAGACCGGCATCCAGGCCTTCTTCTAAAGCCCGGAACCCGGACCAGCCCGCTCTCCCGCAAAACGAAAAAGGCCCGGCTGCAAAGCCGGGCCAAGCACACTACCAAGGAGAGACGACGGGCGAGCCCATCGTTTTACAACACCGGTCAGCCGGCCGGCGCATTGCGCCCGGCCGGCTTTCTTGCTTTCCGCTTACTTGTCCGGTTGCGGCGTCAGCCGCAGGTAGGGCCGCACGGCCTTGTAGCCTTTCGGAAATTTCTGCCTGATCACCTCCTCGTCCTTCAGCGAGGGCACGATCACCACATCCTCGCCGTCCTGCCAGTTGCCGGGCGTGGCGACGCTGTGGTTGTCGGTGAGCTGCAGCGAATCAATCACCCGCAGGATCTCGTTGAAGTTGCGCCCCGTGCTGGCCGGGTAGGTGATGATCAGGCGCACCTTCTTTTTCGGGTCGATCACGAACAGCGAGCGCACTGTCAGGGTCTCGTTCGCATTCGGGTGAATCATGTCGTAGCGCTCCGATACCTTGCGGTCGCCATCGGCAATGATGGGGAAATTGACCGTGGTACCCTGGGTCTCGTTGATGTCCTTGATCCACTCGCGGTGGGATTCGACCGGATCGACCGACAGCGCGATCGCCTTGACGTTGCGTTTGGCAAAATCGCCTTTCAGCTTCGCGGTCAAACCCAGTTCGGTGGTGCAGACGGGCGTGAAATCGGCCGGGTGCGAAAACAATACACCCCAGCTGTCGCCCAGCCACTCATGAAAGCGGATCGGGCCTTCGCTGGAATCCTGCTCGAAATCCGGTGCGATATCGCCAAGACGTAGGGTCATATAGGTCTCCACAAAGGGGCAAATTCGGGTTGAACCAGTCTAGTGAGATTGCGATCCAACCCAAACGAATATAAAGTCACTACAAAATCACCTTTTTTTATTAAGACCTTTGTCTTGCGTCACTGTCCTGCACGCGGTGTCGGACGCGTGGTGTTGAAACCACGGCAGTTCCCCGCATATGCTAGGAAAGAGGGCCAGAACCTGCCCGACAACGTGCGAGGAAGGCAAAATGTCATAATCCAAAACCACCGCCCTCAACCAGGAGAAACTGATGAGCGATGTCAAGACCGTTTTGTCCGATGCCGAAGAACTGCTTAAGCAAGCGGCCTCGACCACCGGCGAGAAAGCCGCCGAACTGCGCGAGCGCGGCATGGGCCTGCTGAAGCAAGCCAAGGAAAAGGCCCAGGACCTGCAGGACGCCGTCGTCACCAAGAGCAAGGCAGCCGCCCGCGCCACCGATGACTACGTGCATGACCATCCGTGGCGCGCCGTCGGCGTCGCCGCCGGGGTCGGCCTGCTGATCGGCTTGCTGCTGAACCGCAAGTAATTCGCCGCGAGGCCCCGCGGGCCGGGCGTCCGACCCCACCCGCCCTGTACCCCCCGGGGCTGCGATGCAGGGCAGTGGCCTCGCCAGCGGTTCGCACCGCTGGCGAGGCTCCCCGTCCGCAGCTGTTGCAGCGCCCGGCCGCTGCACGCCCTCGCCGGAATTGCATGAGCGACCCCACCCCCTCCCCCAAGTTTATGGATGCCCTGCGCAGCCTGGCAGGATCGCTGGTGGCAATGGTGCAGACGCGCCTCGAACTCGCCAGCGTCGAACTCGCGGAAGAACGGTCCCGGCTGATGAAGATGGCCTTGCTGGCCTGTTTCGGCCTGGTCTTCTTTGGCCTGGCCATGGTGACGCTGACCGTACTGATCACCATCGTGTTCTGGGACACCTACCGTTGGCAGGCCATGGGCGCGCTGGTCGCGATCTACCTGGCCGCCTGCGCGGTCTGCCTGGCGTTCGCCCGCCACCTGATGCGCAATGCCCCGCCCCTGTTCGAGGCCACGCTGGCCGAGATCGACAAAGACCGGGAGATCCTGCGCCGATGACTACCCCGCACAAGCCAAGCGAGCCGCCGGCGCATCCGGGCGGCAACCCGCTTCCGCCCCGCGAACACCGGCGCCCGGTGCGTTTCTCGCGCGAGGTGCGCCTGCCGCTGGCCGTCCGCAAGGAACTGCTGATCACCCGCGCCGCGCTGGAACGCTACGACTGCGCCCAGGCGCTCCATCATGTACGGGGCAGCGCCGCGCGCCTGGGCCGTTTCAGCGCGTGGCTGCCGCGCATGGCCCGGCCCGCGTCCTGGCTCAAGCTGCTGGGCCTGGCCAAGGACTACCCGCTGCTCAGCTCGGCCGTGTCACTGGCGCTGCCCCTGCTGCGCAAGACCCCGCTGCTGCGCTGGACCTGGAAGCTTTCCAAGGTAGGCCTGCTGGCTGGCGCAGGCTACCTCGCCTACCAGGCCTGGCAGAAGGGATCGGCGCCGCCGGCAGGCGAGACTCCGCCAGAATCCGTCGACACCGGATTCCGCGACCCGCTGGTACGCTAGCGTAGCGCGGCGACGCCCAGCGCAAGGCTTGCCAACCTGCCGGCCTTGCCTCCGAGAGCGCACCACACGGCAAGGCACGCGATGCGCCCTCGGCGAACCGCGGCGCGTCCCGACACCGGGGGCGCCGCAAAGGCCTTTTCGACGCAAGGTGACAGCGCCATGACCCATCGATCGGATATACAGCAGAAGTCGTTCTACCTGCTGCTCGCAGCAGTCTCGGTAGGCTTCTGCTTCGTGCTCTGGCCCTTCTTTGGCGCGGTATTCTGGGGCGCCATCCTGGCCATCATCTTCACGCCGCCCAACAACTGGCTGACCCGCCGCCTGGGCGGGCGCCGCAACCTGGCTTCGCTGACCACGCTGACCCTGTGCCTGCTGATCGTGGTGCTGCCGCTGGCTTTCGTCACCGGCGCGCTGATACAGGAAGTCAGTACCGTCTACCAGCAGATCAAGTCCGGCCAGCTCAACTTCGGCGCTTATTTCCAGCAGGCGGTGCACGCGCTGCCGCCGTCGGCGGGACGGGTGCTGGACCGATTCGGGCTCACCGACATCAGCAGCCTGCAGCAGAAGCTGACTGCCGGCGCCGCCCAGGCCAGCCAGATCATCGCCACGCAGGCGCTCAGCATCGGGCAGAACACCTTCCAGTTCGTGGTCAGCTTCGGCGTGATGCTGTACCTGCTGTTCTTCCTGCTGCGCGATGGCCCGCAGATTTCCCGGCTCATCATGCGCGCGATCCCGCTCAGCGAGCCGCATAAGCAGCATCTGCTGCGCAAGTTCACCACCGTGGCCCGCGCCACCGTCAAGGGCAATATCGCCGTGGCCGCGGTACAGGGCGCCCTGGGCGGCCTGATCTTCTGGTTCCTCGGCATCCAGGGCTCGCTGCTGTGGGGTGTGCTGATGGCCTTCCTGTCCCTGCTGCCCGCCGTCGGCGCGGCGCTGATCTGGGGACCCGTGGCGCTTTACTTCCTGCTCACCGGCGATGTCGGCAAGGGCTCCATCCTGATCGGATTCTGCGTGCTGGTGATCGGCACGGTGGACAATGTGCTGCGCCCCATCCTGGTCGGCAAGGACACCCGCATGCCCGACTGGGTGGTGCTGATCTCCACGCTGGGCGGCATGGCGCTGTTCGGGCTGAACGGATTCGTCATCGGCCCGCTGATCGCCGCGCTGTTCATCGCCAGCTGGGACCTGTCCACATCCTCGCGCGACGAGATCGAACGCCGGGATGCCGCCGCCGACCAGGAAACAACGCCGCCAGCGGACGGCGCGACCGGTCAATCCGCCGGCGCCCCCGCCGGCCCGCGCCCCGAGGCGCCGCCGCATACGGAGTGAGCTTGCCGCCGTCGTTGCCGGCCCCGAACACACCAAGGAGTGAGCATTGAGTCAAAGCAGCGAACCATCCAGCGTGCCACGCCAGGCCGCGCCGGCACCCGCCAAGGTCAAGCATTACAGCGTGCGCGAGTTGTTCCGCAAGCCGGACCGCTCGCAGTTCTCCATCTCGCCGGACGGCCGCCACCTGTCGTTTCTCGCCAGGCATCACGGCCGCCAGAACATCTTCGTGCAGGCGATCGATACCGAGGGCAACCTGCTGGGCGAGGCCCGGCCGCTGACCCGGGAAAGCGAGCGCGACCTGCCCTTCCACACCTGGAAGGGCAATGCGCACATCCTGTATGCGAAGGACTTCGGCGGCGACGAGAACTTCCACGTGCTGTCGGTGCCGATCGATGGCGGCGAACCAGTCGACCTGACGCCCTATCCGGGCGTGCGCGCGGAGATCGTCGACGATCTCGAGGACGATGAACGCCATATCCTGCTGTCGCACAACAGGCGCGACCCGCAGGTGTTCGATGTGCTGCGCGTCGACGTCGTCACCGGCGAGTCGGTCCAGATTGCCGAGAACCCCGGCAATGTGATGAGCTGGGGCACCGATCATGCGGGCCGCCTGCGCGTGGCAAGCGCCAGCGATGGCGTGAACACCACCCTGCTCTACCGGGACAGCGAGGAGGAGGACTTCCGGCCGATCCTGAGCACCGATTTCCGCGAAACGGTGGCGCCGCTGTTCTTCACCTTCGACGACAGGCAGCTGTACGTGCAATCGAATCGCGGACGCGACAAGCTGGCGATCTTCGAATTCGACCCGCATACCGCGCGGGAAGGACGCCTGGTCTTCGAACACGGCGAGGTCGATGCCGGCGGGCTGGCCTATTCCCGCAAGCGCCGCGTGCTAACCACCGCCTGGTACACCGACTGGAAAACGCACCGGCACTTCTTCGACGCGCATAGCGAGCGGGTCCATGCGGACCTGGAACGGCAGCTGCCCGGCTACGAATACCACATCACCAGCATCACGCGCGACGAGACCCGCATGATCGTCTCCGCGTCGAGCGACAAGACCGCCGGCACCCGCTACCTGTACGACAGCGGCACCGGCAGGCTGGTCACGCTCGGCAAAATACTGCCCTGGCTCGACGAGGCCGACATGGCAGCCATGCGGCCGATCCAGTTCACCTCGCGCGACGGCCTGCGGCTCCATGGCTACCTGACGCTGCCCGTGGCAGCCGCGGGAGAAACGGGAGAGCCGGCGCCGCAGCAAGGCCTGCCGCTCGTCGTCCATCCGCATGGCGGCCCGTGGATACGCGACGTGTGGGGCTTCGACCCCGAGGTGCAACTGCTGGCCAACCGCGGCTACGCGGTGCTGCAGATCAATTTCCGCGGCTCCACCGGCTACGGCCGCGCATTCTGGCAAGCGAGCTTCAAGCAGTGGGGCAGGACCATGCAGCGCGATATCGATGACGGCGTCGACTGGCTCGTTGCGCAAGGCATCGCGGATCCGCGGCGCATCGCCATCTATGGCGGCAGCTATGGCGGCTACGCGACGCTCGCCGGCGTCGCCTTCACGCCGGACCGCTACGCAGCGGCGATCGATTATGTCGGCGTGTCGAACCTGTTCACGCTGCTGGAGACGATTCCCGCGTACTGGACGCCCATGCTCGACATGCTCTACGAGATGATCGGCAACCCGAACGACGAGCACGACCGCAAGGCCATGCACGATGCCTCGCCGGTATTCTTCGCGGACCGGATCCGCACGCCCCTGCTGGTGGCGCAGGGCGCCAACGATCCGCGCGTGAAGCAGGCCGAAAGCGACCAGATCGTCGAGGCGCTGCGCGAGCGCGGCGTGGATGTGGAATACCTGCTCAAGGAAAACGAGGGACACGGCTTCCATAACGAGGAGAACCGCTTCGACTTCTACGAGGCGATGGATGCCTTCCTCGCCAGGCATCTGGCAAAGGCCGGCTGATTTTCGCCGAAGCGCCAGGGCTGGGCCGGCCGGCGGAGCCTGTGAAACGCCAGAACAAAAAAGGCGTAGCGGTTGCCCGCTACGCCTTTTGCAATGCTGGTGGGTCGTGCGTGACTCGAACACGCGACCAACGGATTAAAAGTCCGCTGCTCTACCGACTGAGCTAACGACCCGGAAAAACTGAAGCCGCGATTATAGGAATATCTTGGCCGTTATGTCAACCTTTGAGTGCAGGCCCATCGTGCTAGGCCATGCGATCAAGGCGCCATATCTGGTAGCGGAAGCCCAGCACGGAACCGGCCAGGATGCCAGCCAGCGCAATGAAGGAGCCGATCGCCAGCGTCGATACGCCTGACAGGCCCTGCCCGACGGTGCAGCCCAGCGCCGTCACCCCGCCGGCCCCCATCAGGATGCCGCCCACCATGTGGTTGCCGACGTCCTCGGCATTGCCGAAGCCTTCCCAGCGGAAAGTGCGGGTCGCCAGCGCATAGGCCCCGGCGCCGGCCACCACGCCGAATACGCTGACGATGCCCATGGTCAGCACCTTGCTCTTGTCGCTGAACATCATCAGCCAGTCGAGCGTATAGGCGTACGGCGCGACAAAGCTCAGGCTCTCCATGCGGCCGCTGTTGCTGGCGACAAACAATTCCTCGAGCGTATTGGGATCTTCGGCGACATAGCCGATGTGCCCCGACACGTACCACATCGCCACGATGATCAGGCCCACCGCAAAACCGCCCAGCAGGTTGTCGAAGGTGCGGAAACCGCGCCCCGCAAGTGCCCAGATCACCAGCGCCCCGCCCAGCACCAGCGCTATGCCGAGTTGCAGGGTGCCGCGCGCCATGCCGCTGGCATGGGCCAGCACCGAGGGCAGGTCCTGGGTGGTGGGCAGCGTGAGCGCCACGGTATCGACGGTATTGACGCGAATCACGCCGAACAGTCCGCGCAATGTCATATAGGCCGACAGCCCGAGGAAGACGAACACCACCAGCGACTTGAGGTTGCCCGCGCCGATGCGCACCAGGGTCTTGCTGCCGCAGCCCGAGGCCAGGACCATGCCGAAGCCGAACATCAGCCCACCCGCCAGGGCGGAAAGCCAGCTGAGCTTGCTGGCGGCATAGATGGTCTTGGTGGGATCGATGTAGCCGCCCGCGGCCAGCCCTGCGGTGCCGATCATGGCCACGCCGATGGCCAGCCCCCACATCCGCATGCGGCTCCAGTCGCCCATATTGACGATGTCGGAAACCGCGCCCATGGTGCAGAAGTGCGTGCGCTGGAGCACTGCCCCAAACAGGAAGGTCAGGATGAACGTGCTTGCCAGTACGGTGCGGCTAAGCGCTGCAATGTCGATATCGGGCATGGGTGTCCGGCGGGGGAAGCGGAGCGGGTGGATGCGGCGTCCCGGGGACGGCTCTAGTAGTAGTTCTGGTTCTTGTCACAGCGACCGTCAGGCGGCACCCCGGTAGCGGGTGGGATCGGGCACGCCGGCGGCCTCGAAACCCGCGCGCCGAATGCGGCATGAGTCGCACACGCCACAGGCGCGGCCATCGTCGTCGGCCTGGTAGCAGGACACGGTCATGCCGTAGTCCACGCCAAGCCTGACGCCGGCGCGGATGATCTCGCCCTTGGTCATGTCGATAATGGGCGCGTGCACGCGGATGCGCTCGCCTTCGACGCCGGCCTTGGTGGCCAGGTTGGCGAGCGTCTCGTAGGCGGACACGTATTCGGGACGGCAATCGGGATAACCCGAGTAATCGACCGCGTTGGCGCCGAAGAACAGGTCGCGGCCGCCAACGGCTTCGGCCCAGCCGAGCGCCAGCGAGAGCATGATGGTATTGCGCGCCGGCACATAGGTGACCGGAATGCCGCCTACCGCGCCGTCGGTCGGGATGTCGAGGCTGTCGTCGGTCAGCGCGGAGCCACCGAAGCGTCGCAGGTCGAGGTCGACGATCTCATGACGCACCGCGCCCAGGGCGGCAGCCACACGCTTGGCAGCCTCCAGCTCCGAGGAGTGGCGCTGCCCATAGCGCATCGACAGTGCATAGGTCTCGAATCCCTGCGCATTGGCCATGGCAAGGACGGTGGCGGAATCCAGGCCGCCGGAAAGCAGGACGATAGCGCGTTTTTTCATGATGGCAGGCGCTGCGCCGGTAGGGCGCCACGCAAAATTCAGAGCGAATCTTGTATTTTAGCGCGACCACGACAAAAGGCCCGCGGATGCGGGCCCTGTGTCTTCCGTCTGCTGCCGGCGCGGCGCTTACTTCAGCGTCTTCAGGCGATTGCTCGCTGCCTGCGCGCCCTCGGTGCCGGGGTATTTGGCCACCACCTGCTCCAGGGTCTTGCGGGCCGCGGGCTTCTGGCCCGATTCCATCTGGTCGTTGGCGATGGCGATCAGCGCATCCGGCACCTTGGGGTGATCCGGATAGGTCTGCACCATGTTCTGCAGCACCGAGATCGAGCCGCGGTAGTCACGCTGCGCATACAGCGAGTTACCGAGCCAGTACTGCGCCAGAGGGACATACGGGCTCTGCGGGTACTTCTTGATAAAGGCCGAGAAAACGCTGCCGGCACCCTTGAAGTCCCCGGTCTGGAACTGCTTGAGCGCGGCATCGTATTCGGTCTTCTCGCCGGGTTGCGACAGCCCTTCGCGACCATCCACGGTAACCTGCTGCGGCTCGAATTTCTTCAAGCGCGCGTCGAGGTCGGCGTAGTAGTCCTTCTGCTGCTTTTGCAGCGTCGTCACCTCGTTCTGCAGCATCTCGTTCTGGCCGCGCAACCGCGCCACTTCCTGGCGCAGGCCCTCGAGCTGGTTCTGCATGTCGAGCTGGGCGCGGCTATTCTGGTCGATACGCTGCGATGCGGTTGCCTGGAAGCCGTTGAACTGATCGCGCATGGTGACGATGGCGCGGCGTGCCTCGTCATCGTCGAACACGCCGGCCCGGGCCTGTACCGCCGGCAGCAGGCCGGCACAGGACATCGCAGCGAGCAATACCAATTTGGAGACGCGTGCTTTCATGAGATGACTATCCGCGGATTAGTACGCGATGTCCGCGCGGCGGTTTTCCGCCCACGAGGCTTCATCGTGGCCAGTTGCCTTGGGCTTTTCCTTGCCCAGGCTGACGGCTTCCATCTGGTTGTCGGGAACGCCCAGCGAAGACAGCGAGCGGCGCACGGCCTCGGCGCGCTTCTGGCCCAGCGCCAGGTTGTACTCGCTGGTGCCGCGTTCGTCGGTGTTGCCCTGGATCAGGATGCGGCGGCCCTTGTTGGCGCCCAGGTACTTGGAATGCTCAGTCAGCATGCCTTGATAGTCAGGCTTGACGCTGTAGCTGTCGAAGTCGAAGTACACGCTGCGCTTGGCCAGCGGGCTGTTCGGATCGTTGAGCGGATCGCGCGAGACATCCACCGGTGCCACGGCGCGAGCGTCGGTCGAAGGCGTGCCCTTGTTGCCGGCACCCGCGTTGGCGGTGTCGTCCAGCTTGACGCCGGAGCTGCAAGCGCCGAGAGCCAGCAGGGCGGCGACGGCAAGGGTTTTGGTCATCATTTGGGTCATGGCGTGGAACTCCTGGTTTACTGCATGAATGGGCCCCAGGACGGCTCGCGAACCTCGCCGGACTGGAGAGACAAAACCTGCCGGGTGCGCCCGTCAGTGGACACCGCCGCCAGCACCGAGCGACCTCCCACCCGGGTGGCATAAAGGATGTACTTGCCATTGGCGGCAAAGCTCGGCGCCTCGTCGTTGGAAGTATCGGTCAGCGAGGTGACGTCGCCGTTGCCGAGATCCATCAACTGCAGCTTGAAGCCGCCAGTGCGCGTGATATAGGCCAGTTGCTTGCCATCGGGGGAAATCCGCGGGCTCACGTTGTAGCTGCCCTTGAAGGTCACGCGCTGGGCCGCGCCGGCCTCTTCGCCGCCAGCCGGCATGCGATAGATCTGGGGCGCACCGCCGCGGTCGCTGGTGAAATAGACGCTGCGGCCGTCGGGTGCGTATTGCGGCTCGGTGTCGATGGCGCTGCTGCGCGTCAGGCGCTTGAGGCCCGAACCGTCGGCATTGACCTGGTAGATCTGGGTGTTGCCGTCGCGCGACAGCGCCACCGCCAGGCGCTGCCCGTCGGGCGACCACGAGGGCGCGCTGTTGTTGCCCTTCTGGTTCGACACCAGAGTGCGGCGGCCGGTCGCCAGGTCATGCACGTAGACCACGGGCTTCCTGGCTTCGAAAGACACATAGGCGACCTTGGTGCCGTCCGGCGACCAGGAAGGCGAGATGATCGGCTCATTGCTGGTCAGCGCCACCTGCGAGTTCTGGCCGTCGGAATCGGAGATCAGCAAGCGATAGCGCCCGCCCACGCGGGACACGTAGGAAAGGCGGGTGGCGAACACGCCCCGCTCGCCCAGCAGCTTCTCGTAGATGTAGTCGGCAATCTTGTGGCCGGTCACGCGCAGCTGGTTCCCACCGACCGTAAAAGCCAGGCCGCCAAGGCTCTGGCCCTTGACCGTATCGTAGAGACGGAAGCGCACGTCGTACTGGCCATTGCCGGTGGGCGTCACGCTGCCGGCCACGAAGGCATCGGCGCCGCGCGACTTCCAGCTGCCGAGGTCGGCATCGGCGGACTCGGCGACGGTAGCGCCGGCCACGTCGATATTGCGGAAGCGCCCGCTGCGCTGCAGGTCCCCGCGGATGATGGCGGTGAGGTTCTGGGGAGCCTGTGCTTCGCCCTGGAAATTGGCGGTGGCGATCGGGAACTGGCTGGAGCCGACGCCTGTGATTTCAACGTTCAGTTGCGCCTGCGCGCTGCCTGCCGAACAGGCCAGCGCAACTGCCAGCCAGGCAAACAGGGCGTGCGCGCGGATATTGTGCCGCCGGGCGGCCAGCCAAAGGGGGGCCCAAAGCTTTCGCATGCTGCTCCTCAGTCGAGATCAAGATTCATCGAGCGCGGCCGGCAAACAGGATGCCGTGGTACAGCAAGGATACGGGGGGCATGTCGCATGCCCGTATCGCGTGCTCCAGGCACATTCGCCGGCTGCGTCAGGCAACCTAATATCGTAGCCTTGGGACTACCACGCATGGATGTAGGTTGCAATATGTTGCAATTCAAAACCACCGGCCGCTCTATCGCAGGGTTGCTGCATTGCATCATCGCCGCCTCCTAGTCCTTCGGCTTGAAGGTGATGGTGAAGCTGGCCGGCGCCTTGCCGTTTTCGTCGCGGGGCAGCGGGTCCGAGCGCTCGACGGCGCGCAGCACCGCGTTGTCCCAGGCCGAATTGCCGCTGGACTTTGCCACCCGGGCCGACATCAGCGAGCCATCCGGCGCCAGTTGGACGGAGACCACGGCGGCCGGATTGCCGGCAACGTCCTCGGTGAACACGATATTCGGCTTGACGCGGCGGCGCACCCGATCCGGGTAGCCCGGCGAGGCCTTGCCGCCTGAGCCCGCACCGCTGCCCGCGCTGCTGCCGACACCGCCGGCGCCGCCCGCTGCAGCCCCGCCGCCGGCGAGGGCCTGCAGCCGTGCCAGTTCGCCATGGCGCTGCGCATTGGCCGCGGCCTCGCGCTTGGCCTTGGCATCGGCATCCGCCTTGGCTTTCGCATTCGCCGCAGCCTTGGCCTCGGCATTGGCCTTCGCCTTGGCATCCGCCGCGGCCTTGGCCTCGGCATTGGCCTTCGCCCTGGCATCCGCCGCAGCCTTGGCCTCGGCATTGGCCTTCGCCCTGGCATCCGCCGCAGCCTTGGCCTCGGCATTGGCCTTCGCCCTGGCATCGGCCTCCGCCCGGGCCTTGGCGTCCGCGCGAGCCTTGGCATCGGCTTCCTTGCGCTCGCGCTCAGCCTGCTCCTTGCGCTGTTGCTGCTGCTCCTGCAGGAGCGCCTGCTTGCGTGCGTCTTGCTTGCGCAGTTCTTCCTTATGCAACTCTTCCTTGCGCAGATCGTCCTTGCGTTGCTGTTCGCGGCGCAGGTCGTCCTTGCGCTGGGCGTCCTGGCGCTCGCGCAACTCTGCCTGCTTGCGCGCCTCCTCGCGGGCCTCGGCCTCGGCCTTGCGGCGCTTCTGCTGCGCCAGCGCGATGTCGGCCTCTTCCTCGGCGCGGGATTTCACTGCCGGGGCGGGAGGCACGGGGCGCGGCTGCACTACCGGCTCGGGCACGGAGGTTACCGGCACGGGCGGCGCCGGCGCGGGAAGAGGTGGCGGGGGCGCGGTAGTGGCGGCGGGAACCTCTTCCCACAGCTCGGCCTCGGCGCCAACCGGAGTGCTGCTCTGCCAGTGCACGCCGTAGTACAGCACGATGCCCAGCAGCAAGTGCATGAAGAGCGCAAGCAGGAAGGAGCGCAAGCTTCCCCGCTCCGGGACCGGCTGATACGGATAGGCGGCGGTCTTCATGGCGCGCGGCGATGTATTACTTTGACTTGACCATCAGGCCGACGCGCTTCACGCCGTCGGCCTTGAGCACCGACATCACGTCGAGCACGGCTTCATACTTGACCGAGCGGTCGGCGGCGATCACCACCGGCTGGTCCGGGTTCTCGTTCTGGCGCTGATGCACGAAATCGATCAGGCCCGGCTTGTCGAGCTGGCGCTCGAAGGCCTTGCCTGCATTGTCCTTGCCGCGCGCGGTGAGCTGGCCATCTTCGTGCACGGTCACCACGATCGGCGGCGTGCTCTGCTGCGGCGTGGCATTGGCCACGCTCGGCAGGTCGACCACCGCGGGGTTCACGATCGGGGCTGCCACCATGAAGATGACGAGCAGCACCAGCATCACGTCGATGTAGGGCACCACGTTGATTTCGGCGCTGGCCCTGCGGCGCGAGCCGCCGCGGCGCTGTATCGCTGCCATTGCAGGATTCTCCTTGACCGGTAACTACGGTGATTTGCCGCGCGTCAGCGGGTCTGCCGTTGCAGGATATTCAGGAACTCTTCCATGAAGCTTTCGAACCGGATGGCCAGGCGATCGATCTCGGTGGCGTAGCGGTTGTAGGCAATCACGGCGGGAATGGCGGCAAACAGGCCGATGGCGGTAGCGACCAGCGCTTCCGCAATACCCGGCGCCACCGAGGCGAGCGTGGCCTGCTGCACATTGGACAAGCCGCGGAAGGCGTTCATGATCCCCCACACCGTGCCGAACAGGCCGATGTACGGGCTGACCGAGCCCACCGATGCCAGGAAAGGAAGATGCGACTCCATCACATCCATCTCGCGCTGGTAGGCCGCGCGCATGGCGCGGCGGGCGGCGTCCAGCAGCGCGCCGGCGTCGTTGTTGCGTTCGCGCGCCTTCAGGTATTCACCCATGCCGGACTCGAAGATCCGTTCCAGTGCGCCCGTGCTGTGGCGATTATTGGCTGCGCTCTGGTAGAGAGCCTGCAGGTCGCCGCCAGCCCAGAAGTCGCGCTCGAAGCCTTCGGTCTGGGTACGCGCCGCGCGCAGCGCGAAATGTTTGCGGAAAATGTATGTCCACGAAAACAGGGACATGACGAGCAGCAGGGCCATAACGGCCTGCGCCAGCACACTGGCGTGCAACACCAGCGTAATGATCGACAGGTCTTGCGTGACGGTCACGGGGTTCATCGGGCGGTCTTGATGGTTGCAAGGACGGGAGCGGGGATGGGAGTCGGGCGAAATGTGATACGATCCACACATCCCACCCGGATGGCGCCGGTAGCCAATAACTGCTCCCCTCGCCAGGCTTCCTGGGCGAATTGGACCGACGCCGGCCCAACCCGTTCAATCTGTGTCCGGATTTCGAGCAGGTCGTCCAGACGGGCGGGGGCATTGTAGTCCACCGCCGTACTTCTGACGATGAAGACCACGCCGGTCTCATCGGCCAGCGCCTGCTGTTCGATGCCGAGCGAGCGCAGCCACTCGGTCCGGGCGCGCTCGAAGAATTTGAGGTAATTGGCGTAGAACACTACGCCGCCCGCATCGGTGTCTTCCCAGTACACCCGCAGGGCCCACACATTGTTGCTCATGGCCGCGATTGTAACGGACAGCCAGCCTGGCCCGGCGTAAACCCTTGCCCAGCATTACAACAATTACATTACCTGACAGACAAGCCATTGACTTTTCGGACAGGTGCCCGAAGCCCCGTCTTGCAGCCAGCCGGCGCCTCGCGTAAACTGCCGCCAACCATTCCATCTTGCGCGACTGGCGAAGTCAGTGGGCACTACCACGAGGAAGCGCAAGTTATCTGGCGCGATGTATCAAGCGCCTGCCGCTCGCCTGGGCAGCGAATGGGAAGCAGGGTGCGCCCTGCGCCGGACTCGCCACAGCGTCCGGTGCTGGTCGCATGTGCCTTCCCCGCGCGCCCTACCCCGAAGCCGATTCGGATCCCCTTTTTTTTCAGACGAGTTTTCGCCATGTTCGAACGCAGCCGCTATACGATCGACCAGATCGACCCCGAGCTTTTTGCCGCCATCCAGAAGGAAGACCAGCGCCAGGAAGAGCACATCGAGCTGATCGCCTCGGAAAACTATACCTCGCCGGCCGTGATGGCCGCGCAAGGTTCGCAACTGACCAACAAGTACGCCGAGGGCTATCCCGGCAAGCGCTACTACGGTGGCTGCGAGTACGTCGACGTCGTCGAGCAGCTCGCCATCGACCGCGTCAAGCAGCTGTTCGGCGCCGAAGCCGCCAACGTGCAGCCCAACTCTGGCTCCCAGGCCAACCAGGGCGTGTTCTTCGCCGCCCTGAAGCCGGGCGACACCATCATGGGCATGAGCCTGGCCGAAGGCGGCCACCTGACCCACGGCATGGCGCTCAACATGAGCGGCAAGTGGTTCAACGTGGTCAGCTACGGCCTGGACGCCAATGAAGACATCGACTACGACGCGCTGGAAAAACTGGCCCAGGAAAAGCAGCCCAAGCTGATCATCGCCGGCGCCTCGGCCTTCGCCCTGCGCATCGACTTCGAGCGCATTGCCCGCGTGGCCAAGTCGGTCGGCGCCCTGTTCATGGTCGACATGGCTCACTACGCCGGCCTGATCGCCGCCGGCGAGTACCCCAACCCGGTGCCGCACGCCGACTTCGTCACCACCACCACCCACAAGAGCCTGCGCGGCCCGCGCGGTGGCGTGATCCTGATGAAGGCCGAGCACGAGAAGGCCATCAACTCGGCCATCTTCCCCGGCATCCAGGGCGGCCCCCTGATGCACGTGATCGCCGGCAAGGCCGTGGCCTTCAAGGAAGCGCTGTCGCCGGAGTTCAAGACCTACCAGCAGCAAGTGGTCAAGAACGCCCGCGTGCTGGCCGAGACCCTGATCGAGCGCGGCCTGCGCATCGTCTCGGGCCGCACCGAAAGCCACGTGATGCTGGTCGACCTGCGCGCCAAGAAGATCACCGGCAAGGAAGCCGAGAAGGTGCTGGGCGAAGCGCACATCACGGTCAACAAGAACGCCATCCCCAACGACCCGGAAAAGCCGTTCGTCACCTCGGGCATCCGCCTGGGCTCGCCGGCCATGACCACCCGCGGCTTCAAGGAAGAAGAAGCCCGCCTGGTGGCCAACCTGGTCGCCGACGTGCTGGACAACCCGCACGACGAAGCCAACATCGCCGCCGTGCGCGAGCAAGTGGCAGCCTTGACCAAGCGTTTCCCGGTCTACGGCTGATGCCCCTGCGCCACCCGCCTCCGTGCGGGTGGCCGGCAGCCCGCCATGGCGCGGGCCTTGCCAACCCAGGCCGGCGCGACCCAGAATGACAAGACGCTGCATGCGCAGCCCGCGTCCCGGCTCAAACTTCGAGGTGGTCAGGCATGAAATGCCCCTTTTGCGCTCATTCCAACACCCAGGTCCTGGACACGCGCATGTCGGAGGAAGGCGATACCGTGCGCCGCCGCCGCCGTTGCGAATCCTGCGACCGCCGCTTCACCACCTATGAGCGGATCGAACTGTTCTTCCCCGCCATCGTCAAGAAAAACGGCTCCCGCGTGGATTACACGCGCGACAAGCTGAAGGATTCGATGCGGCTGGCGCTGCGCAAACGGCCGGTCTCCGCCGAAGCCATCGATGCCGCGATCACGCGCATCGAAGAAAAACTGCTCGCCCTCGGCGAGAAGGAAATCCCCAGCAGCCAGATCGGGGAACTGGTCATGCGCGAATTGCGCCGGCTCGACAAGATCGCCTATATCCGGTTTGCTTCGGTGTACCGGAGTTTTGAGGACGTGTCCGAGTTCTCCGATGTGCTCGCGGAAGTGACGGCGGGCAATAGCAAGCGCTGAGCACCTGCCGGCCAAGGGGCCTCCCTGCCCTTGCCCCCTGGCCTTCATTTCTGGATATAGACCTCCTTCCATGCCACACGCTTCGATTTGCTCAGAAGATTGATCGGCAGCTGCGACGTGGACGAAGTCGCGTTCGACTGTTGGGTCAACGCATCGAGGTTGCCGTTGCTTAGCGCGACCAGGGATGGTCTGGACGACAGCGCGGTATTGGACAAGGCAATGCCTGTCCATGGAGACATGGCGGACGAGATGAAATTCGTGCTCGGCAGTTCGCCGCCGGTGGTCAGATCAACAGCATACAGGTAGCTCGAAGAGCCGCAGGTTGCTGCCGACGGGATATCGGTAGTGAAGACCAGGATGCCTGCCACCGCCGTCGGATTGGTGACCACACGCTCGCCCGACCCTGGCAGGTCGAAATACCAGCCAGGACTCTTGGTGAAGTCTATCGCCGGGGTGTTGCTGATATGACGCACAGACCCCGATAGTGTCACGGCTCTTTTCACGAGCGTGGTTCGCACATTGGAGATCAGCGGCACGGCGGTCATCGTGTCGACCAGCGCGTACATGGACTGCACATTGCTCACGCTCAGGTCGGATTGGCCGAGCAAGAGCCCCGTCCCCACGAAAACCAGGCGCTGGCCGTTGTAGACGGTCAGTTCCGGCGCCGAGCTGATCGGCTGGGCCTTGCCGCTGCCATCCACCAGGCTGGCAAGCTTGCTGACGTTCCACGCCGAGGTACTGGCACCGGAGAGATCGAAGCGCCAGACGTTACCCAACAGGTCGCCGCCATATACGTAGTCAATTGTCGCGTCGGTGGCCCCGTTCGCCGCAAAAGCCGAGATATACGCCAGGCCGGAGGGCGTAGTGGTATCGCCAACCCCCGTCGACATCGACTGGATCACATTGCCCGTAGCAGGATCGAGTACGAACAGCCGCCCCTTGCCATCACCCTGCGTGCCATTGCGGGTCACATTGTTGTTGTAGCCGGAGGGCACCAGCACCACCCAGCCCATGGCCTTGGTCTTGGCAAGCACAGGCTTGCCGAAAGTCAGGCCAAGGTTGGCCGCATCAGCATTGCTGGTGGCGGAATTCGGGAACTCCCATTTCACCTTGCTGGCCACGTCCGCCGCCTTCTGTGCCGTCGAACTGGTCACGTCAAGCGCATAGTAGCCGCTGCCCCCTGCCCCCAGGCCGCCCACAAGCAGCGTTGACCAGCTCTTGGTACCCGCCAGATAGACATCGCCCACGGCAGGCGTCGCATCGACGTAGTACTGATGTGTGTAGGGCGTGATCGTGTACGCATTCATTTTCCCGTTCGCCGTCAGGAGCGCGCCCGGAACGTAGGCCCAGAGTTCCGCACCGGAGCTGGCATCGAACGCATGTAGCATGCCGTCGTTTGCCCCTTGGTAAATCGCTGGCTTGCGCGAAGTAAGCTGCCTCTGGAAGCCTGCATAGCCGGCATCCGAGTAATAAGCTGCTGCGCCGGCAACATAGACCGGCTCCGCCGACACGATATCGCCAAGAAGGGATGTACGGGTGCGATACGTCGAGCCCTCCAGCGAGCGGTCCCCACGCAAGTAGGCAAGCACGCTGGGACCATCCGTCTTGCCCGGACTATTCAGCAGATTGATGGTGGAAGCCTGCAGCCCCCCCGTTCCCGAATCGAACGAGACGCCCTTGCCACCGTCGTAGGTCGCAATCAAACGGCTACCGGGCGAGCGGCCGGTCAACTGCTCACGTGCTTTCCACAGTGGCGCGGCTGCATTGATAAAACCGGTTGACGGGTCTATGGGAGCGGCAGTGAGTTCGCCGGACCAATTCTGCCCGTTATAGCTGGCCATGAAGGCTGCGCCGCCACCGTTTGTGGAACTGACGGCGATCGCCGCATTGGACGCCGACTTGGACAGCAGGCTCTGGAGTACCTGCTGGAAGAACGAAGTCAGATCAGCTGCATTGGTGGCACGGAACATCTGGCCACGGCCATTGATCGTGGCATGCCAAAGGTCGTCCAGGGCGTTCGGGCTGTAATTCTGGGATGTGGCCACCCAGGTTGGGGGGTTTAGGTTGGGGCTGTTGGCCTGCGCCGTGTTCTGCCCATAGATATAGCCTTTGGCCCCCAGAGCGACCGCATAGGTGTTCATATGCAGATTGGGGTTCTTGTCGGCATTCCAGGAAGTATCCGTCGTATTCACCGGCACCAGGCCCGCAGTGAGATCGGAGCGCAGGTTGTTGACGAAGTACGAACTGGCGATGTCCGCCAGCGAAGGTTTGGGGATGTTTGTATAAGGCGCGCTGTTGATGAGGCTGCTGGACGACAGGTAGCTGGGCGGCGCCACTGTCGACTTGTTGGCATAGCCGTCAGTCAGGATAAAGCCGGCATTCTGCTGGCATGCGTACTTGACCGGCGCGTTGGCGTCCGTCCTCATGAACTGGCTGCCGATGAAGTTGAGTGTTTCCAACGTGGGCGTGCCGCCAGACGCCACGCTCTGATAGATCGCTCCCAATAAAGCGGATCCGCTCTTTGCATTATCGGTCGACGAAAAATCGTACATCGTGATGGCGCTACCGGCTCCCGAATTGAAGTTGGTATAGCCGCCAAACATGCCCTTCAGGTTCGTCAATACCTGTCCCATACCCGACGCCAACATCAACTTGCGCTTGCGATAGTACTGAAACCAGTTGGCGAAATTCTGCAATTCATCGGTGTATGTGCGACCGCTGGGGAACTTCTGGCTATTTGCGGCAGTGATCTGCCACTCACGCACAAAGCCGCCATCAGGCATTGCGATACAGCCAGCGGTACTGGCCGTGCAGGTCGCATCCTTGACATAGTACGTCGCTGGACGGTACGGGAGTGACACGTCCCAGTAGGTCACATTGGATGGCACGGGAAGATCGGCGTTGATATTGATGGTTCCCCAGCTACCGCCATTTTTCCTGTAGGTAATCTGCGTGAGCCCGTTTGCTGACGCCCATGCAAGAGGAATAACCATGCCGGGATACATGCGGAAGGTTGTGTTGGCGCCTGGATTGCTTTGCACCGCAACGGTCCCGGCCAGATTCCACACATAAGGTGAGGACGAAGTCTGCGTCGGATAGTACGGATGGCTGCGCACCGCCGCCGTGCTTGCGGCGCTGAAGCTCTTCATGGCTCCGCCAATGTAGGCGGATGGCCACGGCACGTAAGTCACGCTCGGGTTGTAGTACAGAGGGTTGTAGTCCGAACTACGCATGTACGAGTACTGCGGCAATGGCGGCACCGCATAGTGGTCGGATGTCGAATCGGCGTAGCGCCGCAGATCGCTGTCGTTACTGCTGCTTTGTCCGTTCGGGAAAAGATAGGCATACTTCATCCAGCCATTGCCGGCCGATCCGTTGTCGTTGAAGTTGAACTTGCCGCCCGAGTAGAAGTTCTTGTTGCCCGTATCCCACCACAACGCGCCATCGCTCGTATTCATCAGGACCTCGAAGTCCATCGAACCCGAATCGTCAATGCCAAAGATGACATTTGGCGCAGCCTGGGACGTCGCAGACAGCGGCGTGACGGCAATGTCGGTCGAGGCAGAGTAGGCCGAAATCATCGCCAACGCCGAAATCCCCAGGCAGACCTTCAGCAACGTAGAGAGTTTCATGGGCTGGTTATCTGTTGAGAATTGCCTGAACGAAGGTCTCGCCGCTACGCGGGCTCGTCACATGCACCGTGACCCGATAAGCGACTTGCGGCAGTTGCAGGGGCGTTGAGCCCACCTGATTGCTGCTCGGCCCCTGAACCGCTTTGGCACGGGCGGTACACTGTCCGTAAGGATCGGTTACCGGCGTCGAACTGCACAGGCGCTCAACGACATACTGATACTGCAGGCCACCGTTGGTCACCTTGACTTGCGGAAAACCGGTGGTGTCCGCCCAGTTCACGTCAGGCAAGCCATTCTGGTCCGATGTGAAAGTGCCGGTGGTTGCGTAGTACTGCTTGCCAGTGTCCGTGGCATCCGGGCTGGCAACCTCGTCAAGCATGGCCTTCGCCGCAGTCAGGGCAAGATCGGCAGCCTGGCTCGCCGCCTCCTTGAAAGCGACATTGCCCGCCGTGGTTCCAGACACCGCACCGGACCGCAGCAATGATACGGCGGACACCAGGATAGCCAGCAGGATGATCAGCACTATCGGAAGTGCAAGCCCTCTCTGGGCACGACGCGATCGCATGCTCACTATTCTCCGAACACGATATTCTTGAGCGGTATGACGAGGCTCTGCGTACGGTAGCGATAGCATTGCCAATTCTGCGTCGCGCTCAGGTCGGCCGTCACAGCCGCCCCCAGCGGCGAAGCCGTAGCGGGGAATATCACCGGCAACGTTGCAGCCGTGGTCGCATCGCATGCCGCGCCCGCGCCGCCCGAAGGCTTCACCGCAGCCGGAATCCGCGTCACCAGACCGACACGGATTGCCCGGATCTGACTCATGCTCGCCGCGCTTAGCGGCCATGCCCACGCGCCGCTTCCATCAACCCATTGAGAAATGCTCATGCCGGCGCCGGTCGCCACGCCATATTGCGCGCGCATGTGGACCACGTTCTCGGCCATCGGCGTCGCCGGGGTATTTGCCGCGGCAAACCGATCGGCGAGTTCAAGCATGGCGGTCGCATTGTTGACCTGGTAGGTCTTCCATGAAAATACCCCTGCATTCATTACGCTGGCACCTGCGCCATACAGTTGTGGATTGGAGAACGCCACGGTTGCCGGAGGATTCCAGTTGCCGCTGCCAGCCGCATGTGCGATCTGCGTGCTGTTGGCCTGCAACGAGGTACCGCTGACTTGCATGACGGTACACGGCGAGGTCACGCTGCCGTTGCCGCTGTACGCGGATACCAGCAGCACCGATCCTTGTACATTCGGGCCCGGAATGGTGATCCCCTGCGCCGAGGGCACGTTTAGCGGATCCGTACCCGCGGCCATTCCGGTGCTGAGGGCGATAGGTGCAGCAGCGCTTATCGAGGAACTTCCGGCGACGGAAATGGTGTCCGATGCGCCCACCCCGCCCGGGTGCGTCACCCATACGGGAGCGATGGCGGCATTGTCGATCAGCACGCCATTGAAATACGCGTTCAGTGCCGGGCAGATGATTGTGGACTGATTGTTGCGGCCAGCGGAGGCAACCCCCACGCCCGCTCCCTTGACATCACGTTCGATCGCCAGCATCGCCAACACGCTGCTGTCGGCGGCCGCGCTGGTCCCGAACTGCGTGCGCTTGAAATCCTCGAAGAAGTAGGTTGCGCTGACAATCGCGACGCCGGCAATCAAGCCGACCAGGAGGCCGACCAGAAGCTCAATCAGCGTAAAGCCGCTGGTACGCAGATGCGAGTGAAGCCTGGCGTGCATGGCTTGGCTATTTGAGATTGGTGGTGGTGACGGCGTTGTGCCAGGTGGTCAGGCTCAGATAGGTCTTCTCCTGCGCTTCTCCCGCAAGCTTCCATTGCAGGGTGACGGTCAGGTTTCCGGTGATTGCGTCGTACACCACGCTGGGTGCGTGCTGATCATCGGAGGGCAGCGCGCCTTTCACGCGCTTCAGCCAATCTGTGGCAATGGCTTGACCGGTGCCGGCAGTGCACCCGCCGCCGGCGGGCACCGTGTAGCAGGCAGCGTTCGCAGCATCCACGCTGGCGACCCCGATGATCTCTGCTGCGTAGTACTGCGCCACGGTTCGGTAGCGCGTTTGGGAATTCTGCTTGGCCGCAAGCAGGGTTGCCGCGCACAAGCCAACGATTCCTACCGAGAACAGTGTCAATGACACCAACGCCTCGATGAGCGCAAAGCCTTGGACGCGTGGTTTCATGTCAGCATGCCATCACGCTGTTGGCAGCGGCCGCGGGATTGCACACGCGCGCCTGCCCCAAGGCCGACAGCGCCACGCGCAAGCATTGCGCGGTTCCGCCACCGGCGCGGCAGGCGGCGCTGCCGCTAGCCGGCTGGACATCAAATCGGGGCAGCGCTGCCGCCGGCCCGCTGCAATCAGCCAACAGCACGCGTCCGGTACCATCAAAGCAGACTGATGCCTGGTTCGAGGCCAGTGCCACCGAGCGGCTCAACTCCGGCGGAGACGCGGAATAGCCCGCGAATCCGGCAGCGCTCGGTACTGCGTAGGACCAGCCCGTTGCCGACACCGTAAAGGTGGTCATCCGGTTGCGGTTGAGTGCTTCGACACGCGCTGCCTTGAGGTCGGAAGACAACTGTTCGCTGATGGCGCGCAAGCGGCTGTTCTGCAAATAGTCGCTCATGCCCGGCACGCCAAGCATCAGCAGAATGGAAATAATGGAGATGACTGCCATCATTTCCACAAGGGATATTCCCTTGGCCCTCATCTCAGCAATTCCCCTGGGTCAGCCACCAGCAGGTGCCGGTCACCGCATGCCCCTTATATGCGCTGGTGCCTTTGTTGCCGGTCTGGTCAAGCGTATAGGTATAGCCGGCCACCGCACCCTGGCCCTGCGCGGTGGCCGTGTATCCCTGAGTGGTCAGGACGCACTGGTAAGTAAAATTTGTCGAAGAGGTCGAAACATTGCAAGCGGCAACCCCATAGTTGCCGTTGTCCTGAAAGCTCTGCTCCATGCGCAAGCCGAAAACGGAAAGTGTGTCGAAGGCTTCCGATAGCTTGCTGCGCGTTATGTAGTCCGAGTAGATCGGAACGGAGATCATTGACAGGATGGCGAGGATCGCGACTGTCACCATCAGTTCGATCAAGGTGAATCCGCGTGCCGCCCCACATCCGTGCCGCCCGGATCCAGGCCGGGTATCTTGCTGTGTGGGGAAACGCGGCGCGGTCGCGGCATGGCGAAGCGGCGCGTGCATGTCAGCGCCGCCGGCGAGAAGACGAAAGCAGTCGCTGCGTGAGCGAAATTGTGACCCAGTTCATATGACCCCCGGTTGAATGACTCATCCGGATTCCGGCATCCCGCTCTGTGGCGGAAGCGCCGAACCCATCCCGATATTTTTTAATTTTCTGCAGGCCGGAGGCACACGCACCAGCCTTGATGACGTCATGGCACATCCTGCTGCCCGCGCCACCCCGCTATAGTGGGGGAAAGGATAGCGAAGTGTCAATTGCGTTACTTTCCCGTGCCGGATTTCGCTTCCAGCGTTGGATTGCGGCCACATGGATGTATGCAACATTAGTTATCAAACTCTTCACAGCCAGGCACGTTTCGCCCGTCGTTTGACCGGCATCCTGAGCAGGTCGCCACTGCCGAGCGAAACTGCCATGCCACCGACGAAAAACCCTTCCACCCGCTCAGGCGAACGCGCCAATCCTGCCAGCCTCCGGTCGGCGGCATCCAGCTCCCGCGTCGTACCAGCGCGGCATACGCGTACTGGAAGACGCCAGACTGCCTCCCCTTTCCGCACCACCAGGCCGTCCACCCGCGGCTACCTCCTGATCGAATCCCTCACCGCCCTCGCCGTGCTCGGCGTCGGCCTGCTCCCGCTCGCCACGCTCGCGCCTGTCGTGCTGGGTGCGCTGCGCCACTACGAGATCCTCGCCCATTCGACACGCGCGGCCGCCGAACTGGCGGAACTGGAACATCCGGCCATGGCCCTGTCACCGCTGCACGCGCGCGGCATCGGCCCGGATCATCTACGGTTGTGCCGGTCGCTCATCCCGGCGGGCGGCGACGATGGTCTGCCCGGCTGCACGGCAGGGCCCAGGCTGGCAGTCGTCGGACCGCTGCGCTCATCCCCGACCCGGCCCGGCGGCGTGCATGACGCGGCCGCGCTGCGGGTCGTCGCGCTATGGATCCGGCCGTGAAGACCGCCCCCACGCACGGCATCCTCCGGCGGGCCGGCCTGGCCAAAGTGCGCGCCCCAGGCTTCTCGCTGATCGAGCTGATGATCGGCCTGGCACTTGGCCTGCTGGTCAGCGCTCTGGCCGCGGCGGCGTTCCATGCGGCACAGCTGGCTTACCGCACCGCGGTCGACCTGGCGCTGCTGGAGGAGCGAGGCCAGCGCGCGCTTGCCATCGTCTCCCATCTGATCCGGCATGGTGGCTGGCGGCCCCCGGCTGCAACCATGCCGGCCGGGGCACCGCCGGCTGTCACCGGGCGCGACGATTGCGGCCAGCCCGGCATCGCCGCGCTGCCAACCTGCGCGCGGCGCGGCATCAACGGCAGCGATGCGTTGCTGGTGCGCTTCAGCGGCAGCGGACGCGCGCACGATCCCACCCTGCCCGACCAGACCATGACCGACTGCAGCGGCTACGCGTTGCCGGCCGCCGGCGCAGGCGGCGCTGGCGATGAAAGCGCAGACGCCTATGCCGGCACCAGCCTGCTCTATATAGGCAGTGGCGCCGACGGCGAGCCGCAACTGCTGTGCCGCTATGCCAGCCGGCGCGACGGGCGGTTGCAACGGGACAACTGGACCTCGGGTGCACTGGTGCGCGGCGTGGAGACCATGCAGTTGCGCTACGGCATCGATACCGATGGCGACGGCAAGGCCGATGCCTTCCTGCCCGCCGAGGCGCTGCTCGGCAGGGGAAACGCGGCATGGGGCGAGGTGCTGGCGGTGCAGGTGGTGCTGGTGCTGCGCGGCGAGCGCCTGTTGCCGCAGGCAGCCGTGGCCGCCACGCTCGCCTTGTTCCCGCCGCGCGCGCCCGACGGTCGTGGCAGCGCCGGCATGCAAGCCGACGACACCGTATTCGCGGTTCCCACCCACCCGGCCTTGATGCGCCGGGTGTTCTCGGCATCCGTGCGCCTGCGCAATGCCGGCTCGTGCGAGGAGACGCTATGTTGAAATCTGCGCCTGCGCCTTACCCGTCTCGCCGCAAGCGCGCCGGCGGAAGCGCGACCCTGGTGCTCACAGCGGCAATGCTGCTACTGGTGGCGGCCACTACGCTGGCCGGCCTGCACTTCCTGCTCCACAGCCGGCAGATCGCCTCCTACCAGCTCGAGCGCGAAATCGCGTTCCGCGCGGCTGACACCGCGCTGCTCGATGCCGAAGCGGAGTTGCTGGAAGCGCTGCGCGCCGGCGCTGCCGAGGCCGATGTGCGCCTTGCCGCCTGGCCTGCGCCGGGCCAGTGCGGGGGCGGCGCCCAGCGCGGCCTGTGCCGGCCTGCCGCGGACGTCCCGCCGCCGTGGGTGGACTGGCTGGATTCGCGCCGGCCGGATGACGCCACCGGCATCGCGGCAGGCAGCTTCAGCGGCGTCGATCTGCCGATACTGCCCCCCGGGGCGATTGGCATCGGCACCCTGCCGCGCTATGTGGTGGAACTGCTGCACGAACGCCCGCCTGGCGAACAGCTGGGGCGGAGCTATGCGGCCGGCACGGCGCCGCGGCTGCGCTTTCGCGTTACGGCGCTGGGCACCGGGCGCGACGCAGCGGTGCGCAGTTTGCTGCAGAGCGAGTTTCAGCCATGACGCTCGCCTCACGGTGTCGCGATGCGCTGGCCGCCCTCTGCAGCGGCCTGCTTTGGGCCGCTGGGGCGCAGGCCACCGCCGCGACGCCAGCGCCAGGCTCGCTGAGCTATATCGCCGAAGCCGGCCGGCATCCCTGGACCGGCCGCCTGCTGGCACTGGCGCTTCCATCGGGGGAGCAGGGAGCCGCACAAGCAATGCCAATGCCCGCCTGGGAAGCCGGCACGCTGCTCGATGCGCGCGATCCGGACTCGCGCCGCCTGTTCTCCGCACAGGAAGCACCGGACGGTACGCCGCCGTATCTTGTCACCCTGCGATGGGAGGCACTGGATACCTCAACGCGGGATCTGCTGGCGCAAGCCAGCGACGATGGCCGTCCGGATGACCAAGGCCGGCAACGGCTCGCGCGGCTGCGGGGCGCATGGCCAGCCGCGAACCAGCCTGTGCATCTGTCACCCACGGCGCCGGGACGGCTCGGGCGCCCGGCCGGCACGCCGCCCGTGCTGGTGCCGCCCCCCGTCTGGATACCTGGCAGGCCGGGACACGCCGAATTCGCCGTTCAGCACAGCGCGCGCCGGGCGCTGGTCTGGCTCGGCACGCACGACGGAATGCTGCACGCCTTCGACGCCAGTTCGGGCGAGGAAGTCCTGGCCTACCTGCCGCGCGGCCTGCTCAAGGAGAGCGCAGCCTGGTCATCGCGGGCCCTGCGATCGTCGGCGGCGCCTGCAGCGCAAGCCGCGGAGGCCACCCCGCCCGCCGCGCCCTGCCCCTATCCCGAAGCGGCCGATGTCGCGCTCGAACCCGGCCGCTGGCGCACCGTATTGCTGTGTGGCTTTCCCACCAGCATCCCGGACCCGGCCAAGCCTGCCGTGCAACGGGCGCCAGCGGGCGTGTTCGTGCTCGATATCACCGACACCGCCGCACAGCCACCGCTGGGACTGCTCTGGGAAGCACAGGCGTCGGATGCGCTGCCGCTGGCGCCGGCCGGCCCTGTGCGCGCCTTGGCGCTGGCCACCGCCAAGGGCCAGCGCTGGTACGCCATGGTGGCGCTGGCTGCCGCGCATGGCGGCCAGCGCCAATCCGGCAAGGCGCACGATACCCGGCCCGGCCACCGGGCGGGCCTGGCCCTGCTGCCGCTGGACAAACCCGCCCACGCCCCCTGGCAGGGGCGCCACGCTGTACCGCGACTGCAATTGCCAGCCAGCGGCTGCGGGACTGCCACGTCCAGCCCGGCGCTACTGGCGGCGACCGTCCTGCCGGACTTCGCCGGCGCGGCCCTGGCGGCTTATGCCGTGGATGCCGTCGGCCGGCTCTGGCGCTTCGATCTGCGCGGCGATCCCCCATGGCACGACAGCGACAACCGGGTCCGCTGCATTCACCGCGCGGAGAGCCAGACCCCGAGCCCGCCGCGTGCAACGCCCCCAACCGGCGCGCCGGCGGCCCCGGCACCCGTCATCGTGAGCGCCCCCGGAGGCCACCTCGTGGTGTACGGCGGCGGCAACCACATCACCGCCGTATTCGACCACGCCACCCTTGCCAGCGCGAGCGAGTCCGGAAGCCAGCCCCGGCGCATCTCGGCCCAGGCCAGGGAAGGCGGCGTCGTGTTGCGCCGGCAGCCGTGCGCGCCGGACTGCCCGGGCATGGCCGGCTGGCACCTGCCCTTGCCCAATCCCGGCGAGCGGCTCGACCGCATCCTCGCCGCCGACACAGGCTATCTGGGCTTGGTGACCCGCACGCCCGATGCGCGCCAGCGCATCTATCTGGTCCACGCGCTGAGCGGCGAGTCCATCGCGCGGAATCGGGTGGGCGGCCCCCTGGTCCATGCCGCGACCGGACTGGACGCGGGCGCCAACGCGGCCGTGGTGCTTGCCCGCAGGCCGCTGCCGCCCGCGCGCGCCCCGCAGCCCGGCGCCAGTTCACGCGAGGCGGTGGCGCTCACGCTCTGGTCCCTGGACGGTGACCGTGCCGTGCCACACCAGCGCATCGTTGCCAGCCGCCGTACCGGCCGGCTGCGCTGGCGCGAACTGATCCGCTCCGGTTCGCCCTGACGCGCCGCACGCCAGAGCCGCCCTGGCGCAAGGGCGTTCCCAGGAGCCCTGCGCTCCCGCGCCAACCGCCATCCACCGCGCATCGGCTTGCCAAAGCCGTTGACGGCGCCACGGAGTCCATTCATGACACCCACCCCTCGCACCAGCGGATTCACCCTGCTCGAACTCCTGATCACACTCACCATACTTGCCATCCTCGCGGCGATGGTCGTGCCGGCGTGGCACCGGCACATGGAACGCGGCTGGCGCGCGGAGGCGCGCAGCGCACTGATCGGTGCGATGCTGGAACTGGAACGCCACGCCCTCGCCACCATGAGCTTCGCGGCGCAGCCGGGCGGCGCCGTGGTGGCCGGCAACTGGCCGCGGGCGGTGCCCGGACAAGCGGCGCGCCCGCGCCATCTGATCAGCGCCGGCGCCTGCCCGAGCGGTGGCCTTGAGCGCTGCGTCGAACTGCGCGCCGTGCCCCAGACGCCGGATGCGCCATGCGGCGTGCTGATACTGCGCAGTACCGGCGAGTGGCTGGCGCAGCCCGCCTTTGCCGCGGAGCCGGTGCCGCTGCCGCCGGCTTGCTGACATGCCTGGCCATCGGCATCCCTGCCGCGGCATGACGCTCGCCGAACTGCTGACCTGCCTGGCCGTGCTGGCCATCCTGGCGGCGGCGGCCTATCCGTCCTGGCAACGCTTGCTGGCGCGGCAGCAGGTGGTGCTGGCTGCCGACCGTCTTGCCGGCTCGCTGGCGCTCGCGCGCGCCGCCGCGGTAGCCCGGCGTGCGGAAGTGATACTGGCGCCCTTGCCGGGCGAGGCAACGCTGGACCGCGGCTGGCGCCTGGCCCTGGCACCCGGGAGCAGCACGGCCGCGGAGCCGTCCGCCCCCGGCGGCAGCCAGCCGGACTGGCACGAGGGCGGCTTGCTGGCCGTGGTGGAACTGCACAGCGCCTGCCTGCGCATTGCCCTGCGCTCCACCGCGCAAGGCAACAATACGCTGCGCATGACAGCTGTGGGATACTCTCGCTCAGAGCAAGGCGGTTTCCTCGCCGCCACCTTCACCGTGACCTGCCAGGGTGAACAACGGCAGCTGAGGCTGGGGGCGCATGGCCGCGTACGCCTGTGCACGCCGGGCCAGGATACCGACTGCGATGGCCTCGCCCAGACCGCACCGCCCTGACGCCAGGTCATTTTGATAGCGCCTCCAACCCTCACCGATTCACCGTTCACCCGACAGGAAGCACCAGGCCTCATGTTCTCCGATACCGACCACGCAGCCATGGCACAGGCGCTCGCGCTCGCAGCGCGGGGCATGTACACCACCACGCCCAATCCGCGCGTTGGCTGCGTTTTGTCCAAGGACGGCAAGATCATCGGCCAGGGCTTTACCCAGCCGGCCGGGCAGGACCACGCCGAGATCCAGGCGCTCAAGGACGCCACCGCGCACGGCCACGATCCCGTCGGCGCCACGGCCTATGTCACGCTTGAGCCCTGCAGCCACTTTGGCCGCACCCCGCCCTGCGCGGATGCGCTGGTGCGCGCGGGCATCGCGCGCGTGGTGGCGGCCATGGAAGACCCCAATCCCGCCGTTTCCGGCCGGGGGCTGCAACGGCTGCGCGAAGCCGGGGTGGACGTGCGTTGCGGGCTGCTGGAAAAAGAAGCGCGCGAACTCAATATCGGCTTTGTCTCGCGCATGACGCGCGGCCTGCCCTGGGTGCGGGTCAAGGTGGCCGCCTCGCTGGACGGCGGCACCGCGCTGCACGATGGCACCAGCCAATGGATTACCGGCCAGGCCGCGCGCGACGATGGCCATGCCTGGCGCGCGCGCGCCAGCGCCATCCTGACCGGCATCGGCACCGTCCGCGACGACGACCCGCAACTGAACGTGCGCGCCGTCGAAACGCCGCGCCAGCCGCAGCGGGTGGTGGTCGATTCCCGCCTGGAATTGCCGCTGGATGCGCGCCTGCTGACCCCGGACACGGGCGATTTCGCCAAACCGGTGCTGGTGTTCTGCGCCTTCGACGACGCCGCGCGCCGGCGCGCGCTGGAAGCCCGCGGCGCCGAAGTGGTGGTGCTGCCCAATCCGCACGGCAAGGTGGAACTGCGCCACATGCTGGAAGAACTGGGCCGGCGCGGCATCAACGAGTTGCACGTGGAAGCCGGGTTCAAGCTTAACGGCTCGCTGATCCGCGAGCATTGCGCCGACGAACTGCTGGTCTACCTGGCGCCCAAGCTGCTCGGAGACGCGCAAGGCATGTTCAACCTGCCGCCGCTGGCAAGGCTGCAGGATGCGCCCGCCTTCCGCTGGCACGACGTACGCATGATTGGCGAGGACCTGCGCCTCATCGCCCGCCGCGCCGACCACGCCTGACCGCCATGCGCGGCCGCGGCGGCGGAATCGGGATCGGTCATGCCCCCGCGTAAGCGGCGAGGACCCGACACAGGCTGAGGCCCGGGGCTGCGCCACCTTCGCCAGCACCCGACCCTCCCCTATATAAGAAAGCAAGAAGGGCGTCCGTGCCGTCCTGGCGACATGCCAACCGGCCGCAGATGTCCGGCCAAAAACGAATCGGCTCCGCACCTGCTAGCATGCGTGTTTTCCCATCGCATCACGCACCGATCATGTTCACTGGCATTGTCGCGGCCGTTGGCCGCATCGAATCCGTTTCCCCGCTGGGCGCCAGCGAAGCCGCAGCCGACGCTGGCGTGCGCCTGCGCATCCGCGCCGGCGGCCTTGACCTGTCCGATGTCATCCTCGGCGACAGCATCGCCATCCAGGGCGCCTGCATGACGGTGATCGCGCTGGATGGCGACGCCTTCGACGTCGACGTCTCTCGCGAGTCGCTCGACAAGACCGCCGGCCTCGACCGCCCGGGCCGCGTCAACCTGGAAAAAGCCCTGCGCCTGGCCGACCGCCTGGGCGGCCACCTGGTATCGGGCCATGTCGACGGGCTTGGCGAAGTCACGCACTTCGCGCCGGTGGGCGAATCCCACGAACTGCGCGTGCGCGCCCCGCGCGAACTGGGGCGCTACCTGGCCTACAAGGGGTCGGTGGTGGTCAATGGCGTCTCGCTGACGGTCAACAAGGTCGCCGACGACGAGCAAGGCTGCACCTTCTCGATCAACCTGATCCCCCACACCATCGAGGTCACCACGCTGCAGGATCTCAAGCCCGGCACGCGCGTGAACCTGGAAATCGACCTGATCGCGCGCTACGTGGAGCGCATGCTGAGCGCGCCAAAACCAGCCTGATCGCCGCCCACCCATGGCCGGACCGCGGTCCGGCGCCGGCTTCGCCGTCCCGCCCCCGGATCGATCGGCCGCACGGGGCAGCCAGGCTGCGCGCGCCTCGCCGCGCGCGCTTGACGTACAATATCGGGCCAGACCGCTGCCGCGGGACAACCGGTTTGCCGCCTGCGGCCATCGGCCAGTCTGCCCGGGCAGCCGCCCAGCAAGCCATCCCGCCCGAATTTCAGCCAGAATTCCAGCCTAAACCTCAGCCGCTCCCAGCCTGCACGCCATGACAATCGCCCGTACCGAAGACATCATTGCCGAAATCCGTGCAGGTCGCATGGTTATTCTGGTCGACGAGGAAGACCGCGAAAACGAAGGCGACCTGGTTCTGGCAGCCGATTTCGTCACACCCGAGGCGATCAATTTCATGGCCAAATACGGGCGCGGCCTGATCTGCCTGACACTGACCGCCGAGCGCTGCCGCCAGCTTGAGCTGCAACCCATGGTCAGCCGCAACGGCACGGTGCACGGCACCAACTTCACCGTGTCGATCGAGGCAGCCGAGGGCGTCACCACCGGCATTTCGGCGGCCGACCGGGCCCGCACCGTGCAGGCCGCGGTCGCCAGGGACGCGCGCGCCGCCGATCTGGTCCAGCCCGGCCACATCTTCCCGCTGACGGCTCAGCCCGGCGGCGTGCTGATCCGCGCAGGCCATACCGAGGCGGGCTGCGACCTGGGCGCCCTGGCGGGCCTGACCCCGGCCGCCGTGATCTGCGAGATCATGAAGGACGACGGCACCATGGCCCGCCTGCCGGACCTGATCGAATTCGCGCAGGAACATGACATCAAGATCGGCACCATTGCCGACCTGATCCACTATCGCAGCCGCACCGAGAGCATCATCGAGCGTGCCGGCGAACGCGCCATGGCCACCCCATACGGTACCTTCCACAGCATCATCTATCGCGACAAGCCGACCGGCCGCGCGCATCTGGCGCTGGTCAAGGGCACGCCGCGGCCCGACCGCGAAACCCTGGTGCGCGTGCACGAGCCGCTGTCCACCCTGGATCTGCTGGAAGTGTCGCGCACCACGCATTCGTGGAGCGTGCCTGCCGCGCTGGAGGCCATCGCCCAAGCCGAGCATGGCGTGATGGTGCTGCTGAACTGCGGCGACACCGCGCAGCAGTTGTTTACGCAGTTCTCGGCGCTGGACGCGCCGCAGGACCGCCCGCGCGTGAAGCCGGACCTGCGCATCTACGGCACGGGCGCGCAGATCCTGAAGGATGTCGGCGTCGGCAAGATGCGCGTGCTGGCGTCCCCGCTGAAAATGCCGAGCATGACCGGCTATGACCTCGAAGTCACCGGCTACCAGCCCATGGGCGGCGGCAAGGCAGACTGAACTACCGTATACACACGGCGGCCGCATCCCTAGAGCCGGCCGCCGCACCGAACCCAGGAGAATACAAGATGGATCACGGTTTCTATCCCAGCAACCTCGAAGGCGAAGGCCTGCGCATCGGCATCGTGCAAGCGCGTTTCAACGAGCCGGTTTGCGACGAACTGCGCGAAGCCTGCGTGGCAGAGCTGGAAAAGCTGGGCATCGAAGGCGAGGACACTCTGGTGGTGACCGTACCCGGCGCCCTGGAAATCCCGCTGGCACTGCAAAAGATGGCCGAAAGCGGCCAGTTTGACGCGTTGATCGCGCTCGGCGCGGTGATTCGCGGCGAGACCTACCATTTCGAGCTGGTCTCGAACGAGTCGGGCGCCGGCATCACCCGCGTCGGTCTGGACTTCAATGTACCGATCTCCAACGGCATCCTGACCGTGGACACCGACGCCCAGGCCCACGCCCGTACCCGCGAAAAGGGCCGCGACTGCGCCCGCGCTGCAGTGGAAATGGCCAACCTGGTATCCGCGCTGGACTCCCTGCGCGGCCAGGAAGGCGAGGAAGACGAGGACGAAGATGAGTGACGCGCCCGATAGCAGCAACCCCGCCGGCAAGCCGGCGGACGGCGCCAAGCCCGTCGCCAAGGCCGAGCCGAAGGCCCCGCCCAAGAGCGCGCGCCGCCGCTCGCGCGAACTTGCGCTGCAGGGCCTGTACCAGTGGCTGCTGAATCGCAACGATACCGGCGCCATCCAGGCTCACCTGCATGACGCCCAAGGCTTCAACAAGGCCGACCGCGAGCACTTCGACGCCCTGCTCAATGGCGCCATCCGCGAGGAAACCAAGCTGACTGGCGCGTTCGAGCCCTTCCTGGACCGCCCGGTGGACGAACTCTCGCCGGTCGAGCGCGCCGCCCTGCTGATCGGCAGCTACGAGCTGGTGCATTGCCTCGACATCCCGTACAAGGTCGTCATCAACGAGGCCGTGGAGCTGACCAAGACCTTCGGCGGCGTGGAAGGCTACAAGTACGTCAACGGCGTGCTGGACAAGCTGGCCGCCCAGGTGCGCGCGCCCGAAGTGGCCGCCCGACGCTGACCACGGCGACCGGCACCGTCCGCGGCGCCGCGCTTGCCGTACCGACACCCGCTTCAGGCGGGTGTTTCTACATTTACCCCCCGAACCAGCCAAGCGCCCGCCCTCCGGGCAACCCAGGCTAACCGAGCTAACCAAACCTCTCCCGCCATGGACATGCAGCGTCTCGCCACCGCCTCCCGCCTCGCCAATATCGACGCCTTCCACGTGATGGAACTGGCCAAGCAGGCCGCCGAACTGGAACGCGCCGGGCGCCACATCATCCACATGGGAATCGGCGAGCCCGACTTCACCGCGGCCGAGCCCGTGGTGCGGGCGGCCGAGGCCGCCATGCGGCGCGGTGTCACCCAGTACACCGGCGCGCTGGGCATCGCACCGCTGCGCGAGGCCATTGCCGGCTACTATAAGACGGCGTACGGCATCGACATCCCGGCCCGCCGCGTGATCGTCACCGCCGGCGCCTCGGGCGCGCTGCTGCTGGCCTGCGCGGTGCTGGTGGAGATCGGCGCCGAGGTGCTGATGCCCGACCCCAGCTACCCCTGCAACCGGCATTTCGTCGCGGCCTTCGACGGCCGCGCGAAAATGATCCCGAGCGGGCCCGCCCAACGCTTCCAGCTGACCGCCGAACAGGTGGAGACGCACTGGGGCGAGCAGACCCGCGGCGTGCTGCTGGCGTCTCCCTCCAACCCCACCGGCACCTCGATCCTGCCGGGCGAGCTGACGCGCATCCTGCAAGCCGTACGCGCGCGCCAGGGCTTTGCCATCGTCGACGAGATCTACCAGGGCCTGTCCTACGACGCCCCGCCGGTATCGGCCCTGAGCCTCGACGACGATGTCGTCACCGTCAACAGCTTCTCCAAGTACTTCAATATGACGGGGTGGCGCCTGGGCTGGCTGGTGGTGCCGGACGCGCTGGTGAGTGCCTTCGAGAAAGTGGCGCAGAACCTGTTCATCTGCGCCTCCGCGGTTGCCCAGCATGCGGCGCTGGCCTGCTTCTCCCCTGAAGCCCTGGCCATCTACGATGCCCGCAAGGCCGAATTCCACCGCCGCCGCGACGCCATCGTGCCGGCGCTGGAGTCGCTCGGCCTGCGGGTGCCGGTCAAGCCGGATGGCGCCTTCTATGTGTATGCGGACTGCCGCGGCGTCAACCACCCCGCCGCAGGCGATGCCGACAGCCTGACGCAGGCCATGCTGCATGATGCCGGCGTGGTGCTGGTGCCGGGCCAGGATTTTGGCCCGTACACGGCCAGCGACTACATCCGCATCTCGTACGCGACCTCGATGGAGAATATCGAGCAAGCCATGGCACGCCTGGGCAAGTTCTTCGCCTGAACAACGAAAAAAGCACCCCGAAGGGTGCTTTCAGATTGCTGGCAAAATCGGACCTGTGGTGGCGGCCCCCCTCTCCCCATGAGGGAGAAGGAGTAACACCCTCGTCATGCCACGCGGTTTGGGCGCATCCGGCCGGCTTCGGCTAGTGCCTCAGGCTTGCCAGGGCCGCCGCCAGCACCTGTCAGGCGCTCTTGGGCACGTTGCCCGCCGCTTCCAGCTTGTCGCCCGCGCCTTGATGGTGCTCGGCCTGGGCCTTGGCGCCGGGCGTGGCTTCCGGCTTGGCGGCGACCGGCTCGGGCGCA
The DNA here is from genome assembly GCF_057798855.1 of Cupriavidus sp. 96C5-1. Classification (NCBI taxonomy): domain Bacteria; kingdom Pseudomonadati; phylum Pseudomonadota; class Betaproteobacteria; order Burkholderiales; family Burkholderiaceae; genus Cupriavidus; species Cupriavidus sp. 96C5-1. The sequence goes on along the minus strand of NZ_JBYOJU010000001.1, from coordinate 352,625 downwards.
TTGCGCACGCCCAGCAGTTGACGCAGGCGGGCACGTTCCGCCAGCACCTTGGCGCCATAGCCGCCATCGGTATTGGTCGTCGCCGCGCCCACGTAATACTTCAGGCCACCTTCCAGCGAACCGGCGCGGGCAATGCAGTCCTTCAGCACCAGCGCGCCGATCTTGATGTTGGCGTACGGGTTGAGCGCGGCGGCCACGCCGCCCACGGCCTCGTACTTGTCCTGGTGGACCTTGGTCATCACCTGCATCAGGCCCTGCGCGCCCACGCCGCTCTCGGCGTACGGGTTGAAGCTGGACTCGATCGCGATCACGCCCAGGATCAGCAGCGGATCGATGCCGACTTCGCGCCCGGTCAGGTATGCGGCCTTGACCAGTTGCGCGGTTGCCTGCGCGGCTACCCGATACTTGCGGGCAATGTATTCCGCCACGGCAGCCTGCTCGCGCGCGCTGCCCAGCGTGGCGGAACTGCGCGCGTCCAGCGCCACGCGCTGCGCCGGGATCTGCGCGGCCAGATGGGCCACGGAAGGCACCTTGCCCGCCGTCGTCTGGCCCCAGTCGTCGGTCCCGGTCACCGTCGGCAAGCCCGCGGGCTTCGAAGGCACCGTTGCCAGGGCCAGCTTGGCCGCGGCGACGTCGGCCGTGGACGCAGGCACCGCCGCTTCCATCAGCACCGCGGGGGCTTCGTCCCCGGCCAGCGCACCGGCCAGGGCCGTACGCCATTCCTGGCTGAGCGACAGCGATACTGCCGCGACGACAGACACCACCCCGAGACTGTTCAGGGCGTACTTCAGTGTTGCACGACCGCCCCGTATGGCGCGGTTAGCCACCGGATGCGCGAGACGAACCTGCAACGCCCGACTCACTCCGGGTACCGGTTGTCTGAAGCGGACCTGCAATGCCCGTCCGACACCGGGAAGATGAAGGGTTTTCCAACCACTCATACTTACCTCCATCCGCTGTCCGCTTCGCGCTGCGCTATTGCGCCGCACGCCCGATGACCGCGTATTCAAGTAAGGATGCCGCACTGCCTAGCAAGGACCGCCAGCACCTGTTGGTGGGCGCTCCCCATGCGCCCAACGAGAAACAGGGTAGGCTCTTGGGGGAGCCTGCCCTGCTGCGAACTACTCAAAACCACCGGCTCGGCGCCGGGCAATCAGGCGGGCCCGTCCTTGCTCAGACGAATCCGCTCAGATGATCAAATATGGATAATTCTCCACCAACCCCTTGACAGGGCCAAAAGAAATGTGCTGCATCGCAACACTCCAACGAGTAGAGCCGGATTGTAGAAACCCTTTTATACATCGTCAAGAATAACGTTTAGCAAAAACAAAGCTTCTGGTTATATGTAACAAGGCTCTTTTACGCACTTCCGCTCCCCTGGGAATCGGCTGAAGTCAGCACTGGCAATGCATGGAGGGCATCGACACCGAGGCCGGCGGGGCAAAAAAATTTACAATTTGGACATGGAATTCGGGGCAAATTTTTTACGCCCTATTGCATCGATGTGCATATAAATGCATATATTAAACATATCACTTGTGCGGACAGGGACTTCCGAGTGCCTGAGCCTCAACAGAATTCACTATGAAATACAACGACTTGCGCGATTTCATCGGCCAGCTGGAAGGCCTTGGCGAACTGAAACGGATTGGCGTGCCAGTGTCGCCCAACCTGGAAATGACTGAAATCTGCGACAGGCTGTTGCGAGCAAATGGACCGGCTGTCGTGTTCGAACGCCCTAGCGATCCCCACCGGCCTGGGCATACTTATACGGTGCCGGTACTGGCCAATCTGTTCGGCACGACACGCAGAGTCGCACTTGGCATGGGCGCGGAAAGCCTGGCCGACCTGCGCGACATCGGCCGCGTCTTGTCGGCGCTCAAGGAACCCGAGCCGCCACGCGGCCTGCGCGAAGCCGGCAAGCTCTTCACGCTGGCCAAATCGGTGTGGGACATGGCGCCCAAGCGGGTCGGCAGCCCCGCCTGCCAGGAAGTGGTGTGGGAAGGCAATGACGTCGATCTCGCGCGCCTGCCGATCCAGACCTGCTGGCCGGAAGACGCGGCACCGCTGATCACCTGGGGCCTGGTGGTCACCAAGGGCCCGCACAAGAAGCGCCAGAACCTGGGCATCTACCGCCAGCAGGTCATCAGCCGCAACCAGGTCATCATGCGCTGGCTGGCGCATCGCGGCGGCGCGCTGGATTTCCGCGAGCACGCCCTGGCAAACCCCGGCAAGCCTTTTCCGATCGCTGTGGCGCTGGGCGCCGACCCCGCCACCATCCTGGGCGCGGTCACACCGGTGCCGGACACCCTGTCGGAGTACCAGTTCGCCGGCCTGCTGCGCGGCAGCCGTACCGCGCTGGCCGGCTGCATTACGCCGACGCTGTCCGAGCTCAGCGTGCCGGCCTCGGCCGAGATCGTGCTGGAAGGGCATATCCAGCCCGACCCGAACCACCCGTCCGGCTACCAGCATGCGCTCGAAGGCCCTTACGGCGACCACACCGGCTACTACAACGAGCAGGACTGGTTTCCGGTCTTCACCATCGAGCGCATCACCATGCGGCGCGACCCGATCTACCACTCCACCTACACCGGCAAGCCGCCCGACGAACCGGCCGTGCTCGGCGTGGCGCTCAACGAGGTATTCGTGCCGCTGCTGCAGAAGCAATTTCCGGAGATCACCGACTTCTACCTGCCGCCCGAGGGCTGCAGCTACCGCATGGCGGTGGTGCGCATGAAAAAGCAATACGCCGGCCACGCCAAGCGCGTGATGTTCGGCGTCTGGAGCTTCCTGCGTCAGTTCATGTATACGAAGTTCATCGTGGTGGTCGATGACGATGTCGACGTGCGGGACTGGAAGGAAGTGATCTGGGCCATCACCACCCGCGTCGATCCTTCGCGCGACACCGTGCTGGTGGACAACACCCCGATCGACTACCTCGACTTCGCCTCGCCGGTGTCCGGGCTGGGCTCGAAGATGGGCATCGACGCCACCGACAAGTGGCCCGGCGAGACCACGCGCGAGTGGGGCCGTCCGATCAGGATGGATGACGGCGTCAAGGCGCGCGTGGACGGGCTGTGGGACAGCCTGTTCGAAGCGCGGGACAAGGCGTAAGCGCATGCGGGCCCAGCCGGGCCGGCCCTGCATGCCGACAGCATGTAAGATCACGCTGGCCGGTCGGCGGTGAACGCAGCGCCAGGCAACATCTGGCAACACCAGGCACCCCCTGACCATCCCAACCCATCCGCACGTCCGCGCAGACGGACCCGAGGAGGAGACATGACCCCCCTTGAACAAGGGAAACTGATGTGGACGCCCTCACCGGCGTTCCGCGACGGCAGCCACATTGCGCACTTCATGCGCTGGCTGGAAAGCGAGCGCGGGCTCGCCTTCGGCGACTACGCCGCGCTTTGGCAATGGTCGGTGACCGACCTGGAAGCCTTCTGGGACGCCATCCGGGCTTACTTCGACCTGCGCTTCGACACGCCGCCCGTGCGCGTGCTCGGCAACCCCGCCATGCCCGGCACGCGCTGGTTCGAAGGCGCCAGCCTGAACTATGTGCAGCAGGTGTTCCGGCACGCCGGCAGTGGCGCCGCGCGCCAGCGCACCGCCATCCGCCATGCCAGCGAGTCGCGCGAGGTCGCCGACCTGAGCTGGGACGCGCTGGAGGCGCAGGTCGCCTCGCTGGCACATGCCCTGCGGGAAATGGGCGTGGCCCGCGGCGACCGCGTGGCCGGCTACCTGCCCAACATTCCCGCCACCGTCGTCGCCTTCCTGGCCACCGCCAGCCTCGGCGCGATCTGGTCCGGCTGCGCGCCCGACATGGGCCAGGTCGCAGTGATCGACCGCTTCCGCCAGATCGAGCCCAAGGTGCTGATCGCGGTGGACGGATACGGGTATGGCGGCAAAGCCTACGACCGTCTGCCGGTGCTGGCCGACCTGGCCGCCACCCTGCCCTCGCTCACCGATTTGATCCTGGTGCCGGCCGGAGCGGCCGACCCCGGCGCCCTCGCGCTGCCCGCCGGCGTGCGCCGCCACGCATGGCAGGCGGTGCTGGCGCATCGCGTGCCGCTGGCGATCGAATCCGTGCCGTTCGACCATCCGCTGTGGATCGTCTACTCCTCGGGCACCACCGGCATGCCCAAGCCCATCGTGCACGGCCACGGCGGCATCGTCATCGAGCAACTCAAGCTGATGGCCTTCCACAACAACCTGGGACCGGACGATGTCTTCCATTGGTACAGCAGCAGCGGCTGGATCATGTGGAATGCGCAGGTGGCGGGACTGCTGCTGGGCACCACCATCGCGCTCTACGACGGCAACCCCGCGTTTCCCGATGCCGGTGCGCTGTGGCGCTTCGTGGACGCCGCCGGCGTCACCGCCTTCGGCGCCGGCGCGGCGTACTTCACCGGCTGCATGAAGGCCGGCATCGAGCCCGCCCGCGAGGCCGATCTGTCCCGGCTGCGCGCGCTCGGCTCGACCGGCTCGCCGCTGCCGGCCGAAGCCTACGACTGGATCTACCGCCATGTGCGGGCCGATATCTGGCTCGCGCCGATGAGCGGCGGCACCGACTTCGCCGGCTCCTTCGTGGCGGGCTGCCCGATCCTGCCGGTCTATTCGGGCGAGATGCAGTGCCGCTGCCTGGGCGCCAGGGTCGAAGCCTTCGACGAGGCGGGCCACGCGCTGATCGACGAGGTGGGCGAACTGGTGTGCAGCGCGCCGATCCCGTCGATGCCGCTGTTCCTGTGGGGCGACGCCAACGGACAGCGCTACCGCGACAGCTACTTCGACACCTATCCCGGCGTGTGGCGCCACGGCGACTGGATCAAGATCACCCGGCACGGCGGCGCCATCATCTATGGCCGCTCGGACGCGACCATCAACCGCCATGGCATCCGCATGGGTACCAGCGAGCTGTACCGCGTGGTGGAAGACCTGCCTGAAGTGCTCGACAGCATGGTGGTGGACCTCGAATACCTCGGCCGCGACTCCTATATGCCGCTGTTCGTGGTGCTGCGGGAAGGCCTGGTGCTCGACGAAGCGCTGCGCGACCTCATGCGCGCGCGCATTCGCAGCGCGCTGTCGTCACGCCACGTGCCGAACGAAATCCTGCAGGTGCCCGGCGTGCCGCGCACGCTGTCGGGCAAGAAGATGGAAGTGCCGATCAAGAAGCTGCTGCTGGGCCACGCCCCGGACAAGATCGCCAACCGCGATGCCATGGCCAACCCGGACACGCTGGACTGGTACTTTGCCTATGCCGAGCGTTTCCTCGCGGCGCGCGCCGGCGGTTCCGCCACGGCCTGAACACGGCCTGAGGCAAAAAAAGCGCACCATGGCGGCAAGCGCCGTGGTGCGTTCCATCCAGATCGAAGCCGGATCAAAAGCAGGAGCCGAGGCAAAGCCGCAGGTCAGAACTCCACTTCCAGCTCGCTGATTTCATCGGGTTCCTTCTTCGCCTCCGCGATCCATTCCTGCAGTTCGGGCATGGAGAGGATCTGCTTGCAGTACGCCACCGGCACGGGATCCAGCTCCACGCCATAAGTCACGAAGCGCGTCACCACCGGTGCGTACATCGCATCGGCCATGCAGCGTTCGCCGAACAGGTAGGGGCCACCGTACTGTGTCAGGCACTCGGTCCAGATCTGGGTGATGCGATCGATATCCGCCTGCGCGCGCGACCACACCTTGAAGCCCGGAAAGTGCCCCTTCAAATTCATCGGCAGGGCCGCGCGCATGGCCGCGAAGCCAGAGTGCATCTCGCCGCAGATAGCCCGGCAATGCGCGCGCGCGGCGCGATCGTCGGGTAGCAGCCCGGCCTTCGGACGAACCTCGTTGAGGTATTCGGCGATGGCCAGCGTGTCCCATACCGTCACGCCCTGATGCAGCAAACGAGGCACCAGGATGGAAGGCGATAGCAGCAGGATTTCCGCGCGCGCCGCGGCATCGTCCGGCGGCACCAGCACCTCCTCGAACTCGAGTCCCGCGAAGCGCGCCAGCAGCCAGCCCCGCAGGGACCACGACGAATACGTTTTACTGCTGATGGTGAGTGTCGTCCTTGCCATCGTGCCTCCTTGCCACCTGGATAAACGTTGAACGCTGCATGGCGGGCGAACGCCATTCGTCGTATGTCTGCCAGTGAACAGTGCGCCCGTGCGTCTCGCTGCAGTATCGTGCTACGTGCTTTGTGCCCGCAGTCTTCTACTATGAATTTGTACTACATCGTGGCAAAGCCATTGGTACCGACTGTGCGGCCTGCGCCGAAAATGCGCGCAGCGGCCAGGCTCTTTTTTTCTCTCTCACAGACGCAGACGCGCTGCGGCGAGGCCGGCACCGGCACGGTGCGCAGCACGGCACCAGCATGAGGCGTACTGCCGGCAACGCCCCGCGCGCGCGGTCCGCGCGCGGCGCTTGCGCCGCATACGAGCCAGAACAGGTCGTCCTGTTCCGCCGTACGGAAAGGCCCGCAAGCCTCATGCCATGGCGATCGCCGTGGCATGCATATTGCGGATGATGAGGTCAACGCATAAAAGGGGCGAGCCATGCTGTACCAGGTGTACCAGACTTATGCGGACATCATGCAACCGGCCTGCAGCGTGGCCGACATGGTGGCGACCACGCTGGCCGGGAATCCGCGCCTGGCGGACTGCGAGCCGATGCGCGCCACGCGCGCCGCCTGCGAAGTGCTGGCGCTGAGCCGGCTGACGCACCACCGGCACGCGTTCGACATCGGCAGCGTCATGGTAGACGGCGTGCCGGTACAGGTCAGCGAGGAAGTGACGGCACGCACACCGTTCTGCTCGCTGCTGCACTTTCGCAAGCACGGCATCACCGGGCAGCCGCGCGTGTTGCTGGTCGCACCGATGTCGGGCCACTTTGCCACGCTGCTGCGCGGCACGGCGCAGACCATGTTGCGCGACCACGATGTCTATATCACCGACTGGCACAATCCGCGCGACATCTCGCTGGCGCACGGCCGCTTCGGCTTTGACGAGTTCGTCTACCACCTGATCGATTTTCTGCACGTCCTCGGTGCCGGCACGCATCTGATGGCTGTCTGCCAGCCGACCGTGGCGGCACTCGCCGCGGTGGCCCTGATGGCCGAGGACGGCGACCCGGTACAGCCGCCCAGCCTGACGCTGATAGCCGGCCCCATCGACGCCCGGATCAATCCGACCAAGGTCAATGAGCTTGCCACCAGCAAACCGATCGAGTGGTTCGAGTGTTCGCTCACCAGCTATGTGCCGATGCGCTTCACCGGCGCCATGCGCCGCGTTTATCCGGGCTTCATGCAACTGCTCGCCTTCATGAGCATGAACAGCGAACGCCACCAGCAAGCATTTCGCGATCTCTACGACCTGCGCGCCAATGGCGAGCACGAGCGCGCCGATGCGATCCAGGTGTTCTACGAGGAATATTTCGCCACCATGGACCTCACCGCCGAGTTCTATCTCGAGACCGTCAGCATGGTGTTCCAGCGTTTCCTGCTGGCGCAGGGCCTGCTCGACGTGGGCGGCCGCCGAGTGGACACGCGCGCGATCCACCGCACGGCGCTGCTTACGGTGGAAGGCGAACGCGACGATATCTGCGCCATCGGGCAGACCATGGCCGCACAGGAACTGTGCGGCAGCCTGCGGCCCTATATGCGCATGCATCATGTACAAACCGGCGTGGGCCACTACGGCGTGTTCAACGGCAAGCGCTGGGATGCCCAGGTCTATCCGCTGGTGCGCAACGCGGTGCACATGAGCCAGTGAAGCGTCTCGCCGGCGACGGGGCCGGCGCAGGACGCCTCAGCGTTGTCGGGCTAGGCTGCGTCCCGCTTCGCCGGCCACGGCGTCACCGGCGGTACCGCGCACGGCCCTTCGACGCCGACCGTGCCGAAGTCGGCCGGCCCGACGATTTCGAGGTACTCCATATCCGGCGAGTAATCGAACAGGTAATGGGTGATGCCGGGACGCTGGTGCACGCAATCCCCGGCCGCCACCAGCGTCTCCTTGTCCTCGTACATGAAACGCGCCCAGCCCTTGAGCATCAGCACGACATGGAACTGCGCCTCGTGCCGGTGCCAGCCGGTGCCCTGCTCGGGTGGCCGGTTGGCCTTGACCAGCTGCACCAGCAGCTTGCCGCCGGTAGCCTCGGCAATACCGAGATCGCGGTAGAGAAAAAAGTCGCGCAGGCCCTGGTCGACGAAGGCAGTGTCCTGGGGGCGTACGTGGGAGAACTTGGTGGAGGTGGAGGCAGCGGCGGATTCGCCGACCGGATCGCTGCCGGACTTGCTGAGGGACTCGGCCATGACAAGCTCCTTTCGCTAAGAGGAAAGCTCCGCGCTGCGACGCAACATTCACGCCAGCGGCAGGTCCCGGGTGCCGCCGCGCGGCGGGGCGGGTAGAACCGCCGAAATGTGAGGCGCGAGCCGCTGCGCCTGGCAACCGCCGGGAGCAGCGCACCGGGCATGCACTCGCCGCGGGCGGGCGATGTGCCCGCCTGGCGCTTCCGGGCACCGGGCCGGTGCCCGCTGCCGCGATGCGGCCGGGCGCATGGATGCGCGCCGCGCAATGGCGGTTATGATGCAGCGATTCCATTCGCAGGACTTCGCATGCAAGCACTCCCCCTTAGTCTCTTCCAGGGCCAGGAATTAGTCCAGGTCGGGGACGAACACAGTTTCCTCCTGCTCGCCCCGCAATCCGGCGGCCGCCTGGTGCGCTGGGTACATTGCGGCGAGGACATCCTTTATTGGCCGGACCATGCCGACTGGTCGCAGGCAGCCCGCGTGCGCGGCGGCAACCCGCTGCTGTTCCCCTTCATCGCCAGGCACTTCGCCGAGGGCACGCCCGGCGCGTGGAAAGATGCCGATGGCGTGGTGCGCGCACTGCCGAACCATGGTTTCGCACGCGACCTGCCCTTCACGGTCACGCAGCATGAAGCGGGGCGCGGCATCGCCATGGCGCTGCAATCCTCGGATGCCACGCGTGGGAGCTACCCCTTCGAATTTACCTTCGAGGTCACTTACCGGCTGCTGGATGACGGCCTCGAAGCCACGCTGCGCACACGCAATACCGGCGCGCAGGCCTTACCGTATTACGCGGGCCATCATTTCTATTTCGCGCTCGCCGCGGAGGCACGCGCGGCTTGCTCGCTGGCCATGCCGGCGGCGGAACTGATGCGCCAGCGCGAAGACGGCTCGCTGGCAGCGAACGGAGCCGGCGCCGCATCGTACCGGCTCGACGACGCGCGCCTGCAGGATACTTTCCACGTACTGCAGGCGCCGCCGGCAAACCCGGGGACCTGCACGCTGGCAATGCCGCACGGCCGCCGGCTCTCGATCGAACTGGATTCGCCCACGCCATGGTTCGCCGTCACGACATGGTCGGAGCGTCCTGACTCCGATTTCTACTGCGTGGAGCCGTGGATGGGCCTGCCGAATGCCATCCATCACGGCACCGGGCTGCGCTGGCTCGCACCAGGCCAGGAGGAAGCGGCGGTGTGCCGGCTGCGTCTGGATCGGTAGAGGGCATCCGGCGGACAAGGCGAAGAACGGGTGGCGGTGCGGCGCGCCGCCCGCGTCGAAAAGCGGATGGAGTGGAGCCCAGCTATACGGCCTCGCAGCGAGAGCTCACAACTCCACATGAGGGACTCTAGCTCGCCGCCATCCCTTTTTCCGCCAGTTCCTTTTTCGCGCTTTCGTTCTTGGTCAAATGCGTCAGACCCATGCCGCGCAGAACGTTCGGAGCCTTGGTGAACTGGATATTGTCATAGCCCACGATCTCGATGCGATTGCCCCAGGGGTCGCGGAAATCCAGAAACGGACCGTCGATCGGCTTGACCCCCGCCGCCTTGAGGGCGGCGCGCGCCGCCTCCTTGTCATCGACAACGAGGCCGACATGCCGGCCGTCATCGGGGGGCTGTTTGCGTCCCGCCTGCAACGCGATGAATTGGTCGCCAAGATCGATGAAGGCCATCGTCTTGCTCTTGCCGCGCAATTGAAAGTCGAAGATGCGGCCATAGAATGCCAGCGCTTCCTCGATATCGCCGACTTCCAGCGCTACGTGGTTGAAGCCGATAGCGCGCGGCTTTGTGGAATCGACCATTTGGCCCTCCTCTGTCATCGGTGGATAGCGTTCACAAGCTCGCTCACAACATTGTCCGCTCGCTTGGCGGATCACGGTTGCGGTGGCCAACTTGGCCGGCGCCCCGGAGACGGCCTCCTACTGTGCGACACCCCAAGTATGGAGATTGAAGTCGTCTCACACTAGACGGTCAAACAGGATTTGTTTAATCCATTTCTGGATAAATATCGCGCTCGATCCGAACGATCTGGTGATGTTCGTCCAAGTCGTCCGCGCCGGGTGCTTTCCCGGCCACGGCACGCGTGTGCGTGCTTCCTGCGAACATGTACATGACACGCGCCACGAACAACGTCGAGCTTGAACCTCCCTACCAAACGGCAGGAGCCGCGATGCTCTCGAATCCTGTCGAACGTCCGATCACCGCCCCGGCGCTGTCGTTCAACACACGTGGCACGTGCGTCCGCCGAGGGTCGGCTGCGGGCGTAGCGAATGCAGCCGTCGGCATGGCAGTGGATACATTTTCGCATGTAGCGCCCGCGTCACACGCTTGCACAAATCACCAGAACCCGCGTAGAATCGCGGTTTCGCGGGCGTCGTATAATGGCTATTACCTTAGCTTCCCAAGCTAAAGACGTGGGTTCGATTCCCATCGCCCGCTCCACATCAGATTAAGACGAGCCGCCTTCGCCACCTGGTCGCATGCCCGACCAGGTTTCGCCCGGCGGCTTTTTTGCTGCCATGCTCCCCCAAGACCTGAGTTCCGACCCGACGCCGGCCAATGCTGCCGACATCGCCGACAACGCGCCCACCCAGGCCGCCGACGGCAGCGATGTGGCCCATCCTCGCCGCATCCGTTCCTTCGTGCGCCGCGCCGGGCGTACCTCCACCGGCCAGCAACGCGCCATCGACGACCTGGGCCCGCGCTTCATCCTGCCCTACGCACCGCAGCCGCTCGACTGGGAAGCCGCGTTCGGCCGTGCCGCGCCGGCGATCCTCGAGATCGGGTTCGGCATGGGCGAAACCACGGCGCATATCGCGCAGCTGCGCCCACAGGACAACTTCCTCGGCTGCGAGGTGCACGAGCCCGGCGTGGGCGCCCTGCTCAAGCTGATCGGCGAGCGCGGGATCGGCAATGTGCGGATCATGCCGCACGACGCGGTCGAGGTCATCGCGCATATGCTGACGGAATCCTGCCTGGACGGCGTGCATATCTTCTTTCCCGACCCCTGGCACAAGAAGCGCCACAACAAGCGGCGCCTGGTGCAGCCGCCGCTGGTGAAGCTGCTGGCCAGCCGGCTCAAGCCGGGCGGCTACCTGCACTGCGCCACCGATTGGGAAGAATATGCCCACCAGATGGTGGAAGTGCTTGCCGGCGAGCCGGCCCTGGTCAACACTTCGGATGCCGCAGGTGGCTTCGCGCCGCGGCCGGACTACCGCCCGGTGACCAAGTTCGAGCGCCGCGGCGTGCGCCTTGGGCATGGCGTATGGGACGTAGTGTTCCGCAAGCAGGCCTGAAACTGCGCGGCAGCGCGCATGAAAAAAGCCGCCAGGGCCCAAACCCTGGCGGCTTTTTTTATCCACCGACCATGCGCTATACCCGCTTCAGGCATGCCACGCGATCAGGCCCGAGTAGGCAGTCGCCAGCACGATGACGCCGAAGACGATGCGATACCAGGCGAACGGCTTGAAGTCGTGCGTCGCCACGAAGCGCAGCAGCCAGCGCACGCAAAGGAAGGCCGACAGGAAGGCAAACACGAAGCCGATGCCGAAGATGCCGAGATCGTCGGCGGAGAGCAGCGCGCGGGACTTGTACAACTCATAGACGGTGGCGCCGAAGATCACCGGGATCGCCAGGAAGAAGGAGAACTCGGTCGCCACCTGGCGCGACAGCCCGAACAGCATGCCGCCGATGATGGTTGCGCCCGAACGCGAGGTGCCCGGGATCAGCGCGAAGCACTGGGCCAGCCCGACCTTGATGGCATCGCGCCAGTGGAGATCGTCCACCGATTCGATCCGGGGCGCGCCGGCCTTGGCGGCTTCCAGCAGCGCATTGCCCTGGGGGTGGGAGACCTGGCCACGACGGCCTTCGCGCCACTCGGCCAGCAGGATCACCACGCCGCCGACGATAAACGCGGTCGCCACGGTAATCGGATTGAACAGATGCGCCTTGATCCACTTTCCGAAGACCAGCGCCAGTACGATCGCCGGCACGGTGGCCACGATGACGTTGATGGCGAAGCGGCGCGCTTTTTCTTCGGTGGCCAGGCCGCGCACCACGGTGGCGATGCGGTGGCGGAATTCCCAGCACACCGCCAGGATGGCGCCGAACTGGATCACGATTTCGAAGATCTTGCCCTTTTCATCGTTGAAGTCGAGCAACTGGCCGGCCAGGATCAGGTGGCCGGTACTGGAGATGGGCAGGAACTCGGTCAGTCCTTCGACGATACCGAGGATCACGGCTTTCAAGGCGAGAGCAATATCCATTCTTGTTGGGAGAGCGAAGGAGAGAAGGTAAGGAAATCAAAAAACGAAGAAAGCCAAGGAAACCGGCAGCCATCGCCACCGTTCACCGCAAGACCGCATGTCCGCCGCCATGATGGCGGTGCGCCATTTTGCACCCCGTGCGTTACGGACGATTGATCTTGACGTTGATCCCGTTGGACAAAACGGTAATTGTACCGGGCTCGACACTGGCACCGGCGACGCGCAGCTGGTCGGGGCGGAAAGTGTAGAGCGGATAGCCCTGCAGCAACTGCTCGGCCAGGATCCCGCCGAGCGCGTTGAGCTGGCGCGCGAACTGCGGCGGCAGGCCGGTCACGTCGAACTGCTGTACCTGGGGATCCTGCAGCACGATGGCGCGGGTGGCCTGGTCGTAGCGCAGGCCGCTGTCCAGCGCGAAGCGCCCGGTCAATGCCTGGCGAAAGAACAGGCGGTTGTCCACGGTGGCGTCGAACTGCACATTGACACGGTTGCGCCCGGGGTCCAGCGTCAGCTGCGGATTGGCGAGCTGGATGTCGAACAGCTCCATATAGCGCTTGTTGAACGGGAACTTGCGCTCCAGCGCCGCTTGCAACTGGCTCTGCGAGAAGGTGTAGTCGTTGCCCAGCGCGCCGCAGGCGGCCATGCCCACCGCCAGCGCAGCGCCGGTGCCTGCTGCCAGCCAGCGCCGGCGAGTCATCTTGATCATCTGTAGCTTCCTTGGCGGATTCCTTGGGGCTTCCTTGGGGCTTCCTTGGGCATTCAACCGGCATGGCCCGGCGCGGTAGCGGCCTCGAGCCGTGCCAGCCAGGCCAGTGCCTGCCCGCGCGATTCGCCGCACATGTCGGCGGCGGGCTTCAGGCCGGCACAGAACGCCGGCCGCGAGGGGTCGCCAAAAATCGCGCAGCGCCGGTCGGGCAGCAGCTGCACGCACGGTACGCCGGCCGGCTTGCCGTCGGGCATGCCGGGAATGGGCGAGGTAATCGAGGGCGCGGTGCAACAAGCGCCACAATCGGGCCGGCAGGAAAGTTGAGACTGATGGAGCATGGCAAAGGTTCAGGCGCGGACGGACCGGCAGCCCCGTATTGTGCCCCAGACGGTCCCGAGGGCACCCGCTTGACCGCCGGAATCGGCTCCACTACATTACTGACCCAAGAGTTATTTATTTGCGAATCGCAGAAAACACCGGCATAGGTGCGCGGCGTCCCCAGTGAACAAATCCCCAGATCAGAACCAGGAAGCGGCGAACACCAAGCGTTGGGCACGCCGCAAGGCTGCGCGCCCGCAAGAACTCGTGGCGGCCGCGCTCGACCTGTTTGTCGAACGCGGCTATGCCGCCACCCGCCTCGAGGACGTGGCAGCCGCGGCAGGCGTGTCCAAGGGGACAGTGTATTTGTACTTCGCCAATAAGGAAGAGCTGTTCAAGACCGTGGTACGCGAGAACCTCGTTCCCGCGCTGGCCAGGGGCGTTGACCTGGTGGAGAACTACGAGGGCTCCACGCCGGAGCTGCTACGGGAATTGCTGCGCGGCTGGTGGGGCCTGATCGGCGCCACGCCGGTGGCGGGCCTGACCAAGCTGATCATGGCCGAATCCAGCCACTTCCCGGACATCGCGCAGTTCTACCAGGAAGAGGTCATGCTGCCGGGCGATGAGTTGTTCGCACGCGTGCTGGCGCGCGGCGCGGCACGCGGCGAGCTGCGGCAGGTGCCGGCCAACCCGACCACCACCCTGATCTGCGCCCCGCTGGTGTTCCTGATGCTTTGGCAGCGCGCGTTCAGCGCGTCGTCGCGCATCGAGATCGATCCCGAGGCGTTTATCGACAACCTGCTCCAGATGCTGCTGTTCGGCCTGACCACCGGCGCGGCGCGCGACACGCCGCTGCCGCCCCAGGTCGGACCCTATGTCTGGGAGCGGATACAGCAGGAAGCCCAACAAGAAGCCCTGGCGCAAGTGCCGGGGCAGCAGGACGCGCGGCCCGCCCCGGCGCGGCCCCCGGAGACCGCATGACCCGACGCAAGAAGATCCTGATTGCCATGCTCGCCACTGTCGCCGCGATCGCGGTGCTGGGCACCGCCGCCGCAATGCGCAAGACCGGCGGCGGCAAGCCAGCCCCCGCTCCGGCGCAGGCGGCAGCGCCAGGCACGGTGGAATTCCTGCAGTCGGACCTGGTCGATGCCACCACGCAAGACCTGCGCGTCTCGCTGCCTTTGTCCGGCGGCCTGCGGGCGCTCAACCAGGCGTCGGTCAAGGCCAAGGTGTCGGGCGAAGTGCAACAGGTGCTGGTACGCGAGGGCGAAGCCGTGCGCGCCGGCCAGGTCATCGTGCGCATCGACGCGACCGAATACCAGGCCAAGGTGGCACAGGCGCGCGGGCAGATGCTGGCGGCGCGCGGCCAGTATGAAAACTCCAGGCAGACCTACGAGCGCAACCGCGAGCTCGTCGGCAAGGGCTTTATCTCCAAGACCGCGTTCGACAATTTCCAGAGCAACCTGGACGTGGCGCGCGCCAACCTGGACGCCGCCCAGGGCGGGCTGGAGGTGGCGCAGAAAGCACTGGCCGACACCGTGGTCAAGGCCCCGCTGGACGGGCTGGTCGCCGCGCGCGCGGTGCAGCCCGGCGAAAAGGTCTCGCCCGATACGCGCCTGATCGACGTGGTCGACCTGCGCACGCTGGAACTCGAGGCGCCGATCCCGATGGCCGACGTGGCGCGCGCCAGCATCGGCCAGGCCGTGCAGCTCGAGGTCGAAGGCAGCGGCCGCTTCGAGGGCAAGCTGGTGCGCATCAACCCGGCGGTGACCCAGGGCACGCGCAGCATCATGGTCTATGTGCGCGTCGAGAATCCCGATGCGCGCCTGCGTGCCGGCATGTTCGCCCAGGGCGCGCTGGTGCTCGGCCACCACGCCGGCGTGGTGTCGGTGCCCGTCACCGCGGTGCGCAGCGACGGCGAACGCGCCTTCGTGTACACCATCGAGAACGACGTGCTGGCCGAACGCGAGGTCAAGCCCGGCATTCGCGACGAGGGTAACGGACTGGTGGAGATCACCAGCGGCCTCGCCGCCGGCGCCAGGGTGGTGCGCAACAACCTCGGCACCCTGCGCGCGGGCAGCCGCGTCAAGCTGGTCAAGGCGTAGGAGCCCCGCCCATGTGGTTCACCCGCCTGTCGATCCATAACCCGGTGCTGGCCACCATGATGATGCTGGCCTTCGTCGTGGTGGGGCTGTTTTCCTACCAGCGGCTGCCGGTGGACCAGTTCCCCGACATCACCTTCCCCATCGTCGTGGTGCAGACCGAGTACCCCGGCGCGGCACCGGAATCGGTCGAATCGGACGTGACCCGCAAGATCGAGGAAATCGTCAACACCATCTCCGGCATCGACGAGATCTTCTCGCACTCCTACCAGGGCAACTCGGTGGTGGTGATCAAGTTCGACCTCTCCGTCGACGTGGGCCAGGCCGCGCAGGACGTGCGCGACAAGATCGCGCTGATCCGCCCGCAGTTCCGCGACGAGGTCAAGGATCCGCGCGTGCTGCGCTACGACCCGTCCGAAGCGCCGGTGTTCTACCTGTCCGTATCGAACGCGCCGGGCGCCACGCGCACGCAGCGCGAACTGACCACCATTGCCGACCAGATCGTGCGCAAGCGCCTGGAAACCGTGCGCGGCGTGGGCGCCATCAATATCGTGGGCGGCACCAAGCGCGAGGTGGAGATCCGCATCCGCCCCGCGCAGCTGGAAGCGCTCGGCATCGGCGTGAACCAGGTGATGGACGCCATCCGCAACGAGAACCAGGAACTGCCCGCCGGCGAATTGCGCTCCACCTCCACCGAAACGGTGGTGCAGATCAAGGGCCGCATGATCACGCCGGACGCCTTCCGCCGCATCATCGTGGCGCGCCGCGCCGGCCAGCCCGTCACGCTGGAGCAGGTGGCCGACGTGCGCGACGGCGAGGAGGAACAGGAGAGCCTGGCCATGCTGGACGGCAAGCGCGCGCTGTTCCTGGCGGTGGTCAAGGCGCAGGGCCAGAACACCGTCGATACCGTCGACGGCCTGATCAGCATGACGGACGAAGTGCGCAAGCTGGTGCCCGCCGGCGTGCAGCTCACCGTGGTGAACGATGCCGCGCGCGGCATCCGCAGCAGTGTCAAGGAAGTCCGCTCCACGCTGCTCGAAGGCGCCATGCTGACGGTGGCGATCGTGTTCCTCTTCCTCGGCTCCTGGCGCAGTACGGTCATCACCGGGCTGACGCTGCCGATCGCGCTGATCGGCACCTTCGGCGTGATGTATATGTTCGGCTTCACGCTCAATGTGATCACGCTGATGGCGCTATCGCTATGCGTGGGCCTGCTGATCGACGATGCCATCGTGGTGCGCGAGAACATCGTGCGCCACAACCTGATGGGCAAGGACCATCGCGCGGCGGCGCTGGACGGCACCAACGAGATCGGCCTGGCGGTGCTGGCCACCACGTTCTCCATCGTTGCGGTGTTCCTGCCGGTGGGCTTCATGGGCGGCATCATCGGCCGTTTCTTCCACCAGTTCGGCGTGACCGTGGTGGCGGCGGTGCTGATCTCCATGTTCGTCTCCTTCACGCTGGACCCGATGCTGTCCTCGGTCTGGCATGACCCGGACCTGCACGGCACCGGCAACAAGAAGAGCCTGTACGGCCGCACCGTCGGCCGCATGCTGGACTGGTTCTCGGCGCGCATGGATGCGCTTGGCCATGGCTATGGTTCGATGCTGGGCTGGGCGCTGAAGCACCGGCTGGCGACCGCCATCATCGCCGCGGTGACGTTCTTCGGCAGCTTTGCGCTGGTGCCGCTGATCGGCACGGAATTCGTGCCGGCCGCCGACCTGGGCGAAACGCAGGTCGGCTTCACCACACCGGTGGGCACCTCGATGGCGGTGACCGAAGCCAAGGTCAGGCAGGTGGAAACCGCCCTCAAGGCCTTCCCCGAGGTCGCCTACACCTACGCCACCATCAACTCGGGCAACACGTCCGGGCGCAACAACGCGCTGGTCTCGGTGCGCCTGACCGATCGCCGCGCGCGCCAGCGCACCACCACCCAGCTCAACCCGATGATCCGCGAGCGCCTGGCCGGCATCGCCGGCATCACGCTGACCATGGTCGGCATGCCGGACGGCGCCGGCGGGCAGAAGGCGCTGCAGGTCTCGATCCAGGGCGACGACCTGGAAACGCTGCGGCGCCTGTCGCAGGAAGCCAGCCGTCGCATGAGCGCCGTGCGCGGCCTCACCGACCTCGACTCCAGCATGAAGGACGACCGCCCCACGGTGGAAGTGCGCATCCGCCGCGAGCTGGCGTCCGACCTGGGCGTGGGCATCGTGCAGATCGGCAACGCGCTGCGGCCGCTGCTGGCCGGCGACGCCATCAGCTCCTGGCGCGCGCCCGACGACCAGAACTACGACGTGCGCGTGCGCCTGCCCAAGGATGCCCGCACCGGCATGGCCGATCTCAGCGGGCTGATGATCGCCAGCAGCCAGACCAACGCCGACGGCTCGCCGCGCATGGTGCCGCTGCGCCAGATCGCCGAGCTGATACCCACCACGGGCGCCAACCAGATCAGCCGGCGCGACCTCAGCCGCGAAGTGGAACTGACCGCCAATACCGCGGGCCGCTCGCAAGGCGAGGTGGCGCGCGAGGTCAAGCTGGCGCTGGACGGCATGAACTGGCCGGCCGGATACAAGTACCGCTTCGGCGGCTCCACCAAGTCGATGAACGAGTCGTTCGGCTTCGCGGTGTCGGCACTGGCGCTGGCGGTGATCTTCATCTACATGATCCTGGCCTCGCAGTTCGCCAGCTTCTTCCAGCCCATCGCCATCATGACCTCGCTGCCGCTCACGCTGGTCGGCGTGTTCGCGGCGCTGCTGCTGTTCCGCTCCACCCTGAACATGTTCTCCATCATCGGCTTCATCATGCTGATGGGCCTGGTGACCAAGAACGCCATCCTGCTGGTGGACTTCGCCAACCAGGCCAGGCGGGGCGCCGACGGCCAGCCACCGATGTCGCGCGAGACGGCGCTGATTGCGGCCGCGCGGGTGCGCCTGCGCCCCATCCTGATGACCACGCTGGCCATGATCTTCGGCATGGTGCCGCTCGCCTTCAGCCTGGGCGAAGGCGCGGAGCAGCGTGCGCCGATGGGGCAGACCGTGATCGGCGGCATCATCACCTCGTCGATCCTGACCCTGGTGGTAGTGCCTGTGATCTATACGTATCTGGACGATTTCAGCGCCTGGCTGGGCCGGCTGTGGCGTGGCAAGGCGGCAGCCTTGCCGGCCGCCGACGACACGCCAGCACGCGGGCCGGCGAGCGCGGAATGAAGCGTCCCCGCGCCCTGCCCCGCAATGCCGCGGCCATGGCCGGACTGCGGCATGGAGGCGACAGCCTGGCCAACGTGCTTCGGCAACTGCCTTGTCGAGGGGTTAAAATAGCAGGTTTGACGGATTTCACCGGCCCCTGGCACCGCGCGGCCGGAATTCAGAACTGATTAGCGGTTGGCACTGGAAGGAATGGCAAGATGGATCTCGAAAAAGCCCGATTCAATATGATCGAACAGCAAATCCGCCCCTGGGATGTGCTGGATCAGGAAATCCTGGACCTGCTGGCCGTGGTCAAGCGGGAGCAGTTCGTGCCGCAGGCATACGCCGCGCTGGCCTTTGTCGATATGGAAATCCCGCTGCCGGGCGGCCAGAACATGCTGGCCCCGCGCGTCGAAGCCCGTATCCTGCAGGACCTGGCCGTGCGCAAGCACGAGCAGGTGCTGGAAGTCGGCGCCGGCTCCGGCTATATGGCCGCCCTGCTGGCCCACCGCGCCCGCCACGTACTCACCGTGGACATCCTGCCCGAGTTGGCCGCGCTGGCCCGCAAGAACCTGGCCGACGCCGGCGTGACCAATGTCGACGTGGCCGAAGGCAATGCCGCCGCCGGCTGGGCCGCCAGCGCGCCCTACGACGTGATCTGCATCTCGGGCGCACTGCCCTCGGTACCCGCGGCCATCCTGTCGCAAGTCAAGGTAGGCGGACGCATCGCCGCCTTCGTCGGCAGCCTGCCGGCGATGGAAGCGCAGATCATCACGCGCGTCAGCGAGACCGAGTACAAGACCGTCAACCTGTTCGAGACTGCCGTCACGCCGCTGCTGGGCGCCGAGCAGCCTTCGCGCTTCCACTTCTGAGCGGTACTCCCGATATGCAGGTAATCAACGCTCCCGAACTTGCGCAGTGGCTGGCCGACGCCAGCCGCCCGCGACCGGTGCTGCTCGACGTGCGTGAAGGCTGGGAGGTGCAGACCTGCGCCATGCCCGGCATCACCCATATCCCGATGGGCCAGATCCCGGCGCGCGCCGCCGAACTCGACGAGGAAGCCGACATCGTCTGCATCTGCCATCACGGCATGCGCAGCATGCAGGTAGCAGGCTTCCTCGAGCGCCAGGGCTTTGCCAAGGTCTACAACCTGACCGGCGGCATCGACGCCTGGGCCCACCAGGTCGACCCGGCCATGCCGAAATACTGAAGCGGCACCGGTAGTACCACGGGCAATACACGCAGTACAAAGCAAAGCGGTGCAAGCGATAGAAGCAACAAGCAATACGCGATACGCGATACGCAATTCACGCACCGCAGGCGCAAGCATCAAACGTATCAAAAGCATCAATCCCACGGCGCCGGTTTGCTCCGGCGCCATTCCCCTTGAACGCTGATCGATAGAAACGTTAGCCGCGCGCCCGGTGCCCGGCACACTGGAGATGTCATGAGGTTTGCGCTTTTCCCTGCGCGGGGCGTGCCCAAGACGCGCCTGGCACTGACAGGTTCCCTGCTTGCGCTGCTGCACCTGCCGGCCGCGCACGGTGCCGACCTGCTCCAGGTCTATCGCGACGCCCAGGCCAACGACGCGCAGTTCGCCAGCGCGCGCGCGCAACTGTCGGCGAGCCTGGAAAAGCTGCCGCAGGGACGCTCCGGCCTGCTGCCGCAGGTCAACGGCACGGCTGGCGCCACGCGTACCAAGATCGACCAGTCCGCGCCCATCGTCGGCGACCGCTTCATCAACGGCAATAACTGGGCGCTGCAACTGGTCCAGCCGCTGTTCCGCTGGGACCGCTGGGAAACCTACAAGCAAGGCGAACTGGCCGCGCTTGCCGGCGAGGTCAGCTTCAGCCAGGCGCAGCTCGACCTGATCACCCGCACTTCGCAGGCTTACTTCGACGTGCTGGCATCGCAGGACAATCTCTACCTGGCCGGCGCGCAAAAGAAGGCGATCGGCGAGCAACTGGCGCAGGCCAAGCGCAACTTCGAGGTCGGCACCGCCACCATCACCGATGCCAACGATGCGCAGGCCCGCTACGACCTCGCCATCTCGACCGAGATCGCGGCGCAGAGCGACCTCGAAATCAAGCGCGCCAACCTGCAGCAGATCACCGGCAAACCGGTCGACGAACTGCTCGGCCTGCGCGCGGCAGCCACCCTGCCCGGCCCGCAGCCGGCCGATGTGAACACCTGGGCCAGCCAGGCCGAGAACACCAATCCGCAAGTCGGCCTGGCCCGCTACAACCTCGACACCGCCCAGCGCGAATACAACAAGGCGCGCGCCGGCCACCTGCCCTCCGTCGATCTGGTGGCCTCGTACGGTTTCAACAACTCCACCGGCAGCGCGGTCCAGACCGTCAACGTCAGCAGCCGCTACAACAGCGCTCAGATCGGCGTGCAGCTCAACGTGCCGATCTACAGCGGCGGCCAGATCCAGTCCCGGGTGCGCGAGACCCAGGCACTGGCCGACAAGGCCGCCAGCGACCTCGAATTCGCCCGCCGCACCGCCGCGCAGAGCGCGCGGCAGAATTACTCCGGCGTTTTCAACGGCCTGGCACAGGTCAAGGCGCTCGAAGCCGCCGAGCATTCGGCGCAGAGCGCGGTGGAATCCAACCAGCTCGGCTATGAAGTGGGCGTGCGCATCAACATCGACGTACTGAACGCCGAAGCGCAGCTGTTCTCCACCCGCCGCGACCTCGCCAAGGCGCGCTACGACACCATCATGAACGGACTGCGCCTGAAGGCCGCCACCGGCGCGCTGGGCGAGGACGATGTGGTACAGATCAACACCCTGCTGACCTCGATGCCCGGCGCGATGTACAAGCTGCCCGGGAAGGTCAAGCTGGGCACGGCATCGCCGACGGCCAGCCCGGCCGCGAAGCGCCCCGCCACGCGCCGCGAGGCCATTGCCGGAGCGCCCGCGCCGCGCAGCTGAACGCGGAATGCCCGACAGCTATCGGCCATCGGTATCGACTGGAAAACAAAACGCCGCGGCTTTGAACCGCGGCGTTTTGCGTACTGCCCCAGGCTCGCGAAAGCTGGATCAGTTTGCCCGCGTGCGGGACTCCACCTTCAGCAACTGCCAGCGGATCGCCGACGCATCCGCGGGCGGGTTGTCCACCCGGGTCTCGCGCACGCGCAGGGTATAAGCCGTGCCGGGCTCGAAATCCAGACCCTCGATCGGGCCATACCACAGCGTCCACGATGCATTCGGATTTTCGCGGACGCGATAGCAGGATTGCCGGATTACGCCCGTGCACTCCACGCGCTGCGAATCCACGTAGACGGTTTTCTCCACGCCACCGGCCGCCTGCGCCTCCATCTTGTCGCCGCGCCGGCCCACGCCTTCGCGCTCGATGAACTGCAGCAGATCGCCGTTCGCGGTCTTCCAGATGATCTGGCGCCCCATCGACCCCGCCGACGGCTGCGTGCCCACCGTAGTGAACGGCGACTGCATTGCCGTCAGCAACGCGTTCTCCAGTTCGGCCCGCGGCGGAATACAAGCCATGCGCGTTGCCGCCAGCGGGTCGAAGCGCATGCCTGTCGACGTCTTGCCATAGCCGCCGGTAAAGCGGTTGCAGCCGCTGTATCCGCTGACCGTGCCTTGCGCGGAGTCGATGCCGCTATTGAACTCGAAGATGATCGGCTGGCCGTTATCGCCATGCGGGATGGATCTAAGCGAGCCGTCGGCCTGCTGCCAGCGCACCAGTTCCCAGCGGCTGGGGCCGCCGGCCTGCGCCTCGTTGAGGCTGGCGCCGGCGCCGGGAGAATCCGGGGCTGGCGCGGTGGTGCAGGCGCCCAGTGCAGTGGCAAGCAGTACGGCACAGGTGGCACGTGCGATCAGCACGCCGGGCGAAGAACGGGAAATTTTCTGCATCTTTTTCTGCATCTGGAAGCTCCTGGTAGGGGCAGCGAGCCTGGCCCGCAAGGCAATCAGTTTAACGGACTGCGCGGCGGCGGCCCATCGGGCAGTGGCCTACAAGGCGCGCGAGGCGGGCCGGCATGCGATCCACGACGATCTGCGTGCGGTGGCAAACACTCCGCCACGCCCCCACCCACTACAGTGGAAACACACAGCGCGAGTCCTGGCATTGCCAGGCCATCCGCACAGAGCGTCAAAGCCGACACCGGGGGGTAGTATGGCTTCGAACAGCAAGATAAGCCGCACGCGGGCGGATTGCCTGGCCGTTGCCATCGGCGCCGCACTACTGTCCGGCCAGGCATGGGCCGCCATGGAAGACGAATTCCTGCAAGCGGAACCCATCACCGCCAATCCGAGCGGGCTGCGGGTAGAAGCCAGCTACGACGCATTCAACAGGACGCTCGATGTCTTTAAACTGCGCGATCACCGGGACACCGCCGAGCGTACCGGCGACTATAGCGGCGGCCGCATCGCGATCGGCTACAAGTTCTCACCGGCGTGGTCTGTAGAGGCAACCTACTGGCACCGCAACATCACGTTTCAGCGGGATACCGACAACATCAACAGCTGGCAACTGGCCGCGCACTACGGCATTCTTGCCGCCCCCGATGGCGAACGCAAACTGACGCTGAAACCCTCCGCCTGGGGCGACTATGCCAGCAGCCTGGCGAGCAGCACGACCACGCGCAGCAATGGCACCAGCTTCGGCAATCTCAGCATCGCGCACGCCGACGACGTCCAGGCGCAGGCAGACCTGATCCACTCAAGCCGGCTGTGGGAGTACAACCTGCTGAGCGGCTTGATCACCGGCGGCTTCAGCCGGGTCACGGCCGGGGAGTTCCAGGGCGCTTACCAGCAGGGCAACTGCCGCTTCAACGTGCAGGTGGGATCGAACAACATGGCAACCGCGGCCCTTGCCAACCCATGCCGGGTCGGCCGCGCCACCGCGCGCAACCTCCAGCTTAGTGTCAACGCCAGCCGGTACGGCCTGGATGTCGACCGCGACTTCCAGTACACCGCCCCTTTCGTCGCGCTGGGAGGATCATGGCACTGGCAATATTCGCGGTTCGGCGCGATGGCCGGCTACCATTTTCAATACCTGTTCCGCAACGGCATCGACGACCGGCTCAACAGATTCGGCGTGCCGCAGGTGCGGTTCAACCAGACGGTCGGGTTGGAATTCTCGTATGCGCCCGATGAAGCATCTTGAAATCTTCCGGCGCGCGGAGGGTTTCAAAACAGCTTTGTGGGGTATGTGCCGCTTTTGTATAACGCGGCTACGAGTAATCGGCTGGATAAATTTTATGGGTTGGCTTCGGTGGGGGTGGGGGCTTATGGGTTTTGAGACATAATGCGGCACGCTCGCATGTACTCTTCACACGTACCTGTTGCACCATCATGGTCTCCGTTCGGGTCTGCATATTAGAATTTCTCGCAACCCTCGCCTCCATGTGTCGGATTTAGCACCACTATAGACTTGCTGTATGATTATTTCCCACAAATACAAATTTATATTTGTAAAGACTTTAAAAACTGCCGGCACGAGCTTGGAGGTGTTTCTCTCGCAATGCTGCGACCCGCGAGACATATGCACACCAATATTTCCGCATGTAGAGCCGCATGCAGCACGGAATTACGATGGATATTTCAATCATATTTCCGCGCATGAAATTTCGACTCAGGTAAGTGATGAAATCTGGCAGAACTACTTCAAGTTCTGCGTGGAACGAAATCCGTGGGACAAGACACTCTCCTACTACCATATGATGAACTATCGAAAGGAAGGCAAACTCTCTTTTGATCAGTTCATGAGCGAAGGTGACTTCCCGGTCAACTACCCCCTGTATACCGCCCCTCAAGACGCTAATCGGATACTGGTCGACCGGGTGCTTCGTTACGAATATTTGCAGGAAGACCTGGCAAGTGCCTTCAAGGGACTCAACATTCCCTTCTCCGGCTCATTGGGCGTAAATGCAAAGTCGGAGTACCGGATGGATCGGCGACCGTACCGGCAGGTCTATTCGGATGACGATGCAAAGGCCGTCGAAACCCACTTCGCCCAGGAAATCATGTTGCATGGTTATCGGTATTGAGCGCACTGCCAAATGTTGTAAAAAAACAACAATTAAAGCGCAACAGATTGGAAGAATAGGCTGCCAAACAAGGCGCATTTCGGGCTTCAGAACATTCGCTCTTTGTGCTCGCCTGTTGGCTGAGAGCGAGGTGTCAGCATACGTCCGCCTAGCGAGCTAGCATGGTGGTGGGAAGTGCGCGTTACGCGCCCCAGAAAATCCTGCCACCTCAACAAGTAACGCTTTCTTCACTCAACATCTCCGCGTGTATCGGGTCGCAGCCGAGAATGCGAAGAATCTATATGCTAGAAGCCGCAACGCTCTGGCCAGGGAGTTGAAGACGTCGATTGCAATAAATGTAACGAGTGATTACGCATCAGCTCATTCTCTCCGTCATTCCTGTATGGAAATAGCGGCCGGATTCGGTCTGGCCGCCTGAGCGACCATCCCTTAACACATTGTGAAGCAGTTCGATTTTTTGCCGCCGACAACATTCGAACGTAGAATCGCTAGTTCTCGTGTCGGCGATGCCGGCCTCTTCAGCGGAGAACCCGGCATTGACTGGTAGAGAAATTTCAGATGGCTACGTTGTTTGGCTAACCGGTTTATCTGGGGCTGGCAAATCTACGATTGCGGTTGCGCTACGGGATTTCCTGCGCACACGAAGCGTAGCCGCTGTCGTACTGGATGGTGATGACCTGCGAACCGGTTTGAACGCCGACCTCGGATATAGCGCCGAAGACAGGACTGAAAATCTGCGCCGGGTGGCGCATGTCGCAGACCTGTTCCGCAGACAAGGCTTCGTCGCAATAGTCGCCACGATTTCGCCAGAGCAACGACATCGAGACAAGGCTCGCGAAATCGCGGGCCGGGATTTCATTGAGGTCTTTATCGACGCGCCACTCCACGTTTGTGAATCGCGGGACCCCAAAGGCCTCTATGAAGGTGCCCGTGCGGGCAAGATCAAGAACTTCACTGGCATTGCTGCTCCTTACGAGATACCAGCCAATCCAGATATTTCGATTAATACAAAGACGTTCAGCATCAAAAAATGTACGGAAGATATATTTAACTTCCTAGCCGGAAGAATCTCTTGTCATTCGCCATGTTGACCGAGTCGCCATGATAATTGCAAAGCAACCGCATTTACCGAGCAACGTCAATATAGCCACACGCCTTGTTTATAGCTGCCAGAAATGACAAACGAAGAAAAATTCCCTCCTCCCATTTTTATTCACTCACTATACAGATCTGGCAGCACATATCTGTTCAATGCCTTCCGTCGGTCCGGTGACGCTTATTTTTGCTACCAGGAGCCGGAACATGAATTCCTGATCAACCTCAATACAAATCCGGACGCATTGCTTGGCATTGATGAAGAAATGTCAATCAGCCTTCGCCACCCAATACTGACGAAGCCATATTTTTGGGAATTCCACCAAATACGTGATAGCCTGAACGGCCTTTTTAATAAGACGTTCAGTTTCGATGATTTCTTCTGCTCACCATCCAATGTATTATCGAGAGAGCAAAGTGATTATTTTGGCGCCTTGATCGAGCATGCCAAAGGGCAGACCGTGCTCCAGTTCTGTCGAAGCGCCGGCAGAATCTGGGCATTAAGAGAGAGATTTGGAGGCGTGCACCTTCATCTCTGGCGAGAGCCACGTAATCAGTGGTGGTCATTTAAAATCAATGATTTCTTCGACTCGGCTATTCTACTGATCTACAATGCAAAGAATATCCCCCCAGCGCTGAGGGAAATCCGCGATCGATGTGGAATTCAGGAGTTCCATGCCTCTACCGTCGAAGAGGAATTATCATTTTTCCGGCGGCGCCCCATTTCCGCGGTTGAAAATTACCTTGCATTCTTCGGATTGTGGCTATATTCGTATATCGAAGCTGAACGCCATGCTGATATATCGATAAATATTGAGCACTTAAGCTCCGATGAAGACTATCGAACTCGGATTGTCGGCGAACTCCAAGCGCGGAAAATAACGGGCATCAATTTCTCCGATGCCGATATTCCTCATGCATTTTTTACCAAACAGGAAATCGAGTTTTATCACAACATCGAGCAACTGGCGCTGCATATCTTTCAGTACCACGGCTACCCGAGAGAGACTCTTGATCAAGCAATAGCGGCGAAGGACGCACTTTCCGTCCTGGCGACCACATCCATTCGGGCAAATAAAGCACCGGATGATTCCATCAGGGCAAGGAAAACTGCCCTGCGCCTTCTTGATCAGTCTGCGGAAGCGTCGTCGCGGGCCATCGCTTCGGCCGCAATGGCTAAGCAAATTGAAAGCGAATCTCAACTCGCTAACGCTGAATTAGCCGCCGCGCAACGGCTTGCCGACGAGCGGGCAGCCAGTGTACTTATCGCAGAACAACAAAACGCTAGCCTCCTGGAGCAACTGGATCGCACGCAAGCCGAACTGGCCGGCGCTCGGGAAATTACCCGAGAGTACCAAGCCAGCATTGTCCTCGCAAACCAGGAAAGGGACGGACTGCACGAGCAGGTGGGCAAACTGCAGATCGAATTGACGGCTGTCCGAAACCTTGCCGCAGAACACCATGCCAGCGTAGTTCTCGCAGAACAGGACAAGTGCGGCCTGCGCGAGCAGATACGCCTCTTGCAAGAACGGCTGGAGACTACCCAAATTATCGCCGACGAGCACCTTGCCAACCTAGTCGCCGGGGAGCGAGACAAGTCCGAACTGCGCGTGCAATTACGGCTTGCGGAAGGCCGGCTGGCGACAACACAGGAAACTGCCGATGAGCGACAGGCTAGCATCCTCGCTGCTGAACATGACAAGCTGATTCTGCAAGAAAAGTTGGACAGCAGCCACCGCGAGTGCATCGCCAGCAGGGAACTGGTCGAGAAGCAGCACACCGCCGCCCTGGCCGCTGAACAGCGCCTGGCTGCTCTCGCGCAACAGATCGAGAATATCTATGATAGTCGGTCTTGGCGTCTCACTTCGCCCCTACGCGCGGCATCTGGTCTGCTTTCCAAGGTCCTGCCACGGAAACGCGGCCCTCGAAAATGAGCTCCGTACAGCGCTCAAAAATCCACGGCATAGCTATTGCCGGAGGCAAGGGACCTCTGTCCGAGGGCCCGCCTTCAAAAGCAAAAGCTTTCATCGGCGGTTCAGGCAGAGGGATAAGCGCACACCTTGCTTACTGGACGCGACCGTAGTGATCTTCGAACCGAACAATATCATCTTCGCCGAGATATGTGCCGGACTGCACTTCGATCAATTCGAGTGGAATCTTCCCGGGATTCTCCAACCGGTGGGTCACCCCGAGCGGGATGTACGTGGATTGGTTTTCCGACAGCAACAACACTTGGTCACCGTTAAAAACCTTGGCCGTGCCGCGCACTACGATCCAGTGCTCGGCACGATGATGGTGCATCTGCAGGCTGAGCGAGGAACCCGGATTGACTATGATGCGTTTGACTTGGAAGCGATCGCCTTGGTCAATACCTTCATAGGAGCCCCATGGTCGGAACACCTTCCGATGTGTCACAGACTCATGCCGGCCGGAGCGGTTCAACTGCTCGACGATCTTCTTCACGTCCTGCGTCTTATCGCGATGAGAGATCAGAATCGCGTCAGCCGTCTCCACAATAACGAGATCCTTCACACCTACAGCCGCAACCATTCGATGCTCGGCACGCACATAGGTATTGCTGACATCCTCGGTGAGCACATCGCCAAAGAGCGCATTGCCACTCGCGTCCGCATTGGCAATATCTGCAAGCGCCGTCCACGAACCGATATCGTCCCATCCCATACCGGCCGCCGTGACAAGCGCAGCACGTGCAGTCTTTTCCATCACGGCGTAGTCAATCGATACGTTGGGGCAAGCACTGAACGCCTCATTGTCGAGCCGCACGAAATCAATTTCGCGCTTGCTCGCTGCTAGCGCCAGTTCCGCCTGCTTCAGGATGTCGGGCTCATGGCTACGCAATTCTTCCAGGTACGTCGAGGCCTTCAGCATGAACATCCCGCTGTTCCAATAGTAGCCGCCCTCTTCCATGAAGCGCGCGGCAGTGGCTGCATCTGGCTTCTCGACGAAACGTTCGACCGCGTAGGCGCCGTCTTCCTCCACTAGGGCCTGACCGCTGCGGATATACCCGAAGCCGGTGTGTGGCGCGGTCGGCTCGATGCCGAAGGTGACCAGGTAGTTGTCCTGAGCGATAGCAGCCGCGATACCGGCCAGCTTGCCAAATATTGCGTTGTCCAGAATTACATGATCGGAAGGCAGTACCAACAGCGTTGCATCGGCTGCATCCCGCAACGCGAGCAGCGCAGCTACGGCAACTGCCGGCGCCGTATTGCGCCCAACAGGCTCGAGTACGATGGACGACGGCTGCACGTCGATGCTACGCAATTGCTCAGCCACCAGGAAGCGCTGTTCGGTATTAGTAATAACAATGGGCGCGGCAACATTGCTGACACCCTGCAAGCGCAACGCGGTCTGCTGCACCAGCGTGTGTTCGCCTGTGAGCTTCAGGTACTGCTTCGGGTAGCCGCCGCGCGACAAGGGCCAAAGACGGGTGCCGCTGCCACCGCACAGGATGACTGGATAGATACTCATGCCAACTCCAACATTGGACTACAAATAACTCAATCAACCGCCGTGCATCAACGCACGGCGCATTTCTTTGTATTGCTACCACTCACAGTTCGCCACCTCATCTAGCAGGCGGCAAACCGCGCTGTCGCCAAAGCCAGACACCGTACCGAGCCACGTTTCGGCTCCAGCGCCAGGCTTTGCGGAACGCGCGTCCACGGTCCGTCGCGATAGGCTTGAGAGGTCGGCCCGCCATTAAACCTAGCCGATGCACCACCGCCTCGGGCGTCGTAAACATCCGGGTATGCCAGTCCCAGTAGACCGGGTAGCGCAGCAATGCGCCCGCCACCAGCATGTTCATTGTCAACGTGCGCTCACGCCATGGTAAAGCGAGCGCGTCCTCGGTCAGGCCCCAGCCCGCATAGAACGGCAGGCCGTAGGTGAATACGCGTTTGCCGCGCAGCATCGCATCGAAACCAGCGAGCGACGACAACACGTGGACCTCGTCTACTCGATCCACGAGCGAAATCAGGTCGGCATCGACATCGACAACGTCGGCCAATTCGCGGGCCTGCGTCAACCCTGGTCGATTTCCGGAAAGCACATCCGGATGAGGCTTGTACACGATAAAGCCATCAGGGTTGCGCTTGCGCACCTCTTCAAGCAACGCCTCCGCCGTAGCCAATGCGCCGGTCCCAAAACGAATGGATGCGTCATTGGCCACCTGACCTGGCACGAGAATCACGGTCCTGCCCGGAGGTGCTTGCCAGCTTGGCTCGCATCGCCCGAGGTTGTACTTGGTCACGCCCAAACGAGAAATCAACGTGCGCAATGCTGACGCACGCGCCAACTCATCCGAATCGAATGTAGCTTGGTTCAGGATATGCGTGAGCTCGTTCGGGCTGCGTGCGTCGAAATATAGGCCCTGTCGGTCTAGCACCTGGCTGCATGGCGCATTCATGTCCGAACCCAGGCCGTTGGAATGGAAAAAGCCATCTTCCATGCGCAGCATCGGGGACCACGCCGGGATTCCCTCGGTACTCTTCCCACCCCATAGCGCAATACGATCGCCAGGTTCGACTTTCCTTGGCGAATCCAGCCAGCTCAGCGCGCCACCACCTGCCGTCAGGAATGGCGTGGCAAAATGCCGCTTCCACAGTTGAAAGCGCACGCCCACCACTCGTGTGCAATCCGCGTAGCGCGCGCGCACCGCGCGCTGCAATTCTATACTGTCCAGCACCTTCGCCAGCGTGCCCGCACCATGCGTCTCAGGGTCCAGATAGTGCGACAGGCGAAAATAGACCGCGTCAAACAATGCGGCAAGTGTAGGCCGGCTACGCCGATCCGGCATCGGCAGCGCATCGGCTGTCAGTCCCCAACCCGCGTAGAAAGGCATCCCGAATACATGCACCGGTACTCCCGCCAGCAACGCTTGCATACCCTCGGGAGCGCTGACGGTATAGAGATGATCGACATGGCCCAGCGCCGCCAGGAAACTGAATCCACGGGCAACTCGTTGGATCCCGGGCGGAAGTCCCCGAAGCCCCGACAAGCTGCCTCGCTTGCCGTTCGACGTCGGCCAGATCCAGAGCTTGGCTCCGGGATGGTCAGCTATAGCAGCAGCAACCATCCGTTCGAAGGCAGCAGAATCGCTACCGGTGCCGGCGCATTGATCCACCAGCAAGACGCAAGGCTTGCCTTGCGACGCCGCCAGTTGGGGTGGACAGGACGGCATCGCATCGCGAACGAAATCCGCCCGGCAAGCAACTACCCGCGCCATCAAACTCGGCAGTTCGGACGATGTGCCAAGTTCTGCCTCGCTCGTATTAGCCAGCGTCTCGGCCACTGCATGCGCCAGCATTGCATCCGCGTCGCCTGAGCCCGAGAGCGCAAACCAAGACAGCATCGGCACCCCATACCCGCACAAAGACCAAATGGGCCCGGGGAGCAAAGCCGGAGCGGAGCGACGGCCTAGGCGCATCAAACCAAGCGTAGCCCGGCCCGCCCAGTGTCCAGCCCACACGCCATTCTTCGAGTCCGTGAACGAAGTCAGCGAGCGCCAGCCATGCGTCACGCGGCGCAGACTGAGCACACCCTGCGGCGATGGGGCCGCCACCGCGCCCACACAAGCCATCTACGCCAACTCCTCAATAAATTGGTCCACCACTTCGAAATGTTCCCGCCACGTCGGCTCTCGGAAATCTTCAATACGTTGCAATTGCGACGCACGCGCCTCGCTCCCAGTCGCGACATACTCCATAATCCGAGTTATCCAGCCGGGGCCGTCCAGCGGATCGAGATAGTCTGGAATCTCCCCTGCAATTTCACGGAACACAGGCAGATCGCTGGCAATCACTGGCACTCGGAGCGCAAGTGCCTCGGCGAGCGGCATTCCATAGCCCTCGACGAAGGAAGGGAAAAGCAAAGCTTGCGCATGATGAAGATAGCTGTACAAACGTTCATCCGAGCAATTGCCCTCCTCAATCACCTTGCCGCGTAAGCGCGCACAGCGCTCGAGCATATCCACCACGTTCTCGCACTCCCATCCGCGCCGGCCGATTACCACAAGTACCGGCGCCCCCTCACCATAAATCTCCACCAATCGACGCCAAACATGTAGTACAAACCAATGATTCTTGCGAGGCTCGATGGTGCCAAGCATCACGAAGTAAGGCCGCGGCACAGGCCGCTCACCGAGCATCCCCACAGGCACGGCCGAGGCAAGGCGGGCAACCACGGTCTTGGGCACAGCCCAGCCAGCCCGTCGAGATTCAACGGCAAGAGAATCCAAGGTGGACTGGGAATTGGCGATGATTCCCGCAGCATGAGCAAGTGCCACACTCATCCTTTTATGATGCGTTTCAAACACGCCAGGCCGACAATATTCAGAATGCGTGAGCGGAATCAAATCGTGCACCATAAATACAACACGAATATCACGCTTTGTCATCGCCTTGAAATAGCGGTCGAACTCCATTCCGGAGTGACTGGTGTGCAGGAGCACCCCTGACCCAACGGGTTTGCCTCGCAGGGCGCCGAGAATAGCACGCGCCATTAGGGCTTGCGCACCCCTCGAATGGGTGAAGTTCTGCTCAAGCAGCATCTCAAAAGCACGGGCGGATTGGCCTTCCGACATCACGACGTGGAAGCCACGCTCGCTCAGCACGGCGCGCGCCCGGTGTGCGTAGTGCCTGATGTAGGCTAGGCCGACGCGGTCCACACCGGTCGGCAGTGTCCGCTTGGCCAGCCGATCCAGGAGACGCGTAACGTCCAGATATATCGGGATCACTGTCTTGTAATTGCGCGAGGGATCGCGCGAACCGGAGTCTGTGGCGCGAATTGTGCCTCGATTGTGAAAAATTGTGCCTGATTGTGAAAATATACCAACGATTTAACGAACGCGATTGTTGGCTATCCGCATATTCTAGCCATGAACATGCCATAATTGCAAAAATTCGCTTAGCCCGAGAGAATCACCTCAGAATGCGCAGCCTTTCCGCCTTGATGTTGGCCGTGTCGACCATCAGCACAGCCAGCCTTACCGCCTGTTCCCTAGTCCCCTCATCCGGCCCGACCCAATCCCAGGTTCAGAGTTCCGTGGATGCTTCTGCGATGGCGGGCATCCAAATCATCGACGTAACGGAAGAGGTTGCGCAGCGCCTGTTGGCGGAACGACAGCCTAGCGACTTCGCCAAGTCCTTTGGCAATGGCGCGCATTTCCAGCAGCAACTGGGCGTGGGCGACGCGCTGGAGGTATCGGTGTGGGAGGCTCCGCCAGCGACATTGTTCGGCGCGCAGGCCGTAGACCCACGGATAGCACCGACGAATGCCCGCGTAACAGTCCTGCCCGAGCAGACTATCAGCGGGGATGGCTATATCAACATCCCGTTTGCCGGGCAGATCAAGAGTGCCGGCCGCACGCCGTCGGAACTCGAGCGAGATATTACCGCCGCCCTGAAGGGCAAGGCAAATCAGCCCCAGGTAATGGTCCGCCTGTCCAGGAATGCCACCTCGTACGTGACCGTGGTAGGTGACGTCAACGCCAGCACCCGGATGCCGCTCAGCGCCCGCGGCGAACGCTTGCTCGACGCCATTGCCACGGCTGGCGGCGTCAAGCAGCCCATCGACAAGATAACCATCCAGATCACGCGGGGTACAAAGGTCCACGCGTTGCCGCTCCAATTGATCATTCGTGATCCCCAGCAGAACGTAACGCTGCGCGCCGGCGACGTCGTTACCGCGCTGTTCCAGCCACTGAGCTTCACCGCGTTGGGGGCCACCGGCAAGAACCAGGAGGTCAACTTCGAAGCTCAGGGCATTACGCTTGCCCAGGCGATGGCCCGCGCTGGTGGACTAGACGATTCCCGCGCGGACGCGAAAGGCGTGTTCATCTTCCGCTTTGAGGACGCCAACGCGCTGTCCTGGCCCCGTCAACCGGTTCGCACAACCCAGAACGGCAAGGTCCCGGTGGTATACCGAATCAACCTGAAGGATCCGGGAAGTTTCTTCGTTGCGCAAACATTTGCAATGGACAACAAAGATCTGCTGTACGTTTCCAATGCCCCCATCGCGGAGCTGCAAAAGTTCCTGAACGTTGTGTTCTCGGTCGCCTACCCTGTCGTGACGACGGTAAACACGTTCAAGTAAAATCATTATCTGCGACCTTGTAGCTGGTCCCTGCCCCTTCCGCAAGGAAGGGGCAGGGACCAGCCTGCCGCGTCAGCTTGAGTTTCGAGAAAATCTGGCGACTCAGGGCTTCCTGCACGCTACAGTGCCACAGCACCGTCCGATACCATGCCACAGACCACAAGCAAGAAGCACGCTCCGAAAACCCTCCCGACCAACCTTGCCGCCGATCAGGCTTCGCCCGCCAACGTGCACTCGGGTGGAAGCGCCGGTGGAGCCGCCTTGGCAAGATCAGGCGGTTTGCCACAGTTTCGCCCTGAGATTGCGATCGATCAGATCCAGCAACGGCTCCGGCAGCGCGTAGCGCTCAAGTCAGGAAGGGCCATCGCGTCTGCACCGGACATGGCTAATCTGGTGGCCTCTCCAAAGTCCGGCCAGCGGATTCCCAGCGATGCCGTCGAGAAGCTGATGGGGCTGACGAATGAAGAGTTTGTTGAGCGGTCCTTCACGTTGACGCTCGGTCGTGCGCCGGACCACCGCGGCTTCTATCACTACATGCGTCAACTCGATGAATCCAGGGCGCGCCTCGATATACTTACCGAGCTGGCTCGCTCGGACGAGGCAACGGCACGGCCCGGGCAAGGGAATGCCGCTAACGACGCATCTCCCTCTGAGGTCATCCTTGCGCAGATCGCACGATTCGCGATTGTGGAACATGCCGCGACGGCAAGCGAAGCGAAGCGCGATACGGTCGCGAGCAGGACGGAAGGAAAAGAGAGGGCGAGCGCCGCAACGGAGTCAGGTTCACAAAATGGCACGAACGCGGCCCTGGCTGCTGCTCTTGCACATGCCCTGGCGAAACGCCGCGATAAGGCAAGCGGCGCCAGAGTCCCGCTGTCGACGAGGCCGGCCACACTCGCGCCGCGGGAATCCGCTCGAACCACGTTCAGCATGGATGCCGCGGAACGTCGCCAGCAGTACTATGTTGAAGAGTTGCTAAACGGCAGCGACGAGACCTTCATTGCCAACGCTTATACCGAATTGCTGCGCCGCGCCCCAGACACGCAAGGTCTGAACTTCTACCTAAACCTTCTCCGGTCAGGCACAACCCGTGTTGCCGTTCTCGCTTCCATCGTGAAATCGGAAGAGGCACGACACCACGGAACACATGTGCTGGGCATGGATTACCCGCTCGCACTGGCAAAGGCCGGCAAACTGCCAGTGCTTGGTATGGCAGCGAAGCTGCTTTACAAGACCTCCTATGGGAAGAAGGGGTCCAGGTACGGCCACATCAAGGGTCTAATGCGCAGCCACGACGAGAGTTTCGTCGAGGAAGCCTACCGCACCTTGCTCGGACGGCCTCCAGATGCCACTGGCCGGCGCCACTATTTGCAACTGTTGCGGCGGGGTGTCGATCGCGCCCAGTTA
This sequence comes from Cupriavidus sp. 96C5-1, assembly GCF_057798855.1. Lineage (NCBI taxonomy): Bacteria > Pseudomonadati > Pseudomonadota > Betaproteobacteria > Burkholderiales > Burkholderiaceae > Cupriavidus > Cupriavidus sp. 96C5-1. The sequence goes on along the minus strand of NZ_JBYOJU010000001.1, from coordinate 317,137 downwards.
GCTTGGGACATCCGCAACTCGCAGGAAGGCCGACGGCTGGCGGTCCGTGTTAGGGGCCTACGGCGCGCCTATGCATTATCTAAAACGGCTGATGTACCACTGCTCGGTGGCTGCATTGATCTCTTGGCGCGATTGGCCTCACCACGCCGCGACCGACAGAGGCACCGCATTCAGGAAAACTATCTCTGGCGGACAGCCTACACGCTCAGCCGATTCATTGTGGCTTCCGAGCAGAATGCCGAGCAGATGACCCAAGTGACGCGGGAAACGCAATCGGCCGTCGATGCCATTGTTGAAGCGCTGTCGGGCGACACGACGGCCGGTCAACGGGGGCGAAAGAGTAGCAACCGGGACCAGTAGAGGCCCATTGGTATCGCTGTCGAATCGATTTATCTCGGTAAAGGTTTCCTGCCTTTCCACTTGCTAGACCTGATGAACTCACAAATCTACCTCGTTACGCCCTGGTATGGCACGTTCGCCGGCGGCGGAGAATCCACTTTTCGCGCGCTCGCGCGCAAGTTTCTATCCTGTGGCTACTCCGTTACGGTGCTGACGACGACCAGCAAGTCCCCCTATCTGAACTGGCAGAGCGATACACATCCCGCCGGCGAGTACGAAGTCGATGGCGTAAGGACGCTCCGCTTCGATGTCGACCAGAAACCACAGGATGACTTTCACTTGGCTGTACGCCGTCGACTGGACGGGCACGAGGTCGAGCCTCATCTTCAGGAAGCCTTCTTCACCCTCGGCATAAACTCGTCGCCGCTGATCGGCTACGTTGGCAAGCTTCCGGCCTCCGCGACTGTGCTGGCTGGACACTATTTCCAAGCACTGATGCCCAGCGTTACCAATGCGTTGCCGGGGCGCATCTCGGTGTTGCCTGCGTTCCATGACGAGCCGGAGTTCTATTGGCAGCCCATCACTTCAGTCACCCGGAATGCCCGCCATATTCTCTATCTTTCGGATGAAGAGAAGCGCTTGGCCATTCAGGCACATGGCGCCAAGGGTGGTCGCGCAGTGGTCGAAGGTCCGGTGGTCGGTCTCGGCGTCGAACTCCCTCCTGCCCTTGTGGATGAACGCATGCTCGCCGAGTCGGCCGCAGCCGCCGCCAAACGATATAACCTGCCGGAACGCTATTTCCTGTATATCGGGCGCATCGAGGAAGGCAAGGGCCTTTCCTATTTGCTGCCCTGGTTCAAGCAATGGTGTCAAGAACGCAGGGATGCGGGTCTCGAGACAGTTCCACTTGTGCTCATAGGTATGGGAAATATGGAGATCGTTCCCAGCACGCCGGACTTCATCGCGACAGGCTATGTATCCGTTGAGGAAAAATTCTCGATTGCGGCAGGCGCAGTAGCATTGATCAATCCGTCCGTCATGGAGAGCTTCTCTTATGTCGTGATGGAATCATGGTTGGTTGGCCGTCCAGTGCTGGTCCCTGCCCAATGTGCGGTGACCCGCGGACACTGCGAGCGCTCCAACGGCGGACGCTGGTTCGCGGACCAGCAGGCTTTCATGGACGAACTCGATGAACTGAGTCACGGTACCGTAGCGGACACGCTCGGCAAGAATGGCAAGGCCTTTGTGAATGCAAACTATCAATGGCCAACTGTGATGAACCGTTTCCTGCACGCACTGGAACTCGCATGAAAGTCCTGATTGATGGCCAAACGCTAGGAACCCCGGAAATGTCGCGGGGCATTGGCCAAGTATTCCGTCGCCTGATCGAAGGCATGGTGGTTAGCGAGATCGGTATCGACTGGCATATCGCCGTGCGCGATCCAGCATGGCTGGAGCACTTCTCTCCGCAGGTAGCGAGCGCTCTTCGGCCTGTACTTCTGCCAGAACTGTCGGCAAGCGGGCCTCAAAAGGAGTGGTGCCGGGCTTATGGGCGGCAACTCCAGCAGATAGTGGATCGCGAGAGATATGATCTGTACTGGAACCCCAATCCGCTGATGATCAACGTGCATTACCCCCTGGGCTTGCGCCGAGTAGCAATCGCCAGCACGTTGCACGATCTGATCCCTGCAGTGTTTCCCGAGAAATACTTCGGCGAATGGCGTGCAGAAATTGTGGACGACTATCGGGAGCGCCTCGATGAGATTGCCAAGCATGCCCATACCCTACTTTGCGTGTCCGAACATAGTGCCTCGGATTTCCGCCGTTTGTATCCTGATGCAGCCGTACGTCTCCAGACCGCGAGCCTGGGCGCCGACTTCTCCAGGATGTGGCCCGAATCCGCCGGGGTGCAACTGGTAGCACAACCCTATATCCTGTACGTCGGCGGCTTCGATCCTCGGAAGAACATGGAAGGTGCGGTTCGGGCGTTCGCGAGGTTCGCTCACTCCCTGCAAGAAAGCAAGGAGGCTAGCCCCACGCTTCGCCTGGTTTGCAGCCTCAGTGACGATGACCGGCAACGCCTGATGGCCTATGCCGACAGCTTTGGCGTCTCCGATCTGGTCGAGCTTACCGGCTACGTCGGCGATGACGAGCTTGGGCAGCTCTTCCGTGGTGCATCGATCTTCTTCTTCCCGTCGCTTTATGAGGGCTTCGGCCTGCCCGTGCTCGACGCTCTTGCCTCGGGAATTCCTGTGGTTGCCAGCAACATCTCCTCGATTCCGGAAGTCTGCCAGGGTCACGCCTATTTCTGCTCGCCGGATGACGACGCTGCTATGGCGACGGAACTCGAGGCCGCATGGAGGGCACGCGCCGCCCGGCCCGGTCCCTGGTTGGAAAATGTTGCGCACGCGCGCGAATTCAACTGGGCGAAGTCATGCAGCCGTTACCTCGACATCTTCCGGGGAATTGGTCGCGCGCCGGGAAGTGACGCATCCGCGAGCAACCGACTCCGCATCGCCTATCTGTCCCCCTGGCTTCCCCAGAAGAACGGCATTGCCGACTATAGCTACGCTCTGGTTAAGGAAATGTCCCGTAAAGCCGATATTACAGTCTATACGCCATGCAAGGATCCAACCCCCCTGGCAGGCGTCACAATCCGGCACGTTGACGACTATCCGACTCAACACGGAGATTTCGATCGCGCCATCTACCATATTGGAAATGGGCTGGATCATATTGACATTTACCGACATGCATGGAATGTACCGGGCGTCGTGGTCATTCACGACTACAACGTGCACCCGTTCACCCAGCATGGGTACTTATTCAAAGGCGAGCGCGACTTCTACCGCGAGATCCTCTCTTGCTACGGCGAGGAGGGACGGAGGGCCTGGGATGAAGTGGACGCTGGCGGCTATGCGGATATCTGGAAATTCCCAATGACCGAGCCACTCGTCGCACGCAGCACGGCTGCCGTGGTGCACTCCCGTTGGGTGGCCGGCCGTCTGAACCAGCATGGTACGCCTGTTTATGCCTCCCATCACGGTACGGCATCCCGGCCCATGATCAGCGAGACGGAACGCCTTACCGCCCTGGCCGACCTGGGCCTCGAGCCCAGCCGCCAATATATCGGTGTCTTCGGCTTCATCAACAAGAACAAGCGCGTCGATATCACGATGTCGGCGGTGGCAGAACTCCAAAAGGAGGGTTATCCCGTTTCGCTGCTGCTGGTCGGGGAAGCCAACGATGCTGAAGTGAAACTGGAAGAATGGCGGAAGGAACTGGGATTAGCGCCAGAAACGGTACTTCACACATCCTTTGTCAGTTATGAAGATTTTCTGCGGTACATGGCAGCAACGGACGTCATTGTGAACCTGCGCTACCCGACCATGGGCGAATCGTCAGGTTCGCTGTTCAATGCCTTTGCCGTTGGAAAACCTTGTATCGTTTCAAATCTCAACCAGTTTGCTGAGATCCCCGACTCGGTTGCATGGAAATGTGATCTTGACGAACTAGAGATCCCGCAACTTAGGGAATATCTGCGCTACCTCCTCGAAAACCCTGAGGCAAGGGCACAGATGGCGCTGAACGCTTATAATTTTGTCAACGAGTTCGCTTCGACGACGCGGGCCGCTGATACCTATTTAACTGCAGCGACAGTCGGCATCAATTAGATAATTCCTACCTCTCAGGATTCTGACAGACTGGCGATGACATTTGGATGGTACGGTTGACCCATTTTCAATACAGAACAGATATCAAACGTCCATTTCATGCCTGCCACTCACCACTTTAACGATCGGAGCCTCGTAACAATACTCTATCGTCAACTACTGAATCGCGCGCCCGATCCTGAAGGACTCGAATATCACGAGAGGTTGCTCGAGCAAAGTACAGCACCGGACGACGTGGAGCGCATCGTGCAAGGCATGCTTCGCTCCAATGAAGCATCCGGCAACTTGGTGCGCAAACTCTACTTGCCCTCGAAAGGTCTGCCGATCCCTACGGATGTGGAACTAATCAGCCTCGGGACACATTGTTTCAGCAGCTTCTTCCTAAAAAACTTTGGATTAAAGAGATCTTCGGGTCCATTTGATTGGCTGTTTACATCCCCACGAATGATTGCTCATTGCCTGGAGGATGACTTCTCGCTTTTCCTAGATCAGCGCCAGTACGAGCCGGTTCCGCCTCACAGAAAAAGAGACCAGGGAAACGTAAACAAAGTAGATCATCGTCACTACCGGGATAACTACGGAATTGACTTTGTCTTTAACCATCACAATGTACATTTACCCGAAGATTACGGGTATATCTCGCGATGCGTTGAACGTTTTCGTAAGACTGCTCGAGATGAGAAGCCCAAGATCTACCTGCTTGTTCGGAGTCATTCCGACAAGACAGAGGAGGATTTTTCCATGATATCCCAGGCTATTAATACTTATGCCAAAAATGGAAGGCTTATCTACGTCGCCGTCAGCGATACGCCAAAGGACGGCGTCAGACACATCTCACCTGAGATTAAAAAGACCACCTCATTCAGACAGCATCAATTGTTCACGCTGACCCCGACATCCGAATGGCAGGCACTAAATTTTGCTGATCCGATTGACGAATTTGCCATCATCAACTTGTTGCTCGCAGAAAGCCACCTCATGAGCATCTGAGTATAGTCATATCCGACCACCGGTAAGGTGGTCGGGCGCTAGGCCGCCAATGCGAGGCGTTGTACTTCTAGCTTTCCCCTTCGACCCTTTTACTTACATCCTTCACCAACAGCAAACCTAGCAGCAACAGGATTGCATCAGATGCAACCATGTATTCGATACTATAGTGAGGCGTCACCGCACTGCCAAAGTAGCCAGCCCGAAGCATCTCGGTCCCGTGAACCATCGGCAAATATAGAACATATTTCTGGGCAGAGACCGGAAGCCAGGCAACCATGAACGCCGCACCCGATAATGGGAAAAGCAGATATGCGACCGTATGCCACAGTCTCTCCATCATCTCGCTACGCTCGCTGATCGCTCCGATAATCAGCCCCATCGACGCGCCCAGTATGCAGAAAAAAATCCACGAAACAATCATCAGCGAAATATCTTCAGGTGCCTTCATCAGTCCAATGACAATGAATAGCGCTGAAAGCAAGACCATGGAAATGGTGGCCCCTGCGACCTCCACAATGATGCGTGACCAAAAGAAATCCTGCACCCGTACGTTACGATGAAACAATAGCGAACGATTTGGCGTCACGGCTAGAGCACACCTCGACGCGCAATTTCGCCATATTAATACAGTCGAATATCCCGTGATTGCAAACTCTGTGATCGGCAGGTTGGATCCGTGATTTGCACCAGCCGCAACCCATAGTGCCGTGACACCCAGCGTGAATAGCATGGGCTCAAGAAATACCCACAGAAAGCCTATATTGTGGCGGCCATAGCGAGTTAGTATTTCCCGCATAACGAGCGCACCGATCACTCTGAATTGGACGTTAAGTGAGCGCAGAAATGGAGTGTCATGCATGATTTTCGGCCCTACCAATTTCTTCAGTCGCAGTCATCTTTTCAAGCCATCGTGATAAAAGGAAAAAGCTTCGTCCATTTCGGTGAACATATGAAGCTTCCCATCGACCAAGACAGCAGCGGTATCGCAATTATCCCTGACATAAGCAGCGTCGTGGCTAACAATAATCAGCGCGCGATCCTTACGCCTCACAAACAGTTCCTCATGGCACTTATCATGGAATCTGCTATCCCCCACCGCAACGATCTCGTCGATCAGAAAGCAGTCGAACTCGATTGCCATCGAGATAGCAAACGCCAGGCGTGCGCGCATGCCAGCGGAGTATGATTTGACAGGCTCACGCAGGTAATAGCCAAGCTCAGAAAATTCTTGCACAAAGGGCTCGGCCTTCTTGGCATCTGCGCCATAGACGCGACAGATAAAGCGGAGGTTGTCCATTCCAGTTAGGCTTCCCTGGAAGGCCCCCCCGAATGCCAGCGGCCACGACACGCTCATGTCGCGCGCTATACGTCCAGATGACGGTAGCTCCGCGCCACTGATCATCCGAATCATGGTCGATTTGCCGGCGCCGTTCCTGCCTAGGATGCCGATCTTCTCGCCGCGGGCGACGGTCAGATCGATCTTGTCAAGAACACGCTTCCGTCCTTGCCGCGTGTGATAATCCTTCGAAACCTGTGACAGGTTAATCATGTTGAGGCCTTCCGTCGATTCGGCATACTACAGGTACCGCTGCAAAACGATCTGCTACGTCTGCGCCAGGATGCTGCTGACGCATTTAGTCGTGATGCTCGCGGACCCCTGCCACCAACAGACTTAGTACTCCCCAGATAATCATGCCAAGAGCAAATGTCTCGAAGATCCCTTTCAGCCTCTTCGGTTCGATAGCGACATCTGGAGCGTTTGGCTCGACAAAACGCTCCAGATAAAGCTGCTTTCTTTGCGCCTCGGCCCTGGCGGTTTCCAGCGCCGCCATTGCGGATGCCAATTGCTTGTCCGCGAATTGAGCATCGAGCTGCAGCCGCGCATATTGTGCGGCCTTGTCTGATAAGGAGCCCGTGCCGCCAGTAACGCCGCCGGTAGCCTCCTTGATCTGATTTTCCAACGCCGTCATGGTCGTTTTCAGCGCGGGAATTTGCGGATTCTGCGGCGCTATCGACTGCAATTGAGCAAGCTGTGTCTGTGCGTTGAACAACTGGGTCTGGAGGGTTGCCACCTGTTGCAGTTGCAAGGCAGACTGGCGATCCGGATCGAAGACTGTGTTTGTCTTCCGGTATGTAGCCAGTACAACGGCGGCGTCCTTGGCCTTCTTCGTTGCCATTTCAACCTCCCCGCGAGCAAACTGCACCATGTCCCTTGCCGCGCGTTCATTCATCCGGTTGATCAGCCGTTCGCTGAGCTCCAGCAAAGTGCCGTTGATCTTGGTTGCATCGCTGGAAGAAAAACCTCGTACCTCGAGCGTGGCAATCGATGAAACCGGGTCAAACTTCACGGACACGATGCGCCGGCTATAGTATTTCCACAACGACTCGAAGCTATCATCGAAGTGGCGGAGAAAACGACTGAATACATCGCCCTGCGTGCTGTAGGCATTCAAGACAAAATTATTCCGGTTCAACTCCTTCAACGCATCGCGCGACTCGATATAGTCGATGACGGAATATGTATCGTCCTGCGCCCTGCTGAATCCGGTACTTTGCAATAGCGCCCCCAACGAGCTGCTCTGCATTTGCCGCTGAGGGGTCCGTATGACAAATCGGGATTCCGAAACGTAGATATCCGAGGCAATGGCACCGAAGTAGACCGTAGCCACCACGGTAGGGATCACTACGGTCGCGAGGAATAGCCGGTTGACACCTTTCAGGCGTTGAAGGAGGCCCAAACCGCGCCGCGCCGCATCCTGCGTCGCTTCCTTCTGCAATACGTTTTCCAAAGTGCGTTCCAAATCTGAGAGATGCCGGAGCCTGAACGATAGCAATCCGGGCCGGGAAAGCTGCTACCCGTTTCACTCATTGGGAAACGCGGCGGCCGCCTGAACATGTGGGCGCCGATATCGTCAGACGATCCACCTCAAAAAGTACTAATTATAGCGGGCCCGCCTGGGGAGTGGGGGGCGGCTTGACGGTTTCGCAACATAACGGGAGATCTCGCTCTTTCGGACGGTACCAGGGCGGCGCCATCTGCGATATCCTCCCGTTCGCTGCAACTGGATCAGCTAGTCTCGCGACCGAAGTGACGCGACACTACAGGTTCCCCCCCGCTAAGACGCGAAGGCACTATCATCGTGAGCTTCACGCGGAGCCGCCGCCATCACGAGCACTAGACCCGAGAATGGCTCAAGTAAGCTAGGTTTCTGGCCGAAATCAGCCTGCACTCACAAATCACTAGCCTAGGGCCAGGCTCGAAGCATACGGACGACATGTACGAACGCAGCAAGATGCAACCCCACCCACTGATGGTGACGGTGGACGCCATCAATCACCCGCTGACCGGAATCGGCCGTTACACCTGGGAAATTGCGAATCGCGCAGCGACCCTGGAAAGCGTTGGGCCTGTCCGATATTTTTGTCGCGGCGAACTCATCAATGACCTGGAACGTCTACGCGCGCGGCCCAACTCTGGGCGCAAGCCCTGGTGGCTAAAGAAAATCCATTCCGCAAGGAACTGGATTACCGGCAATGACCCGCGCAAACACCGCGACGGAGTATTTCACAGCACAAATTTCTTTCTTCCCGACTTTATCGAAGGCGGCGTAGTGACGGTTCACGATTTATCCGTCTTGCGACATCCGGAGACCCACCCGGCAGACCGCATCAAGAGCTTCGAGAAGAATTTCCAGGAATCGATGCGGCGGACCGCGCATGTCATCACTGTGTCCCAGCACGCGCGACAGGAATTGATCTCGCACCTCGACCTGCCGGCGTCCTCGATCACGGCGATTCATCTTGGTGTCGACGAATGTTACCGCCCGATGCGCTGGGACAATGAAGCGATATTTCCAGGTACCGCCTATGGCTTGGCGCCAAATGGCTACACGCTTTGCGTTTCGACGCTGGAACCGAGGAAGAATATCGACAAATTGTTGCATGCATATGACGCATTGCCGAACGCGCTGCGGCAGGCTCACCCGCTCGTGCTCATCGGCGCGAAGGGATGGCTTTATACGAAGCTCGAAGCAGAAATAGCCAAACGGATGCCCCAGGGCTGGCTGCGAGTTCTGGGATACGTGCCAGAGTCCGATCTCCCCAGCCTGTATGCGGGCGCGACGTTATTCGTGTATCCGTCGATGTATGAGGGATTCGGATTGCCGGTTGCGGAAGCGATGGCATCCGGAGTACCGGTAATCACTTCCAACCGCTCCAGCCTGCCAGAAGTCGCAGGCGGTGCTGCCGCCATCATCGATCCCGATGACATCAGCAGCCTTACCGACGCGCTTGCCAGAGGCCTGGAAGACAACACATGGAGGGAAGACGCTGTTGCTCGCGGCCTCGAAGTGTCTTCCAGATATAAATGGGAAAGGTGCGTAGCAGCCACTGGCGACGTCTACCGGCATGTTCATTCGAATCGCTGACGATTGAAGGCAACGGTAGTGCGCTCATCGTTATATATGCAAGGATGCGATTTACCACGCCTTCTCGACGGAAGGAGTAACTTGTCAAAGCATTACCGTATAATCTTGGCACGTCATTCTCACAACATCTGAAGAAAATACCAAAAATGCCCTTACATAGTATTCGCACCTCAGGTATGCTCCAGCTAGTTGGCTGGAGTTCCTGCTCGCGAGCACAAAGGGCCTGTGAACGTTCCGCACCCCCCCACTCTGCCGCCCGACCTTCATGCTTCGCTCTTTCCTTGCCCTACAGGGCACGGCATCGCCCTTCTTCAGCAAGCTCGCCGAAGCCTTAAACGAGCAAGGCCACCGGTTGGAACGCATCAATTTCTGCGGAGGTGATGTCGCCTATACCGGGCCCGAGACCGCCTATAACTATGCAGATCCATTTAGCGCGCTGCCCGAACGGTATGCGGAGATGCTTGGTTCGGGGAGTTTCACCGACGTTCTTCTTTTTGGTGACTGCCGCGAAACTCATCAGCCGGTGTTTGCCGCCGCTGAGCGGCACGGAGTTCGCGTGCACGCTTTTGAAGAAGGCTACGTCCGCCCCCACTGGCTCACCCTCGAACAGCATGGCGTTAACGGCCGCTCCCGCCTCCCTCGCGATCCCGACTGGTATCTCGGCCACCGCAGCGTGACGCCCCCCAGCCATCCCGGCCTAAGCACGGGCTATAACCTGTATGAGCGCGCCTTTCACGATATCCGCTATCGCGCCGCCAATGTAGTGCACGCCAGACAATTCCCGCACTACCGCAGCCACCGCCCGCACAACGGCTTGCGCGAATATGCCGGCCTGGCCAGTCGCCTGCTGCTGCGGCGTCAGCATAAGGCCGAGGCGGACAAGGTAACCGAGCGCCTTCTGGGCTCGAAACAGCCGTACTACATGTTTCCGCTGCAACTAAATTCGGACTCCCAGATTCAGGTCCATTCCCCATTCGAGGGCGTGCGGCAGGCCATCGAACTGGTGATGACGTCGTTCGCGAACCACGCGCCGGGCGACGCCAAGCTGGTGATCAAGAACCACCCGCTAGACACCGGCCTGATCGACTACCGGAAATATTCCCGCAACCTCGCACAAACACTGGGCATGGCGGACCGCTTTGATTTCGTCGACGCGGGCCACCTGCCCACCCTGCTCGACCATGCCCGAGGCGTGGTGGTGGTCAACAGCACGGTGGGGCTATCGGCCCTGCACCATCGCCGCCCGTTGATGACCCTGGGCACGGCCATCTATGACATGGCCGGCATGACCTGGCAGGGCGGGCTGGATAATTTCTGGCGCGAGGCCGAAGGTCCGGACATGGACTTGTACCAGGCTTTTCTGGATTATCTGCTGCACCACACGCAGGTCAACGGGGACTTTTATACCCGGACTGGCATCGCAATGGCCACCGCTGGCGTGGTGAAGCGCCTGGAGGCTGCCGCGCATGGCTAACGCCGCGCCTCGCCATATCGTCATCACGGGTGCCAGCGCGGGCATCGGCCTCGCCGTGGCGCTCGCTTATGCCGGCCCGGGCGTCACGCTAGGCCTGGTTGGCCGCAACGCGTCCCGGCTTGCCGGCTGCGTCGAGCAGTGTCGCTCGGCAGGGGCCACCGTGGCAAGCGCTGAGCTGGATGTGCGCGATGCCGCTGCCATGGCGCAATGGCTGCATGAATTCGACGACAACCACCCCATCGACCTGCTGATCGCCAACGCCGGCGTGGCCAGCACCCTGTCGTCGGCGCGCGATTGGGAGGACCTGGCCCGCACGCGCGAGGTCTTCGACACAAATTTTTACGGTGCGATGCACACCGTTTTGCCTATCATAGGGCGCATGCGCGCACGCCGGCACGGCCAGGTGGCCTTGATCAGTTCCCTTGCGGCCATCCGCGGCATGGCTATTTCCCCGGCTTATTGCGCCAGCAAGTCCGCGATCAAGGCGTACGGGGAATCGGTTCGCCCGCTGCTGGCGCGCGACGGGGTCGATCTGTCGCTGGTGTTCCCGGGCTTTGTGAAGACCGCGATGAGCGATGTCTTTCCGGGCGACAAGCCGTTCCTGTGGTCGGCGGACAAGGCGGCGCGCCATATCCGTGCAAAGCTGGCTGCGAACAAGGCGGAGATTGCTTTCCCCGGCTTGCTGGCCTTTGGCATGGGCTTGCTTCCGCTGCTGCCGGCGCGCCTTGCGGATTCGATCCTGGACCGACTTTCTTATCTACCGAGGGAGGAGCACTAGCCCGGCATGCCGCCTTTGCTCCTGTTCCTTATAGCGCTTGCCGCTTCCTTCCTGCCGGACGCTATCGCCCTGCCCCGGCCGCGCGCGCCGTGGCGGCGCTCGGCCGGGGCGCTGGCCATCCATGCCCTGGCATCGGCGGTGACGTTCACGCTGATGCTGGCGGTCTCGGCTCGCCCGGCATTTGCCGCACTCGTGGCATTCGCGCTGGCCGCGTTGATGGCAATTGTCAACAATGCTAAATATGCGTCCTTGCGGGAGCCTTTCGTTTTCACCGACCTGAGCCTGTTCGGCCAGTTGTTCCGCCACCCTCGCCTGTACCTGCCCTTCCTCAGCGTGGTCCAGGTGCTGGCCATCGCCGTCGGGGCGGCGCTGTTCGCAGGAGCATTCCTTGCCTGCGAGCGGCTTCCGGCCGTACCGTATGAAACGCTGGCGGCCTGCGGGGGCGGCGCGCTGGTCGTTGCCGTCCTGCTCGCCGCGCGCTTGCCGCTTACCCTTGCGCCGGGCGAGGACCAGCTGCGCCATGGCTTTATCACGGTGTTCGTGGCCTATCTGCTGAACGGCTTGCGGCCCCGCACCGCGCACGGCCTGCGGGCCGCGTTGATGGCCGGGCCGTTCTCGCGGACCGCGGCGCCGGCCGTGCGGCCGGACGTGATCGTGATCCAGAGCGAGTCGTTCTTCGATGCCCGCCGCCTGGGTTCGGCGGTGAACCCGGCGATCCTGGCAAACTTCGACGCTGCCCGCCGCGCCGCTTGCCAGCACGGCGAGCTGCGGGTGCCGGCGTGGGGCGCCAATACCATGCGCACGGAGTTCGCCCTGCTGTCCGGCCTGCCCGAGGCGGCGCTGGGCTATGCGCGCTTTTACCCCTATGCCTTTATCCGCCGTCCCTGCGCCTCGCTGGCGGGCTGGTTCCGGCGCGCCGCCTACCGCACGTTGGCGATTCACCCGTATTTCGCGGATTTCTTTGGACGCGAGCGGGTGTTCCCGCTGATGCATTTCGAGCGGTTCCTGGATATCCGGCATTTCGCGGCGGCGCCACGCGCCGGGCCTTATGTGGCGGATGCCGCCGTGGCGGACGCGATCATCGATGAACTGGAATCCGCCGGCGACGAGCCGGCTTTCGTCATGGCAATGACGATGGAAAACCACGGCCCGCTCCACCTCGAGCGGGTGGAGGCCGGCGAAAGCGCCCGCTACCACACGCTGGGCGACGGCGCGCCGTGGGACGACCTGACCGCTTATCTGCGCCACCTGGCCAATGCCGACGCCATGATCGGCCGGCTGACGGATTACCTGGCGAAACGCCAACGCAAAGCCATCCTTTGTTTCTATGGCGACCACGTGCCTGCCCTGCCGCATGTATTCGGCAAGCTGGGCGGCATGCAAACCCGCAGCGATTACTTTATCTGGCGCAATGACGGTTGCCCGGCATCGCTGCACAAGGATATGGATGTCGCCGATCTGGGGCGGGATTTACTCGATACGATCGGGCAGCCGGTGCATGCCGGCATGCCTGGATGAAGAACAAAGAAGCTGAAGTTTAGAACAGCAGGGCCGAGTCAGAGGAAGATGAAAAAAGCTATCGCAGTTGTGGGAATGTCGTGCAGGTTTCCCGGAGGTGTCCGCAATCCGGATGACTTCTGGAACCTGCTGGTCAATGAAACCGATGCGGTCACGGAAGTGCCCGCCGACCGGTTTGGCACCGAGTTCTACCTGCATCCGGCAAAGCGCGAGCCCGGCAAGAGCTATACATTCTCCGCCGGCGTGCTGGACGACATTGCGGGCTTCGACGCCGATTTCTTCGGCATCTCGCCGCGCGAGGCCAGGCAGATGGACCCGCAGCAGCGCCTGCTGCTGGAACTCGCATGGGAGGCCTTCGAGCATGCAGGCCACCTGCCTGCCAGGATGGCGGGCAGCAATTGCGCCGTCTTCGTCGGCGTGGCCAGCCAGGATTACGGCGACCGCGGCGTGGATGACCTGAGCGTGGCCGATGCTTATTCCGCGACCGGCAATACGATGAGCATTGCTTCGAACCGGATTTCCTACCTGTTCGACCTGCGCGGCCCCAGCATGTCGATCGACACGGCCTGCTCGTCGTCGCTGGTCGCCCTGCACCAGGCCTGCAATGCGATCCATGCCGGCGAAGCCGACACGGCGCTGGCCGGCGGCGTCAACCTGCTGCTGCATCCGTTCCCCTTCGTCAGCTTCGCCAAGGCGTCGATGCTGTCGCCTACCGGGCGCTGCCGGGCCTTCGATGCCGCGGGCGACGGCTATGTGCGTTCCGAGGGCGGCGCCCTGGTGCTGCTCAAGCCGCTGGAGAAGGCGCTGGCCGACGGCGACACCATTCATGCCGTCATTGTTTCGTCCGGCGTGAATTCGGACGGCCATTCGCAAGGCGGCATCAATGTGCCCGCCGCCGCCACGCAAGCCGCGCTGCTCAAGGATGTCTATGCGCGCGCCGGCGTCGATCCGCTCGATATCGCCTATGTGGAAGCGCATGGCACCGGCACCGCGGTGGGCGATCCGATCGAGGCGCGCGCCCTGACCGATGTGCTCGGCAAAGGCCGCGCGGCCGGGCAGCCCTTGCTGATCGGCTCGGCCAAGACCAACGTCGGCCACCTGGAAACCGCCTCCGGCATGGCAGGGCTGCTGAAAGCCATTCTCTGCCTGAAGCACAGGGCGGTGCCGGCAACGGTCCATTTCAAGAATCCCAACCCGAACATCGACTTTGCCGGCGGCGGTTTGCGCGTGGTCGACAGCTTCCTGCCGCTCGACGCATCCGGCAAGCCCCTGCTGGTGGGTGTGAATTCCTTCGGCTTCGGCGGCACCAACGCACACGTGCTGCTGCGCGAAGCTGCGCTCCCGGCTACGGTGGCGAAGGCTGCGCCGGCGGCGGAGCCGCTGGCCCTGGTCCTGAGCGCGCGCAGCCCGGACGCGTTGCGCGCACTGGCGGGCCAGTATCACGCACGCCTGCAGGCCGGCGCTTCCTGGGAGCAGCTTGCCAGCGCCGCCGCGCGCAAGCGCCAGTGGCTGCACCATCGGGCGGTCATCACGCCCGCCAGCCAGGATGAAGGCATGGCCTCTCTCGACCTGCTGGCGCGCGGGGAGAGCGCGCCGTGCGTCACCATCGGGGAAGCGCCGGCGGGTACGGACAGCAAGCTCGCCCTGGTCTTCTCGGGGAACGGCTCGCAGTGGGCAGGCATGGGCCGGCGCCTGCTGGCGGAGGATGCCGTGTTCCGCGACGCCATGCACGAGATCGACGCACTGTGGCAGGCGGATGGCAGTGCCTCGCTGGCCGGCGTGATGCGCGACGGCGCCACCGCCGCCTGGCTCGAGGGCACGGAAAACGCGCAGCCGCTGCTGTTCGCGCTGCAGGTTGGCGTGGTGCGCTCGCTGCAGGCGCGTGGCCTGCGCTACGATGCCTGCTTCGGCCATAGCGTGGGCGAAGTGGCCGCGGCCTGGGCGAGCGGCGCGCTCACGCTGGCGCAGGCGGTGCATGTGATCAAGGAACGCAGCCGCGCACAGGCCTCCACCGCAGGCGCCGGCAAGATGGCGGCCGCCGGCGTCAGCGCACAAGCCGCGCAGCAGCTGATCGACCGCCTGGGCCTTGGCGGCGCGCTGGAGATGGCCGGCGTCAACAGCCCGGAAGCCGTCACCCTGGCCGGTTCGCCCGAGGCGATTGCCGCCATGCAGGCGCAGTTCGCCCAGAGCGGCAAGTTCTTCCAGGTGCTGGATCTCGACTACGCGTTCCACAGCAAGTGCATGGAGCCGATCCGCGATCTGGTGCTGACGGCCCTGGCCGATCTGCGGCCGCAGCAGGCGCACACCCCGTTCATCTCGACTGTCGCGGGCGCGCAGTTGCCCGGCACCGCGCTCGACGCCCAATACTGGTGGCGCAATATCCGCGAACCCGTGCAGTTCGAAGCCGCCGCGCGCCACCTGGTGGATGCCGGCGTGCGCGTGTTCCTCGAGATCGGCCCGCACTCGATCCTGCGCAGCTACGTTGCGCAAACCCTCGAGCATGCCAAGGCGGGCGGCAGCGCCCTGCCGACGCTCAAGCGCAATCACGACAGCGCCGCGCAGTTGCATCACGCGTTCTGCGCAGCACTGGCGCAAGGCGCCAGCCTCGATGCGGACAAGGCCTATCCGCCGGCCGATCCGGAACTGGTGCTGCCGACCTATCCGTGGCAGAGGACCCGGCACTGGCTCATGCCCACCAGCGAGGGCTATGACCTGGTGAACCGGCGCCGCGAACATCCGCTGCTGGGCTATCGCCTGAAAGACAGCGCCGTGGCCTGGGAGAACCAGGTCGACCCGGTCAAGCTGCCGGTGCTGGCCGACCATGTGGTGGATGGCGCGGTCATCTTCCCCGGCGCGGCCTATGCGGAAATGGCGCTGGCCGCCGCGCGCCTGCATTTCGGCACCGTGGCCTGCGCCGTCGAAAACCTGGAGATCCGCTCGCCGGTGGTGTTCCAGCCGCAACAGGGCAAATTGTTCCGCTTCACCGTCGACCCGCGCACCGGCGGCTTCGTCGTCGAGACGCGTCCGCGCATGAGCACCGATCCGTGGACGCTCACCGTGGTCGGCCGCCTGCTGGCCGGCGGCCCCGCCGCCCAGCCCGGCGAGGCGATCGCCGGAGAGGAACTGGCGGCGCTGGAAGCCGCATGCCCGATCGATGGCGGGCAGCTCTACGGCAGGGCAGCCGAAATCGGGCTGAATTTCGGTCCGGCCTTCCAGTGGGTGCGGTCCGTGCGTCTTGCCGGCGATACGGCGATTGCCGAACTGGCGCAGCCCGCCGTGCTGCAGAATGCGCTGGCGCCCTACGCGATGCACCCGGCCGCGATCGACGGCGGCTTCCATCCGCTGCTCGCCCTGCTGGGCGCGGAGGCCGATGGCGAGGATGCGGCAGCGGACGCGGCCGCCTACGTGCCGGTGCAGATGGGCCGCATCGACTACTACGGCGGCGGCGATGCCGTGCGCCGCGTGGTGGCGCGCATCGAGCGGCGCAGCCCGCATTCGCTGGTGGCCTCGTTCACGTATCTGGACGAAGCCGGCAAGGTCGTCATGCAGGTGGGAGCATGCCGCTTCCGCCGCGTTGACCTTGCGGCCCGGCGCCAGGCGGCACCCAGCCGCTTCGCCTTCGTGACCGAAGCAAAGCCCTATGCTGCCGACATCAGCGCCGCTGCCCTGCCCTCGCCGCAGACGCTCATCGCGGCCGCCGCCGCCACGCTGACCACGCATGAGGACGCCGCCCACCGCCGCACGCACCTCACCGAGGTCATGCCGCTGCTCGACGTGCTGGCGGCGGCCTATGCGCTGCGCGCGGTCGAAGCGCTGGACGTGCCCGGCCAGCCCCAATTGCCCGCCAGCGCCAATCCGGCGCTGCTCGAACGGCTGATCGGCATGCTGGTGGAAGACGGCGTACTGGCCATGCGCGACGGCCAGCTGGTGCGCGGCGACGAGACCCTGCCGGCCATCGAGGATCTCTGGCGCAGCCTGGTCTCGGCGTCGCCGGGCCACGTTGCGGAACTGACGCTGCTGGCGCATTGCGGCAACGCGCTGCCAGCGGTGCTTGGCGGCACGCTGCGCCCGCAGGCCGTGCTGCCCAGCGGGCGCAGCAGCCTGGTGGACCACCTCTACGAGGCGTCCCCCACCTGGACCCACGTCAACGCACTGGCCAGCGCCTGCCTGGACACCTTGGTCGACGCCTGGCGCGAGCATCGCCCCTTGCGCGTGCTCGAGGTGATCGCACCGGGCACCAACCTGTTCCAGCCGTTCGGCTCGCACCTGCAATCGCGCTGCGACTATGCCATCGCCGGCAGCGCCGAGCAGCTTGGCGCCTTCGATGCGACCGAACATCCGCTGATCCGCACGGTGCAGATCGAGCTGGGTGAAACGCCCACGCTGGCCGCCGAAGCGGGGCGCCCCGCACGGTACGATGTCCTGATCATCAACAACCTGCTGCGCGCGGGCGCGTACCCCGCGCGCCTGATCGAGGCAGCCCGTGCGTGGATGACGCCCGGCGCGCTGCTGATCGTCGCGGAAAGCCAGTCGAGCCGTTTCTCGGACATCGTGTTCGGGCTGACTCCCGACTGGTGGACGCAGGGTCGCGGCGAACTGCTGCCCGCCAACGCCATCGCTTCCCTGCTGCAGGAACACGGCTTCGAAGCCCCGGCCCGGCACACCGAAGCGGAGCTCGACATCGAAGGCGCGCCCGCCTTCATGGTGGCGCGCCGCGGCGCGGATGCCGTTGCCGCGCTCCCGGCCGAAACACCGCCGGCGCACTGGCTGCTGGTGAATCCCGCCGCGCACGGCGAGCTGATGGCCGCCGTCGCCGATACGCTGCAAAGCCATGCGCCTGCCGGCCAGGTCACCGTGCTCGACTCGGTAGCGGCCCTGCTCGCCCACCCGTCGCTCGGCGCGGCCGGGGCCTTGCCTCGCCACGTGGTCTTCCTCGCCGCCGACATCGAGGGCCTGGACGCCGGGGGCGACGGCAGCGAAATGATGCGCGCGCAGGAAAGCACCTCGATCGCGCTGGCGCAACTGGTGCGCGGCCTCGCCGGCGCACCCGCGCCGGTCCGCCTGTGGGTGGTGAGCCGTGGCGGCGCGCCACTGGCCGCCCCCGCAACGCAGCCGTCGGCCTTCCGGCCGGAACAGGCGACGCTGTGGGGACTTGGCCGCGTGCTGATGAACGAATACGCGGAACTGGCTTGCCACCTGATCGATATCGATCCCGGCTGCGAGCGGCCCGCGCCCTTGCTGGTACGCGAACTGTTGTCGGACGAAGGCGAGGAGGAAGTGCTGCTCACCCGCTCGGGCCGTTTCGTGCCGCGCATGTTGCCGGCCGCCACCGTCGAGCTGCGCGAGCAGGGCGCGCGCGCGGGCGAGCGCAATCAGCACAGCGTGCTTGCCTTCGAATCCCCGGGTTCGCTGCGCCACCTGCAATGGTTCGCCCTGCCCGAGCGCGAGCTCGAAGCGGATGAGGTGGAGATCGAACCCGCCGCGACCGGCCTCAATTTCCGCGACGTGATGTACGCCATGGGCCTGCTGTCCGACGAAGCGGTGGAGAATGGCTTCGCGGGGCCGACCATCGGCATGGAGCTCTCGGGCCGGATCACGCGTGTCGGCACGGATGTGCAGGGCTTCCAGCCGGGCGACGCCGTGCTCGGCTTCGCGCCCGCCGGCTTTGCCAGCCGCGTGCGCACGCGCGCCGGCGCCGTCGCGCTCAAGCCGGAGCGGCTGAGCTTCGAGGAAGCCGCGACCATCCCCACCACCTTCTTCACGGCCTTCTACGCGCTCTGCGAGCTGGCACGGTTGCGTCCTGGCGAGCGCGTGCTCGTGCACGGCGCGGCCGGCGGCGTGGGTATCGCAGCCATCCAGCTGGCCCGCCATCTCGGCGCGGAAGTGTTCGCCACCGCGAGCACCAACGAGAAGCGCGAGTTCGTGCGGCTGCTGGGCGCCGACCATGTGTTCGATTCGCGCAGCCTGGCGTTCGCCGACGACATCCTGCGCCGCACCGGCGGCCAGGGCGTGGACATCGTGCTCAATTCGCTGGCCGGCGAAGCCATGGTGCGCAGCATCGACGTGCTGCGCCCGTTCGGCCGCTTCCTGGAACTCGGCAAGCGCGACTTCTACGAGAACAGCCGGATCGGCCTGCGCCCCTTCCGCAACAACATCAGCTACTTCGGCATCGATGCCGACCAGCTGATGCATGCGCAGCCGGGCCTGACGACCCGCCTCTTTGCCGAGATCATGGAACTGCTGGCCAGCGGCGCGCTCGATCCGCTGCCGTATCGCACCTTCCCCGCGCACCGCGTGGAGGAGGCTTTCCGCTATATGCAGCAGGCGCGCCAGATCGGCAAGATCGTGGTCACCTTCCCCAGCGGCGCCCCGGCGCCGCAAAGCCCGAAGCCGACGCACCTCGCGCTGGACCCGCGCGCCGCCTACCTGGTGGCCGGCGGCACCGGCGGCCTCGGCTTTGCCACGGCACGCTGGCTGGTTGCCAGGGGCGCCCGGCATGTGGTGCTGGCGAGCCGCGGCGGCACCTTGTCGCCGGAGCTGGCCGCGCAGGCGCAACAGTGGAACGAGGCGCTGGGCGCCACCGTCACGGTGGCGTCGTGCGACCTGACGGATGCCGCCGCCGTCGCCGCCCTGGTGGAACGGATCGAGCGCGCCGGGACCGCGCTCAAGGGCGTGGTGCATTCGGCCATGACCATCGCCGACGGCCTCATCGCCAATCTCGACGATGAGCGCTTTGGCAGCGTGCTGGCGCCCAAGGTGGCCGGCGCGTGGAACCTGCACCGCGCCACCAGCGGGCGGACGCTGGACTTCTTCGTGGTGTACTCGTCGGCCACGACCTTCCTCGGCAGTCCGGGCCAGTCCAGCTACGTCGCTGCCAATACCTTCCTGGAGTCGCTGGTCTATCAGCGCCGCGCCAGCGGGCTGCCGGGCTGCTTCATGGCCTGGGGGCCGCTGGAGGATGTCGGCTTCCTGGCGCGCAACGCGCAGACGCGCGAAGCGCTGCAGGTGCGCATCGGCGGGCGCTCGATCACCTCAAGCGAAGCCATGGCGGCGCTGGAGCATGCGCTGCTGGCAAACCGGGCCGGCGAGGCCGTGCTCTGGCTCGACTGGCAGGCCGTGGCCCGGGTCATGCCGGCCGCGCGCTCGCTGCGCTACGTCGAGATGCAGGGCAGCGACGGCCAGGATGCGCAGCGTTCCGCCGGCGCCAGCCTGGACGGCGAGGTCCGCGCCCTGCCGCACGCCCAGGCCCTGCAGCTGGTCATCGAGACCATGCAGGCCCAGATTGCACGCATCCTCCACCTGTCGGCCAAGAAGGTCGACATCGACCGCTCGGTGGTCGATCTCGGCATGGATTCGCTGATGGGGATGGAGCTCGGCATGGCCGTGGAGGAGTCCTTCAAGGTCAAGCTGTCGGTGATGCTGCTGGCGGACGGCGCCACGGTGCGCTCGCTGGCGCAGAAGATCGTCGAATCGATCCGCACCGGCGATGCCGCCGGCGCGGAGGGCGAGGCACCGTCGGAGGCGCAGCAACAGATCGAAGCGATGGTTGCGCGCCACGCGCTCGAGATGAACCCCGAGGACATCCGCGCCCTGGCCGGCAAGGTCGAGCCGGACGCCCCCGCCACCGCCTCGCCACAATGAACGGCGCACCGGGCTGGCAGGCAAACCAGGGAACACTGGCGCAAGACCTGGTGATGACGGGCCACGGCCTGCACACCGGGCGCCGTGTCAATGTGCGGATCCGGCCGGCCGGCGCCGGCCATGGCATCGTCTTCGTGCGCGTGCGGGATGGCCGCACCCTGGCCAGGCTGCCGGCCTCGCCCGGGCTGCGGCTGGCGCAGCCGCTATGCACGGCGCTGCAGGCGGACAATGGCCTGCGCGTGCGCACCGTGGAGCACCTGCTGGCTGCGCTGCTGGCCTGCGAGATCGACCATGCCACGGTGGAGCTCGATGCCGAGGAAGTGCCGATTCTCGATGGCAGCGCCTTGCCCTGGGTCAGGGCCATGGAAGCCTGCGGCCGCGCTGCCCTGCCTGCACCCAAGCGCTTTATCCGCGTGCTGCGCCGCCTTGCGGTTGCCGACGGCGAGATGCGCCAGCTGGTCATCGAGCCGGCCGGGCGCTATGAGCTGCATGTCACCAACGATCTCAAGGGCTTCGGCGTGCTGTCCTGGCAAGGCGAGATCAACCCGGCGCGCTTCGCCAGCGAAATCGCGCCCTCGCGCTCGTACGGCCGCCTGAAATGGGCGATCCCCACGATCGCTTACGGCTACCTGCGCGGCAGGCCGGTCCTGCGCGGCGCGCGGCCATCGTGCACGGCGACCATCGTCGGCGGCTCGGTGCTCGGCGGCATGCGCCTGCCGGAGGAGTTCGTGCGCCACCGCGCACTGGACCTGATCGGCGACCTGGCCCTGCTGGGCGCGCCCTTGCTGGCACGGGTGACGGCCCTGCGCCCCAGCCATGAAATGAACTACCGCCTGAGTTCGGCACTGCTCGCGCAAACCGATGCGTGGGAATGGGCCGGACCGGCCATCTGATTGAACGAGGATTACGACGTATGGGATTGGGCGACCACCTGAGGCAGCAGCTCGCCGCGAAGGCGCTGCAGCGCCAGCTACAACGGGTGACCAACGAGATGGAGGCTGCCCCGGCGGCCGTGGCCAGGCCGGCCGCGCCGTCGGAGCTGGCCCAGCTATGCCGGTTCGATACCCTGCCGGCCTACCAGCAGGTCGCGATCGGGCGCCAGATGAGCGAGCAGCTGCGCATCGAATCGCCCTTCTTCCGGGTGCATGAAGGCGTGGCCGGCGCCACCACGCAGATCGGCGGCCGCAGCTATATCAACTTCGCCAACTACAACTACCTCGGCCTTGCCGGCGATCCGGAAGTATCGGCCAGCGCCAAGGCCGCCATCGACCAGTATGGCACGTCGGCCTCGGCCAGCCGCATGGTTGCCGGCGAACGCCCCGTGCAGCGCGAGCTCGAGCACGCGCTGGCCCGGCTGTACGAGGTGGATGACTGCGTGGCGTTCGTCAGCGGCCATGCCACCAACGTCACCGTGATCGGCTCGCTGTTCGGCCCGGCCGACCTGATCGTCCACGACTCGCTCGCGCACAACAGCATCGTCCAGGGCGCGCAGCTCAGCGGCGCCAAGCGGCTGAGCTTTCCGCACAACGACTGGCAGGCGCTGGACGCGCTGCTGACACGCGTGCGCCGCCAGTACCAGCGCGTGCTGATCGCCGTGGAAGGCCTCTACAGCATGGACGGCGACCTGCCGGAGCTGGATCGCTTCATCGACATCAAGCGCCGCCACGCGGCGTTCCTGATGGTGGACGAGGCGCACTCGCTGGGCGTGCTTGGCGCCGCCGGCAAAGGCATCCGCGAGCACTACGGCGTGGCCGGGCGCGACGTGGATATCTGGATGGGCACCTTCAGCAAGACGCTGGCCGGCTGCGGCGGCTTTATCGCCGGCGACCAGGCGCTGACCGACATCCTCCGTCACCTGGCGCCCGGCTTCCTGTACAGCGTGGGCATCGCGCCCATGCTGGCGGCGGCGTCGCTGACCGCACTGCAGCGGATGCTGGCGGAGCCGGAGCGGGTCGCCGCACTGCGCGAACGCGGGCAGCTGTTCCTGGATCTGGCGCGGCAGGCCGGCCTGAATACCGGGACCAGCGCCGGCTATTCGGTGATCCCCGTCATCACAGGCAGTTCGCTGAAGGCCGCGCAATGGGCGAATGCCCTGTTCGACGAGGGCATCAACACCCAGCCGATCTTCTACCCGGCCGTGGAGGAAAAAGCGGCGCGCCTGCGCTTCTTTATCTGCTCGACACACACGCCCGAGCAGATCCGCACCGCCGTCGACGTGGTTGCCCGGCTGGCGCGCAGATGAGCAGCGTGCCCTCGGTGGCGTTGAAGCGGCAGGCGGGGATGGTGTTCCGCCAGGCCGCGCCGCGCGATGCGGCGGCGCTGGCGCCACTGGTACTGGCATCGGGCCAGCTTGAGTTCGCCTACCTGCTTGGCGGCACGGCGCAAGAGCGCGAAGCCTTCCTGCGGCGGGCAATCGCGGCGGACAGCGGGCGCTTCTCGTGGCGCCGCCATCGCGTGGCCGCGATCGAAGACCAGCCGATCGCGGTGCTGGCGATCCAGGATGGCCGGGCCAACCTGCTCGACGACCCGCGCATCGCGCTCGACTTCCTGCGCTTCTTCGGCGTCCGGCGAAGCAGCGGCATCGTCGGCCGGGGCCTGGTCCTGGAGCGGGAGATTCCGGCGCCGAAGCGCCGGCAGACGCTGCTGGCGCATTGCGCCACGCGCGGCGATATGCGTGGCCGGGGGGTATTCCAGGCGCTGTTCGCCGACACCATGCGCGCCGGCCTGCTCCCCGCCGCGCCGGGACAGGCGCTCCTGCTCGATGTGCTGCGCAGCAATACGCGGGCAGCCGCGCTCTACCGCAAACTCGGTTTCGTCACGCTGGATGCGCGGCTGGACCGTACCCCCAGGCTGCCGGCGCAGCTACGCTCCACCAGGATGCGGTTTCAGCCGGCCCCGGGCGGCACGCGATAGCCCGTAGCAACGGCGGGATAACGGGATCCGCGCCGGAGCCGAAACTCACGCGGACAGCACGCGCGCCAGCGCGGCCATCGTACGCGCCGTGGCGCCCCGGTGCAGCACCGCGAAAGCGCGGGCGTGGCCGCGCATGGCGGCCAGCCCCGGCGCATCGCCCAGTACCGCCGCGGCCGCACGCATCAGCGCATCGGCATCCGTCACGCGCTGGCAGGCGCCGGCGGCTATGGCGTCTTCGGTTGCCTGGGCAAAGTTGAAGGTATGCGGTCCGATCAGCACGGGCGTGCCGGCGGCGCAGGCCTCGATCAGGTTCTGGCCGCCCAGCGGCAACAGGCTGCCGCCGATGAACGCGAGATCCGAGGCGGCGAAGTACAAGGCCATCTCGCCCATCGAATCCCCCAGCAGCACATCCGCCGCGACCGGCTCCGGCAGGCCGGCCTGCTCCCACGCGGCGGAATCGCCCAGCGCGCTGCGCCGCTGCAGCGAGAAACCGGCGCGCGTCACCATGGCCGCCACTTCGTCAAAGCGCTGCGGATGACGCGGCACCAGCAGCAGGGCCGGCCGCGGCACCGGGTTTGGCGCGTCGGCGGCCAGCGCCTGCCAGCGGGAGAATGCCTCCAGCAGCAGGGTCTCCTCGCCTTCGCGCGTGCTGGTGGCGGCGAACACGGCGCGAGCGCCGAATCCCTGGCGCAGCAGGCGGCCGCGCCGCAAGCCATCCTCGGACGGCTGCATGTCGAATTTCAGGTTGCCGGTCACCTGCACCGACGCCAGCCCCAGCGCGCGGAAGCGTTCGGCATCGCCCTGGGTCTGCGCCAGCACGCCGGTGAAGTCGCGGTACATGGCGGTGGCCGCCCCGCCAAAACGCGCGGTGCGGCGGAAGCTGCGCGGCGACAGCCTGGCGTTGACCAGCAGCAAGGGCACGCCGGCCACGCGGGCGCCGCGCACCAGGCTGGGCCACACCTCGGTTTCCATCAGCATGCCGGCCGCCGGGCGGAAATAATGCAGGAATCGCCGCACCAGCCAGGGCAGGTCATAGGGCAGGTAGCACTGCATCACGCGCGGCTGCCAGCCGAACAACTGGGCGCCGGTCTGGCGCCCGGTCGGCGTCATATGGGTGAGCAGGATGCGATGTTCCGGATAGTCCGCCAGCAGCGCCTCGATCAGCGGCTGGGCGGCACGCGTCTCGCCAACCGAAACCGCGTGCACCCACAACCAGGGCCCGGCCGCCGGCAGGTTCCCGTAGGCGCCGAGACGCTCGCCCACATGCTGCACATAGCCGGGCTCCTTGCGCGCCCGCCACACCAGGCGCAACAGCGCCACGGGCAGCGCCACCAGCCATAACAGGCTGTACAGGACTCGCAGCATCAGGTCCCCTGCCCGCGCACGCGCCGGGCGGCGGCGTGGACTTCGTCGACCGACGGCACCACGCCATCGTCACCCACGTTGGCGATGCGGTCCGACCAGTAGCCTTCGGTCTTCCAGCGCCAGGTGGCGGTATAGATTTCCACGGTGGGCCGGCATAGCGCCGCGGCAATATGGACCAGTCCCGTATCGACCCCGATCACCACCTCGGCGCGGTTGATCAGGCCGAAGCCCTGCATCACCTTGAAGCGCGGCAGCACCTGCGCCCCCGGCACGCCGGCGGCGATTTCCTCGGCCGCGCGCCGCTCCGCCTCGTTGCCCCACGGCAGCAGCATGGCCAGCCCTTCGTCCGCCAGCCGGCGGCCGAGGTCGTGCCAGCTGGCCAGCGGCCACTTCTTCTTCGCGCCCGCGGTGGCATGAAAGCACACCGCGTAGCGCGCCGGCAGGCCGGCCCAGAGCGGGTCGCCGACATGCAGCTCGCGGGCGCCCGGGCCGAAGAAGCGCGGCGGCTCGGGCGGCGCCAGCCCGGTCAGCGCAGCGCCCAGCAGGCGCGAGCGCCGCACCGAGTGCGTCTGGCGCGGCACCGTCACCGGCTCGCTATAGAAGAGCCGCGCGGCCGGCTCGTAGCCCGACCCCTGGGTGGCATTGGCCAGCCCGATCACCGGCGCCCCGGGCCGCCGGCTGGCCACGCGGGCCACCACGGCAGTCTTCAGCAAGCCCTGCGTTTCGATCACGGCATCGTAGTCGTCCTCGCGCAAGGCGCGCTTCAACGCGCCGATCTCCCGCCATGTCGCCGCCTGGTAGAAACGCTTGCGCCAGCGGCGCAGGGCGAACGGGATCACCCGCCGCACTTCCGGCAGCAGGCGCACGAGATCGACATAGCCCTCTTCGACCACCCAGTCGATCTCGCAGTCCGGCCAGCGCGCGCGCAGGTCGTGCACCAGCGGCATGTTATGCACCACGTCGCCGAGCGACGACACCTTGACCACCAGGATGCGCGGGCGCGCGGCAAGCGCGTGCCGCGCCACGGAGGTGCCCGTAGCGGGCGCAGTCAACGGCATCCGCTCAGAACGGGAGTTGCGCATCCGGCTTCTCTGCCAGGATCACGCGCTTGAATTCCGCCTGGATACGCGCCAGCGCGGCATCGTTGTCGGCCTCGAAGCGCATCACCACCACCGGCGTGGTATTGGACGGCCGCGCCAGGCCGAAGCCGTCCGCGTATTCCACGCGCACGCCGTCGATGGTGATCACCTCGCGCGCGCCATCGAACTTCGCATTGGCGCGGATCTTGTCCAGCAGCGTGAAAGCCTCGCCTTCGGCGCACTTGAGCTGCAACTCGGGCGTGCAGTTGGAGTTGGGCAGGGCATTGAGCACGGCGCTCGGGTCGGCATGCTGCGACAGGATCTCCAGCAGGCGCGCGCCGGTGTACAGGCCATCGTCGAAGCCGTACCAGCGGTCCTTGAAGAACACGTGGCCGCTCATCTCGCCGGCGATGGGCGCGCCGGTTTCCTTGAGCTTGGCCTTGACCAGCGAATGCCCGGTCTTCCACATCAGCGGCTCGCCACCGTGCTCGCGGATCCAGGGTGCCAGCTTGCCGGTGCACTTGACGTCGTAGATGATCTGCTGGCCCGGGTTGCGCGACAGGATCTCTTCGGCAAACAGCATCAGCTGGCGGTCGGGGAAGATCACCTGGCCGTCCTTGGTCACCACGCCCAGGCGGTCGCCGTCGCCGTCGAAAGCCAGGCCCAGCTCGCAATCGGTGTCGCGCAGGGCCTGCATCAGGTCCTGCAGGTTTTCGACGTGAGCGGGATCGGGATGGTGGTTGGGGAAGTTGCCGTCCACCTCGCAGAACAGTTCCGTGACCTCGCAGCCAAGCCCGCGGAACAACTCGCCGACGAAGGCACCCGCCACGCCGTTGCCCGCATCCAGCGCGATCTTCATCGGGCGGGCCAGCTTGACGTCGCCGACAATGCGCTCCAGGTACTGCTGGCGGATATCGACCTGCTGGTAGCCGCCGGCGCCGCTGGCGAACTTGCCCGCCTCGATGCGCTGGCGCAGTGCCTGGATCTGCTCGCCGTAGATCGCCTTGCCGGCCAGCACCATCTTGAAGCCGTTGTAGTCGGGCGGATTGTGGCTGCCGGTCACCATGATGCCGGAGGTGGCGCGGCGCCCTGCCAGCTCGACATTGGTGCCGAAGTACACCATCGGCGTGGCCACCATGCCGAGGTCGATCACGTCCATGCCGGCGGCGCGCAGGCCTTCCACCAGGCCGCCCAGCAGGTCCGGCCCCGACAGCCGCCCGTCGCGCCCCACCACCACGGCGCGCTCGCCCTGCTCGGCGGCGGCGGAGCCAAAGGACAGGCCGATCGCGCGCGCCACGTCGCGCGTCAGGGTCTTGTCGACGATGCCACGGATATCGTAGGCCTTGAAGATGGAAGGATCAGCTTGCATGGGTCATCCTGGATGTGTGCGGTTAAACCGGCCGACATTGCCGGCCACCGGTTCCGGCCATGGCCGGGGCGACGGGCAAATGCGACAAAGACGGTATTTTGCCGGATTGCGTGTGGCGTGCCAGTTATAATCGACTGCCTGTGCTCGAAAATGGCGCAGCGAGGCAGCCGGAAAGACGGCACAAGCGCCGCGCGCGTCACTGGTTGAAGCGCCCGCGACCTGCCCGCGACTTGCCCGGGAAGGGCCAGCGGGCAAGCCAGGGTGGCTGATTCTCCGCCTGCCACCGCTTCAGCCGGCCGGCGCCGGAGGATAATGCCTGACAGTGCTTCTTTCTTTTTTTTGCCTTTTCTGCCCCTGGGTGCCTGCCTGACAGGCATGCCGGATCGCCAGCCCAACTGACCTGTCCCGGCAGCCTCTCCCATAGCCGACCTAGCGATTTGCCCCAGTGCCTTCGTCCCAGTCCCCCCACCGCCCACGCATCGCCTTCCTGATCACCAACTCCGAGATCGGTGGGGCGCAGTCGCATGTCGCCGATCTGCTGCAGGCACTGCGCGACAGGATCGAGCCGGTACTGCTGGCCGGGGGCGACGGTCCCCTGCTGGCCACCGCCCAGGCCGCCGGCGCCACCACCGTGCGCCTGCCGCTGCTCGACAACGCCCTGTCACCGCTGCGCGCGCTGGCTGCGCTCAGGCAGCTGCTGCAGGCGCTGCGCGCCGCCGCCCCCGACCTGATCCACGCGCACAGCGCCAAGGCCGGCGCCCTGGGCCGGTTGGCAGGCTGGCTGCTTGGCATCCCGGTGGTCTATACGGTGCATGGCTTCGCCTTCAAGGCGGCCGCCCCGGCACGCCAGCGTCTTGCCTCACGGGTGGCGGAGTGGGTGCTGGCACCGTTCACCGCCCGCCTGATCTGCGTGGCGCAGGCCGAACGCGAGCTGGCCGCAACCCTGCCGATTTCCGCCGAGCGTGTCAGTGTGATCCGCAACGGCATCGCCGACTGCGACACACGAGCCACGCCCGGCGCGCCGCTGCGCCGCGTCGTGATGGTGGCGCGCCAGGCCGCGCCGAAGCGCGCCGACCTGCTGATTCGCGCCTTCGCACGCGCCGCCCTGCCCGATTGCGAACTGCTGCTGGCGGGCGAAGGCCCGCAAATGGCTGCCTTGCGGGAGCTGGCCAGCAGCCTGGCCCCGGGCCGGGTACGATTTGCCGGTGCGGTCGGCGACGTCCCCATCCTGCTGGCCTCGGCCCAGGCCTTCGCGCTGGCATCCGACCATGAGGGCTTTCCGCTGTCGGTACTGGAAGCCATGCGCGCCGGCCTGCCGGTGATCGCCAGCGACCTCCCCGGCATCCGCGAGCAACTCGACGACGGCGCCTGCGGCCTGCTGGTGGCCGGCAACGACGAGCACGCCTGGGCGGCCGCGCTGACGCGGCTGGCGGGCGACGCCGCGCTGCGCGAGACCCTGGGGCAAGCAGCCCGGACACGCTGGGCGCGCGAGTTCGGCCTCGGGCCGATGGCCGAGGCAACCTGGGCGATCTACCAGCAAGCCTTGGCGGGCAGGCCCAGCGCCTCCCGGTCGGCGGCCAGCACCGGAGCAGGTGGACAATGAACAAGAGTCACAGCGTCGGCCGTCCGGCCCAGCTGATCCGCGCCCAGGGTTCGGAAACCATCCGCCGCGCCAGCCGCATGCTGGGCTGGGCGCTGCTGGGCCTGCTGCTGTTCGGCCTCAATACCGCGCTGGCCGAACTTGCCCACAACGCCGGCCTGGTCACCCATATATTCACCCGCACGCTGCTGTGGTCGGTGCTGCCCTACCTGTTTGCCTTCGTGCTGCTGCACCGCTCGCTGCACCTGCCCGCCATGGAAGGCAACAGCCTGGTCGGGCTGGCCGCCACGCTGCCCTTCGCCGCGCTGCTCTTCGTATTCGCCGCCTTCCACCTCGAGTACTCGCGCGGGGCCTTGCTGCTGAGCTACCTCACCACGCTGGCATGGATCTGGTTTGGCTACCGGCGCTTCGTGCGGAACTACGTGCCGGTGTTCGGCTACACCGACGCCGCCACGCTGGCGCAGCTGGAAAAGGTCCTCGCCATGCCGGGCGCGGCGCCGGCCAGCCCGACCCGCTTCCAGGCCATCAGCTCGCTGGACGAAGCCGTGCATTGCGATGGCCTGATGCTGGACCGCAACGCCACCGCCGACCCGGAGCGCACCCGCGTGCTGGCCCAGTTCAAGCTCAGCCATGTGCGCATGTACTCGGTGGAGCGGATCGGCGAGATGCTGACCGGCCGCGTCGGCCTGGCCCATATCGACGAGAATTTTCTCGACGACTACGCCGCGCACTATTTCTACAGCTTCGCCAAGCGCCTGATCGACCTGGCCGCGGTACTCTGCCTGGCGCCCGTTGCGCTGCCGCTGGGACTGGCGGTGGCGGTGGCCATCCGCCTGGAATCGACCGGTCCGGCCCTGTTCCGCCAGGTGCGGGTGGGCCTGTTCGGCAAACCCTTCACCATGTTCAAGTTCCGCAGCATGGGATACGACGCCGGCGCGCCGGCCCGGTTCGCCGCCCGCCGCGA
Organism: Cupriavidus sp. 96C5-1; assembly: GCF_057798855.1. Classification (NCBI taxonomy): domain Bacteria; kingdom Pseudomonadati; phylum Pseudomonadota; class Betaproteobacteria; order Burkholderiales; family Burkholderiaceae; genus Cupriavidus; species Cupriavidus sp. 96C5-1. The sequence goes on along the minus strand of NZ_JBYOJU010000001.1, from coordinate 287,006 downwards.
CCCGCGTGTCACCCGCGTCGGCCGCGTCATCCGCAAATACCGCCTCGATGAAATCCCGCAGCTGTGGAACGTGCTGGTGGGCGATATGAGCCTGATCGGGCCGCGGCCCGAACAGGTGCCGATGGTCGAGGAATTCGCCCGCACCATCCCCTACTATCCCTACCGCCACCTGGTGCGGCCGGGCCTGTCGGGCTGGGCACAGGTGCAGCAAGGCTACGTCGGCACCCATGAAGAGACCGTGACAAAGCTCAGCTACGATCTGTACTACGTCAAACACTGCGCGTTTGCCCTGGACCTGCTGATCGCGGTGAAGACATTGAGGACATTGCTGACGGGGTACGGAGCGCGGTGACCACGGCATTCAGCCCGCCCTGCGCCACCGCGCCGATGCGCATCCTGCTGTTGAGCACGGGCCTCAAGCTCGGCGGAGCCGAGCAGCAGGTAGCAGCCCTGGCGCGGCAGTTTGTCGCCATGGGGCACGCGGTCGCGGTCGTCAGCCTGACGCCCGGCCGCGACGTGACGCTGCCGGACGCGGCCACCCTGCTCCAGCTGAATATGCGCAAGACGCCCATGTCGATGGCGAGGGCGCTATGGCAGTTGCGCGCATTCGTGCGGAATTGGCGTCCGGAAATCATTCACGCCCATATGGTCCACGCCAACCTGCTTGCCCGCGCGCTTGCCGCGATTGCGGATACGCCGCCCGTCATCTGCACCGCGCATAGCGCGCGGGAGGGCGGCCGCCTGCGCATGCTGGCGTACCGGCTGACGGATCGCTGGGCCAGCCTGACCACCCACGTCAGCCCCCAAGGGCGGCAGGCCATGGTGGACGCAGGTGCCGTTCCCGCCGCGCGCATCACCGTCATACCGAATGGCATCGATACCTTGCAGTTCCGCCCCGATCCTGCCGCGCGCAGGATCGCCCGGACGGAACTGGGCCTGGCCGAGGACACGCGACTGCTCCTCAACATCGGCCGCCTCGTGCCGGAAAAGGCACAAACCCTCTTGATCGATGCCTTCGCCCGACTGAAAGCCGATACGGCGACGCCTGCCCGCCTGGCGATCGTCGGCGAAGGCCCCGAGCGCCCTGCCCTCGAGCAACGCATTCGCCAGCATCGGCTCGAAGGCAGTGTCACGCTCGCAGGCATGCGCCGCGACGTGGCGGCCCTGCTCAACGCGGCCGACCTGTTCGTTCTTTCCTCGGAAATCGAAGGCATGCCGCTGGCCGTGGGCGAGGCGCTGGCCTGCGCGTGCCCGGTGGTTTCCACCGACGCCGCCGGTGTGGCGGAGTTGCTTGGCGAGTGCGGCGAGATCGTGCCCAGGGGCAACGCCCCTGCCCTGGCCGCGGCCATGCGCAAGGCACTGGCGGCTGGCCAGGGCAGCGCCACCGAACAGGCCGCCCGCCGCCAGCGCATCGTGTCTCGCTTCAGTCTCGAAGCGATCGCCGGCCGGTGGCTGGATTGCTATGCGAGCCTGGCCCGGAGGTCTCCCGCCACCCGTACGGAGCCTGCCTGATGCAACGCAGGGTCGCGCATAACCTGGTGTGGATGCTGGTCGAGCGGGGCCTGCAGATCGGCGCCGGCATCGGCATCGTGGCCATGCTGGCACGCGGGCTGGGGCCGGAGGGCTTCGCGCATATCCAGTATGCGCAGGCCGTGGTCTACATCGCCTCCTCGATCGCGCTGATCTGCGGCGGCGAAGTCGTCATTCCACGCCTTGTCGCCAACCAGGATCCGCTCGCGCAGCATCGCCTGCTGGCCCATGCGTTCCGGCTCAGGCTGGCGGCGGGCGTGCTTGGCTACCTGCTGATGTGCGCCTTCCTGGCGGTCACCGGGCAGACCGTCGAATTCTGGCTGCCGGCCTTGATCATCGGCGTGGCCGTGGTGCTGCGCGAGCCCTTCGGCATCGTCACGGCGTGGATGCAGGCCCATACGCGAACCCGGCCCAACACGCTGTTCAACCTTGCCTCGCTGACGGTGAAGGCAGCCGGTGTCGCGTTGCTGTTTGCCCTGGGTGTCCACAATGTGCCCGCCTATGCGACAGCCTTCTCGCTGGAGCAGGTTGTGATGGCCGTCCTGCTGACAGGTTTCTATCTGGCGCGCGCACCACGCGCCCGCGTCTCGTACGACCCGGCGCTGGTCCGGGAACTATTCAGCAACGGAATGCTGTTCTGGGCCAGTTTCATGCTCATGATGGGCTCGCGCCGGATCGACCAGCTGCTGCTCAAGCCGCTCGTTTCCCTTGGCGAGCTGGGCGCCTATGCGGCGTCGATGCAGATCCTCGATAACTACGTCATGGTCGCCACCATCCTCGCGGCCGGCATCGCGCCGATCTATGTCTACGCGCAGCCCACGCTGGCCCAGGCGCGCCGCAACATCCTCAAGATTGCCGCCGGCATGATGGCCGTGGGCGTCGCGGGCGGCGCGCTGATCGCGCTGGGCGCGCCCTGGATCATCCACCTGCTCTATGGCTCGGCCTTCGCCTCGGCGGCCAGTCTGCTGCAGCTCGCCGCGCTGGCCTCGACGCTGGTCTTCGCCGATGTGGGACTGACCCTGCTGCCGATCTACCTGCGGCGCCCGCGCCTGGTGGCGATCAAATGGGGCCTGGTGTTCGCTGTCACGGTCCTCATCGACATTGTCGCCATTCCGCGTTTCGGCGTGTACGGCGCCATCCTGGGCTACGCCGTCGCCAACCTGCTCTCGGTACTGTTCGGCATCGTCATCTGGCTACGCAGCGCAAATGCGCAGCCCGCCGCGCAGGAGGCCCGAGCATGACGGCGGCATGGCCCCGGCTGTGTTTCCTGACAGGGACATTGAATGCGGTGGCGGGCGCGGAACGGATGACCGCCACCATGGCCAATGCACTCGCCGGGCAGGGGTATGCCGTCACGATCCTGAGTTTGTGGGACGCGGCAAGCTGCTTCCCGCTGCACCCTGCCGTCAGGCACGAGGCACTGTTCGCGAGCCGCCCATCGTTCAAGCGCGCCTATGCCGGCACCGTGGCCGGCATCCGCCGGCACCTCAGGGCAAACAAGACAGACGTGCTGGTGCAGGTGGACCCCATGCTCGCGTTCTTTGCCCTGCCTGCGGCGCTTGGCCTGGGCGTGCGGCACCTCGCCTGGGAACATTGCCACTTCGACGAAGACCTCGGCAAGCCGGCTCGCAGGCTTGCCCGCCGGCTGGCCGCACGCTTTTGCGAGGCCGTGGTGGTGCTGACCGAGCGGGACCGCCGCCGGTGGCTCGAAGCCCTGCGTCCCCGCAGCGCCGTGGTCTGCATCCCGAATCCCCTGCCCTTCGCGGTGCCGGCACAAGCCGCCCCCAGGACGGACAGGACGGTGCTCGCGGTCGGACGGCTTGTCGCCGCGAAGGGTTTCGACGTCCTGCTGCGCGCCTGGGCCGAGGTCGTCCCGCAGGCACCGGGCTGGCGGCTGACGATTGCAGGCGAGGGCGAAGAGCGCGCCACGCTGGAGGCATTGCGCGACGAACTTGGCCTGTCTGATAGCGTAGCCCTACCCGGCATCTATGAAGATGTAACGATAGCTTACAAGCTGGCCTCTGTTTTCTGCCTCAGCTCCCGCTACGAAGGCTTTGGGCTGGTGCTGCTCGAAGCGATGGCGTTCGGCCTGCCGATCGTGTCGACCGACTGCGAGACCGGACCGCGGGAACTGCTCGAGCCGGGACGCGATGCGCTGATGGTGCCGGTTGACCAGCCAGCCGCGCTTGCCCAGGCGCTCGGGCGCCTGATCAGGCACCCCGGGGAGGCTGCCGCACTGGGCGAGGCGGCACGGGAAAAAGCCAGGACATACGCGCAAGAGCAGATCGTCGGGCAGTGGGAAACACTGATTGCCCGGGGCAAGAACCCAAGCGGCGAGCGGTGACGACACCGGGAACCTGGGTTGCCCTTATGACAAGCTTAAATAAGAGGAAACATTCCCCCCTGTTCCTGGCTTGCCCCACCTGTCTCGCCAAGGTATAAAAAAGCCCCGAATACCAAGCAGTTCGCCAGTGTGCCCACCAGAGGCATGCAACTGCCATCTCATGACAATGACACATCGGATCCTTGCACCGCATGTGAGCGCTAGCCCGCCGCACGCCCCCGCGCTGGATGAACAGCGGCCGCTGACAGTCTGGCTGACGGGCTTGAGCGGTGCGGGCAAGTCGACGCTGGCCGATGGAGCGCAGCGAAGCCTAAGCGAGCGGGGCATCCGTTCGCTGCGTATCGACGGCGACCAGTTACGCGCGGGACTTTGCCAGGACCTGCGGTTCTCGGCCGAGGATCGCCATGAAAATGTGCGTCGAGCAGCACAAGTGGCCAGGCTTCTCAACGACCAGGAGGCACTTGTACTCGTATCGATGATCTCGCCAAGCGGGTTCGACCGGCAGACCGCCCGGGAGATCGTGGGCGCGGGGCGCTTTATCGAGGTCTATGTGAGAGCCGATCTGGAGCAGTGCCGTGCACGCGATCCCAAGGGCCTCTACGCCCGCGTGGAGCGCGGCGAGATTGCCCAGTTCACTGGCATCAGCGCGCCTTATGAGCCACCGCATGCTCCGGACCTGACGATTGATACCACCACGGCCAGTGAGGCAAGCTGCATCGACACGCTGGCCCGGCTAATCCTCGGGCGCTGCCTGGGAGACGATGCGACGCAACTGCCACTGGCCACGCCGGCGCTCTAGAAGGCGGTAGCCAATAGTCACCGGATTGGCCCAATGCGGCTCTTCCTGCACGCCAAATGCCTGTAGATGGGCAACGCTTCGCACGCCAGCGCGAGGTTCGCCCGCGAAGCATAGGTCGGAACGCCTCGTTCGCCGCAAATTGACCGGAACGCCGAAAACCGCAGCTTCCGGAATCGGCGGAATGGCCATGGGCGTGTGACATAATTCCTCCCTTTGACGGCATCCTGCGGGCTAGCCGATGTCGCGGCCCGGCCATATCCCCGATTTGCTCCCAGGAACAGGATCCGCAAGCATTCGAAGAAACTGAAAACCGGCCATCCTTGCGCATCCGTCTTCACCGATATGCCAGGCGTGAGCTTCACCGGCCCGTGCAGAGGCAGGCGGCATTGCCTCCCCTACACCGAAGACCACGATAAGAGCGCGATCGGGGCGTTGACCGAGCCATGAGAAAGCCACCCTGCGGCAAGCGGCCGGTACGCCTGATCGATAACAGCGGCGGCTACAGGTACGGCGTGATGGGGCCGACCCACCTCGCCGTCAAGGACCATGGCATCCTGTTGCCCCTTCCCAAGATGATGGCCTTCCCGCCGGTATTCGATTTACCTTGATCAAGAAATGCAGCGACTCCAGGACATAAGACATCGGCTGATGCCGCCCCTTCTTGCAGCCTCCGTGTTGTGCATTTTCGCGGGCCTGTACCACTACTCGTCAGGGTTTCCTGCGTATTGGAAGACCAGGGTTTTCCTTGATTTTCTAGCCTGGATCGTGGCTTCCTCGGGTGTCGCGTGGCTGCTCCGGCAAAATGCGCGAACGCAAGCGCCCTATCTCTTTGCCTGTGCAGTATCCATTTATCTTTTCATCGGCGTCGGCCTGCCGGCAAGTCTTGCTGTCGCCTTGCTCTTTGCCTCGGCCTTCCTCTATGGACGTGCGTTGCTGCGCCTTGTCTTCCGGGAAGAATCCGGTGTGCCCAGCTGGTCTCAGTGCCTGTTCGCAGGTCTGCTCCTATTGCTTGCAGTTTTCGGGGTACTCATTCATTTCCCGGTCAACTACAGAGCGCTCTATCTTGCCATTCTTTCCGCCCCGGTCCTGAGCCTGCTTATTTCGGGAAAACTGCTCGATAACTGGCGCAGTTTTGCCAAGGGAGTGGCAACACGGACGAAGGAACTCGACAATATCCCGTACCGGTATTTCGTACTGGCGGTTATCCTTCTGGGAGCGGTCGCGCGGTACGCATTCTTTCCCACTGTCGGGTATGACGAAAATACCCAGCATTTGAGGCTATGGACCGAGCTTGCGTATCGCCACATTTATTCGTTTGATGTTCTGACCCAGGTGTGGGAGGTGGCCCCGTTTGCCGTTGAACTTCTGCACGCCATCGCTTCCCTGACCGCTGGCGCGGATGTGCGCGGTGCGCTGAACCTTGCGTTCCTGCTTCTGCTTTTCACGCAAATCTGGGCGATTCTCGCTGCGTTCTCCTTGAGGCAGTACGACCGGCTGCTTATATTGCTTCTGTTTGCAAGCACGCCGATGCTTGGCAACCTGATCGGGACTTTGCAAACTGAGTTGTTTCTGGCGCTGATGGTGGCAAGCGGCACCAGGTTCGCACTCGAAGCCAAAGACGGCTGGCTCAGTAGCAGGATTCTTGCTGTCATAGCCATTGCCGCGATGTGCTCCGCAACCAAATTGCCTGGCGCGCTGATTGGAGTCCTACTGATGGCGGCTGCCGCCGCTCAGGTCTGGCTGTCCCGCGACGCGCGGGAGCCACGACAGCGGATCAGGAGCCGAGCCGCCCTATTGCTGTTCGTCTGCCTCGCGATGCTGGTGGCGCTGAATTCTTACCTTACCGCCTGGAAGATTACTGGGAATCCATTTTTCCCGCTTTATAACGGCATATTCAAATCCCCATACTTTGAGGCAAAGAACTTCTCCGACACGAGATGGATCAAAGGTTTCAGCCTGAAGACCTACTGGGAGGTGTTCTTCAGGACATCCGGATTCCTCGAATCAAAGGATTTCGTTGCCGGATTCCAGTATTTGTTCCTGCCATTTATCGCGCTGCTCGTGCTTGCCAGAACACACCGCGCGAAGATGATGATCGTGCTGATACCGCTCATCGGATTCGGCGCTGTGATGTTTTCCATGACCCAATACTGGCGTTATGTTTTCCCCGCGCTTCCGCTCGCCACCGTCTTGATCGGAACACTCCTGTGGCAGGAACCTGCCAACAGGGGACCGGCATTGCATCTGGTTATCGCGCAACGCGTGATTCTTATCTGCATAGCCATCAATCTCTTCTTTCTTCCGGGCATTTCGTGGGTCTTCGAAAGCGCGCCCCAACAGGCCTACACGGAACAGGGACGGCTTGCCATTACTGACAAGATCTCGCCAACAAAGTTGATCACCGCATATTTGAATGAAAGACACGATGGCGCCAGGGTACTGTTTCCCGCGTCCGCGCCGTTCGGTGCTGGCCTGCGGGGTAGTCCTATTTATGTCAACTGGTACGCCCCTGCACGCGAGACCCGCTTTGGCGCAATCAAGAGCCTTGAGGCTGCGGCGAGCTTCCTGAAAGACGAGCAAGTGGGATTTGTGGTTTGGAGCACGTCGGACCGGTACACCCCCGAGAATCCGGAATGGTTCCTGCGCGAATATCTTAGCCGTGCCGGTTACCCCGAATTGCAGGCGAGTGGCTATATTCTGTACCGTGTCGTTGGCCACGACCTGGACTATCGCGAGATTTTCAACCTCCGGAAGCAGGTTTCGGACAATGCGGTGATGGTGGGAAACGACCCTCCCGGGACGCTGGCGACGGTCCCTACCAACGGTGCGACCATTATCCGGTATCACGCGAGCCTCGTTTGCCGGTCGCCGGCAGGGCGCTTTGTGGCTCAGATAAACTGGAATAATGGAACATCCTATTACCGTCTCATTCCTTGCGGCGAGATGCCCTCCGATTTCTCGGAGTCGTTGCCCGTACCCAGCGGCGCATCTCGCGCGGAAATCCGTATTGCAAGACAAGACACACCTGAAATCTCGCTGACTAACTTTACGCTAGAGACAAACTGAAATGAGTCTGACGCACGTGGAGCAGGCTGTTGCCGTGGTCATACCTTGCTACAAGGTGAAACAGCATATCCTGGATCTTATCCGGCGAATCGGGCCGGAATGTTCCAGGATATATGCCGTTGATGACTGCTGCCCCGAGGGCAGCGGGGACTTTGTCAGGAACAATTGCCAAGACCCTCGCGTGGTGGTCCTGCTGAACGACGTGAACCTGGGCGTCGGGGGTGCCGTCATGACTGGCTACCGAGCGGCAATCGCAGACGGAATGGATATTATCGTAAAGGTCGACGGCGACGGTCAGATGGATCCCTCGCTGATCCCGGATTTCGTAGCCCCGATATTGGCCGGCGAAGCCGACTACACTAAAGGAAATCGTTTTTTCAACCTGGAGGAGATTAGTGCAATGCCCAAGGCCCGGCTCTTTGGCAACGCTGCGCTCTCCTTCATGACCAAGCTTTCCTCTGGCTACTGGGATTTGTTTGACCCGACGAACGGTTATACTGCAATTCATCGCGAAGTGGCGCAGAGACTGCCCTTCGGCAAGATCAGCCGCCGATATTTTTTCGAGACGGACATGCTGTTTCGCCTCAATACATTGCGAGCCGTGGTAGTCGATATACCAATGGATGCGATCTATGGCGAGGAAGTCAGCAATCTGAAAATCAGCAATATCATCGGCGAGTTCCTCGTCAAGCATGCACGGAATTTTGCGAAGCGCATTTTCTACAACTACTACCTGCGCGACATGTCACTCGCTTCCATTGAGTTGCCGATCGGGATCGCAATGATGCTGTCCGGCTTCATTTTTGGGAGTTATCACTGGATGGTTTCCGGCGAGAGGGGCTCGCCTACACCTGCGGGCACCGTGATGCTCGCGGCCATCCCCCTCCTGATCGGATTGCAATTCGTCCTTGCCTTTATTGCGCATGACATATCGTCCGTCCCACGGCGGGCAATCCACAAGCGCGCCGTCCGCAGCCGGAAGGGGCTGGCAAGAGAATGATCAACCGCCAGTTCATTATCTTCGTCGGCGTAGGTATTCTTTCCGCCGCGATCGACATCGCCGCAATGCAAACCCTGATCCATTGGGGGATACAGTATGGAGCCGCTGTCTCCGCAGGCTTTGGGATCGGGCTGGTGTTCAACTATGCGTGTCACGCCCGCATCACTTTCAGGGCGCGCAGTTCGATAAGGACGGCCTTCAGGTTCGGCATTGTCGTGCTATCTAACTATTTTATTACACTAGCTTTCGTCGTTATCTCTCAACATCTTTTCGGCAGTGTGATGATAGGGAAAATCGCATCGCTACCTGTCGTTGCGGCCAACGGCTTTATTTTAAGCAGGCACTGGGTATTCAGATGATCACTTTTTCGCCAGTCGGTGTCGAGCAGGATAGGCTGCAGCGCTATCAGGAGCTTTTTCTAAAGTGTTTTCCTGCCTCGACGAAATTTGGTGCGGCCTTCTTGAGGTGGTTATACAAGGACAATCCCGATGGCAAGGTGATCGGGTTCGATGCCTTTGATGGAGATCGGTTGGCGGCCCACTACGTCTGCATTCCGGCAACGGTTCGGGTAGGTGGCGCGCCAGTCAGGGCGCTGCTGTCGTTGAATACGGCGACACACCCGGACTATCAAGGACAGGGCCTTTTCACCAAGCTCGCGGAAATGACATACCGGACTGGGGCCGAGCTCGGTTTTCATTGCGTGTACGGGGTGGCCAATGCCAATAGCACGCCTGGCTTCGTGCGCAAGCTGGGTTTCCAGCTTGTGCAACCGCTGGATGCCATGGTCGGGATGGGGCGACTCGGCATCGATTTTTCCCAAGTGTCGCGTGACGCTCAATTTGAACGAATCTGGACACCGGAATCCCTCAAATGGCGATGCTCCAATCCTGTCAATCCTGTCCATGGCTTTGATCTGGCGGACCGACTCGGACTATACGCCCAGGCTTCCGGCCGACTGCTGTCGGCCTACACAGAATTGCCTTTTCCGGCCGATCCTTGCATAGCGGGGCATGGCGGGCCTCGCTCGCCGCTACGCCTATATTTGGGACTTGTACCCGGCGCTTCCCACCGATTCTCGACGTATGCTCATATCCCGCAACGTCTGCGCCCATCGCCCCTCAACATGATATATCGCCCGCTTGACACACAGGGAACGACGCTGGATAGAGATCATATTCATTTTACCTTTCTAGACTTTGATGCCTATTGAAAAGTACAAGGTGAAGCCGGTTTCAGTATTCCTGTTCGCCCACCAGGACGATGAATTCGGTGTCTACCAGCAGATTCTCACGGAACAACGGTTGGGGCGGCGCATCGTCTGTGCATACTTTACTAGCGGCGTACCGCATGGAGCCGACCCGGCGCGCCGTAACCAGGAGTCGCTGGCCGTACTAAGCCGTCTGGGAGTACAACCGCAGGACGTGGTTTTTGCCGGCGCACAGCTCGATATAGCCGATGGCAAGCTGGTCGATTCGCTGCAGCCGGCATTCGTCTGGACCAAAGCGTGGCTGTCGTCGTTTTCATCCATTGGTGCCGTGTTCGTCCCGGCTTGGGAAGGGGGCCATCCCGACCATGATGGCCTGCATGCCTTTGCCGTTCAGCTTTGCACGGAACTGGGACTGGCCGCCGGCGTCAGGCAATTTCCACTTTACAATGCGCTGCGTTGCCCGCGGCCACTCTTCCGCATCCTGAATCCATTGAGCGAGAATGGCCCGGTCAGCACTACACGGATTCGCTGGCGGCAGCGCATCCGATTCCTGGGATATGCACTCAGCTATCCCTCCCAGCGAGGCAGCTGGATCGGATTATTTCCCTTTCTCCTCTTGCATTACATATTCTCCGGAACGCAAGCCGTACAGGCAATCAGCCGGCAGCGTATCCTTGAGCGCCCCCACGATGGTTTGCTGTATTACGAGCAACGCCGTTTTTCAACCTGGACTTCTCTCAGCTCGAAGATACTGGCTTGGCTTGCAAGTAGACCGCCAGAAACGGGGACTTAGTCGCGGCTGGTGAAGGGCAGATCGACAACCGTCGTGCTACACTCGCCACGGTTCATAGGGTACGGGTAAACGCGTCCTTTCTGCCGGCAACGAGGTGCAATCAGCATCACCCCGAAGCGCGACGACAGATTTGGAATCCCTTACCCTGCGCTCCGCCGTCTGCCCTCGACTGTGCAGAAACCGCGCGCCCGGAGACAGCAGACACCCCGAACGCCCGCGCGTACGCGGCGCCACAAAACTGACTGCGTATGGCACACCTTTTCCGCCCTTGAATGCGGCCAGTTTCCATCCGCACGATGCACGATGATTGGGATATTTGTCGGCTGCGGTACATATACGGTCCCTCTCCAAGAGCGCGTGACTACGCGTGTTCTCCGCACGCTGTTAAAGAAAGCCGATGAGCACTTCAATCAAGAAGACAGTACTGTATTTGATTCTGATTCAAGGGGGTAACTACCTCTTTCCGCTGCTGTTGCTGCCATATCTCGGCGGCGTGCTAGGGGTCAAGGAGTTCGGCGTGCTCGCCTATTGCCAGGCTATCATGCAATATCTGACCCTGCTGACCGACTATGGCTACAACCTGACGGCAACCCGGCTTGTATCCTTGCATCGGGACGACCCGCGCATGCTCAGCGAGGTGTTCTCTTGCACGATGGCAGGCCGGTTCGCGCTCATGCTCGGCGCACTCCTGCTTCTCATAGCCGGTATCGCCTTCGTTCCCGATATCACATCGCACTGGGCGGTTTTCGCCGCGGCCAGCCTGGGCCTGATTGCCAACGCGCTGACACCCTTGTGGCTGTTCCAGGGACTCGAGCGGATGAAATCGCTCGTTCTCCCTACCTTCGTTTCGAAGGCGGCAAGCGTACTTTGCGTGGTCCTCCTGGTGAAGGGCAATGGCGATGCGGCATTCGCGGCGCTCGGCATCAGTCTTGGCAATGTGGTGCTCGCCGCGGCGGCTCTGTTGATCGTGGCCAGAAAGAAGCTGGCGTCATTCGTGGCGGTACGGATGCGGGCCATTTACGACACCCTCACCGATGGCTTCCCGGTGTTCCTGTCAGTCGTGATGGTGAGCTTCTATGTAAACTTCAATTCAATCCTGCTGAATTATTTCTATGGCCCGGTGGCCGTCGGCCAGTTCGCAATGGCTGACAAGATCCGCCTGGCGGCACAAGCGGTCTTCGTGGTCATCGGACAAGCGTTCTATCCTCGCATCAGCCAATACAACGCCATTGATCCAACCGCGGCACGGAAGCTTCTGCGCGTTGCGATGCTTGCGATCTTCGGCTCCGCGGTTGTCATGTTCGCCGTGATTCTGCTAGGTGCGAACTGGGCTGTCACGTTCTGGCTGGGTGAGCAATTCCACTCATCGATCGCACTCCTGAAGTTGGAGGCGGTGCTCTTGCCCATCATCGGTGTCGCACTTGTCTTTGGCAATCTTGGCTTGATGGCCATGGGCAAGACCCGGCTGCTGAAGAATGTGTACGTCGCCGCGACGTGCCTCCACTTGATTTATGTCGTGCCGCTCACCCGCTATCTGGGTGCGCAGGGCACCATCCTTTCAGTCATACTGACCGAGTTGTTCGGGGCTGCCGCATTCGCATGGTTCTATTTTCGCGAGAGCAGGCCAGCCATCGACGAACAGGCGAAGCAGGATGCGCCAGCCTGACCGGTCCTGATCGGATACCTGAATGGGAGTTTGCCAGGCGCCTCCCGCTACACGGGCATGGGAAAACGGCGACTCCCATGCTGCCCGGAGCGCAGCAAGGACGATTCGTGTCGATGTTCCACGGCGTGAAGGCCAATGTGGAGCAGCCTCGGCGAGGTGCTCCACATGCGCCCTTGACGCCCGGGATCAGGCAGATCGCGTCATCCCGATCCGCTCGTCAATCGAACGTATCGGCCTCATCCAATAGTTTCCCCGCCGCATCCTTTGCGGCAAGCGTCGGTTCTGCGTCGATCGGCCACTGCACCGCTACGGTGGGATCGTTCCAGACCAGGCTACGCTCATGCTCCGGATACCAGTAGTCAGTGGTCTTATATAGAACTTCCGCGACATCGCTCATGGCAACGAAACCATGCGCAAAACCCGGAGGTACCCAGAGTTGCCGTTTGTTCTCCTCCGAAAGCACCAGGCCTGCCCACTTGCCGAAGTTCGGAGAACTACGGCGCAGGTCGACCGCCACATCAAACACTTCACCACGCGAAACCCGTACCAGTTTTCCTTGGGGATGCTGGATTTGATAGTGCAAGCCGCGCAGCACGCCCTTGGCGGAGCGGCTGTGGTTATCCTGCACGAATGGCGTGTCGACGCCCGTGACCTCCTGGAAATCTCTCTGGTTGAAGCTCTCGAAGAAAAAGCCCCTGTCATCGCCAAAGACCCTTGGCTCCAGAATCAGGACTTCCGGCAACGCTGTCGGTGTCGCTAAAAAAGGCATCTCCGTCCTCTCTAGTTCAATAGGCCAAGCAGGTACTTGCCATATCCATTCTTGGCAAGGGGCGCGGCCAGCGCCTGCACCTTGGCCGCGTCGATCCAGCCTTGCCCGTAAGCGATCTCCTCCGGACAGGCAACCATCAGGCCTTGCCGCTTCTGCAGCGTAGCAATGAAGCTCGCGGCATCCAGAAGGCTGTCGTGGGTACCGGTATCGAGCCAGGCGTAACCCCGCCCCATGATCTCGACGTTAAGCTCGCCTTGTTCCAGATAGCGGCGATTCACATCCGTGATTTCCAGCTCTCCCCGAGCCGAGGGCTTGATCTCGGCAGCAATATCGCAGACCTGCCGATCATAGAAATACAGGCCTGTCACCGCATAGTTGCTCTTGGGCTGCAGCGGCTTTTCCTCGATGCTGATAGCGGCCTGGTTGCCATCGAACTCCACCACGCCATAGCGCTCGGGATCATGCACATGATAAGCAAACACCGTGGCCCCGCTCTGACGGGAATCGGCATTTCTCAGAATTTTCGGCAGATCGTGCCCGTGGAATACGTTATCCCCCAGAACCAGGGCACAGGAATCGCCATTCAGAAAATCCCGGCCGATAATGAACGCCTGCGCCAGTCCGTCCGGTGAGGGCTGTACCGCGTAGCTGATGTTCATGCCCCATTGATGGCCATCCCCAAGCAACTCAGCGAAACGCGGCGTATCGTGCTGCGTGGAAATCACCAGGACTTCCCGTATTCCCGCCAGCATCAGCGTACTGAGCGGGTAGTAGATCATCGGCTTGTCATAAACCGGCATCAATTGCTTCGAAACCGCCTGTGTAACCGGATAGAGCCGAGTCCCCGCCCCACCCGCGAGAATAATACCTTTGCGTGCTGTCATATATTTTTCCTCGGATCGATTCATCACTGATTCCTCGATCATATCCAAAAAGCGCTCAAAACCCTGCTTTCACAGGGGCCGCTTCGGATAACACAACCATAGCCTCCGCACTCAATTCCCTAAATAGGCAACCGCCTCTCGCAGAGACTTGATGACTGCAGTGGCCCCGTTCGGTGCCTGCTCGTAACTCTTGCCCAGCGGGGGGATAAACAGCAAGTTACGAGCGACACCCGCCGCGATACCGGCTGCAATATCCGTGACCTTGTCTCCGACAAGCACCGATCCGGCAAGATCCACTTCAAAATCCTTGGTCGCCTGCACAAGCATTCCTGGCTTAGGCTTGCGGCAATCGCTGTCCCTCTTGTACTGGCCCACGCCATGCTCGGGGTGATACGGGCTGTAGTAGACCGCATCGACCTCCGCGCCGGCAGCCTTGAAGGCATCCTTCATCCACTCGGTCAGGATCTGGAAGTCTTCTTCGGTGTAATATCCACGCCCAATGCCGGCCTGGTTGGTAATAATAAAAACCCAATAACCAAGCTGCTTTGCGGCCCGACAGAGATCAAAAATCCCATCCAGGAACTCGAAATCGGCCGGAGTCGACACATATCCATGGTCAACATTCACGACGCCATCGCGATCAAGAAACAGTGCTGGCCGTCCCATCATTCCCCAATGCCCGCCAATTCGTCCTGGGCACGCGCGTAATCCTCGGGCACGCCGATGTCGATGAAATACCCCCGGGTTACGAAAACATTGAATTGCTGCTCTTTGACGGCATCCGCCAAATACTCGGTTTCAAACGAAAATGTCCGCCCCAATTCAAACTGATCCAGAATTCCACGCGGCAAGACATAGCATCCGGCGTTGATCAGGCCAGGGCCGGACATTCCCTTCTCCGCGAAACCGAGTACACGGCCGCTCAGGGTATCGAGGCGGCCATATCGCTTTGTGTCGGGCACCTCACGAGCCACGATGATCGGAGCGCGATGGCGACTCCAGTCCAGTTCGACGTCGCCGACCTCCAAATCCAGAAAGGTGTCGCCGTTGAAGACAAAGACATGCTCGCTCTTGCAACGGTTCAGGGCAGCCCGCATGGCTCCGCCCGTACCCAAGGGAACATTCTCGACCTCATAAACCAGTTCCATGCTCCCGAAACTGCTGCCAAAATGTCCCATCACCTTGTCCGCCAGGTAGCCGAGCGACAGCACCACCCGCGTGAAACCTTTGCGCGCCAGAGTTGCCAGGAGAGTCTCCAGGAAGGGCCGACCCGCGACGGGAGCCATGACCTTGGGCACATCCGCCACCACTTCGCGGAGGCGAGTACCGAGGCCACCAGCCAGAATGATAGCCTCCATCAAGCGGCCTCCCCGAAGATCTCATTCTCTATGATTCCGCAAAGAGTATGGCCCAGCACCAAATGCCCCTCCTGGATCTTGGGCGTATTTCCCGAGGGAACTGCCAGCAGATAATCGCAAAGTTCCGTCATGGGGCCACCGCGATTACCGGTCAGGCCAATCGTAGCGATGCCGGATTGGCGTGCCATCTCGAAGGCTTTGAGAATATTTGGCGATTTACCCGATGTCGAATAGCCGATCAGCACATCGCCCGGCTTGCCTTGTGCCTGAACCTGGCGTTCAAACAGTTTCTCGAAGCCGTAGTCATTGCCGATTGCAGTCATGATCGAGGAATCGGTCGTCAAGGCGACTGCCGGAAGCCCGGGCCGGTCGAATGCAAAGCGACTCACAAGTTCCCCTGCAATATGCTGGGCATCTGCGGCACTGCCGCCATTGCCCGCCAGAAGAATCTTGCCACCGGCTTTCAGCGATTTCACGCAAGCCAGAGCGGCCGCCTCGACAACTGCCAACAACGCCCGGTCACCGAGCATCTCGCCCATGATGCGCTGTGTTTCCTTGACCTGCTCAACGATGTAGGTGTTGTTCATGCAATGCTCCATGCTTGGGTGCCGTGCTTGGTAAAATGCGCGTTACTAACCTGGCCTTCATAATTATTCAATGTGCGAATCACTTCCATGCGCCGGTCGGGCGGCACAAAGAACATCATGAATCCCCCACCCCCAGCACCAGAGACCTTACCTGCCGACGCGCCGGCTGAAATAGCGGCATCATAGATCTCGTCGATATGCGGATTGGAGACGGTCCGCGCGCTTTTCTTCTTGTTCTCCCACCCTTGCCGCATGGAATCGACAATCCCGGCAAAATCGCCTTTAAGCAGGCACTCCTTCATCACGAAGGCCTCATGCTTGATGTTATGAAATGTCTCCATAGCATCCTGCTTTCCGGACTGCATATTATCACTTTGATCTGCGATTATCTTGGCCGATTCCCGTGACACGCCGGTGTAGAATAACACCAGTGACGCTTCCAGTTCGCTGATAATCCAGCTCTTGATGCGAAGCGGACTGATAAGCGCCCGTTCTTCCGCGTAAAACTCCATGAAGTTGAAGCCGCCGAAAGTGGCCGAGTATTGGTCTTGCCGCCCGCCCTTCAAGCCACAATCGATGCGCTCGATCTTGAAAGCCATGCGCGCAATGGTGTAGTCATCCAGCGGAAGCCTGAGAAGCTCGGCAAACGCCTTGATCATTGTCACGACCAGAGTCGAGGAAGAGCCGAGCCCCGAACCCGCCGGCGCATCGCAGAAAGTCGTCAACTCGAGCGCCATCGGCACCGAATTATTATAGACCTGCATGATTTCGCGATATACCGCGGCGTGCAGCGCCAGCTTTGAGCCGGTCGACAGAACATCATCGACGCTGTGTTCCGAAACAAGCACCTGGTCGGATGCAACAAATCGGACAATCGGCTCGTCAAGTATCTTTATTACTGCATACGCATATCTATCGATAGTCGCATTCAAAACTGCCCCAGTGTGGATGTCGCAATACGGCGACACGTCGGTACCACCACCGGCAAGACCAAGGCGAAGGGGTGCGCGAGCTCGAATAATCATATAATAATCACCTGAAATACACTCATCCAGACGGGGGGGCACCCCAAAATCATCAACTCAATGCCCTGAATTGGTACAGCATCGTTCTAGCCACGTATCACCACCGGCTCTGGCCGGCTCTCAGATCGTGGGAAAGCGATAATCAGCACCACAAAGCCAAGAAAGAAAGATATCGACTCGTGGGCGCTAGTTGCCAGCGATGTCAGAAGCAAATAAATGACGGCGGCCCTGGCGCGAGGGTCGCCCAGATTGATGCGGCGGCATAGCGCATACATCATCCACAGGAAGAATACGCCATACACAAGAAGGAAATCGAGCAGGGTCGATTTTGTCGAGACGTTGTTCAGCCCTTCAACAATATCAACCACCTCTGAAAAATTGAGCGGGAATTGCGCGCCAAGCCAGTTCATCGCCTCCCCCCCGAAGTGCTGCACAGCCCAATAGAAGCCATAGTAGCCGTAGCCTATCGGATCTGACAGCTGGCCGGCCAAGCCGGCAAGCCATAGCGTGAGACGTGTCGACCCTGAAGTGAAATTGCTAAGGTCATATGCAACGGCTTGCGCTTGCTGGAGACCAACCCAAACCACAACCGGCGCAAAGAGGAGGAGATAGGGGATTTGACGCCGGGTCAGGCTGATGCATAAGAACGCCACCAGGATGCTGATTGCAGCCCCCTTTGAACCGACTACCGCCAACAAGACAACCAGGAAGAGCATGAACACCGCCTGCCGCTTCGCCGAATAGCGGCGTGGCATCTCGGCCAGGAGATAGAGCATCATCGCATACCGCCCGACGAGCGTCGCAAAATGGGAGGTCTCCTGCATGAATCCACGCGCACGTGAATCCAGCGTTTCCTGGTATCCAGCGCCGAATATAATCTCCCTGACAGCCGGTGGCAAACTCCCCGAAAAGAAATCACCAAAGATGTAGCCAACTGCACAAATGACGAGCGCAACGATGAGTGCCGCGCGCAGGTGCTGAATGCGCACATGATCAAAGAACAGCAAGGGCGCCAACCAGACGGCCGACAGCACGAGCAGCGTAGCCGACTTCGTTACATATAGCGGTGTGAATCCGAAAAAAAGCGCGGACAGGAATGAGGCTACGAGACCATAACCAATCAGCCACCAGGCATTAATGCTGATAGCCGAATGAGCACGTCCCTCCACCAGGCGAACCAAGAGCACCAACGGCAGGCAACAAGCGATCAGCAAGGTGCCCGGCGAGGCCGCCAGATAACCGAGCATTTCAGGTCGATAAACCGCACCAAATGCCATCAATGAAATTGACGCCGAAAATGCGATTGACAGCAACCAGGAAATGATCATATTAATTCCGGACCGCGTGCTCTACACCACCCATGAGTCGAGTGATTTGCGCACGAATCTCGTCTGCAAAAAGCGTCCAGCTAGCATTGACTTCAACCGCATTGCGCCCGGCCTCGGCGATTCTCGTCCAATATACTTCGTCCCCAATTAGAGGCTCGACACCACGAATGAAGTCGGCCGGCGAATCGAAGGAGATCAGGTTCTCGCCGGCCTGAAAGTAGCCGCAGCTCTCGACATCGAGCCTGGTTGCCATCACAGGCAATTGATTGGCCATCGCTTCGAGTATCTTTTTCCGGATCCCGCCGCCGACATATGTCGGAGAAACCAGCGCAAGCGAGCTTTCGAAAACGGATTTCAGCGACGGCACGAAGCCCAGGGGTTTTACGCGCAGCTCCGCAAGCCTGTCCGGCGTCATGTCGACCAGTTCGGCAAGTCGCCCCATCTCCACCCCGGTGATAACCAGTGATAGCGGTTGCAGCTTTGGTTCGCGCGATGCCGGTACCCATACGGTATGGAGGAAGCGCTTCAAGCTGGCAACACTCTGGGTAGCGCGAGGATTCAGCAGAACCAGCAGGGGGGCCGCAGCAGGTCTCCTTGCCTCACGCCTCGGCGGAATGGGGATCCCTTCGGGAGCAAGGAAAAAATTGCTGCGGGTATCCTGCTCACGCGCGATCGCCAGGTCGTGGTCGGTCAGAAAGGCCACCGCATCGACACGGCGCCAGATGTGCATCTCCTCCATGCGCGTGAGCATGGCAAACAGGCCGGCCGCCAGCCTTCGCGGACCGCTCAGCGAGTCGCGATAGCTACGTACCAGTTCGTATTCAATATTGTGTTCCCGCAGGATGATCGGCACCTGCCAGCCCGTGGAACGCTTGATCTTCTCCGCCAATGCGACGGTGTGCGGGTGGAAACAAAGGATGGCGTCAAACTGGGCCGGGCCGATGGCTTCGATATAGGCTCGCGCGGCCGTCCCGGCCGAGTATTTTTCGAATTTGTATGGCTTCGCCTTGATCGTGGAGGCCAGGATGACGCCGATCGATTCCAGCGGCTTGAATGGCACGGCAATCTGGCGAACGCCGATCTGCTTATAACCCGCAGCCGCATCCTCGCTGTTCTCCGCACGCGGATAGGCATAGGTAACTTCGAGCTGCTCGGCAAGCGAGGCAAGGGCACCGTGAATGCCCTCCTTCCCTCCGTCCACCGGAGGAATCACCTCCTGCGGCCCCAATGCGAGTATCTTTATTCTCTTCATTTACGTCCGACTCGTGAATACAATGCAGCCGCCTTCGCGCACACGCGATAGTTCAGCCCGATATTTATTGGCATGACCAGGCCGCCATGGCGCAATAGCTGCTCGCTGAGCAGGTATTCGAACGCCACCGTGACAGCCTTGCTGAGCAGCAGGTCCTCTGAAACGCCGTCATTCAACCTGCCTTTCCAGGACCACGGGCTCGCCGGGCCAGTCAGGTGCACATGCAGGAGATGCTTCAATGGCGCATGCTTTCCAGCATGATCACTCAACCAGTTGCGAACGTCATCGTTCGATTCGCTCCCGGGTAGCGTATCAACAAGCTGCTTGAATACTGCGAATCCCGCCTGGTTGAGCAAGAAACAGAATGTCGATAAGTGGCGTCGCGTGGGATTCCGCGAATCCAGCAGCAGTAAATCAGTGGAGGGATGGATTTCGCCGGCAGCGGCGGGCTCGCCGATGGCTGCCAAACTGGGAATCATTGCCCGAAGGCGCTTGGCGATCAAGCGCCACGGATGTTTGGTGAACAGGGTGTCGTTCAGGATGAGATATAAGTCATGGCCATCAATGACTGACGCTGCCGAGGCATATGCGGAGATATCGAGATAGCGCCCGGTGCTCGTTATCCAGGACGCCCCTCCTTCTTGCTCTGCCGCGGTTGGCACCGGTGAACGCATGCTGACAAGGTATTCTTCCGCAGCACAGTTATCCGGCAACAAGCCACGCAGGAACGATCCCGTTACCTTCGAGAAGCGCGAAGCGGACGTATAATAACATGCTCCAATAACTGCAACTCGCATGCATTTTTTCTCACGAGTCGCTGGTAGCGGGTTGGTTGTCATTGCAGCTGAATCCAGGGTATTAATTTCGATGCACCGGGATGAAATAACGGGCACCTGATTCATGACGCGGCTTATAGGTCACTGCCTTATATCTCAATAGACCCTATTTCTCGCCATCGGCAGCCCGGCGATAGGCCATGCATGACGAATGAACAGCGTGCGGGAATGGCTCCGGCAGTACAGCACCTGATGCTCTCCTTGTACACGCCATTGATATCCTGCCCGCCACGTACATTCGCCATATAAAGACTCAATGACGCCCGTAGCTGTCCTTGATCCGCACAATGTCGTCCTCATCGAGATAACTGCCTGATTGGACCTCGATGATCTCCAATGGAATGCTTCCCGGATTGGCCAGCCGATGGATTTCGCCAAGCGGGATGTAGGTCGACTGGTTTTCGGTGAGCAGGATGGTCTTATCTCCGCAGGTGATTTCAGCGGTTCCCTTGACCACAATCCAATGCTCGGCCCGGTGATAGTGCTTCTGCAGGCTCAAGCTGGCCTTTGGCTTCACCTGGATGCGTTTGACCTTGAAGCGATCGCTTTCATCGACACTGTCATACCAGCCCCAAGGGCGATGCACCTTCCGATGCAAGGTGTGCTCTTTGCGTTGCTGCTGATCGAGGGTGCTGACGATGTGTTTCACTTCCTGACTGCGAGACTTGTCCGCCACCAGCACTGCATCCGGGGTCTCGACGACAACGAGGTCTTCTACACCAACGAGGGCAACCAATCGACTGGTAGCATGCACCAGAGTATTCCGACTGTCGGAGGTGATCACATCTCCCATATGGGCATTGCCAGCGCCGTCTTTCGGCAGCACATTCCAGATCGCATCCCAGGCGCCCAGGTCACTCCAGCCAGCATTGAGCGGCACCATCCTGATGGGAAACTCACTTCCAGGGCAACGCTCCACCACCGCGCAATCGACAGAGTCAGCCGGTATATCGGCAAACTCGAGATTGCCCGGCCGTATGAAGTTCTCATCCTTGCTCCGCTTTTCCCAGGACCGCCGCGTGGCTAGCAGGACATCGGGGCGGAAGTACTCGAGCGCGGCCAGCCAGAGTGAGGCGCGAAGCACAAACATCCCGCTGTTCCAATAGTAGCCACCCTCGTCCAGGTAGCGCTGAGCGGTGGGTGTGTCAGGCTTCTCGACGAAGGCCTCGACATCGAAGACCGCCGCTGACACATCAGCCCCGGCTTTTGTCTTGATGTAGCCATACCCCGTCTCGGGGCGCTCTGCCGGGATCCCGAGAATCACGATGGCGCCACCGGCAGCTTCGCGGACAGCGACCTGAAGGGCAGCCGTGTAGGCTGACTGCTCCGAAATGGCCTGGTCCGCAGGCGTTACGACAAGAATAGGATCATTCCCCGCCTCCAGTGCAGCAAGCGCCGCAACGGTCAATGCAGGCGCGG
The DNA here is from genome assembly GCF_057798855.1 of Cupriavidus sp. 96C5-1. Lineage (NCBI taxonomy): Bacteria > Pseudomonadati > Pseudomonadota > Betaproteobacteria > Burkholderiales > Burkholderiaceae > Cupriavidus > Cupriavidus sp. 96C5-1. The sequence continues at coordinate 265,143 of NZ_JBYOJU010000001.1, read as the reverse complement.
TACCGCGCCCGACTGGCTCCAGCAAGGCTGCGCCAAGGGCGGCGCCGATCTCCCGCATTTGCTCCAGGGCCAGGAAGCGGTGCCCCTCATTGCTTACGATAAACGGAGGGGCAACATGGATATCGTCAGAGCCCACCGCGGTGATCCTTTCGACGGCCTGTTGGAAAAGACTCTCCTTGCCCGTCAAACACAGGAACTGCTTTGGGAACCCCGCCCGTGACAAGGGCCAGAGCCTGGTACCAGAGCCACCGCAAAGAATAACTGGAGTAACCGAGATCATTGGTTTTTCCCTTGCCACACCGACACTGACTGCATCATCAAATTACCCACCCGACACATGGATCCGGAGCCTCAATTTCACACGATCGCACAATCTGCCGGCTACGCTACCAGGCGAACGTACGTCGCCATCATCCGCTGCACTGAGACGTCCTCAGTGAACTCGGTCATGAACCTGAGGCGAGCCCCCTCTGAAAGACGGGCGCGCTCCCGATCCGAATCCAGGATCTGATTGCACGCCTTGGCCAGCGCCACGGGATCGTTCACGGGAACGTTGATCCCGCTGACGCCATGCTGATTCACCCAAGGAACGCCGGAGCCTGGAATATCCGTAGCCACGATTGGCAGCCCGTATGCCATCGCCTCCAGCAACACCACGCCGAACGCTTCGGCCCTGGTTACCGAAGGCAGGCAGTAAAGGGCAGCGTGGGCGAAAAGCGCGTGCAAGGCGTCGTCGCTTAGTCTTCCAGCCAGATGGACACGGCTATCCATGCCTGCATTGCGGATTGAGGCCTGGAGCGATTCCTGCAATGGGCCACCGCCGACAATCACGACTACCGTATCGTCTCGAAGATGCTTGGCAGCTTCGATCAGCACGTTGAAGCCCTTGTACGAAACGAGTCGTCCGACGGCAAGGACCAGTTTCTTGCCGGATAGCTTGTTTGCCAGCTCTGGAGGGAGGTGCGACGAATCCTGTGTTGACGTGGTCCGCCCTCGGGTATCCGTCACACCGATCGGGACGACAGACACCTTCTTTGCGAAACGGCTGAGCAGGGGGGAAGCCTCGGCGTAGACCTGCGATGTAGCGACAATGCAGTCCGCCCGCTTCAGCAGGGCGACCTCAAGTGGCTTCATCAGTCTCCCCAGCACCCCCTTGTTAATCACGTCACTATGCCAATGCACCAAGAGGCGTGGCTTTTTGCCAATCAATAGACAGCACAGGGCGCCGAGCATGTTTGGCACATGCAAGTGGATCACGTCAGCCTTGCGCGCCTCTCTCAGGCACACCTTCAGATATTTCAGGCCTAGTGGTTGCGATGCAACCATCTTGCCTATCGGCGAGCGGACTACCCGGACACCATTGACAACACTGTTATCGTCGGCAGGCGCTTTCTTAAAGCAGACCACGGTTACGTTGTAACCCGAATTTGCTGCACCCTGCGCGAGACTGGACGTAACGCTTTCAATGCCGCCGGCGTCTGGGGGATAATATTTCCCGAAATGAACGATCCTTGACATCACCCTCAACACTCCAGCAATTCCCAACCCCAGCATCCCGACGCTTTTGCAAATCCCACAAGGCAAAGGACAGCAACGGGCCCAAAAGCAAAGCACCTCAGCCAGAATGGAATGAATTTCTTCAGCACTGGGATGCTCGTATACTCACAGATGGATGGCGCCAGTTATTCACGATGACGGCGCGACCACTGGATCAGGAGCAGCATCACAGTCAGCGCCAGTCCCGCCAGAATGCCTGCCCCGACAAACGGAGATTTCCGAGGGAAAACCGCACGCGGGCTGACATCGGCTGGTCCTAGCGCATGCGTACCAAATGTGCGGGCCGGGTCCAACTGCTCTTTCAGCGCACGTTGCCTGCGCTGAAGTTGCCGCACAGCCGCATCGTTCTCGGTAAGCAAATGCGTCAGTAGAACCCCTTCGGAGAATTTCCGCGCCACGTCTCCGCCAAACTCTTTCTGCGCAAGCTTCTGCAATTCGGATTTACGTCCTTCCTCCGCAGACAATGACTGCTCGACTGCAGCCTGCTCGTCCTTCAGCCTGTCGATCGTCGGTTTGGCGACTGTGGCATGGACACTGGCTATCTCACTCGCGATCCCGTTGATCGCTGTCCTGGCCTGCTCTCCACTATATCCGTGCACGGATACCTGAAGGAGATCCGAATTCCGCATCTGTGCTACGTTGGTGGATTTCAGAATCAGCTCGGCTTCCGGATTCACTTCATTTTCCGACCGCCGGATGGCAAGCCCGGAAATAACTGCCTCAAGAAACTGCGTGGATTTCATCCGGTCGACCGCTCTCGCCGGAGGTTCCAAAAGGGAGGCGGCCCCCTCATCCCCCGCGATCTGCCCGACCTGCAGCAAGGTACTGGCCTCCCACTGCGGGCGGATGAGAAAAGACGCGCCAAACCCAACGCTTCCGCCGAGAATCGCACCAGCAAGCAGCCAATACTTGGACTTCTTTAGGAACTCCAGTGTCATCCGACCAAGAGCAGCGTCCTGATCATCACGGGATACCGTAGACCTGGTAAATGGCATCGTCATCCTTACTTTCGAAAAATCATCCATCGCGGAACTTGAAAGCGCACAATGCGCCAATATAGCCATACATAAAAAATCATGAATACGGCCGAGAATATCGCAAGGACGATTCCATTATTCCAAAACAGTGTTGCGGGAACGACGGCAAACAAGCTGAGCAACCAGAGGTAAGGGGATGTCATCGAATTGCGCCGAAGCTTATGACGATGATCGGCGCTACCCACAGCCCAACGCATCAGTCGCTTATAGACCAGGGTGTGCAGATGCACGCCATCAGGATGCCCGGCCGGCACGCCCCTGACCACTTTCCGGCGATAGATGCTGAAGAGCGTCTCGAAAATCGGATAAATCACCATCAAGAATGGGTACCAGGCAGATATCTGCGGATGCCTTGCAATGAGCAGGATAGCCAGCTCCGCCAGGACAAATCCAATCAGATAAGCACCACCATCCCCGAGAAAAATTGTACCCGCGGGAAAATTCCAGATAAAGAAACCGAATATCGCCCCAATCATCGCAAAGGCCACGGTCAGCACGAACGCATCGCCAACCTGGAAGGCGACATAGGCCAATGACAAAAACATGATCATCGAGACCATGGATGCAAGGCCATTAAATCCGTCGATAATATTGATCGCATTCGCAAGCCCGGAAACCGCGAGCGCGGTAATAGCAATCGATACGACGGTAATGGAAAGAATCTGATCCACCAGTGCCACATCTACCCGGGCAAGCCTGGCATCGAGAATCCAACTGGCAGCCAAAGCCGAAACCATGGTGGCAATCAATCTCTCGCGCGGCGCCACGGATTTTGTCAAATCTTCCCAGAAACCGGCGCCAAATGCGAACACAGCGCAGGCCACGAGTTTCAGCATCGCGGCGCCAGTCACTACATCCGGCCGGTACCAGGTAATAATCGACACCACGACCAGGCTCGCCGCGATTCCGAGCCCTCCAATTCGAGGAACGGGCTTGGCATGATGTTTCTGTACACCTTGAAGATCCCAGTCGGCAGTGAAATGCTCATGAAGACGCGAGTACCGCACCACAAGGAAAGTGAGCAGCGATGACACGAGAAATGCTAAAGTAATAGTAATCATAGACACCCGTAACTACTGCGCCACATCAACAAGATTAATCATATGCGCAACCCGCGGCCGGATTAATTCCGGGAATCGCAGGAATATCCGACGCGGCAGCGGCTGATTTGCGCTGCCCTCTGAACGCCACAGCACTATCGGCAGATTCAACGCCATCAGATGCACAGAATTTGGTCGAGCAGGTAATGAACGCCCTGCCGCCAGTCTGGCAAGTGGATACCGAAAGTCCCGCGCAGCTTGCCAGTGTCCAGGCGCGAGTTGGCTGGGCGCGGCGCCGGCAGCGGGTAAGCGGTGGCCGGGATCGCTTCAATACGCGCCGGATCCACCTTCAACTCGACGCCGCGTGCCGCTGCATGGCGCAGGACTTCGGTGGCATAGCCGTGCCACGTGGTTTCGCCGGCGGCGGCCAGATGGTACACGCCGCCCGGGAACACTTCGCGCTGGCCGTGCAGCCAGTGACGCGCCACGATCTGCGCCGTCACGTCGGCAATCAGCGCTGCGGTCGTCGGCGCACCGAACTGGTCAGCGATCACGCGCAGGCTGTCGCGCTCCCGGCCCAGCTTGAGCATGGTCTTGGCGAAGTTGCCGCCATGGGCGCCAGCCACCCAGCAGGTGCGCAGCACCAGCGCCTGCGCGCCGGACGCCGCGATGGCCTGCTCGCCGGCCAGCTTGCTCTTGCCGTAGACCGATTGCGGGTTGACCGCATCCGTCTCCACGTAAGTGCCGTCCTTGCGGCCGTCGAACACATAGTCGGTCGAATAGTGCACCAGCAGGCTGCCCAGCGCCCTGGCCTCCTCGGCCAGCACGCCGGCGGCGGCGCCATTGACCGCGAACGCGGTCTGCGCGTCGGTCTCGGCCTTGTCCACTGCCGTGTAGGCGGCAGGGTTGACGATCACGTCGGGCCGGTGCTGGCGGACCAGCCGCCGCAGGGCGTCCGTGCGCGACAGGTCGCATGCGGCTCGATCGAGTGCGATCACATTGCCGAGCGGGGCCAGGCTGCGGCGTAGTTCGAACCCGACCTGGCCGTTGCCTCCTGTTACAAGAAAGGTTGGGATACTCAGCGCCTTATGCTGCATATTGCTTCTCAACCCAGTTCCGGTATTCCCCGGACATCACATCCTGCACCCACGCCTGATTGTCCAGATACCAGCGGACGGTCTTGCGCATGCCGCTCTCGAACGTCTCGGCCGGCTTCCAGCCGAGTTCGCGTTCCAGCTTGCGGGCATCGATGGCATAGCGCCGGTCGTGGCCGGGACGGTCCTTGACGAAGGTGATCTGGTCCCGGTACGAGCCGGACGCCTTGGGGCGCAGCTCGTCGAGCAGGTCGCACAGCGTGTGCACCACGTCGAGATTGGTCTTCTCGTTCCAGCCGCCGACGTTATACGTCTCGCCCAGACGGCCGCGCGCCAGCACTTCGCGAATGGCAGCGCAGTGATCGCCAACATACAGCCAGTCCCGCACGTTCAGGCCATCACCATACACCGGCAGCGGCTTGCCGCCCAGCGCGTTGGCGATGATCAGCGGGATCAGCTTCTCGGGGAAGTGATACGGACCGTAGTTGTTGGAGCAGTTCGTGGTCAGCACCGGCAGCCCGTAGGTGTGGTGGTAGGCGCGCACCAGGTGGTCGGACGCCGCCTTCGATGCCGAATACGGGCTGTTGGGCGCGTAGGCCGTGGTCTCGGAGAACTGTGGATCGCCGGCCTCGAGCGAGCCGAAGACTTCGTCGGTGGAGACGTGCAGGAAGCGGAAGGCCGCCTTGGCTTCATCATCCAGCCCGCCCCAGTAGGCCCGCACCGCTTCGAGCAGCGTGAAGGTGCCAACGATATTGGTCTGGATGAACTCGCCCGGGCCGTGGATGGAGCGGTCGACATGGCTCTCCGCGGCAAAGTGCACCACGGCGCGCGGCCGGTAGGCCGCCAGCAGCTGGTCCAGCGCGGCGCGGTCGCAGATGTCCGTCTGCGAGAAGACATGACGGCTGTCGCCGTCCAGCGAGGCGAGCGTCTTGCGGTTGCCGGCATAGGTCAGCTTGTCGACATTGACAATGCTGTCGGCGCCGTCGGCGCCCAGCCAGTTCAGAACAAAGTTGGCGCCGATGAAGCCTGCACCGCCAGTAACCAGAATATGAGACAAAAGCTGCGCTCCCTGCCCTTCGATGTATTTCGAGAGCCCGGCCAATGCCGAGCGCCCGCCTTGATCCATTGTGGGGACGGCGGGATCTTAAGTACCTGCAGAAGTGGCGGTATTCTATCCGACCGGGGACGGGGCCTTGCCCGGAACTGACATCTTTTTGTAGCCTGTTGTAACGTCTTCCCCGAATTGTCCGCACAATATTGGAAATAAAAAACCAATTTATTGTGCAATTATTCAGGCAAATCAAATTTGTGACTAATACTCAACATTTCGCCATCGGCGACCTGCAAGGCTGCGCGGCCTCTCTGGACGAACTCATCACCCAGCGGCTGCCCGCGGATAGCCGGCTGCGCTTCGTCGGCGATCTGGTCAACCGCGGCCCGGCTTCGGCACGCACACTGCGGACCGTACGCCAGCTTGGCGAGCGCGCCGAATCCGTGCTCGGCAATCACGATATCCACCTGCTGGCCGTTGCCGCCGGCGTGCGCAAAACCGGTCGCGGGGACACCCTGGGGGATATTCTCGAAAGCCCCGATTGTAACGAATTGATCACCTGGCTCAGGCATCGGCCTCTGGCGATCCATGAAAACGGCTTCCTGCTCGTGCACGCCGGCGTGCTGCCGCAATGGACGGCAGCGCAGGTCATGGAACTGGCCGGAGAAGTGGAGCGCGAGTTGCGCGGCCCCGGCTGGAAGGCTTTCCTGGGCGGCGTCTTCGGCAATGCGGCGAACCGATGGGACGCAGGGCTGCGCGGCATCGAGCGTCAGCGAGTGGTGGTCAACGCCCTCACCCGCCTGCGGTTCTGCAACGAGGAAGGCGTGATGGATCTCAAGACCAAGGACGGACCCGGCAGCATGCCGGCCGGCTATATGCCCTGGTTCGACGTGCCCGGCCGGCGCACCGAGGACACCACGGTCGTATGCGGACACTGGTCGACGCTGGGGCTGGTGATGCGACCCAATCTCATGGCGCTGGATACCGGATGTGTCTGGGGGGGCAAGCTGACGGCGGCACGGCTGGCGCGGGATCCGGCGCAGCGCTCGTTGATCCAGGTGGCGTGTCCGCAATATTGCGACCCGCTCGCCTGAAGCCGAAGCCCATGGCCGGGGGCAAACCGCCCTACGGCATGGACGCCGGCACGTGCGTAGCGGCGCGTTCGCCGCTCTCACCCTCCCGGACTGTTGCCGTCCCGGCTTCGCCGTTGACCCGCACCGCCAGTTCAGCAGCGTGCGCCTGCGCACCCTGGCTCAGATGGCTCACCACTTCCCGCGCGGCCTCGGCCAGCTCGCGCCGGCTGGCGCTGGAAGCGGTCAGGGTCGGCGCGAAACACAGCCGCGCGATGATCGGCGGCGACCGCAGGATGGCATCCAGCGTCTGCAGCAGGGTCAGATCCCCGATATACGCCGGTGCCACGGTTGGCTGGCCGGTGGCGGCATCCAGGTAGGCCAGCCCGACCGGCTGCACCGGCAGCCCGCCCGAGATCGGCGCCTGCATCAGGTTGGCATGAAACGGCAGCACGCTGGTGCCGTCCGTGGTGGTGCCCTCCGGGAACACGCAGACCAGGTCACCCTGCAGCATCACGTCGGTGATGGCGTGCAGCACGCGGTGCGCATCGCGCTTGCGCGCGCGTTCGATAAAGATGGTGCCGGTCTGCCCGCACAGCCAGCCGATCACGGGCCAGTCGCGGATCTCGGACTTGGCCACGAAGCGCACGGGTTGCCAGCAATTGATGACGTAGATGTCCAGCCAGGAGATATGGTTGGACACGACCATGGCGCCGCGTGGCGCCGCCTGTCCGGGCTGCAGCCCCTGCACCTCGACCGTGACCCCGCAGATCCGCAGCAGCCGCCGCGACCAGCGGCGGATATGCCATTGCCGCGATGCCACGCCCAGCCATGGGAACAGCACCGCGCAGGTCAGCAGGCCGCGCAGCAGGTGCAGGACCAGCGCGATCTTGCGCAGCCGGATCATGCAAGCCTCGCTGGCAAACCTGCCCGAATCGTCTTGCCCTTGCCCATTTGGCCCGGCATGGCGCTCAGTGCAGTTCGTAGACGACGTGGCCGCCGACCAGCGTGGTGCGCACGCGGCCACGCATGTCGTAGCCCAGCCAGGGCGAGTTCTTGCCCTGGCTCTTGAGCGCGCGCCGCTCCACCTTCCACTCCTGCTCGGGATGGAAGATGCAGATGTCGGCCGCGCTGCCCGCAGCCAGCGTACCGGCTGCCAGGCCCAGCACGCGGGCCGGCTCGGCGGTGATGCGGGCCAGCGCGCGGGACAGCGGCACCTTGTGCTCTTCGGCCCAGCGCAGCGTCAGCGGCAGCAGCAACTCCAGGCCCGTGGCGCCGGGCGATGCCTCGGCGAAGGGCAGCAGCTTTTCATCGTCGTCCACCGGCGTGTGGTCCGAGCACAGCGCATCGATGGTGCCATCCGACAGGCCCGCCACGATGGCGTCGCGATCGCGCGCGCTGCGCAGCGGCGGCGAGAAACGCATCTGCGAGTTGAAATAGCCGATATCCATGTCGGTCAGCGACACATGGTGGATATTGACGTCGCAGGTCACCTCGAGGCCTTCGCGCTTGGCCTGGCGCACCAGCTCGATGCCGGCGGCCGAGGACAGCCGGCACAGGTGCACGCGCGCGCCGGTGCTGCGCATCAGCTCGAAAATCGTATGCAGCCGCACCGTCTCGGCGATCACCGACATGCCGGACAGGCCCAGGCGCGACGCCACCGCGCCGCTGGCGGCCACGCCGCCGCCGAGGTAGGGATCTTCCGGGCGCAGCCAGACGGTGAATCCGAAGGTCTGCGCGTATTGCAGCGCGCGCAGCAGCACCTGGGTATTGCGGATCGGCGCCTCGGCCTGCGAGAAGCCGATGCAGCCGGCCTCGGTCAGCTGCGACATCTCGGTCAGCGTCTCGCCCTTGAGGCCAAGCGTCAGCGCACCCAGCGGATAGACGTGGGTCTGGTTGAGCGTGCGGGCGCGGTACTTGAGCATTTCCACCAGGCCGGGCTCGTCGAGCACGGGGTCGGTGTCGGGCGGGCAGACCAGGCTGGTCACGCCGCCGGCGGTAGCCGCCGCCACCTCGGACTCGAGCGTGGCCTTGTATTCATAGCCGGGCTCGCGCAGCCGCGCGGACAGGTCGACCAGGCCGGGGCAGACAATCAGCCCGGTCGCGTCGATGGTCTTGTTGGCATGGAAATCCGCCGGCGCGCTGCCCACGCCGACGACCTTGCCGGCGGCGATGTAAAGGTCTTGCTGCGCATCGACGTTCGCGGCCGGGTCGATCAGGCGGCCGCCCTTGATGTGGATCTTCATATCGTGTCGCTTGGCTTGTATTCGGTTGTTCTGGCTTGCCTGGGCCGGGTCGGCCGGGCGCTGTCAGTCATTGTTTCCGGCCACGATGCCCATCACGGCCATGCGTACCGCAATGCCGAAGGTCACCTGGTTGAGGATGACGGATTGGGATCCGTCGGCCACGGCGGAGTCGATCTCCACGCCGCGGTTCATCGGTCCCGGGTGCATCACGATGGCATCGGGCCTGGCCAGCGCCAGGCGCTCCGGCGTCAGGCCGTAGGCCTTGAAGTATTCCTGCGCCGACGGCAGCAGTGCGCCGCTCATGCGCTCGTTCTGCAGGCGCAGCATGATCACCACGTCCACGCCCTTGAGTCCCTCCTCCATATTGTGGAAGACGCGCACGCCCATCTGCTCCAGTCCCGAAGGCAGCAGCGTGCGCGGGCCGATGGCGCGCACTTCGGGCACGCCCAGCGTGGTCAGCGCGTGGATGTCGGAGCGCGCCACGCGCGAGTGCAGGATATCGCCCACGATGGCCACCGTGAGCTTGGTGAAATCCTGCTTGTAATGGCGGATGGTGTACATGTCGAGCAGCCCCTGCGTGGGGTGCGCGTGGCGGCCGTCGCCGGCGTTGATGACGTGCACATGGGGCGCGACATGCTCGGCGATCAGGTAGGGCGCGCCGGAACTGGCGTGGCGCACCACGAACATGTCGGCCGACATCGCCGACAGGTTGTTGATGGTGTCGAGCAGCGACTCGCCCTTGCTGGTGGACGAAGCGTTGATGTTCAGGTTGAGCACGTCCGCCGACAGCCGCTTGGCGGCGATCTCGAAGGTGGTGCGGGTGCGTGTGGAGTTCTCGAAGAACAGGTTGAACACACTCTTGCCGCGCAGCAGCGGTACCTTCTTCACATCGCGGTCGGAGTCGGACAGCGAGACAAACTGGCTGGCGGTATCGAGGATGTGCGCGATCATCTCGCGCGACAGGCCTTCGATCGACAGCAGGTGCTTGAGCTCGCCGTTCTTGGTCAGTTGCGGGTTGCGGAACGTCTTGATCATGGCAGGTAGAAAGGGCCGGGCGGTGGCGAATGACAGGTACAGGTCCGAAGCCTGCCGGCCGGCGCGCGCAGGCCGGCCGGGCTGGCAGGCAGGTTTAGTTGCCGGTGGCCTCGTTGGCGAAGGCGAAGCGCATGTCCGCGCCGGCGCCCTCGTGCGACAGCACCAGCGTGGTCTTGGGCGGCAGGTCGACGTGCGCGGCGACGAAATCGGCTGCCGTCGGGAGTTCGCGGCCACCGCGGTCCACCAGCACCGCCAGCGCCACGCGGGCCGGGCGGCCGTAGTCGAACAGCTCGTTGACGGCGGCGCGGATGGTGCGGCCGGTGGCCAGCACGTCGTCGATCAGCAGGATCTTGCGGTCCTGCACGTCGAAAGGCAGCGTGGTGGGCTGGGCCTGGCTGTGCAGGCCCTTCTTGGCATAGTCGTCGCGATGGAAGGCGACGTTGACGACCCCGTGGCCATCGAGCTTCAGGTCGGCGGCCAGCCGCTCGGCAATCCAGGCGCCACCGGAGTAGATACCGGCCACCGACCATTGCGCGCGTTCGGCTTCGGGCAACGCGGCCTGCACCTGGTCGCGCAGCGTGCGGTAGAGCGCCTCGGCGTCGGGAGAGGAAGTCTGGGTCATAGCGGATGCTGGTCGAAGTACTGTTGCAGGATGATGCTGGCGGCTTCGGCGTCGAGCGCGCCGGGCCGGGCTCCGGCCATCTGGGCCAGGCGGGACGTATAGCGCTCGTCGACCCACTCCACCGGCAAGCCGAAGCGGCCATGGATCTGGTTGCCGAAGCGGCGCGCGAGCCGCATGGACGGCTGCTCCCCGCCCTCCGGGTTGACCGGCATGCCGACCACCAGGAGCACCGGCGACCACTCCCGGATCAGGGCAGCCACCGCCTCGAAGCGGCCTTCCACGGTGATATTGGGGAGGATGGTGAGCGGGCGCGCCTCGCGCGTGATGAAATTGCCGAGCGCTACGCCGATCTTCTTCTCGCCGTAGTCGAACGCCAGGGCGGTGCCGTCGGTGGGCAGCGGGCGTGGCGCTGGCGTCGCGCCTGCCTCAGGCATGCCCTGCCTCACCCGAGAGCATGGTGAAATCGATGCCCAACAGGCGTATGGCGGCGGCAAAGCGTTCCTCGGGAGGCACGCTGAAAATGATTTCGGGATCGGCCTGGACGGTCAGCCAGCCGTTGCGGCTGAGCTCTTCCTCGAGTTGCCCTGCGCCCCAGCCGGCATAGCCCAGCGTGAGCAGGAAGCGGTGCGGGCCGCTGCCGTTGGCGACAGCCTCCAGCACGTCCTTGGAGGTGGTCATCTCCAGGCCGCCGGGCACCGCCAGCGACGACACATAGATGCCAACCGGATCGTGCAGCACGAAACCGCGCTCGGTCTGCACCGGGCCGCCGAAATACACCGGCTGCTGCGCCACCGGCAGGATCTCCAGCTTGAGGTCGATCTTGTCGAACAAGGTGGCCATGTCGATGTCGATAGGCCGATTGATCACCAGGCCCAGCGCGCCGCGTTCGTTGTGCTCGCACAAGTAGACGACGGAACCCGAAAAAGTCGGGTCTGCCATGCCGGGCATGGCAATCAGGAACTGATTGGTGAGATTGATTGGGGCTTCCAGCGTCGCCATCCCTGCATTTTATCAAATCGTTGCCATCCGTCCGGAAAAGATTCGCGGATGCCGCACTGCAGCATCCCGGATCCGCTCCGGTGCGCTTCCCTGCCGGCCCTTCTTACTCCTTGCGCGTCAGCGCGGCAAGCTCGTCCGCCGTGAGCCAGCGCCATTCGCCCGGCGCCAGCGTCGGCTCGAGCACCAGCGCGCCGATGGCGCTGCGGTGCAGCGCCGCCACATGGTTGCCGGCCGCCGCCACCATCCGCTTGACCTGGTGGTACTTGCCCTCGGTCAGGCTGAGGCGCAGGCTGTGCTCGCCAGTGGCCTCGCAGCCGGCGGCGGCGATCGGGGCCGGCTCGTCGTCCAGCTTCACGCCGGCCAGCAGGGCCTCGACCTGTGCCTGAGTGACCGGCTCGGCAGTCGTCACCTCGTAGATCTTGGGCACCTTCTTCTTGGGCGAGGTCTGGGCATGGATGAACTGGCCATCGTCCGACAGCAGCAGCAGCCCGGTGGTGTCCTGGTCCAGCCGGCCGACCGCTTGCACGTCGCGCTGGCGCAGCGGCACCGGCAGCAGGTTGTACACGCTGGGATGATGACGCGGCCGTTGCGAGCATTCATAGCCAACCGGCTTGTTCAGCACGAGGTAGGCCTTGCTGTGGCCGATCCACTCTTCGCCGTCCACGGTCAGGCGCAAGCCGTCGACCTCGAACTGCTCGCGCGGGTCCTCGCACAGGGCGCCGTTGACCTCCACCAGTCCGGCGCCGATCAGGTCGCCGCAATACCGGCGGGTGCCGAAGCCTTGGGATTGGAGGATGCGGTCGAGTGTCATGGCCATGGCTTGCTTCTTGATATCTGAATGCTGGGTTACTGGATTGCTGCGCCGGCGCGACAGGATCGGCACCGCGCTCATCCGCCGGTATGTTAGGGTAACAGGCTTCTTCCGCCCATTTCCCGGAGCCCCCGATCTTGCCCCCGCAACCCGCCGAAGCGCGCCAGCCGTACCGGATCGACCGGCGGTTCGGGCGCGGCCTGGTCTGGTTCCGGCGCGATCTGCGCGCCGACGATCATGCGGCGCTGCATTATGCCCTCAAGCACTGCCGCCGGGTATGGTGCGTCTTCGTATTCGACCGCGAGATCCTGGATCCCCTGCTGGCACGGGGCCTGTCCGCGGACCGCCGGGTGGAGTTCATCCTCGCCTCGCTGGCGCCGCTGGACACCGCGCTGCGCGCCGCCGGCGGCGGCCTGATCGTATTGCACGGGCACGCGCGCCAGTCAGTGCCCGCACTGGCCGCCGGGCTTGGCGCCGAAGCCGTGTTTGTCAACCACGACTACGAGCCCGCCGCCCAGGCCCGCGATGCCGAGGTCGGACAGGCGCTGGCGGACCGCTCCTGCGCCTTCTTCAGCTTCAAGGACCAGGTCATCTTCGAGCGCGACGAGATCCTGACCGGCCAGGGCAAGCCGTTCTCGGTGTTCACGCCCTACAAGAACGCCTGGCTCAAGGCCCTGCTCCCGTTCGACCTCAGGCCCTACCCGGTCGAGCCCTATTTCTCGTCCCTGTCGCCCCTCCCCCCGGCTTACGAGCGGCCACTGCCAACGCTGGAGGCGCTGGGCTTCGCGCCCGCCAACCTGGCCGGGATCGCCATGCCCACCGGCAGCGCCGGCGCCCACGCGCTATTTGACGAATTCTGCGAACGCATGGACGACTACGCGGGTCGGCGCGACTACCCCGCGCTGCGCGGCCCGAGCTACCTGTCGGTGCACCTGCGTTTCGGCACCCTGTCGATCCGCACGCTGGTGCGCGCCGCCCACGCCGCCACGCTGCGCGGCGGCGCGGACAGCGCAGGCGCCGCCACCTGGCTGTCGGAGCTGATCTGGCGCGATTTCTATTTCATGATCCTGCACCACCATCCACGGGTCGCCGCAGGTCGCGCCTTCCACGCCGCCTACGACGCCATCCGCTGGGTCGGGGGCGCCACCGGCGAGCGCTGCTTCCAGGCCTGGCGCGACGCCCGGACCGGTTATCCGCTGGTGGATGCGGCCATGCTGCAGATCCGGCAGAGCGGCTACATGCACAACCGCCTGCGGATGGTGGTGGCAAGCTTCCTGGTCAAGGACCTGGGCGTGGACTGGCGGCGTGGCGAGCAGTACTTTGCCGACCAGCTCAACGACTTCGACTTCTCCGCCAACAATGGAGGCTGGCAATGGGCCGCATCCACCGGGTGCGATGCGCAGCCGTACTTCCGCATCTTCAACCCGATCACGCAATCGGAAAAATTCGACCCGCAGGGAAGGTTCATCCGCAAATACCTGCCGCAGCTGGCGCGGCTGCCGGACAAGTACATCCATGCGCCGTGGACAGCGTCGGAGAATGTGCTGGCCGCAGCCGGAGTCAGGCTTGGCGAGGACTATCCACGCCCGATCGTGCAGCACGACGTAGCGCGCAGGGAAACGCTGGCGAGGTATGCCGTGGTGAAGGAAAGAAGTGAAGCGGGATCAGCCCCGAGCGCAGAGGCCGTCAAAGCGAAGGCACCAGCAAACGATCCGGCGTAGCCGTGTGGCCCGCACGCGGAGCAGGCCACACCCACGGCGATGCGAAGCGAGCCGTGGCGATACGACTCCCCGAAGGGGGAGGTGAAACTGCCTTTGACTTTGAAGTTAGAAGCCGTTTCAAAATGAAGCGAAGCGGTCCTGGCTAGGCGCGCGGCCGCAGACAGGACAACGGGTACGGCAAGGCCGCGCAACGACGCCAGAATCATTTCTGAAACGGCTTCTTGGGCAGTGAAGCCTTTGACGTGGCAGTCAACCCCACAAGCAACAAACCCTCACGCCGCCAGCATGGCACTCTCCCGATAATGCCGCTGCGCCTCCTCCGGCCTCTCGGTTTCCTCATACAACCTCGCCAACGCCAGATGCGCCCTGACCCGCAACCGCTTCTGCAAATCCCCATCCGCATACTTCAGCGCCCGCTCGAAACTCGCCTGCGCCTTGCCCCAGAGCTTCTCGCCCAGGCACAGCATGCCCAGCGTGTAATACAGGTCCGCATCCACCGGATGCTGCGCCAGCCATTTCTCGGCCTGCTGGATCTGCGGCAGCGCGTGGCCCGGCTCGGCGCACTCGGCATAGCGCAAGACCAGCCGGCTATCCCAGTTGACCTTGAGCGCGTCCTCCACGATCTTGCGGGCCTCGTCCTGCCGGCCAAGCGCGGCGAAGTAACGCGCAGCGGGTTCAGCGATGCGGGCCGCGCGGCGTTCGTCGGCCGATAGCGAGCGCCAGAGATCGTGCAATGCCTCGCTGTCGTGGCGGCGCTCTTCCAGCAGGGCTTCGCAGGCCATCTGCTTGAGGCGCAGCGCGAGCACCGGATGCAGGGCGTTGCGCTTCTCCAGCGAGCGCGCCAGGCGCAGGACTTCAGCCCAGTTCTTCAGGTGCTGGTGCGCGCGCAGGGCGATGCGCTGCACATGGATCTGGCGCGAGCCCTGCGACTGCAATTGCGCGATGGTTTCCAGCGCGCCTTCGGCGTCGCGCGCGTCGACCAGCAATTCGGCCATCGACACCAGCCGCGCCTGTTCGCGCTCGGGATCGGTGACCTGCGCCATCCAGGCATCGCGGCGCTCGGTTTCCTGCATGCGGTGCGCCGCGCGCGCGCCGATCAGCGCCGCGGTCTGGGCCTGCTCGGGCCAGGCCTGGGCCTCGCGCGCCGTGCGCTCGGCGCGGGCGAAGCGTCCGGCGAACAGGTTCTCGATGGCCTCGCGCAAGGCTGCCTGCGCGCGGTTCATGCGGCTGCGTTCGCGGTAAGCCGCCGCGCGTGCCGGCATCTCGGACAGATGGCGCACGGTGGTGAGGATGGTCCAGACCACGAAAAACGCCAGCAGCAGCAGGGCCAGCGCGAGGTTCAGCGAGAGTTCGACCCGGTATGGCGGGTAGAACAGGACCACATTGCTTTGGTTGAATTGCGTGAACAGCGCCAGCCCGACCGCGCCGCCAAACAGGATCGCCACCCAGAAAAGAAGCCGCATGCGCTACTCCTTCTTGAGCGCCTGCAGCGCGCCGAGGCTTTCCGCCATGGTGGGCAACTGCACCGTCACGGCACCGGCCTGGGCCTGCTTGAGCAGGGTCAGCACGGCCTGCACGCGGCGCGACTTGGTATCGAAATAGCGCCCCAGCATCGCCTGCGCGGCCGCCAGGTCGTTGCGGAATACCGGCTCGTTGCGGGACAACAGCGCCAGGCGCGCATTGAGCAGGCGCAGCTTGACGTTCTCGCGCAGGAACCAGCCCTGGTCGCCGGTCAGCAGCAATGCCTGGGCATCGTCCACGCGCCGGATGCGGATGACCTGCATCAGCTCGTCGCGCACATTGCCCCACAAGCGGCCAAACCAGTTGCCGACCGCATTGCCGGCCGACGCGGCTTCGTCCTTGACGCCATTCCTGGTGGGCTTGCCGGCCCCTGCCTTACCGGCCTTGCCGGCGGCCTCGGCCTTGGTGTCCGATTTGCGCGCATCGGCCTCGCTGCGCTCGAGCATGCGTTCGCTGGACAGCAGCGGCAGCGTGTCCACCTGGTTGATGGCCTCGTCAAGCTTGATGGCCGCGCCGGTCAAGTCGGTGTCGGGCACCGCCTTCATGCGGGCGATATCGCGCGCGATAGCCCGGCGCAGCAGGTTGTACTGGGGCTTGTCGGTACGCGCCAGGCGGGTGTCGGCGCTTTGCAGCGCGGCGAGAGCGACCTGCACATTGCCGGTCAGCTGCAGTTGCTGTCCCGCATTGGTCAGCAATTGCTGGATCTCGGCGATCTCCCAGTCGTCGCGGTTGCGCATCAGGTCCTGGTAGACCTGTTCCAGCGCGGCCTGCTTGTCGCGCGCCTCGCCCACCTGGCCGTCCAGCGCGCCGACCTTGGCCTGCAGTTCCTTGACGGTGTCCTGCGCGTTGCGCGACAGCACGCGGGTTTCCTGCACCAGCGCATCGTTGCTCTGCTGGCGCCGCGCCAGCTCCTGGGTCAGGTGATCGACGCGCTGCTGCAACCACCAGAAGCCGCCGCCAATGGCGAGGATCAGCAGGATGAGCAGCAGCCACCATGGATTGAGCCGGGGCGTAGCGCGTGCGGGCAGCGAGGCGCCGGCCCCGTGGGGCGGGCTGGCAGCGGGAGGGGAGGTAGTGTCTTGCGTCACGCGATCGACCTTCGTTGACGTTGCTGGCGGTGAATTGACGGGTTGGACCGGCGGGGGCGACGGAGCCGCCGCCGGTACGGAAACGGAGGCCGCGTCACCTGCCGGCGGCAGCGCGACCGGCATCGGCGCCGGCGGACCGGCATGCGCCTGGGCCCACTGGCGGCAAGCCGCCAGCAGCCCCTCGTCGCCCGGCGCGGCACGCAGCAATTGCGAAAACCCCAGGGCGGCGGCCTGCTCGGCGATTCTCGCATGGGGCGCGATGCACTGCACCTGGCGCAGGCAGGCCAGCTCTTGCGGGCTGAGCGCCTGGCGCGCCAGCGCATCGAGATTGCGCACCGCTTCGGAACTGGTCAGCAGCCAGGCCTGTGGCGGCGCGCCCGGCTTGAGCCCGTCGCGCACCGCTTGCCACTGCATGCTGCCCGGCGTGGGGATGGAACGCTGGTAGGCTTCGACGGCGCACACCTCGGCGCCCGCCACACGCAGGCGCTCCGCCAGCCAATCGCGCCCGCCATTGCCGCGGACGATCAGGACCTGGCGCCCGTTCAGCGCATCCGCGCCGAACTGGGTTTCGAGCTGCCGCCACAGGGCTTCGGAATCGAAGCGGGCCTCAAAGCCATTGCCAGCATCGGCGCCATCGGCCTCAAAGCCATTGCCGGCAGCCGCAACGCCGGCCGGCGCGATGATGCGATGGGCGGGCACGGCGATCCCGCGCTCGGCCAGGGCCGCGACGCTGGCCGGGCCGACCACCGCGACCGGCACGGCCTCGGGCCACTGGGGCGCGGGCCGGTCCTGCACCTGGGCCAGGGCGTCCAGCGCGAAGGCCACCGCATTGGGACTAACGAAAACGACCAGCGAGAAGTCCGCCAGCCGCGCCAGCGCCGCGCGCAGGCGCCCTTCGTCGGCCGCGGGGCCGATCGCCAGCAGGGGGAAGCCAAGCACGTCCAGGCCGGCGGCCGAAAGGGCCTCGGTCAGTTGCCGGGACTGCCCGGCGGGTCGTGTTACAACGACGGTCGGGCGGGGCATGGGCCGGCCTCAGGCAGGGGCTTGAGGGGATGCCGGATCAGCCAGCGCCGCAAGGATCCCGGCCGCACCCTGTGCCAGCAGGTCCTGGGCAACCGCCTTGCCGAGCGCTTCGGCCTGGCTGGCTGCCCCGGCACCCTCGACCACGGCGGCGGCGCGGGCCCGCACGCAACGGCTGCCGTCCGGCAGCGCCACGAAGGCCTCGATCTGCAGTTGCGAGCCTTCCCAGTGCGCGTGGGCGGCGAGCGGCACCTGGCACGAACCGCCCAGCATGCGCGACACGGCGCGCTCGGCCGTCACCGCCAGCGCGCTGGGCACGTGGTTGAGCGGAGCCAGCCACTCGGCCAGTTCGGGGCGCCCGGCGGGAATCTCGATGCCAAGCGCGCCCTGCCCTGCCGCCGGCAGCGAGCTGGCCGGATCGAGCACGGCGCGGATGCGCGCGGCCAGTCCCAGGCGCTTGAGGCCGGCGGCGGCCAGGATGATGGCGCCGTAGTCGCCGCGGTCGAGCTTGGCCAGGCGGGTGTCGAGATTGCCGCGCAGCGGCTGGATGACAAGGTGTGGATAGCGGGTCCGCAGCGCAGCCTCGCGGCGCAGGCTGGAAGTGCCGACCACGGTGCCGGCCGGCATCTCGTCCAGCGAGGCAAAACTGGCCGAGACCAAGGCATCGCGCGGGTCCTCGCGCTCCATGATGGCGGTCAGGGCGAAGCCTTCGGGTAACTCCATCGGCACATCCTTGAGGGAGTGCACCGCGAGGTCGGCGCGGCCTTCGGCCATCGCGATCTCGAGTTCCTTGACGAAGAGGCCCTTGCCGCCGACTTTGGACAGCGTCCGGTCTAGAATCTGATCTCCACGCGTGGTCATGCCAAGAATGGACACATGGCACGCGGGATAGTATTGTTGCAACGCAGCACGCACATGTTCGGCCTGCCACATAGCCAGACGGCTTTCGCGGGAGGCGATCACGAGCTTGCGCGGTGCAGCGCTGGAGGATGACGGGGGAACGGATGCTTGCATCCGCGAATGTTAGCACGCACCCCAAGCCGCTCCGGGCCAACCGAACGCATAAGAGCCAAGAGATAACAGGAGATTGCATGACGCAGCAAGCCGCGCGCCCCGCCGGCCGGCGCAAGCCAACCGCCAGCCGGGCAGACGCCCCCGAAGCCACCCTGGCCTCCGCACCGCCCCCCGCCACCGCAGCCCCGGCCGGCAAGACCGCCGGCAGCAAGCGCACCGCCCGCGCGGCCGCGCCCAGGCCTGACGCCGTACCGGCGGCCAATACCCCGGCCCGCCGCGCCAGCGACAAGGACCTGCCCCTGCGCGAAGACATCCGCTTCCTGGGCCGCCTGCTGGGCGATTGCGTGCGCGAGCAGGAGGGCGAATCCGCCTTCGAGCTGGTCGAGACCATCCGTCAGACCGCAGTGCGTTTCCGCCGCGAGAACGACCGCGCCGCCGGCGCCGAGCTGGATCGCCTGCTCAAGCGCCTGTCGCGCGACCAGACCAATTCGGTGGTGCGCGCCTTCAGCTATTTCTCGCACCTGGCCAATATCGCCGAGGACCAGCACCACAACCGCCGCCGCCGGGTGCATGCGCTGGCTGGTTCGCCATCGCAGCCGGGCAGCCTGGCCCGCGCCCTGCAGGCCATCGATGCCGCCGGCGTGACCGGCAAGACCTTGCGCAAGTTCTTCGACGAAGCGCTGATCGTGCCCGTGCTGACGGCGCACCCGACCGAAGTCCAGCGCAAGAGTATTCTCGACGCCGAGCGCGAGATCGCCCGCCTGCTGGCCGAACGCGACCTGCCGATGACCGCGCGCGAGCGCGACCACAACACCGCGCTGCTGCGCGCCCGCGTCACCACGCTGTGGCAGACCCGCATGCTGCGCAACACGCGGCTGATGGTGGTCGACGAGATCGACAACGCGCTCTCCTATTACCGCACCTGCTTCCTGCGCGGCATCCCGCAACTGATGAGCGAACTGGAGGAAGACATCGCCGCGGTGTTCCCCACCACGCGCAGGAACAAGTCCGCGCCGGCCAACCCGGATCAGCTCGCGCCCTTCTTCCAGATGGGCTCGTGGATCGGCGGTGACCGCGACGGCAATCCCAATGTCACCGCGGACACGCTGGAACACGCCGCGAGCAAGCAATCGGCGCTGATCCTGGAATGGTACCTGGACGAAGTCCACGCGCTCGGCGCCGAGCTGTCGATGTCGAGCCTGATGGTGGAAGCCAGCCCGGCGCTGCTGGCGCTGGCCGAAGCCTCGCCCGACCATTCCGAGCATCGCGCCGACGAGCCCTACCGGCGCGCCCTGATCGGCATCTATGCGCGCCTGGCGGCGACCTGCAAGGCCGTCACCGGGCACGCCGCGCCGCGCCACCCGGTGGCCGACGCCGCGCCCTATGCCGACGCGCAGTCCTTCGGCGCCGACGTGCAGGTGGTGATCGACTCGCTGCGCGCCCACCATGGCGAGGCGCTCGCGCGCACCCGCATCGACGCGCTGGCCAAGGCCATCGGCATCTTCGGCTTCCACCTGGCCTCGATCGATATGCGCCAGGTGTCCGACGTGCACGAAGCCGTGATCGCCGAACTCTTTGCCGCCGCTGGCGTGGAGGCCGACTACGCGGCCTTGCCGGAAGCCCGCAAGCTGGAACTGCTGCTGGCCGAGCTGCGCCAGCCGCGCCTGCTGACGCTGCCCTGGCACACCTACTCCGAGCAGACCCGCAGCGAGCTGGCCATCCTGAACATGGCGCGCGAACTGCGCGCCCGCTACGGCGCGCGCGTGGCCCGCAACTACATCATCTCGCACACCGAGACGCTATCGGACCTGGTGGAGGTGATGCTGCTGCAGAAGGAAGCCGGCATGCTGCGCGGCACGCTCGGCAGCAAGGCGGACCCGGCACGCACGGAACTGATGGTGATCCCGCTGTTCGAGACCATCGAGGATCTGCGCAATGCCGCCGGCATCATGCAATCGCTGCTGGAGCTGCCGGGCTTCGCCTCGGTGATCGCCCACCATGGCGGCGAACAGGAAGTGATGCTGGGCTACTCCGACTCCAACAAGGACGGCGGCTTCCTCACCTCCAACTGGGAGCTGTACAAGGCCGAGCTGGCGCTGGTGCAGGTGTTCGAGACACGCCGCGTGAAGCTGCGCCTGTTCCACGGCCGCGGCGGCACGGTCGGCCGCGGCGGCGGTCCGACCTACCAGGCCATCCTGTCGCAGCCGCCGGGCACGGTCAATGGCCAGATCCGCCTGACCGAGCAGGGCGAGATCATCAACAGCAAGTTCGCCAACGCCGAGATCGGCCGGCGCAACCTGGAAACGGTGATCGCCGCCACGCTGGAAGCCTCGCTGCTGCCGACGCAGAACGCGCCCAAGGACCTGTCCGCCTTCGAAGCCGTGATGCAGCAACTCTCGGACCGCGCCTTCTCCGCCTACCGCGACCTGGTCTACGAGACGCCCGGCTTCAAGGACTACTTCTTCGCCACCACGCCGATCACCGAGATCGCCGACCTGAACCTGGGTTCGCGCCCGGCCTCGCGCAAGCTGATGGACAAGAAGCAGCGCCGCATCGAAGACCTGCGCGCGATTCCCTGGGGCTTCTCCTGGGGCCAGTGCCGGCTGCTGTTGCCGGGCTGGTACGGCTTCGGCAGCGCGGTCAAGGCCGTGCTGGACGAGGCGCCGGACGAGAAGGCGCACAAGGCCGCCGTTGCCACGCTGCGCCGCATGGTCAAGACCTGGCCGTTCTTCTCCACGCTGCTGTCCAATATGGACATGGTGCTGGCCAAGACCGACCTGGCAGTGGCCTCGCGCTATGCCCAGCTCTGTGAAGACGCCGCGCTGCGCAAGACCGTGTTCGCGCGCATCAGCGCCGAGTGGCACCTGACCTGCGAGATGCTGGCGCTGGTCACCGGCCGCCAGGAGCGCCTCGCCGACAACCCGCTGCTGGCGCGCTCCATCAAGAACCGCTTCGCCTACCTGGATCCGCTCAACCACTTGCAGGTGGAGTTGCTCAAGCGCTTCCGCTCTGGCAAGGACGGCGACGACATCCGCGTGCGGCGCGGCATCCACCTGACCATCAACGGGGTGGCGGCGGGCCTGCGCAACAGCGGTTGAGTCAACGCTGCGCGCAAAAAAGCCGCCATGGTGGCTGGCACCATGGCGGGAATACCCGTCCGGCCGGCAGGCCGGACGGCGCAGAGCGTGGCCCGCCTGACCATTGCGGCCGGTCATCCCGGCCGACACGGTAGCGGGCGGGCGCGGTTCAGGCGGCCAGGCCTGGTGTCAGGCGTCACCCAACGAACGCGCCCGGCACCGGATCTTCGCCGAGCACCGAAAGCAGGATGGCCCAATGCATCGCTTCATCGCCAAGGATGCTGCCGGCGGCCTTGGTCAGCTCGCGGTTATGGAAATTCGGCAACACGCCCAGATAGGCCGCGGTGGCCCCTTTCTCCAGCCCGGCGGCGAAGCGCAGTACATCGGCCTGCGTCTTGAGCTGATCGGTCGGGAAGTTGTACTCGGCCGGCTTCTTCGCCATCACCGGACTGCCGCCCAGCTTGGACACGGTGCCCCCCAAGACTTGCGCGTGCGCCTTGTGATGCGTCTGGAACTTGACCGCCGTATCCAGCACCGGTTTTTGCAGCAGGCCGCTCTCGGCACCCACCTGATAGGCCGCGATGGCCTGGTATTCCAGCCCCAGGGCGACGTTGAGAATCGCGATATCGTCCTTGGTGCTGCCGGACCGGGTCTGGGCCCATGCCGGCATCGACTCGCCCAGGCTCATCACCGCCAGCGATCCCAGCGCGAATAGCCCGGGTACCTTGAGCAAGCCGCGCCGGCGCGCATCCGGCGCGGCGAGGATGCGGCCGTCCGTTTCCTCGCTGGCCTGGCGCTTCGTCTGCTCGGACATCGACTGCATGCGTTCCATGGTGTTCTCCTGTGTACTGACTAGGGTCTAGAGAGGGACGGCGCCCGCTGTGGTGGCGCCTGTCTCTTTTACGCACGCATTTCGCAATCGGATGCACACGCGGATTCGCATGCCGTAGCCGGCCCGTGCCTATAATCCGGACACATCTCTCGGCACTTAGCACTTAGCACTTAGCGCCACTTACCGAACCCTGCCCCCGGTGCCCTCTCCCGCCGAACCCGCCTTCGCCCCCAGGCCGGCCGACGCCGACCGGCTCGCCGCATTGCTGCAAGCCGCCGCGATGGGCGACCGGCAGGCCTTGCGCCAGCTCTATGAGCAGACCGCGACGAAACTGTTCGGGCTCGCGCTGCGTATCACCAGCAGGCACGACTGGGCGGAGGATGTGGTGCAGGAGAGTTTCGTCAGCATCTGGCATCACGCCGGCGACTACCGGCCGCACCTGGCCGCGCCGATGACCTGGATGACGGCCATCGTGCGCAACCGGGCACTGGACTGCCTGCGCCGGCAGGCGGCGGCCCGCGCCGGCCAGACCGTGGAACTGGACGACAGCCTTGGCGAGTGGCTGGCCGACGATGCGCCCGGCCCCGCGGATCTGGCGCTCGCCAGCCAGGAAGCGCGGGCGCTGAACCAGTGCCTGCAACGGCTGGAACAGCCGCAACGCCAGGCGATCTCCCTGGCCTACCTGAAGGACATGAGCCATAGCGAACTGTCCGAGCAATTGCAGGTGCCGCTGGGCACCATCAAGTCATGGATACGGCGCGGCCTGGAACGCCTGCGCACGTGCCTGGAAAGCCTGTCATGAACCTTAGCCGCCACCCCGACCTGATCGACCGCCTCGCCGCGCAGTACGCGCTGGGCGTGTTGCGCGGGGGCGCGCGCCGGCGCTTCGAGCAACTGGCGCGGCAGGAACCCGCCATCCGTGCCGCGATCGGGCACTGGCAGTCGAGGCTGGCCGGCCTTGCGGAGCTGCAGCCGGCGTCGGAGCCCGTCGACAAGGTGTGGTGCGGGATCGAGCAGCGGCTGGGCTGGCAGCCCAAGCCTGACGCCGCCGCTCCAGCCGCTGAGCCGGGAGGCTGGTGGCGGCGCCTCTGGGTCACGCCCGTCTTCTGGCGTGGCGCCACCCTGGCGGCGGCGGCCCTGGCTGCCGTGGCGATCGGCCTCAATGTCCGCATGGCGCGCGAGCTGGAGGCGGCCCCGCCGGTCAATGCGGTGGCGGTGCTGAACGACGAGCGCGCCCAGGCAGCTGTGCTTGTGACGTGGGATGCACGCTCACAGGCCTTGACGCTGCGTCGCCTGGATCACTTGCCGCTGAACGACGCGCAGGCGTTGCAGCTCTGGGCCTTGCCGGAAAGCGGCAAGCCCCAGTCCCTGGGCGTGATCGGGCACCAGCGCCTGGTGCGCCTGACCGTAGCCCAACAGGTCGGCAAGGTGCCGGCGCTGGCCATCAGCGTGGAGCCGCCAGGCGGCTCGCCCGATCCGAACGGGCCGACCGGGCCGGTGGTATTCAAGGGCCAGGTCATCGCCAACACCCCCAACACCCTTTAGGCAAGGCTGGGAGGACGGCGCTGGCGTCGCTGCGCGGCCTTGTCGTACCCTTTGTACTGCCTGCGGCCGCGCGATGCCCGGCAGCGATATAATCCCGGTTTCCCCGATTTTTCCCGCTCGCGCCGCGGCCCGCCGCCGGCTTGCGAGCCAACCCAGCCTTACCGCCCATGACCTCCCAACTTGCCAAGAAAGGCGAAGCCTGGTCCGCCCGCTTCTCCGAACCGATGTCCGACCTGGTGAAGCGCTACACCGCTTCGGTGTTCTTCGACAAGCGCCTGGCCCTGTTCGATATCCAGGGTTCGCTGGCGCATGCCGCCATGCTGGCCAAGCAGGGAATCATCGCCGAGGCCGACCGCGCCGAGATCGAGCGCGGCATGACGCAGATCCGTGGCGAGATCGAGGCCGGCGGCTTCGAGTGGAAGCTCGACCTGGAAGACGTTCACCTGAATATCGAAGCACGCCTGACCGCGCTGGTCGGTGATGCCGGCAAGCGCCTGCACACCGGCCGCTCGCGCAACGACCAGGTGGCCACCGATATCCGCCTGTGGCTGCGCAGCGAGATCGACACCATCATCGGCCTGCTGGGCGCGCTGCGCGGGGCGCTGCTGGACCTGGCCGAAAAGAACGCCGACACCATCCTGCCGGGCTTCACCCACCTGCAGGTGGCCCAGCCGGTCACCTTCGGCCATCACCTGCTGGCCTACGTGGAGATGTTCACGCGCGACGCCGAGCGCATGGCCGACTGCCGCCGCCGCGTCAACCGCCTGCCGCTGGGCGCCGCCGCGCTGGCCGGCACCAGCTACCCGATCGACCGCGAGTTCGTGGCGCAGCAGCTGGGCTTCGACGGCGTGTGCCGCAATTCGCTGGACGCCGTCTCCGACCGCGACTTCGCCATCGAGTTCTGCGCCGCCGCCGCGCTGGTGATGACGCATATCTCGCGCTTCTCGGAAGAGCTGGTGATCTGGATGAGCCCGCGCGTGGGCTTTATCGACATCGCCGACCGCTTCTGCACCGGCAGCTCGATCATGCCGCAGAAGAAGAACCCGGACGTGCCCGAACTGGCACGCGGCAAGACCGGCCGCGTCAACGGCCACCTGATCGGCCTGCTGACCCTGATGAAAGGCCAGCCGCTGGCCTACAACAAGGACAACCAGGAAGACAAGGAGCCGTTGTTCGATACGGTGGACACCGTGGCCGACACGCTGCGCATCTTCGCCGACATGGTGCCGGGCATCTCGGTCAAGCCGGAAGCCATGCGCGCCGCCGCGCTGCAGGGCTATGCCACCGCCACCGACCTGGCCGACTACCTGGTCAAGCGCGGCCTGCCCTTCCGCGACGCGCACGAAGCCGTGGCCCACGCGGTGCGCGCCTGCGACGACCGCCGCTGCGACCTGGCCGACCTCACCGTGGCCGAGCTGCGCGACGCGACCGGCCTGGGCGACAAGGCCGCGCTGATCGGCGACGACGTGCACGAAGTGCTCACGCTGGAAGGCTCGGTCGCCGCGCGCAACCACATCGGCGGCACCGCGCCGGCGCAGGTTCGCGCTGCCATCGCCGCCGCGCGCGCGACGCTTTGAATCAGCGCGCCGGCGCTTGAAGCAGCGCAGCACGCCGATGTAAGTCTCGCGCCAGTTCCGCATTGGAAAAAGCCGCCAGGGCCCATGCCCCGGCGGCTTTTTTTATCCATTCGATTCTTGCGCAATGCGGTAGGTATTAGCCCCAAGCGCCGAAGCATTTTGTTACAGATAAACTAAATGCCGAAAAAACAGGGGGAGACAACCCATGTATTACTTGCTTGGTCTGTCACGGCAGATCGACAGGTTGAATCAGCACACGGGCAGGCTTGCAAACATCATGATCCTGCTGTCGTGCCTGATCAGCGCAGGCAACGCCCTGCTGCGTTACGGCTTCAACCTCAGCGACAACTGGCCACTCGAGCTGCAGTGGTATATGTTCGCCATCGCGGTGATGTTCGGCGCGTCCTACACCTTCCAGCGCAACGAGCATGTGCGCGTGGACCTGATCTACGGCAACGTATCGGAGCGCGCGCAGCACTGGATCGACATCTTCGGCATTATTTTCTTCCTGCTGCCTTCCTGCGTGCTATTTACCTGGCTGTCGTGGGAATCGCTGTTCCTGCCCTCGTGGCGCATCCTCGAGCAATCCGGTAATTCCGGCGGCCTGCCGCGTTACCCGATCAAGCTGGTGGTGCCCCTCGGCTTCGGCCTGCTTGCCTTGCAGGGCGTATCCGAGCTGATCAAGCGCTTCGCCGCCCTCAAGGGCCTGGTGCGCATCGAATCGAAATACGAGAGGCCGGTGCAATGATCCCATTGGAATATATGCCGCCGCTGATGTTCGGCGGCCTGGTGGTATTCATGCTGATCGGTTTCCCGGTCGCATTTTCCCTGTCGGCGGTGGGGCTTGCCTTCGGCATCCTGTCCATCGAGTTCGGCTATTTCCCGGTCAGCTTCCTGCAGGCGGTGCCGAGCCGCGTGTTCGGCAGCGTGCTGGCCAACGAGCTGCTGCTCGCCATCCCGTTCTTCACCTTCATGGGCGCGATCCTGGAGAAGTGCGGGCTGGCCGAGGACATGCTCGACTCCATGGGCCAGCTGTTCGGCCCGGTGCGCGGCGGCCTGGGCTACTCGGTCATCATCGTGGGCTTTATCCTCGGCGCCATCACCGGCACCGTGGCGGCGCAGGTGATCGCCATGGCGATGATCTCGCTGCCGGTGATGATGCGCTACCGCTACAACATGAAGTACGCCACCGGCGTGCTGGCGGCGTCGGGCACCATTACGCAGCTGGTGCCGCCGTCGCTGGTGCTGGTGGTGCTGGCCGACCAGCTCAAGACGCCCGCCGGCAGCGCCGACGTGGGCAGCATGTACCTGGGCGCCTGGGGCCCGTCGGTGATCCAGATCGCGCTGTTCGCGCTCTACACCTTCGTGCTGGCCCGCATCAAGCCCGACTGGCTGCCGCCGGTGCCGGCGGAGGAGCGCACGCTGCGCGGCTGGGCGCTGTGGCGCAAATGCCTGCGCGGCATCATTCCCTGCGCGGTGCTGATCTTCCTGGTGCTGGGCACCATCATGATGGGCATCGCCACCCCCACCGAGTCCGGCGCCATGGGCGCGATCGGCGCGCTGGTGCTGGCGGTGCTGCGAGACCCCGGCTTCGGCAAGCTCGACCGCAATATCTACCGCACCGGCCTGGCCGCCACCGGCGTGGCCATCGTCGCCGGCACGGTCGCCTTCGGCTCGCATGCCTTTCGCATTCCGCTGGCGGTGGTCTACCTGGCCATCGCCTGGCTGCTGCTGCGCGCCGGGCAACTGAGCGAACTGCGCGGCCTGATCATCGATGCCTACCAGTCCACGGCGCGCATCACGGCCATGGTGGTGTTCATCCTGATCGGCTCCACCTGCTTCTCGGTGGTGTTCCAGGGCGTGGACGGCGGCGCCTGGGTGGAGCATATGTTCACCTCCCTGCCCGGCGGCTGGATCGGCTTCCTGCTGGTGGTCAACCTGTTCATCTTCTTCCTCGCCTTCTTCCTCGACTTCTTCGAGATCGCCTTTATCGTGGTGCCGATGCTGGCGCCGGTGGCAGTCAAGGTGCTGGCGCCAGTGGTGGCCGACTCGATGGGCGGCAACCCGGAAGCGGCGGCCACCGCGGCGCTGGTGTGGTTCGGCGTGATGCTGTGCGTGAACATGCAGACCTCCTTCATGCACCCGCCGTTCGGCTTCGCGCTGTTCTACCTGCGCGGCATCGCGCCCAAGGAAGTGAAGAGCTCCGACATCTACTGGGGCGCCCTGCCCTGGGTGGGCCTGCAGCTGATCATGGTGGCGCTGGTGATGTTCTGGCCGGGCATGGTCACGATGTTCCTGGACAAGGGCTCGCTGCACCATACCAATGCGGCTGAGGTCAGCATTCCGCTGGGGGGTGAAAGCAGCGGACCGGCCTCGGCGCCTTCACCGGGCAGCGGCACCCTGGAGCTGCCGTCGGCGCCGGCCGAGAGCGAACCTGCCGCGCCGCAGTTCGAGTTCGACAAGAAGAAATAGCGGGCCTGACGCCCGGCGGCGGCAATTGCCAGAGTCAAAAGGCCCCGCGAGAGCCGGGGCCTTTCCTTTAACTGCATGTGTTGAAAAACTGCTGAAGAACGGGGGGAGTTGCCTTGGAACCAGTGCCCGGCCCAGGCACTTTCTTCCGATCCTGCCGATGCATGTCAGACGGCAGGTATTGCCCAGCCTTCGAAATGAAGCTGCGGCACACGCTTGAACTCGCGCACGTTGTTAGTCACCAGCACGGCACCGGCTGAAACGGCATGGCCCGCGATGGCGGCATTGTTCTCTCCGATCGGCGTGCCGCGGCTCGCCAGCTCGACACGGATGGCCGTCGTCGCATCAACAGCAGCCGCATCCCACGGCAGGACACCGTCAAGACGGGAATCGAAGGCGGAAACCAGGGCCGCATGCTTCGGCGATGCCTTCTTGCCGATCGAGCCGAAGCGCATTTCGGCGTAGGTCACCGCCGAAATGACGATGCGGTGCTGAGCGTCGACGCAAGACTGGAGCTTTGCGAGCACTTCAGGCGGCCGTTCACGCATGATGAAGGAACAGATGTTCGTGTCAAGCATGTAGAGCCGCGTCACTGGCCCGCCTCCTGGCTGCCGTCGTCCGCGCCAGACAGGTCAAAACGCCCTGTCTGGACGACGGGTGGACGTTGCGCCAGGAAGTCCGCGTCCGCCAGCGGCTCGTTTGCGAACGACGCCCAGGTCGGCCGTACCGGTCGCAACAAAATGGTATCCCCCTCGCGGCGGATCTCGAGTTCTGTTACACCCTCGAATTGCATGTCCTTGGGAATTCGGACAGCCTGGTTCGCGTTGTTCTTGAAGATGGAAACGGTTCGCATGGACGCCTCCTCAACATGCTGAAGAACCACGACACCATTCTATACATATGCCAGCATATGTCGATTTTGAGGTGCATACCGGCAAACACTTGCGGGAAGGGCCGGGGCAAGGGGGAAAAGCCGTCGCCATGAGAG
The DNA here is from genome assembly GCF_057798855.1 of Cupriavidus sp. 96C5-1. NCBI lineage: Bacteria > Pseudomonadati > Pseudomonadota > Betaproteobacteria > Burkholderiales > Burkholderiaceae > Cupriavidus > Cupriavidus sp. 96C5-1. The sequence goes on along the minus strand of NZ_JBYOJU010000001.1, from coordinate 235,729 downwards.
ACGGCTTTGGCGCATCCGGCTACTTCACGCAATCCACGAAGTACGCCTTGCCGCCACCTTCCACCTCCTCCTCGACCAGGCCGTGGATATCGGTCTCGAAGCCGGGGAACAGCTTGTTGAAGTCGCGCGCGAACTTCAGGTACTGCACGATGATGCGGTTGAAACGCTCGCCCGGGATCAGCAGCGGGATGCCCGGCGGATACGGCGTCAGCAGGATGGCGGTGACGCGGCCTTCCAGTTCGTCCACGGCAACGCGCTCGATCTCGCGGTGCGCCATCATGGCCCAGGCGTCCGACGGCTTCATCGCCGGCTCCATGTCCGACAGGTACATCTCGGTGGTCACCCGCGCCACGTCGTTGGCCTTGTAGACGCTGTGGATCGCGTCGCACAGGTCGCGCAGGCCCATCCGCTCGTACTGCGGGTGCTTGCCGACGAATTCCGGCAGCACGCGCCACAGCGGCTGGTTCTGGTCGTAGTCGTCCTTGAACTGCTGCAGCTCGGTCACCAGCGAGTTCCAGCGGCCCTTGGTGATGCCGATGGTGAACATGATGAAGAACGAGTACAGCCCGGTCTTCTCGATGATGATGCCGTGCTCGGCCAGGTACTTGGTGACGATGGCCGCGGGGATGCCGCGCTCGCTGAACTCGCCGTCGACGTCCAGGCCCGGCGTGATGATGGTGGCCTTGATGGGGTCGAGCAGGTTGAAACCATCGGCCAGGTCGCCGAAGCCGTGCCAGCGCTCGTTGGCCTTGAGCATCCATTCCTCGCGGTCGCCGATGCCGTCCTCGACCAGCGCATCGGGGCCCCACACCTTGAACCACCAGTCGCCGTTCATGCCGGCGTCGTAGTCGCCTTCCACCTTGCGCATGGCGCGGCGGAAATCGATCGCCTCCTGGATGCTTTCTTCCACCAGCGCGGTGCCGCCCGGGGCTTCCATCATCGCCGCCGCCACGTCGCAGGAGGCAATGATCGAGTACTGCGGGCTGGTGGAGGTATGCATCAGGTACGCCTCGTTGAACCGGTAGCGGTCCAGCTTGCGCGTGTCCGAATCCTGCACGAGGATCTGCGAGGCCTGCGACAGGCCGGCCAGCAGCTTGTGCGTGGACTGCGTGGCGAACACCAGCGCGTCCTTGCTGCGCGGACGGTCGCGGCCGATCGCGTGCATGTTGTGATAGAAGTCGTGGAATGCCGCGTGCGGCAGCCAGGCTTCGTCGAAATGCAGCGTGTCGATCTCGGTGGCCAGCATCTCCTTGATCTGCTCGGCGTTGTACAGCACGCCGTCGTAGGTGCCCTGGGTGATGGTCAGGATGCGCGGCTTCTGGTTCTTGGCCTGGCTGGCGAACGGGTGCGCCTCGATCTTGCGGCGGATGGTCTCCGGATCGAACTCGCTCTTCGGGATCGGGCCGATGATGCCGTAGTGATTGCGCGTGGGCATCAGGAACACCGGAATCGCGCCCGTCATCATGATCGCGTGCAGGATCGACTTGTGGCAGTTGCGGTCCACCACCACGATGTCGCCCGGCGCCACGTTGGCATGCCACACCATCTTGTTCGAGGTGGAGGTGCCGTTGGTGACGAAATACATGTGGTCGGAGTTGAAGATGCGCGCGGCATTGCGCTCCGAGGCCGCCACCGGGCCGGTGTGGTCGAGCAGCTGGCCGAGCTCGTCCACCGCGTTACAGACGTCGGCGCGCAGCATGTTCTCGCCGAAGAACTGGTGGAACACCTGGCCGACCGGGCTCTTCAGGAAGGCCACGCCGCCGGAGTGGCCGGGGCAGTGCCACGAGTAGGAGCTGTCCTGCGCGTAGGCGATCAGCGCCTTGAAGAACGGCGGCGCCAGCGAATCCAGGTAGACCCGGGCCTCGCGGATGATGTGGCGCGCGACGAATTCCGGCGTGTCCTCGAACATGTGGATGAAACCGTGCAGCTCGCGCAGGATATCGTTGGGGATATGCCGCGAGGTGCGGGTCTCGCCGTACAGGAAGATCGGCAGGTCGGTGTTGCGGCGGCGCACTTCGTTGACGAAGGCGCGCAGCTTCTCGATGGCCGCCGCCTCGGGGCGGTCGTCCTCGCTGACGAATTCGTCGTCGTCGATCGACACGATGAACGAGGAGGCTCGGCTGGACTGCTGCGCGAACGAGGTCAGGTCGCCGTAGCTGGTCAGGCCCATCACCTCCATGCCTTCCTGCTCGATGGCTTCCGCCAGCGCGCGGATGCCCGAGCCGGAAATATTCTCGGAGCGGAAGTCTTCATCGATGATGATGACGGGGAAACGGAATTTCATAGGGCATCCTTGGACGGCAAGAAGGACTTGAGCCACATGGCCCGGGGACTGCGCCCCCGGGTCGGCATGTGGCTCGACATTCAGGCTTGGCGCGCGGCCCGGCTGGCTTACCGGCGGGGCCGCGACGCGCGCATTGTAAAGCGATCAGGTCTTCGGCAGTGTGACACCTTGCTGACCCTGGTACTTCCCGCCGCGGTCGCGGTAGGAAGTCTCGCAGATCTCGTCGCTTTCGAAGAACAGCACCTGGGCGCAGCCTTCGCCGGCATAGATCTTGGCGGGCAGCGGCGTGGTGTTGGAAAACTCCAGCGTCACATAGCCTTCCCATTCCGGCTCGAACGGCGTCACGTTGACGATGATGCCGCAGCGCGCGTAGGTGCTCTTGCCCAGGCAGATGGTCAGCACGCTGCGCGGAATGCGGAAATACTCCATGGTGCGCGCCAGCGCGAAGGAGTTGGGCGGGATGATGCAGACATCGCCCTTGAAGTCGACGAAGGATTTCTCGTCGAAGTTCTTGGGATCGACGATGGTGCTGTTGATATTGGTGAAGATCTTGAATTCGTCGGCGCAGCGGATATCGTAGCCGTAGCTCGAAGTGCCGTACGACACGATCTTGCGGCCGTCTTCCTCCCGTACCTGGCCGGGCTCGAAGGGCTCGATCATGCCGTGCTGTTCCGCCATGCGGCGGATCCACTTATCGGATTTGATGCTCATAGGGGTATCGGGATGAACAAATGAGGGCAGGCTCGGGCGCGGTCGGGAACGACCGGGAACGCTGCTCGCATTTGCTCACAGGCGCGCCGGACCTGCCGGGGCCTTGCGATGGGCCGCATTGTACAACCAAAATCCGGCATCCCCGCCGTCAATGGGGCCCCGCCCCGGGAACGGGCCACCTGGCCCCGGGCTTCAGGCGCTGGTCTGCTCCGGCGCCTGGTAGCGAAAGCGCTGGCGTCCGGTATAGAGCAGGAAATGGCGCCCGGTACACCGGGCGAACAGGGTCAGGTTGACGCGCTGGGCCATGCGGTAGCCGATCTGCGTCACGCCCGAGCGCGACAGCAGGAACGGTTGCCCATCGCGCTTGTCCAGATAGACCGTCAGCGGGCGCTCGCCGGGCAGGAAGACCTGCCGCGCGCGCCCCTGCTCGTCGACCACCTCGATCTCTTCGATCAGGGGGACGGCGGCCTGGGTCAGTTCGGGGCGCAGGGACATGGGAAACCGGCGCCGAGGGGCCGGGCCGTCAGGACTTGGCGATGACGCCGCAGGCGATGCGACCGCCCGAGTTGCCCGTGGGCTGGGTCTTGTAGTCGTCCGGGTCCTTGTGGACGACCACCGCGCGGCCCACCACGCTGGCGGGGCCCGGGGCCACGGTCACGTCGGACAGCTCGAAGCTGGCCTGCGCGCGGCCGCTGGCGTCGGCCTTGAGGTTGTTGATGTCGCCGGCATGGTGGTCGGGCATCGACATCGAGCCGTGCGGCTTGGCCGTCGGGTTGAAGTGGCCACCCGCGCTCATGGCGTCGGGCGCGGAGCAATCCCCTTTCTCGTGCACGTGAAATCCGTGCTCGGTATTGGGCGGCAGGCCGGTCACATCGGCCTTGACCAGCACGCGGCTGCCATGCTGGGTGAAGGTAATGACGCCCTGCGTGGCGGTGCCGCTCCTGGAAGCCAGCGTGGCGACGGCGGTATCCGCCCCGCCCATGCCAGCGCCGGCGCAGCCGGCCAGGCCGCCTGCCAGGGTTCCCGCCACCATCAAACCGAAAAGTACACGCTTCATGCCAAACCTCCTCTCACGGTATTGTCCGGGGCGATTGTACTGCTCCCATGCCCGGCGCCGCGGCCCGTTTGTGATCCGGAGGCGCCGCGGCCGGGGCGATGTACGTGCCGTATGCAGCACCGCCATCACCGCGCCGGGACCTGGGCAGCGGAATCGGCGGGCGTGTCCGTGGCGCTCAGGTGTTCTGCACCACGATGCTGGGGAACTTGCTGGTCATGTCGCGGGCGCGGTCGGCCACCTTGACCGCCACCTTGCGCGCCATGGCGCGGTACAGCTCGGCGATCGGGCTGCCGGGGTCGGACACCACGGTGGGATGCCCGGTGTCGGCCTGCTCGCGAATCGAGCGGTTCAGCGGCAGGCTGCCCAGCAGGTCCACGCCATAGTCCGCGCACATCTTCTCGCCGCCGCCCTCGCCGAAGATATGCTCGACGTGGCCGCAGTTCGGGCAGCAGTAGACCGCCATGTTCTCCACGATGCCGAGGATGGGAATGCCCACCTTCTCGAACATCTTCAGGCCCTTCTTGGCATCCAGCAAGGCGATGTCCTGCGGCGTGGTGACGATCACGGCACCCGTGACCGGCACCTTCTGCGACAGGGTCAGCTGGATATCGCCGGTGCCCGGCGGCATGTCGACGATCAGGTAGTCCAGGTCGTGCCAGTTGGTCTGACGCAGCAACTGCTCCAGCGCCGAAGTGACCATCGGGCCACGCCAGACCATGGGATTGTCCTGCTCGATCAGGAAACCGATCGAGTTGGCCTGCAGGCCATGGCCTTCCAGAGGCTCCATGGTCTTGCCGTCGGTCGATTCGGGGCGGCCGTCGATGCCCAGCATCATGGGCAGGCTGGGGCCGTAGATATCGGCGTCGAGCATGCCCACGCGCGCGCCCTCGGCGGACAGCGCCAGCGCCAGGTTGACGGCCGTGGTGGACTTGCCCACCCCGCCCTTGCCCGAGGCCACGGCAATCACGTTCTTGACGCCGGGCAGCAGCTTGACACCGCGCTGCACGGCGTGGGCGACGATCTTCATGCTCACGGCAACGTTGACGTTGCTCACACCGGGCAATTGCCGCAGCGCCGCCGCCACCTGCTCGCGGATCGGCTCGAGCTGGCTCTTGCCGGGATAGCCCAGCTCGACTTCCAGCGACACATCGCCGCCTTCGACCCGCACATTGCGGGCTGAGCGCGTAGACACCAGATCCCGGCCCGTGTTGGGATCGATCACGGTGCGCAGGACTTCGGTAACCTGGTCGACGGTGAGGCTCAAGACAATCTCCGCTACAAAAAATGGGGAAGGCGCGTACTGTATCAAAGTATGCGCGAAGGGCCGGCCGGGAGTGGCGCCGGGTCGGTAAGCCCATGCGTCGCACATGGAATTACACGCACTTACAACTTTCACAGCCGGATGCTTGTGCACCCGGCTTCATGTCCATATTGTAGTGCGCCAGGAAGGCGTAGCCGCCGAATAAGGTCCAGACCCTTGTCTTCGGGTGCCTTCCGCGTTATTTCTATCGGTGTTGCGCGCACCACCAAAAATCTGCCAAGAAAATTCGTCCTGAAGGAGAAAGCATGAAACTCAAGCTCGCCAGCCTTGCCATCGTCGCCGTCCTGGCCGCAGGTTGCGCCACCGAACAAGGCACCCAGACCGCGATCGGCGGTGGCGCGGGTGCCGCGGTGGGCGCCGGCCTGGGCAATCTGATCGGCGGCAACACCAAGGGCACGCTGATCGGGGCCGCCGTGGGCGCCGCCGCCGGTAGCGCGCTCGGCTACAACTGGAACGCGATTCGCGGCAAGCTGAACAAGGACACGGCAGGTACCGGCACCCAGATCACGGAGCAGCCGGACGGCTCGCTCAAAGTGAACATTCCGAGCCAGGTGACCTTCGACACGGACAGCAGCAGCATCAAGCCGTCATTCCGTTCGGTCCTGGACCAGGTTGCGCAAACGCTGAGCCAGCACCCGGACGTGGCCGCCACGGTGGTGGGCCATACCGACAGCACCGGCAACCCCAATTACAACATGCAGTTGTCGCAACGGCGCGCCCAGAGCGTGGCCGGCTACCTGGGTGACCGCGGCGTCGCACGGGGCCGCCTGGCAGCCGAAGGACGAGGGCAGACCCAGCCGGTGGCGGACAACGCCACCGAAGCCGGCCGCCAGCAAAATCGCCGCGTCGAAATTTTTTTGAAACCAATTCAAGGATGACGCAGTCATAGAAACAGGTACCGCTTGTCACCGTTGCTGGCTCGCGATGGGTGGCTGACCTCCCGGGCGGTACCTGATTTCTCCTCCTTTTCCGTTGTGGAAAGCTGCGCCGGTTCTTGACCGGCGCTTTTTTTGCCCCCATGCTTTTAAGTGCAGTATGAGACACTAAAAGCACGCTCTTCCCGCTGCGCCCGCCCTGAGTGCACGCGCTGCCTGCCCCGCTTGTTAGAATAGCCCTCTCACGGTGCCCGCCTGCGCTCGCGGCGACATCCCTGCCTTCTTGTCCAACCCCCTCCTGACCGGCAATCCTTCCATGACCGCACGTCGCATCCTCGTCACATCTGCCCTGCCATACGCCAACGGCCAGATCCATATCGGCCACCTGGTGGAGTACATCCAGACCGACATCTGGGTGCGCTTCCAGCGCATGATGGGCAACGAGGTCTACTACGTCGGCGCGGACGACACGCACGGCACGCCCGTGATGCTGCGGGCCGAAAAGGAAGGCATCACGCCCAAGCAGCTGATCGACCGCGTGTGGACCGAGCACAAGCGCGACTTCGACAGCTTCATGGTGTCGTTCGACAACTACTACAGCACCGATTCCAGCGAGAACAAGGAACTCTCCGAAAAGATCTACCTGGCGCTCAAGTCCCAGGACCTGATCGCCGAGCGCGAGGTCGAGCAGTTCTACGACCCGGTCAAGAACATGTTCCTGCCGGACCGCTTCATCAAGGGCGAATGCCCGAAATGCGGCGCCAAGGACCAGTACGGCGACTCCTGCGAGGTGTGCGGCACCACCTATGTGCCCACCGACCTGAAGAACCCGTACTCGGTGGTGTCCGGCGCCACGCCGGTGCGCAAGTCCTCCGCGCATTACTTCTTCAAGCTGTCCGACCCGCGCTGCGAAACCTTCCTGCGCGAATGGGTGGGTGACCTGGCGCAGCCGGAAGCCGTCAACAAGATGCAGGAATGGCTGGGCGCCGAAGGCGAAGCCTCGACCCTGTCGGACTGGGACATCTCGCGCGATGCGCCCTATTTCGGCTTCGAGATCCCCGGCGCGCCCGGCAAGTATTTCTATGTGTGGCTGGATGCGCCGATCGGCTACTACGCCAGCTTCAAGAACCTGGCCGAGAAAAAGGGCATCGATTTCGACGCCTGGGTGGGCCCGCACTCCAACGCCGAGCAGTACCACTTCATCGGCAAGGACATCCTGTATTTCCACACGCTGTTCTGGCCGGCCATGCTGCGCTTCTCGGGCTACCGCACGCCCACCAACGTGTTCGCCCACGGCTTCCTGACGGTTGACGGCGCCAAGATGAGCAAGTCGCGCGGCACCTTCATCACCGCGCAGAGCTATATCGACACCGGCATGAACCCGGAATGGCTGCGCTACTACTTCGCTGCCAAGCTCAACGCCAGCATGGAAGACCTCGACCTGAACCTCGAGGACTTCATCGCCCGCGTCAACAGCGACCTGATCGGCAAGTATGTCAATATCGCCAGCCGCGCCGCCGGCTTCCTGGTCAAGCGTTTCGACGGCGTGGTGAACGAGCCCGCGCTGGCCCATCCGCTGCTCAAGCAACTGCGCGAAGCCGCGCCGCACGTGGCGCAGTTCTATGAAGGCCGCGAGTACAGCAAGGCGCTGCGCCTGGTGATGGAGCTGACCGACGCCGTGAACGCCTTCGTCGACACCGAGAAGCCGTGGGAACTGGCCAAGGACGAAGCCAAGCGCGACGCCCTGCACGCGGCCTGCTCGGTCTCGCTGGAAGCCTTCCGCCTGCTGACCGTCTACCTCAAGCCGGTGGTGCCGCAGATGGCCGCCGGCGTGGAGCGCTTCCTCAATATCGAGCCGCTGAACTGGCGCGGCATCGACAAGCAGCTGTCGGCCTCGCGTCCGGTCCAGCCCTACTCGCACCTGATGACGCGCGTGGACGCCAAGCAGGTCGACGCGCTGCTGGCGGCCAACCGCGACTCGCTGCAAGCCACGGCACCGGCCGGCCAGGCGGACACGGCCGCGGCCGCCATCGAGCCGATCGCCGACACCATCACCATCGATGACTTCGCCAAGATCGACCTGCGCGTCGCCAGGATCGTGGCCTGCCAGAAGGTGGAAGGCTCGAACAAGCTGCTGCAGCTCACGCTGGACCTGGGCGAAGGCAAGACGCGCAACGTCTTCTCCGGCATCCAGTCGGCCTATACGCCTGAACAGCTGGTGGGCAAGCTCACGGTGACGGTGGCCAACCTGGCGCCGCGCAAGATGAAGTTCGGCCTCTCGGAAGGCATGGTGCTGGCCGCCTCGGCAGCCGATGAAAAGGCCACGCCGGGCCTCTATATCCTGGAGCCGCACGAAGGCGCAGTGCCGGGCATGCGTATCCGCTGATGCCCCAGGGCGGCCCGGCGCGCCGGACCGCCGATTGACGCAGCGCCGCCGGGAAGCCCATACTGCACCCGTACCCGACAGGGTGTAGATGGGATCCCAGGCATGCCCGACAGCGTTCCCGGCCACGCCGACTCCGGCGCGCCAGCTCCACTCGCCGGCGGCGCCCGGCTGCGCCAGCCCTTCCCGCTCGCCGCCTTCCACCCCCGCCTGCTCGACACCCTGCGCGACTACGGCCGCGCCACCTTCTTCAAGGACCTGGCCGCCGGCCTGACCGTAGGCGTGGTGGCACTGCCGCTGGCGATGGCCTTCGCCATTGCTTCCGGCCTGCCGCCGCAGGCGGGGCTGTTCACCGCCATCATCGCCGGCTTCCTGATCGCCGCGCTGGGCGGCTCGCCGGTGCAGATCGGCGGTCCCGCCGGGGCCTTTATCGTGATCGTCTACGGCATCGTGGCCCGCTACGGCGTGGCCAACCTGCTGATCGCCACCATCCTGGCGGGTGGCCTGCTGTTCGCCATGGGCCTGTTCCGGCTCGGCACGCTGATCCGCTTTATCCCGGTAGCCATCGTGATCGGCTTCACCAACGGTATCGCGGTACTGATCATGGTGTCGCAGATCGCCGATTTCCTCGGCCTGCAAACCGGCAAGCTGCCTGGCGACTTCCTCTCGCAGATGCGCGTGCTGGGACGCTCGCTGCCGACGGTATCCTGGCCCACGGTGGCGCTGGCAGCCGGCTCGCTGGTGGTGGTGGCAGGCTGGTCGCGGCTGGCCCTGCTGGCTGGCCAGCGCTGGCGGCCTGCGCCGGCGAACCCGGCTGATGCGCACGGCCGCCTTGGCCGCGCACTGGCGATGGTCCCCGGCACGGTGGTAGCGCTGGTGCTTGCCACCACGCTCAATGCACTGCTGCATCTGCCGGTGGAAACCATCGGCACCCGCTTCGGCGGCATCCCGCAGGGCCTGCCGCCGTTCGCGCTGCCGCACCTGAGCTGGCAGCTGGTCCAGCAACTGGTGGCGCCCACCCTCACCATCGCACTGCTGGGCGCCATCGAGTCGCTGCTGTGCGCGCGGGTGGCCGACAGCCTGATCGACGATCGCCACGACCCCAACCAGGAATTGATGGCACAGGGCATCGCCAACATCGTCACGCCCTTCTTCGGTGGCATCCCGGCCACCGGCACCATCGCCCGCACCGTCACCAATGTGCGCAGCGGCGGGCGCACGCCGGTGGCGGGCATGATCCACGCGGCCACGCTGCTGCTGATCGTGCTGGCGGCGGCGCCGCTGGCCAGCGCCATCCCGCTCGCCACGCTCGCCGCCATCCTGCTCTATGTGGCGTGGAACATGGGCGAATGGCATGTCTTCGGGCTGGCGCACTTGAAGCGCTACAGCAACAACTACCGCATCATCATGCTCGGCACCTTCCTGCTGACGGTGGTGTTCGACCTGACCGTGGCGGTGCAGGTGGGCCTGGTGCTGGCCTGCCTGTTCTTCATCTACCGCATGGCCGCGCTCACGCAGATCGAAGCCATCGCCCCCGCCGCCCTGCCGCCGGCGGCCGACGGCAGCCCGCTGCCGGCCGGCGAGGTGGCGGCCTACCACATGACCGGCGCGCTCTTCTTCGGCGCGGTCAACAAAGTGGAAGCGCTGATCGACCCGCGCGACCGTACCCGGCCGGTACCGGCGGTGCTGATCCTCGATGTGGGCAAACTGGTGGCGCTGGATACCACCGGCCTCGATACGCTGGATGCGTTGCGCAAGACGCTGGCGCGCCGCGGGGGCACGCTGGTGCTGTGCGACGCGGCCGCGCAGGTGATGTCGCTGATGCGGCGCGCCGGCTTCCTGGAGAAGCTCGGGCCGGCCAATTACTGCGGCACGCTGGCAGCGGCCTGCACCCGCGCCGGCGCGCTGCTGGCAGAGCAGAGCGGCCGGTCCGTACCGCCCGCTGCCAGCTAGCGCAGCGGGCGGCCTTCGCTCAGCCGCCCTGCGTCCGCGAGGGATCGTCGCTGCGCGAGGTGTGGGTCACCTTGCCGCCGGCGTCGAAGTGGACATTGAAGAAAGCCTTCTCCTGCGCGCTTTCCCACCAGCGGTAGCCCCACACCTCCTCCTGCTTGAGCGCGAAGGCTTCCACCTTGGTGGGCTTGCCCAGCAGGCGGCGGATATCGTCCTGGCTCATGCCGGCGCGCACGCGCGCGAAATGCTCGGCGCTCAGCACCTGCTCGATGACGCGCACCGTGCCGTCGGCGCCGATCGTCACCATCCAGGTGGTCGCACCCTCCGGCCCGCGCGGGTACTCCAGCCGGCGCCCGCCGCCCTCCTCTTCCCAGACGATCTCGGGACGCCCGGCCTGGCGCCGCACGTCGTCCTCGCTGGATTCGCCCACCACGATGCCCTTGAACAACTGGCTGTCGGGCTTGACCGAGTTCCAGGTGGCGCGCGCGGTATCGCCCGCCTTCTTCATGGCTTCGTCGACCTTCTGCTGGTCGCACCCGAACAGGGCGAGCACGGAGGAAATCAGTCCCATGGCGGCGAGGCGTCGGTACGACGCGGTAGTGGCTGGAGTGGCTGCCCGGCCGGCGCGCGCACGCCGCGCCTCAGGGCCGTGCGGCAGCGGCTGCGCCCGAGGCGGCGGCCGGCGCGTTGTCCATTGCATTGCTGTCGGTATCCTGGCTGGCATCGGTCTGGCTCCTGGTATTTCTGGCGCGGTTGCCGCCGCCGCTGAACAAGTTGCCCCAGCTATCGAAACGGCGGTTGAACAGCAACGATAACCCATTGATCGAGCCGCCCTTGGCAATCAGCGACCAGCGCCGCGAGAATGCCCAGGTCAGCTTGACCACATTGGTGGCGCTGGTCAGGCTCTGCTCGTAGCCCACCGAGATCTTCTCGGTGACCGCCTTGCCGACACTCACCACCTGCTGGTCATTCAGCCCGGCAGCGCTCGGCCCGATCGAGAACTCGTCGATGCCGAGATGCTGCACGATGCCCTTGCCGGCGCGCCCGCCGAGCATGCCCAGCGCCGCGCCGCCCAGGGCCGCGCCGCTGAGCTGCTGCTGGCCGGCGGCGGCGCCTTCCGCGCCGTAGCCGAACATCAGCCACGACAGCTTATCCTCGTCCGGCACGTTCGGCTCGGACACCAGCCTGACGCGCGGCAGGCGCACCGTGCCGGTCACTTCCACGCCGGCCTCCACCTCCTGGTTGCGCCGCATGGCGCGGATATTGAGGTTGGGATTGTCCACCGGCCCGTTGAAATTGACGATGCCGCGATCGATGTTGAGCTTGCGCCCGAACGCTTCATAGGTGCCGTCGGTCACGCGGATGGTGCCGGTGGCGCGCAACGGGGCGAGCGGCGCGCTCCGGACACCGAGCTGGCCGGCCAGGCGCAGGTCGGCGCCGGCACCGCGAAAGCGGAAGTCGTCGCCCAGGTCGAGCGTGAGATCGATCAGCGGGCTGAAGCGGCTCGCCGGCTTGGATTCCGGGGTGGGGGTGGCGGCGGTCTTGATCTGGCGCTGGTCGCGGCGGCGCACCACCACCACGTCGTCGCCCAGTTCCGGCGCGCCGGCCTTGGGCAGGTCGAACAGCCCGCGATCCACGCGGAACTTGCCGCGGATCACGATCTGGCGGTTCTCGTTGACGATGCTGGCGTCGCCGGAGACGATCAGCGTGCGCTCGGGGCTGGCGAAGATCTGCAGCTTGTCGGCCACGATCTTGCCGGCCAGGTTGGGATCGGTCTCGCCCAGCTTCACATTGCCGGTGGCGACGATCTTGCCGTCGCCGCCGCGGAACTCCACCTGCTTGAGTTCGATGGTGTTCTGGTCGAGCACCACGCGCACGATGCCATCGGTCAGCTTGATGCCTTCGTCGTAGAGCGTGAGCGCGATGCCGCTGCCGTCGATATTGCCCGCGAGCAAGGGCTTGCCGACCGTGCCGGCCAGTTGCAGGGTCGCCGCCAGCCGGCCGTCGAACGCGTATTGCGGCCCGCTCAGCGCTTCCAGGGTCTTGATCCGGGGCACGTCCAGCGAGACCTTGCCCGCCAGCGTGGAGTCCGGCGTCACCGTCATCAGGCCCTGCTCGCGGACCAGCCCGGCCGAGGCGTCTACCGCCAGCTTGCCGATCCGCGCGGCTTCCATCCCGCCGCGCAGGTTGATGCGGTTGCCGGCCAGATCGGCGCGCAGCGCGGTCTCGCCCAGGCCCAGCGTGGTGAAGCCGCGCCCGGCGTTCACCGAGACATCGCCACTGCGGCGGCGCAGTTCGGCAAATCCGGAGGCGGTCTCGGCCAGCGTGATGTTCCAGCGACCGTCCAGCACCAGGTCCGAGCGCAGCGGCGGCGCCTCGCCCGTGAAGGCCTCGGCCAGGCCCAGCAGGTTGGCCACCTGCAAGCCATCGAGGTTGCCCTGGGTACGGATGCGGCCGTGGTCGAACTCGAAGGCTTCCACATGGACCCGGGCATGGTCGAACAGCAGGCTGGTCGCGCCCAGCCGCACGCGCTGGCCGGCTACCTGCAGCTGGGCCGGCGCGGACAGGCGCACATTGGCGGTGCCGCGCTCCTCCAGCGTGGCGATGGTGCCGCTCCAGCCGGCCTGGCCCTTCCAGCTGCCCTGCCCCGACAAGGCAAGCTGCAGCGGCTTGTCATGCATCGCGCCGGCCGCCTTCAAGTCGAAGGCGTGCCTGGCTTGCGTACCGCTGAGCGTGGCATCGAGCGTGCGCAGCATGGCGAAGGGGCCGCGATAATCGCGCGCGCTCAGTTGCAGCGCCAGCGGTCCGTCCAGGCCCCCGCGCAGTTCGGCCTTGCCGCTGGCGCTGGCGACGCGGTGCGGACCCACCACCAGCGCCTGGGCGTTGTAGCTTGCTGCGATCTCTGGCCGCGCCAGGGTGCCGGTGATATCGGCGTCGAGCTTGAGCACGCCGGCCACGCCGAACTTGAGCCGTTCCAGCTGCGGGGCGTCCACATGCAGTTTCAGGCGATCGCCGCGCGCGCCGAAGCTGCCGCTGAGCTGTGCCAGGTTGCCCGCCATATCGAGCGTGGCCTGGCTCGGCAGCAAGCGCTCGCCGGCCAGGCGCAGCTTGCCCTCGCCGCGCATCGGCAAGCCCGCGTAGACGCTGTCGCGCACCGCGAAATCGAGCGCCACGCGGCGCTCCGGCGCCAGCGTGCCGCTGGTGGTGAACTCGGCGTTGATGCGGCCGGGCGCCACCTGGGCCAGCCGCGCGGGATCGAAGTTCGACAGCTTGCCCTTGAAGCTGAAGGGCTGCCCGTCCTTGAGCGAGAGCTTGCCTTCGGCGTTCAGCGTGCCAGGGCCGATGCCCGCGCGCAGCGACGCCAGCGTCAGGGCGTCGGCATCCAGGCGCGCATCGGCGAACAGCTTGAATTCGCCGCCGGACAAGTCCAGCGCCACGCTCTGGCGGCCAGGTTCCAGCCGCAGGATCACCGGCCCGGACAGGCCGGCACGCTTCAGGCTGCCATAGAGCGCCTGCGGATCGAGGTTGCGCACGTCCAGGTCGAAGCCGCCACGGCCGCCGCGCAACTCGCCGCCGCCGCGGATCTCGCCGCGGCCGGACAATGCCACCTGCAGGTCGCGCACCGCCTGCGCGGCCTCGCTGACTTCGATCTTCGCCTGTACCGACTCCACCGGCAGCTTCCCGGTGTCGTACGGGCCTGCGTCATGATTGGCGATGCGCACTTCGCCCGCTACCCGGAGGGGCGTGTTGTCAGCTGCGCCTCCGGGCCTGGCGCCGGCATCGGAGGCAGGCGCCGCGCTGGCGCCGGAAGCAGCCGCTGCCGCCCCGCCCGCGCCGGCCCCGGCAGCCCCGTCCACCGGGCGCAATTCGGCCTGCACGGTGAGGTTGGCCCGCGGCGCGGATGGGCTGAACAAGCGCGGATTGATATGCTCGCCATTGACCAGCACGTGGGTGAACGGCACCTTGCCGAAGGGCGTCAGGTCGGCCTCGGCGCGCCCCCGCAGGCGGTCGCCGCTGGCCTCGGCCTCGGCGCGCAAGGCCGCCAGCGAGCCACGCAGTTTGGCACTGATGCTGAAGGATTCCTGCTGCCAGCTGCCTTCCAGCAAGGCCGTGCCGGTCAGCGCGAATGGCGCCTGGCCGGCAAGCTGCGCATTGGCGGCGAGCCTGCCATAAGGCGTGAGCAGCCGTTCGATGCTGGCCAGATGGCGCTGGCCGTCGGAATGCAGCGACCCCGCCAGATCCGAGAACACCATCTCGCTGGGCGTGGCCGGCGGCCCCTGCAGCAGGGTCAGGTGTTCGAGTGTCAGCGTATCGACGTCCACCGCCAGCGGCAGTTCGAGCGATTTGGGCAACGTGGCGGGCGGCGCTTCCGGTGGCGACGGAGGCAGCCGCAGCGTCACGGTGCCGATGCGCAGCCAGTCGACATGCAGCCGGGTCGGCGACCAGGCGAACGACCAGCTGCCGTCGAAGCGGTCGACGGTGACCCGCGTCTGGCCAGCGGCGAACACCACATCGCGCAGGTGCAGGCCGCGGGCCACGGTGCCGCCCTCCAGCTTGCCGGCCAGGGTCCCGGCGGACAGCCGCGTGGCCAGCGACCACAGCTGGCGCGTGCCGGCTTCGGTGCGCAGCGCCAGCACCGCCGCCGCCAGTACCGCCAGCACCAGAACCAGCAGCAGCGCGGCCAGCCAGCGGCCCAGGCGCGCGCGGCGCGGTCGCGCCGGCCCGGGCGCGCCGCTGTCGCGGGCGGGTACAGGGGGCATGTCGGGGATGCTCATGCGGCAAGCACCATGCGGCTGCTTCGAGACGGATCGCCGGACTGGCGGCAGAAGGCCATGGCCGTGGTCATCAGAATGCGACTCCCAGCGAAATATGCGGGCGGAACTGCTTCTGCTGGATGCCGTAGCCGACATCGAGCTGCACCGGCCCCACCGGGCTGCGCCAGCGCGCGCCGACGCCAACGCCGTTGTAGAGCTTGACGCCGGTCAGGTTATCGGTGGCCGTGCCCGTATCCCAGAAGATCGCGGCGCCCCAGTCGTGCAGGAACCAGTACTGATACTCCAGGCTGGCGGTGCCCAGGTATTTGGCGGGCAGCACGCTGGCGCCATTGCGCGTACCGATCGACTGATAACCGTAGCCGCGGATCGAATCGGTGCCGCCGGCGCGAAAGCGCAGCGATGCCGGGATCCCGGTGACGTCGCCGCGGGTGATGTCCGCGCCCAGCTCGAGCCGCGCCACCACCAGGTCGCGCTTGCCCACGGGAATGTACTGGCGGATGCGGCCATAGAGACGGAGAAAGGTTTCGTCGCTCAGTACGTTCTTGACCGCCACCCCGAGCTGCGTGTTGACGACATTGCCGCGGCGCGGAAACACCGGGTTGTCCACATCGCGCCGCGCCCACGCGAAGGCAGGCACCAGCGCCCGGCTCAACTGGGCCTCCTCGCCGAAGGGCTGCAGCCTGTCATAGTAGTAGTCGAGCGACATGGCGGTGTCGTACTTCTCGCGCGAGCGCGAGCGCTTCAGGCCGGTGCGCAGGCTGGTCAGGTCGGTGCTTTCCAGGTCGATGGTGCGCTCGTAGCTGGCGTAGACGCTGTTGCGGTAGGTCCGGCTGTCGGGCGGCATGGCGATCTCGCCGAACGCATACTGGCGCTTCTGCTCCACGCGCGCCTGCGAATCGAACATCCAGGCCCGGTTGAACAGGTTGTAGTAGGAGTACCGGCCTTCGACCTGGGCGCCGGTATCGGTGGTGTAGCCCACGCCGGACGACAGCCGGTTGACCGGGTACTCGCGCACGCGGACGTGCACCGGCACGGTGACGCTGTCGGCGTTCATGTCGACTTTCTGGGCGTTGCTTGCGCCGGTGCCGGCCTCGACCACCTTGCCGTCTTCCGTCGCCTCCTGCTCGCCGAGGTCGATCTGCACATTGGAGAAGTAGGGCTGGTTCTGGATCGCACGCTGGAATTCCAGCAAGCGCTCCACGCGGTATGGCTCGCCCTCGTACAGCGGATTGACATTGCGGATGATCTGTTCGGGATAGCGGCGCAGGCCGCTGATCCGCAGCGGCCCGAGACTGTACGCCGGCCCGCTGGCAAAGCGCGCGCTCAGGTCCGCCGCTTGTTCGTCGGGGTCGACGCGCGCCTGCGAGCTGGCCAGCCGGGCACCGTAGTAGGTATGGCTCTGCAATTCCACCAGCGCGTCTTCCTTGGCCTTGGACCAGTCCGCCTGGCGGAACGGTTCGCCCGCCGGCAGGCCCCATTTGGCCCGCATCTCGGCCACCTGCTCGGGCGAGCGGGTCGCGGCCGGGCCGGTCACCGTCACGTCGACCGCACGGATCACCGTGCGCGCGCCGGGATCCACCGTGATGTGGACGACGCGCGCGTCGCCGCTGCCTTCCACGCGCGCGGTGGTCTGGGGATCGAAGTAGCCTTCGGTGGAAGCGAACTGGCGCACCTGGTCGCCCACCGTCTCGACCATATAGTTGAACTGGTCCGGCGAGATATCGTCGCGGTCCCGGTAACGCGACAGGTCAAGGTGCTCCTGCAGGATGTCCTTGATTGCCTTGGGAGCGTCCACCTCGACTTGGTAGGCGGCCGCGGCCGGGCCGGCGCACAGCGCCATGGCGGCCAGTAGCAAGGGCATCAGGCGGCGCGGCGCGGCCGTCGTCCCCGGCGGTCCGCCGGAGGGGGCGACAGAGCCGCCAGGCGGGTTGCGCTGGTTCCCTGGATCCATCCTCATCGATTGGTGCGTGTCGGGCAAAGTCCATATTTGACCACACCCGCGCGTCCGGCCTGCCCGAGCGGGCCAAAAAGACCACCGCCGCGGCCAAATCGAGCCAATCGCATGCAATCCCGTTGCAGGCCCTCCCGATACGGTAAAATCCGGGCTGTTCGCCAATTTCACCCAGATTCCCGCCATGGCCCTGTACGAATCGGATATCACCCAGTTCCTGAAGTCGCTCAAGGAAGAACACCCTTCCCTGGAAGCAGAACAACGGCAGGGCCGCGCCCTGCTGTGGGACAAGACGCCGATCAACCTCGAGGAGCGTGCCCGCGCGGAAGTCTCCCGCGTGCCGCAAAAGCCATACGTCTACTCGCTGGACTGAGCCTTTACCGGCCCGTCCCGAGATGAACCAGAGCGAGCAGGACAAGCTGGCGCCGGCGCTCGAGCTGCCGAGCGTGGCACCCGGCCAGGACTCCACCCCGGCCGCTGTCGATGGCATGGCGTTCGCGCGCCTGTACGGCGAGCCGCTGTTCAAGCTGCCGCAAGACCTGTACATCCCGCCGGATGCGCTGGAAGTCTTCCTGGAAGCCTTCGAAGGGCCGCTGGACCTGCTGCTCTACCTGATCCGCAGGCAGAACTTCAACGTCCTTGATATCCCGATGGCGCAAGTCACGCGCCAGTACCTGGCGTATATCGAGCAGATCCGCAAGAGCAACCTGGAACTGGCGGCCGAATACCTGTTGATGGCGGCGATGCTGATCGAGATCAAGTCGCGCATGCTGTTGCCGGTGAAGAAAGCCGACAACGAGGATGAAGCCGAGGACCCGCGCGCCGAACTGGTGCGCCGCCTGCTGGAATACGAGCAGATGAAGCTCGCAGCCATGCGCATCGACCAGGTGCCGCAGCTCGGGCGCGATTTCCTGCACTCCCAGGTCTATATCGAACAAAGCCTCGCGCCGCGCTTCCCTGACGTCGAGGTAGCGGACCTGCAGGCCGCCTGGGCCGACGTGATCAGGCGCGCCAAGCTCAACCAGCACCACAAGATCTCGCGCGAGGAATTGTCGGTGCGCGAGCATATGAGCCACATCCTGCGCCGCCTGCAGCATGCCCGCTTCATGGAGTTCACCGAGCTGTTCGAAGAAGCCGTGCGCTCCGGCAAGGGCGTGCCGGTGGTGGTGGTCAACTTCATCGCCATGCTCGAACTCTCGCGCGAATCCCTGGTGGAGATCACCCAGGCAGAGCCCTTCGCGCCCATTTATGTGCGATTGGCGTACATTCCAAGCTAAGCCCTGCCGTTAGTGCCGCCCGCCCCGGGCCACATGCTCTACAATCCGCCGACAGTCGGCGCCATCAAGAGCACCAGACCGGCTTCTCGGGCGCGCAGCGCGCCAGGGTCATACCTACCACGACCAGCACACCAACTTCATGAAAGTCATCTCCTCCATTCACGAGTTGCGGGACCAGTTGCGCGGGCAGAACCGGGCGGCCTTCGTACCCACCATGGGCAACCTGCACGAAGGCCACCTGTCGCTGATGCGCCTGGCGCGCCAGCACGGTGACCCGGTGGTCGCGTCGATCTTCGTCAACCGGCTCCAGTTCGGCCCCAATGAGGATTTCGACAAGTACCCGCGCACGCTGCAGGACGACATCGAGAAGCTGCAGAAGGAAGGCGTGTACGTGCTGTTTGCGCCCACCGAGCGCGATATGTACCCGGAGCCGCAGGAATACCGCGTGGAACCGCCGCACGACCTGGGCGACATCCTCGAAGGCGAATTCCGCCCCGGCTTCTTCAAGGGCGTCTGCACGGTCGTGATGAAGCTGTTCTCGTGCGCGCAGCCGCGCGTTGCCGTGTTCGGCAAGAAGGACTATCAGCAGCTGATGATCGTGCGCCGCATGGTCAACCAGTTCGCGCTGCCGATCGACATCATCCCGGCCGAGACGGTACGCGCCGAGGACGGCCTGGCGTTGTCTTCCCGCAACCGCTACCTGACGCCCGACGAGCGCACCGAGGCGCCGGTGCTCTACAAGACGCTGCACGAAGTACGCGACACCGTGCTGGCCGCCAACCGCGCCAGCGCCGACCTGGCCGCGATCGAGGCCGGCGCCCAGGCCGCGCTGCAAGCGCGCGGATGGAAGCCGGATTACATTGCCATCCGCAAGCAGGTCGATCTGCAGGCCCCGACCCGCGAACAACTGGTTGCCGGCGAGCCGCTGGTGATCCTGACGGCCGCGAAGCTGGGGGCAACGCGCTTGATCGATAACCTGGAGATCTGACCTGATACGCCCAGTGCGCCAAAACCGCCGGGCACTCAGGTTTCTCCCATGAAAAAGGCCAACCACGCGGTTGGCCTTTTTCATCGGCATGCACCCAGCCGGACTGCCCGCAAGAAACCTCAAGCCCCCCGCACCCCGGCACGCTGCAGCGTCTTCGCCACATGCCGCCGATGGCCGCTCCGCCGCTTCCACCAGATCAGCACGCCGGTCACCGCGAACAGCAAGGGCACCAGCCCGAACACCGAGATAAAGATCCGCCCCGGCAACCCAAAGGCCTCGCCGGTATGCAGCGGGTACATCCAGTTGAGGAAGGTATCCCCCGCCGGGGCATCCATCGGATCTCGCGCACCCAGGCGCCTGCCGGTGTGGGCGTCGAGCCAGATGCGGGTGGCGCCGCTGCCCTGGCGCACCTCGCCGGGCTGGCGCACGCGGACCTCGAAGGGATCGCCGGCCTTGCGCGGAAAGCTCACGCGCGTCACCAGCGCGGCCGGATAGAGCGCCTGTGCCGTGCTCACCGCCTGCGCGGCACCCAGCTGTGGCGTGCCGGCCGGCGCCGGGGCCGAGACCGGCTTGCCGGGCGGCGTCACCGTCGCCACGCTGGCCACCAACGGCGTCACCCACTTCGGCAGGTTCAGGTACCAGCCGGAAAACGCGATGGTGGCGAGCACCGGTGCCACCAGGATGCCACCGGCGCGATGCAGCGAGTAATTGAAGCGTGACCACGAGCCACCATGGCTGATGCGGAACGCCTGCACGATGGCACGCAACCTGAACCTGGGCCACCACAGCACCACCCCGCCGATCACCATCACCAGCAGCAGCATGCCGGCAATGCCCAGGATGGTCCGCCCGGTCTCGCCGGACAGCAGGTAGTGGTGCAGCTGAAACAAGGTCGGCATCAGCAGCGGCCGCGACAGGCCGGGCTCGCCCCAGACCCGTTCGCCCTTCACCGCCAGCGTCACCGGATCGACCATCACCTGGCGCGAACGGCCGGCGCTGGGCGGCCCCTTGAGCGGATACCAGGCCACGAACACGTCATGCGGCGCGGCCGGCAGCATCAGCAGGCCGGGACGGCCATAGCGCGGATCGCCCTGGAGCTTGTCGGTCACCGCCTGGACCGTCGCCGGCGCGACCGGCAACGGCGTCTCGGCCGAAGCGGCGAGCAATTCCGGATTGAGCAGCACATCGATCTCGTCGCGCCAGGCGATGGCCGCGCCGGTCAGTCCGAGCATGATGAAGAACAGGCCCAGCCACAGGCCGATGTAGAGGTGGATCTTGACGAAAACGACGCGCAGGCGGCCGGTGACCATGGGAAAGGGAAGCGGTTGTGTGGGGTGCGGGGGTGCGGACTAGGGATCGCATGCCAGTGAAACAACTCAGGCATCACACCGGCAATAATGAGAATGCGAAAGATTCGCGATTCTATCAGGCGGCGCCCGCTGCGGCACGCCACCTTGGATGATCGGCCTGGCGACGGCCGATCCTTGCCGGTTTGCGGCAGAATGGCGAATGCCGCACCGCCGGAACCCCTGCGCTGAACATGACCCGATCGATCGAACTATTGCCCGCCGGCGCGCAAGACGCCGCCCTGATTGCCGATCTGCACACGCGCAGCTGGCAATTCGCCTACCACGGCCAGTTGCCCGCGGATTACCTTGAGCACACCGCCCCGGCCGAGCGCCTGCAAACCTGGCAAGCCCGGTTGCAGCAAGGCGCCGAGGCTCCGCTGGAGGTGATCCTGGCCCGCGTCGACGGCGAACCCGCCGGCTTTTACTGCCTGCAGCCCGAGGCCGAGCCGCAATTCGGCATCTACCTGGACAACCTGCATGTGCTGCCGCAGTGGCACGGCCTGGGCCTGGGCAAGCGACTGTTCGCGCATTGCGCGCGGCGCGTGGCCGGCGGCTGGCCCGGGCAGCCGCTCTTTCTCTATGTGCTGGAAGGCAACACGCAGGCGCGCGAGTTTTACCGGCGCCTGGAAGGCATCGAATGTGAACCGTTCGACGATCTGTTTCCCGGCGCCAAGCTCATCGTGCCCGTGCGCCGCGTGCGCTGGCCCGACGTGGACGCGCTGCTCAGGCGCCTGGGCGGCCAGCCGGAGCCCGCTGCTCCAGCCAGCCGATGATGGGTTGCCACTGCTCCCAGTCGCGCGCCACGCGCGAGGGCGCCACGTCCCACAGGGTCAGGCCGTGCGCGGCCAGTTGCACGTAGTTCTGGGTGTCGCGCAGGAAACCCAGCACCGGCAGCCCCAGGTCCGCAACGAAGCGCTGCAGCTGGTCGGCCGAGCGGGTGCGCAGGTCGACCCGCATGCCGATCACGCCAACCTCCACCTCGCCATGGCGCACGCGCTTGTCGCCGGCCAGGCGGGCAAGGAATTCCTGGGTGGCGAGAATATCGAACAGCGAAGGCTGCAACGGCACCACCACGCGGTGCGCCAGCTTCATCACATCGTTGTAGCGCCAGCCGTGCAGGCCGGCGGGGGTGTCCAGCACGACATGGGTGGTGCCCTTGGGCGGACGCGCGATCTGGTCCGAGCTGATGTCCCAGGTGCGGATCGGCGGTGCCGAGGCCGGGCGCAAACCCAGCCAGGCGCGCGAGGATTGCTGCCGGTCCGTGTCGCCCAGCATCACGGCATGGCCGGCGCTGGCGAAGTAGCCCGCCAGGTTGGTGGCCAGCGTGGTCTTGCCTACGCCGCCTTTGGGATTGGCAATTACGACAACGGGCATGGGAAGTCTCCGGGATATCGTGCCACGGCAGCGCTGCCCGCAGGCGCGCCGCTCCGGTTTCCGCCATGGCCTTGCCGCCTCCAGGCCCTGGCGGAGCAAGCCCGTCCACGAGTTTAGCAGTTGCCGTGGGGCAGCGGCTCGGCCGGCAAGGCTTGCAGCGGCGCCAGCAAGGCCGCCAGGTCGAGGTGCGCGGCCAGGGTGTCCGCCAGGCGCTCCAGTGACGCCTCGCGCAGCGCGGCCAGGTCCACGCCTTCGGCCCGTGCCAGCCCGGCCCAGCGCAGCAGCGCGCCGCACGCCCCGGGCTGGTCGAACAGGCCGTGGACGTAGGTCGCCAGCACCTGCCCGTCGTCCGATTGCGCGCCGTCGGGGCGCTCGCCCTCCAGCCACAGCGCCGGCCGCGCCAGCGCCGGGCCGGTGGTGACGCCCATGTGGATCTCGTAGCCTTGCACCGCGGCGGGCGCCTCGGCCACCCCCAGCGCCAGCCGCCCGCTCACCACGCGCAACTGCTTGTGCGGCGCCAGCAGGGTGTCGAAGTCCAGCAGGCCGAAGCCTTCGCTGCTGCCGGCCGGACCCTCATTGCCGGCCGGATCCGCCACCTGCCGCCCCAGCATCTGCATGCCGCCGCAAATGCCGATCACCTTGCCGCCATAGCGCAGGTGCCGCCGCAAGGCCGGCTCCCAGCCATGGACGCGCAGGAAGGCCAGGTCAGCCCGCACGCTCTTGCTGCCGGGCAGCACGATCAGGTCGGCCGGGGGAATCGGCATGCCCGGGCCGATAAAGCGCAGGTCGACCTGCGGATGCGCGCGCAGCGCGTCGAAATCGGTGTGATTGGAGATGCGCGGCAACACCGGCACGATCACGCGCAGCAACTCGCCCTGCTTCGCCGCCTGCGCGCCGACGATGGCGTCTTCGGCATCCAGGTGCAGCCCGTGCAGATAGGGCAGCACGCCCAGCACGGGCTTGCCGGTGCGCGCTTCGAGCCAGTCCAGCCCGGGCTGCAGCAGCGCGATGTCGCCGCGGAAGCGGTTGATGATGAAGCCCTTGACGCGTGCGCGCTCGGACTCCGACAGGCAGTCCAGCGTGCCCACCAGGTGGGCGAACACGCCGCCGCGGTCGATGTCGGCCACCAGCACCACCGGACAGTCCACCGCTTCGGCAAAACCCATATTGGCGATATCGCGGTCGCGCAGGTTGATCTCCGCCGGGCTGCCCGCGCCCTCCACCAGCACCACTTCGTAGGCGTCCGCCAGGCGCCGGTGCGAGGCCAGCACCGCCTGCATCGCCACCGGCTTGTAGGCGTGATAGGCGCGTGCATCGAGATCCAGCCGCGCCTGGCCGTGGATGATGATCTGCGCGCCGGTGTCGCTGCTGGGCTTGAGCAGCACCGGATTCATATCGGTATGGGGCGCCAGCCCGGCGGCCTGCGCCTGCAGGGCCTGGGCGCGCCCGATCTCGCCGCCGTCGGCGGTGACGGCGCTGTTGAGCGCCATGTTCTGCGGCTTGAACGGGACCACGCGCACGCCCGCGCGCGCCAGCACCCGGCACAGGCCCGCCACCAGGGTGCTCTTGCCCGCGTCGGAGGTGGTGCCCTGCACCATCAAGGTACCGCGCAAGCCACCCGCGAACGCCCGGGCGCCGGCTTTGGAGAGATTTTTTTGCATCGTGGGATTATCGCACCGGCACGCCGCCGGCCAGCCCGCCGGGCGCCATTGCGAGCGTGCGGTCGCGGGAGGCGCCCGCTACAATAGCCGGATGACTCCGGCCCATGCTTCCGCCACTGCCTCCGCCGTCGAGCCCGCCAGCGCATCCAGCCATGCGCCGGCCGGCGAACGCGCAGCCCAGGCCGCTACCGCGCCGCACGCCAGGGTGCCGGCCGTCCCGGTACGCCAGCTCACGCTGGTACTGGGCGGGGCGCGCTCCGGCAAGAGCCACTTTGCCGAACAGATGGCCACCGATCACGCCGCCGCCACCGGCGGCCCGGTCACCTATATCGCCACCGCGCGCTACGACGACGACACCTCCGACGAGGAAATGCAGCTGCGCATCGCGCTGCACCGCGCCCGGCGCCCGGCCGACTGGGGCCTGGTCGAATCCCCGCTCCACCTGGCCGATGCGCTGTACGCCAACGCCCGCCATGACGGCTGCATCCTGGTGGACTGCGTCACGCTGTGGCTCAACAACCTGCTCTTCCTCGACGGCCGCAGCTATCCCGACCATGGCCTGGTCACGCCGCCATCCGCCTTCACCGAAGAAATCGATGCCTTGCTGGCGGCGCTGCCCACCCTGCCCGGCCATGTGATCCTGGTCTCCAACGAGATCGGCTTCGGCGTGGTGCCGATGGGTGCCATCACCCGTTTCTATGTGGACGAACTGGGGCGCCTGAACCAGAAGCTGGCCGCCGCCGCGGACCGGGTGCGGCTGCTGGTGGCCGGCATTCCCATCAGCGTCAAGGGCGCCGATCCGGCGTGCTGATGCTGTCCTCGCTGTCGCCACTTGCGCCGCTTTCGTCGCTGACGTCGTGGTGGCCGTTCCCCATCTTCACCTGGCCGGCCTGCGTGGCCGCCGCCATCGCCGGCGTGCTGCTTGACCAGTGGCTGGGCGAGCCGCGCCGCTGGCATCCGCTGGTGGGTTTCGGCAAGCTCGCCGCCGCGCTCGAACGCCGTCTCAACCGTGGCGGCGCACCGCTGCGCCAGCGGCTCGCCGGCCTTGCCGCCTGGTCGCTGATGGTGCTGGTGCCGGCCGCCCTCGCCGCCCTGCTGGTGCATGCCGCCGCGCAATTCAGCGCGCTGCTGGCCTGGCTGCTGCAGGCGCTGGCGCTATACGCCGCGCTGGGCGCGCGCAGCCTGGCCCAGCACATCGCCCCGATTGCCACCGCGCTGGCGCAAGGCGACCTGGCCGACGCGCGCCGGCTGACCGCGCGCATCGTCTCGCGCGACACCACGGACGCGGATACCGAGGCCCTGGCGCGCGCCGCCTGCGAATCGGCGCTGGAGAACGGCAACGACGCCGTCTTTGGCGCGCTGTTCTGGTTCCTGGTGGGCGGCGCGCCGGCCGTGCTCGCCTACCGCCTCGCCAACACGCTCGATGCGATGTGGGGCTACCGTACGCCCAGGCTGCTGTATTTCGGCTGGGCGGCCGCACGCCTGGACGATCTCCTCAACCTCGCCCCCGCCCGCCTTACCGCGCTCTCCTACGCCCTGCTGGGACGCACCGCGCAGGCGCTGCGCTGCTGGCGCGTGCAGGCGCCGGCCTGGTCCAGCCCCAACGCGGGACCGGTCATGGCCGCCGGCGCCGGCGCCGTCGGCGTGGCGCTGGGCGGCCCCGCGCGCTACCACGGCGAATGGGAAGACCGTCCGCCGCTGGGCGCGGGCCGCGCCCCCGGCGCCGCCGACGTGCAGGCCTGCCTGCGGCTGGTGCAGCGCACGCTCTGGCTCTGGCTGGCCATCGCCGCCGCCAGCGCCCCCCTCCTCCACTACGGCATCGCATGAGTACAACGATCCGCCACGGCGGCGACCTGCTCGCCGCCGTGCGCCGCTTTGAACGGCCCGCCGAAGACTGGCTCGACCTGTCCACCGGCATCAATCCCGACGGCTATCCGGTACCCGCGCTGCCCGCCGACGCCTGGCAACGGCTGCCGCAGGACGACGACGGTCTGGCCGGGCTGGCGGCGCAAGCCTATGGCGCGCCATCCGCCTTGCCGGTGGCCGGCTCGCAGGCCGCCATCCGCAACCTGCCGCCATTGCTGAAGCCGGGCCGCGTCGGCGTGGCCACGCAGGGCTATAGCGAATACGCGCCGGCCTTCGCCCGCGCCGGGCATGAGATCGTGCCGCTGGCCGAACCGGATTTCGCCCGCGCCGATCTTGCCGCGCGGCTGGACCATCTGGTGGTGGTCAACCCCAACAACCCGACCGGCCGCACGCTGCCGCCAGGCACGCTGCTGGCCTGGCACGCAGAACTGGCCGCGCGCGGCGGTACGCTGGTGCTCGACGAAGCCTTCATGGACTGCACGCCGGCGCTCTCGCTGGCGGCCCTGGCGGAGCGCCCCGGCCTGGTGGTATTGCGCTCGCTGGGCAAGTTCTACGGCCTGGCCGGCGTGCGCTGCGGCTTCGTGCTGGCCGAACCCGCTTTGCTGGCGGCGCTGGCCGGGCAACTGGGACACTGGACCGTGGCCGGCCCGGCACGCGCGGTGGCGCGCCTGGCCCTGGCGGATCACGCCTGGCAGGCCGCCACGCGCGAACACCTGGCGCAGGCCGGCACGCGGCTCGAGGCGATGCTGCGCGGACATGGCCTGGCGCCGGTGGGCCGCCCCCTGTTCAGCTGGGTGCCGCATGCCGATGCCGTCCTGCTGCACGATGCGCTCGCGCGGCAGGGTGTATGGACACGGCTGTTCGACGCGCCGGCTGGTGGCCTGCCGAGCCTGAGGCTGGGTTTGCCACCGGCGCGGGAAGCGGCATGGCAACGGCTTGACGAGGCGCTGGCCCATGCCTGTGCCGCGATTTCCACGGGCGATCGCCGCCCCGCAACCCTGCCGGCAGGCAACCTTCCCGACTGAGCCGATGACAACGCACACCCCGATGACTGCCCACACCCTGCTGGTCCTCGCCACGCTGGCGGGCGGCGCCGTTTGCGGCAACGCCGGCGCTGCCGTCTCGGTGATTGACGACGCCGGGCAGACCGTCACGCTGGAGCAGCCCGCGCGCCGCGTGATCTCGCTGGCGCCGCACGTCACCGAGATCCTTTACGCCGCCGGCGGCGGCTCGCGCATCGTCGGCACGGTGAGTTACAGCGACTACCCGCCGCAGGCGCGCGACATTCCGCGCGTGGGCGACAACAAGGCACTGGACCTGGAGCGCATCGCCGCGCTCAAGCCGGACCTGATCGTGGTGTGGCGCCATGGCAATGCGCAGAAGCAGACCGACCGCCTGCGCGCGCTCGGCCTGCCGCTGTTCTACAGCGAGCCGCGCAAGCTGGAAGGCATTCCCAGCAATATCGAGCGGCTGGGCGTGCTGCTCGGCACCGAGGCTACCGCCAACAGTGCCGCCGCCAGCTTCCGCCAGCAGGTCGACAAGCTGCGCCAGGCCTACGCCGGGCGCCCGCCGGTCACGGTGTTCTACCAGGTGTGGCAGCAACCGCTGATGACGCTCAGCGGCCAGCATCTGATCAGCGACGTGCTGGCGCTTTGCGGCGGGCGCAACCTGTTCGCCAACGAGGCGCTGCTGGTGCCCACGGTATCGGTGGAGTCTGTTGTGGCCGGCAATCCGGAAGCGATGATGACGGCGAGCATGGGTGCGACCCGTTCCGACCGGCCGCTGCCCGACTTCAATATGTGGGAGCGCTGGAAGCAGGTCACGGCCGTGGCGCGCGGCAACCTGTACGCGATCGACGGCGACCTCGTCAACCGGGCCGGGCCGCGCATCGTCCGTGGCGCGGAGATCGTGTGCAAGGATCTGGAAAACGCGCGCAGCAAGCGGCCGGCGCAGTAGCGCCTGGCTGGCCCCGGTTCAGCGCGTCAAAGCCGGTTCCACCAGCGCAGGCGCGCCGTGGCGCCGCCGAGCGTGAAGCGGCAGCTCGCGCCCCAGGCGATGTCCCAGCCGAGCGTGGTCGCCAGCGGCACACCGAGCCAGTGGGCAGCCAGCATGCGTATCGGCCCGGCATGGGTGACCACCCACAGGCAATCGGGCGCCGCCGCCGGCAAGGCATCTGCCCATTGCGCCACGCGCGCCATCGCCTCGGCCGCGCTCTCGCCGCCGTGCGGGCGCGCATGCAGCAAGTCCGCCGCCCACGCATCCAGCTCGGCACGCGGCACCGCATCCCAGGCGCGCCCCTCCCAGTTGCCGAAATCGAGTTCGCGCAGCCGCGCGTCGGCTTCGGGTTCCAGGCCAGGCAGACCGTCCGCCAGCAGCGCGGCGGTGGCGCGGGCGCGGGCCATCGTGCTGCTGACGATGCGGCCGGGCGCCAGGCCCTGCAGCGCCGAGCGCATCTGCGCCGGCGCCGGCGAGACGGGCTGGGCCAGCGGCAGGTCGAGCGCGCCGTAGCAGATGCCCTCGGCCACCAGCGGCCGCGCGTGGCGGATCAGGACCAGGTCCATGCTGCCGCCGCCAGATAGACCGCCAGTTCGGCCAGTTGCTGCGCCATGCCGAGACAGTCGCCGGTATAACCGCCGATGCGGCGCACGAAATAGCGGCCAAGCAGCAGGCGCAGTACCAGCAGCACGGCCAGCACCACGGCCGCGAACCAGGGCGAAACCAGCAATAGCGGCAACGCGCCGCACAGCAGCGCAAACAACAGCCCGATGCCGGACAGGCGCTGCGCCACCGGCTTGGCCTTGCCCTCGGCGCGCACATAGTCGAGCGTGGCGAGGTAGCTCACCGCCATGGCGCGGCTTGCCGCATGCGCGGCCACCAGCACCAGCAACAGCTCGCTTATGCCGCTGCGCGCGGCGATCGCCACCAGCAGCTGCCACTTGAGCAGCAGCGCCACCACCAGCGCGATCGCGCCGAACGCGCCGATGCGCGAGTCGTGCATGATGCGCAGCACGTCCTCGGGGCGATAGCCGCCGCCGAAGGCATCGACGCAATCGGCCAGGCCGTCCTCGTGGAAAGCGCCGGTCACCAGCAAGGTCACGGCCATGCCCAGCAGCAAGGCCACGCCGGGCGGCCACCATTGCATCGCCCCCCAGCTCGCCAACGCGCCAAGCACGCCCACCAGCAAACCCACCAGCGGGAAATAGCGCGCCGCCGCGTTCAGGTAGTGCGGCGCGAAGCCGACCCAGCGCGGCACCGGCACCCGCGTGAAGTAGCCGACCGCGGTCAGGAAATAGCGAAGTTCATCGAGCATGGGCCATTGTGGCAGGATTGCCGCCGCGCGCTAGTGATTCAGGACACTGTCTAGGCCGCAGCCGTGCTGACGCCGGCGGCGTCGAAGGTGGCCATCTCGCGCAGGAAGGCCGCGGCCGAGGCCACCAGCGGATAGGCCAGCGCGGCGCCGGTGCCCTCGCCCAGGCGCAGGTCCAGCGCCAACAGCGGTTGCGCACCGAAGTGATCGAGCAAGCGGCGGTGGCCGTGCTCGTGCGAGCAATGCGAGAACACGCAGTACTGCAGCACCTCGGGCGCGAGGCGCTGCGCCACCAGCAGCGCGGCCGAGGCAATGAAGCCATCGACCAGGATCACCATGCGGCTGGCGGCGGCGGCCAGGAAGGCGCCGGTCATCATGGCGATCTCGAAGCCGCCGAAGGCAGCCAGCACGTCGAACGGTGCCACCGCGTCGGCGTGCAGCGCCAGCGCCTGCGCCAGCACCGCGCGCTTGCGCGCCAGGCCGGCATCGTCCAGGCCGGTGCCGCGGCCGATGCACTCGTCGATCGGCGTATCGGTGAGACGGCTCACCAGGCAGGCCGCCGACGACGTATTGGCGATGCCCATCTCGCCGAAGCCGATCACATTGCTGCCCTGCTGGGCATGGCGCAACACGCGCGCCATGCCTGCGGTGAGGGCCGCCTGCACCTGCTCCGCGCTCATCGCGCGCTCCTGCGCGAAGTTGCGCGTGCCCGCCGCGATACGGCAGTTGACCAGGCCCGGCGCGGACGGCAGCGGCGCGCGCACGCCCGCGTCCACCACTTCGAGCGCCAGCCCGTGCAGGCGCGAGAACACGTTGATGGCGGCGCCGCCAGCCAGGAAATTGAGTACCATCTGCGCCGTCACCTCGGCCGGATAGGCACTCACGCCGGCATCGGCCACGCCGTGGTCGCCGGCAAAGACGATCACGGCCGGCCGCTTTAGCTCAGGCGCGGCGCTGCCGGTGATCAGGCCGATCTGCAGGGCCAGGTCCTCGAGGCGGCCGAGCGCGCCGAGCGGCTTGGTCTTGGCGTCGATGGCGGCTTGCAGCGTGGGGCGCAGGGTGGCGTCGAGCGGGGCGATGGTGGGTAACAGCATGGTGTTCGCAGCGACGAATCGCTGAAGCTAGAAGAGGAATGAATAGCCGTGATCTTACATTTCCACGCCGCGCTGGGCCTTGATGCCCTGCTGGAAGGCGTGCTTGACCGGCGTCATGTCGGTCACCGTGTCGGCCGCCTCGATCAGCGCCGGCGGCGCGCCGCGGCCGGTGATCACCACGTGTTGCATCGGCGGACGGGCGCGCAGGTCTTCGATGACGGTGTCGACATCGAGGTAATGCAGCTTGAGCGCGATATTGAGTTCGTCGAGCAGCACCAGGCCGATGGCGGGATCGCGCAGCAGCCCGCGCGCCACTTCCCAGGCTGCCTGCGCCTTGGCCACGTCGCGCACACGGTCCTGGGTTTCCCAGGTGTAGCCCTCGCCCATCACGTGGAAGGCGCACTGCTCGGGAAAGCGGCGCAGGAACATTTCCTCGCCGCTGGGAAAGGCACCCTTGATGAACTGCACCACGCCGGCCTGCATGCCGTGGCCCAGCGCGCGCACCACCATGCCAAAGCCGGAACTGGACTTGCCCTTGCCGTTGCCGGTGGTGATCACGATCACGCCGCGCTCGTCCTGGGCCGCTGCGATCTTGGCATCCACCACGTCCTTCTTGCGCACCATGCGCGCCTTGTGGCGCTCGTCGCGGGCGGCGTCTTCGGATGAGGGGGAGGGATTGGCTTGGGGTTCGGTCATGATCTTGCTCGGTTCGATTCTGGTCTAGGTCCGGTCCGGTTGCGGACGGGTATTCGGATAGCCGTCGGCAATCAGCGCGGTATGGAGGCCGTCGCTGACGCTGACAATCGGCGTGCGCAGCGCGTGCGAACAATGCGCGGGGGTCAGCACCTGCGCTGCCGGCCCGTGCAGGCAAAGCCCGTCCTCGGCCAGCAGCAGGGCATGGCTGGCGTAGCGCCGCGCGAGATTGAGGTCGTGCAGGATCACCACGATGGCGTGGCGGCCGGCGCGCGCCAGCCCCGCCAGGGTTTCCAGCACCATGATCTGGTGGCGCAGGTCGAGGTGGGCCACCGGTTCGTCGAGCAGCAGCAGCGGCGCCTGCTGCGCCAGCGTGGCCGCCAGCGAGACACGCTGGCGCTCGCCGCCTGACAGGGTCAGCACGTCGCGCGCGGCCAGCGCATCGAGGTCCAGCTCGCGCATCACCGCCGCGACCACCGCGTCGTCCTCGCGGCCGGCCCAGCCCCATCCGGAGAGGTGCGGGTGACGGCCCACGGCCACGGCGTCGCGCACGGACATCGAGAAGGTATCGTGCACCGCCTGCGGCAGGTAGGCGCGGCGCAGCGCCAGCGCCGCGGGCGGGATCTCCAGCGGCGCGCGGCCGTCGAGCCGCACGGCGCCGCCGTCGGGCTTGCGCAGCCCTGCCAGCACCGCCATCAGCGTCGACTTGCCGACGCCGTTCGGCCCGACGATGCACCACAGCTCGCCGGCCTGCACGGACAGGCTCAGGCCATCGAGCAGCGCGCGCGCGCCGGCCCGCAGCTGCAGCGCCTGCAGCGTCAGCGGCGGACAAATCGAAGCGGGTTCGTTCCAGCTTGGCATAAGGATCAGCGCGGCCTGCGCAACAGCAGGAAGAGAAAGGTCGGCACGCCCAGCAGCGCCGTGATCACGCCCACCGGCAACTGCGCCGGCGCGATCACGGTGCGCGCCACCAGGTCGGCTGCCATCAGCAGCGTACCGCCGAGCAATGCCGAAGCCGGCAGCAGCAGGCGCTGGTCGTTGCCCCAGGCCAGGCGCACCAGGTGCGGCACCACCAGGCCGACAAAGCCGATCGACCCGGCCGATGTGATGGCCACCGCGATCGCCAGCGAGGCCAGCACGAACACGGACATGCGTACCGCGCCCACCCGCACGCCCAGCGACTGCGCCACCGTTTCGCCGAGCAGCATCACGTTGAGCGCGCGCGCCAGCGGCATGGCCAGCAGCACGGCCAGTGCCAGCGCCCCCAGTGCAAGCCCGTAGCTGGCGGTGCCGCCAAGATCGCCGGTGAGCCAGAACAGCATGCCGCGCAGGCGCGCCTCGGGCGCCACGCTCAGGATCAGGGTGATCAGCGCACCCCAGCCCGCGGCCAGGATCACGCCGGTCAGCAGCAGCCGCGAGCCGGCCTCATGATGGCCGCCCTGCACCTGCGGGTGCAGCAGGTCGCGCCGCGCCAGCACGGCCACCAGCACCATCGAGAACAGCGCGCCACCGGCAGCGCCGGCCTGCACCGCCCACAACGGCCACATCATCAGCATGGCGGTCAGCGCGCCCGTGGCGGCGGCGCCCGACACGCCCAGCACATACGGCTCGGCCAGCGGATTGCGCAACAGCACCTGCATCAGCGCGCCGGTCAAGGCCAGCAAACCGCCGCAGGCAAACGCAGCGGCCGCGCGCGGCAGGCGCAGCTCACGCACGATGGCGCCGGCGGTATCGTCAGTGGCACCGGACAGCGCGTGCCAGACCTGGGCGCCCGACAGCGACACGCTGCCCACCGCCAGCGACAGCAGGAACACCGCCACCCCGGTGGCGGCCAGCATCAGCCAGACGGCGAATGCGCGGCGCATCTCAGGCGGCCACCATCAGCGCTGGCGCCAGCCCAGCGTGATAAAGCCGGCGCGTCCCTGCGTGTTGAAGGGGTAGGCGAGCTGGTAGTTCTTGTCGAACAGGTTTTCCACGCGGGCGGCGACGAACCATTGCTTGTCGATGTTGTAGCGGGCATTGAGGTTGACGATACCGTATCCGCCCAGCGTACGCGAGCCGCTATCGAGACGCGCCGACGAGATGATCCACTCGCCGCCCAGGCGGAAGTCGCCGAACTGGCGGCCCACGTCGAAGGCGACATGGCGGCGCGCGCGGCGCAGCAGCTGCGTGTTGCTCTGCTCGTCCACCGGGTTCTGGAAGGTCGCGCTGGCGCCCACGTCGGTGCCCATCAACCTGGCGCGCCAGGAAGCCTCGATGCCCTGCACCTTGGCCTTGTTGACATTCTGCGCCAGGTACAGGCCGCTGGGCTGCAACGCCGCGGTGATCAGGTTGTCGTAGCGGGTCTCGAACGCGGTCACGCGCAGCAAGCCGGCGCTGTCCGTGCTGTATTGCGCGCCCACCTCGACCGACTTGGCGCGCTCCGGCTTGATGCCGGGCTGGCCATAGTTGGGGTAGTAGAGTTCGTTGAAGGTGGGAGCGCGAAAGGCATTGCTGGCGTTGGCGATCAGCTTGATCGCGTCGGTCACGTTGTAGCCGTAACCGGCGAAGTAGCTCGCCTGGCTGCCGAAATCCGAATAGTGGTCGTTGCGCACATTGAGCTGCAGCTGGTGCTTGCCCAGGCGGCCATCGTAGCCGCCGAACACCGATGCAATATTGCGGCCCGGGGCGCCATAGACATTCGAGCTGAACTCCTGCTGCGCGTACTCCGTGCCGAACAGCAGCTTGTGGGTGGGCGCCAGCGCGTATTCGTTCTGCCAGGTGTACTGCCGGTTGCGCGTATTGAAGTTGCTGTTGAACAGGCCGTTCAAGGTGTTTTCGCTGTTGTCCCCGCTCTGGGCCACCTTGAAATGCGTGGTCCAGTCCCGGGTCAGCTTGCCATTGACGAACGCCGACACCGTGTACAGCTCGCTGTTCATCCACCAGACATCGGTGGGCTTGCCCGTGGTGCTGTCGTAGGAGAGCTTGCTCTTGGAATAATAAGCGCTGACACCGGCGTCCCAGTCGCTCGAGAATCGGTGCTTGAGCTGGCCCGA
Source organism: Cupriavidus sp. 96C5-1 (assembly GCF_057798855.1). Classification (NCBI taxonomy): domain Bacteria; kingdom Pseudomonadati; phylum Pseudomonadota; class Betaproteobacteria; order Burkholderiales; family Burkholderiaceae; genus Cupriavidus; species Cupriavidus sp. 96C5-1. The sequence continues at coordinate 201,778 of NZ_JBYOJU010000001.1, read as the reverse complement.
TACACTCTTGTTGTCGTAGGGATTGTCGTTCGGGTTGGGGCCGATACCCTTCTTTGCCTTGGCCGGATTATCCCCGTTCCACTGCGCGGCGTTGATCGCCGAGAAGCCATCGGTCTTGAACGCGGAGCCGGTGACGTTGAACGAGGTGTCGCCCACCTGGCCGCCGTAGCCCACCGTAGCCTGGCGCGTATTGTTGCTGCCATACTCGACCTGTGCATTGGCCGTCGGCGGCTGGCCCTCGCCGCTCTTGGTAAAGATCTGCACCACGCCTCCGATCGCGTCCGAACCATAGAGCGCCGAGACGTTGCCGCGCACCACCTCGATATGGTCGATCTGGTCGGGCAGGATATTCGACAGCTGGGCGGTGCCGCTGCTGGCCGCCGAGACCCGCACGCCGTCGATCAGGATCAGCGTCTGGTTGGAATTGGCCCCGCGCATGAACAGGCTGGTATTGGCGCCCATGCCGCCATTGGTGGCAAACTCCACGCCGGCCTGGGTGCGCAGCAATGAACGCAGATCGGGCGCCTGCGAATTGACGATGTCCTGCCGGGTCACCACCGTGGTGTGCGGCAGCGCCTCGGTCAGCGGTTGCGCGGTGCGGGTGGCGGTAACCACCACCGGTGCGAGCTGGGTGTCGGCAACAGGCTGAGCGGCTGGCTGGGAGGCCGGCTGGGCGGTGGACGACTCGGCCGGCTGGGCCATGGCAACACCGGATGCGCTTGCGGCCAGCAAGGCGACCAGCGCGGCGGGCAGTTGGCGGGAGACGAAAACGGTAGCGGTGTGGCAGTGCGCCGGCAATGCCGGACGGCTCGACCTGGAAGACGATGAGCGCATGATGCGAAGTGGGAGAGAACAGCCTGGTCCGTTCCCCCGCGGACCGTCTGGCGACGAAGCGCGCCGCTGCTTCGTGCCGGAAGGCGGTGAAAAAAGCGGGCGCGCTCTCGTTCAGGCCGGTATCCGGGCTGACGACATCGGTCCGACCGCCTTCCCGAACCTTGCGGTTCAGTGGCATGTGGGTCGGCCTTGCGATCTTGCGATCGCGGTCGCTTACCGTTGCGGGGGCAGCACAGGTTGGCCCTACCCTGCCCTGGCGGCGGTGGCTGGCTCCCTGTTTCCCGTTGAACTGCAACCCTGTAGTGAATAGGATTACGAGCACCTGGAACGTGCGCGAGTGTATGCAGTTTCCAGTCCAGCGTCAATGGTGCGGGAAATCAGCAGGAAAACGGCTGGAAACAGGCATAAAGACGTCGCCACGAATGCCGTTAAGCGACGATGCGTGCAACTTTCGACGCGTTGGCCCGGTCACACCCGACTGCTTTCGCCGTGTGCGCGATGGCGCTTGGGCTAAAATCCCAATACCCGAGACCCTAGATATGACAGGCTCCATGCTCACCGAACTCGAACAACTCGCCGCCAAGATCGGGCGCGTGCTGCACCATGCCGACACCCTCGCGGCCGAGAACCAGCGGCTGCGCGAGGAAATCGACCGCCTGCAGGCCGAGGCCAGCCAGCTGCGCGGTGATCGCGAGGCCATGGCGGCCGACCGCGAACTGCTCAATATCAAGATCGAGGAAGCGCAGCTGCGCATCCAGTCCATCCTCGACAAGCTGCCCACCGCCAGCGACGCCCGCCAGCTCGACCTGCTGGGCGAAGGCGAGACACCCGCCCGCGGCGGCGAAAAAGCTACCGGAGAAAACGCATGAGCAATAAGCAAGTCGAAGTCAACATTGCCGGCCAGTCCTACCGGTTCGCGATTTCGCCCGACAACGAAGCCGCGCTGCTCGAAGCCGTGGCACTGGTAGACGACCAGATGACCCGACTAAAGGGGGGAGTCTCCGCCAAGGGCGTGGAGCGCGTGGCCGTGATGGCAGCCATCAGCATCGCCTCCGACCTGCTGTCGCTCAAGCGCAAGCAGCAGGAGGACGGCGCGATTCCCGTCGACGCGGTGCGCGCGCGCATCCGCGAACTCAACGAGCGCGCCGACGAAGCGCTGCGCCAATACGCCCACGTGGGCACCAATACGACCGCGCCGCGCGGCTGAAAATGCAGCCACTGGCGGTGCCCCGCACGGCACAGCCAGGGCGGCGATGCGTGCGCCGTGCATGCGTTATGTGGCCGACGTGCCGCGCGCGTCAGCAAAATGTAACGACAGGCAAAGACGGGCTTGGTATTGGAAAGCAGTGCGGTGTATAGTGGAGCCAAGCCGCACGAAGCCACATAGTTGCGGCGCTTAGGTCGGGTTATCGCGCCTGACCGCCGTTTTCATCCCATCCTAGTTCGAAACGGCAAACGTCTGACAGCACGTCCGGAGCAGTATGTTCGGTAGTGCAACAAAGTCAGACGTTTGACAGTTTCCCTGCCTGGTTCGTCAGGATCATATTCCTTGAACCGATAAGCATTTGTTGGTGCGGGATAATGCCGCGTGGGCGAGCGCGTCACTCGATTCATAGTCTGCAGTCCGGGACTCCCTGATTTGGTGATGTACCCGAAATGCGGCTTCCGCAGCCACTCTGAACCTCACTTGGGTTCAGGATGCCGATCCAGCGGCCGAGGCGGGGACCCCTCTAAAAGGCGGTGGTTTTTTGACCACCGCCTTTTTCTTTGCCCACGTTTTTTGCCCGCGTTTTTGCACGGGGCGCCCGCTTTCGCTTCTCCGCGCGCAGCCACCGGTGCCCGCGCACAGTTTTCTTTTACCCGGGCTTGCTGCACCATAGCGCTGTTGCCAACGCCACGCCTGCCCTGCCCATGAGCCGATCCCCGCAAGCCGATACCGCCGCGCGCGCCCGCCAGTACTGGCTGATGAAATCGGAGCCCGACGAGGCCAGCATCGACACCCTGGCCGAGCGGGGCACCTTGCCATGGACCGGCGTGCGCAACTACCAGGCGCGCAACTTCATGCGCGACGCCATGCGCATCGGCGATGGCGTGCTGTTCTATCACTCCTCCTGTCCGCAGCCCGGCATTGCCGGCCTGGCCGAGGTCAGCTCGCAACCCTACCCCGACCCCACCCAGTTCGACCCGAAGAGCGATTACTACGATGCAGCCTCCAGGCAAGACGAACCGCGCTGGATGCTGGTCGACGTGCGCTTTGCCGGCAAGAGCCCGCTGATCTCGCTGGCCGACCTGCGCGCGCACGAGGAACTGGCCGACATGGTCGTGCTACGCCGCGGCAACCGGTTGTCGATCACGCCGGTGACACCGGCCGAATGGCGCTTCATCACCACGCGGCTGATGCGCTGAAGCCGCGCTGCACCGGCGCGCATCGCGGCGCGACTGCGCCCAGCGGCGCAAGGCAGCGTGGAAACAGGCTGCCGGCAACATAACGGCAACACCCGCAAATTCGATCCCGCCTCATGAGCCCTTCCCTGATTCCCGGACTGCTGCTGCTCGGTGCCTTCACCGGCTTCTGCGCGGGCCTGCTCGGCGTGGGCGGCGGCATGATGATGGTGCCGTTTCTCACGCTGCTGTTCACCGCCATGGCCTTTCCGGCCGAGGCCATCGTGCATATGGCGATCGCCACCTCGATGGCGACCATCCTGTTCACCTCGCTGTCCTCGGTGCGCGCCCACCACAAGCGCGGCATGGTGCGCTGGAAGCTGGTGCTGGCCCTCGCGCCGGGCATCCTGATCGGCGGCATGATCGGTGGCGGCAAGGTATTCGCGGCCCTCAAGACCGGCTGGCTGTCGTTATTGTTCTCGCTCTTCGTCGGCTTCTCCGCGTGGCAGATGCTGCGCAACCGCAGGCCGGCGCCGCACCGGCAGCTGCCGGCCACGCCGGGCATGCTCGGCGCCGGCGGAGTGATCGGCTTCCTGTCCAGCCTGGTGGGCGCGGGGGGAGGCTTTGTCTCGGTGCCGTTCATGACCTGGTGCAATGTGCCCATCCACAACGCCGTGGCCACCTCGGCCGCGCTAGGCTTTCCCATCGCGGTGGCGAGCGTGATCGGCTATGTATGGAGCGGGCTGGGCCAGGCCGGGCTGCCGCCCGGATCGCTCGGCTATATCTACCTGCCCGCACTGGCGGTCATCGCCACGGCCAGCGTGCTGACCGCGCCGCTGGGCGCGCGCACTGCGCACAGCATGGACGTCGCACAGCTGAAGAAGATCTTCGCCTGCCTGCTGTTCTGCCTGTCGGCCTACATGCTGTGGAAGGCCTGGCATGCGTTCTGAACATCCGCATGGCGAAGAAAAGCCAGAGCGCGGCGGATACAAGTAGATACAAGGCCGATCGCGACGTTACGGAACGATCACCCGAGCCGCGCGTCTGATACGCATCGTTTTGAAAGGGAGAACGTCATGAAACAACTGCTTGCCGCAACGCTGCTGGGTACCACCGCCATGGCCGCTTCCGCCCAGGGCGGCGGTCCGGTCCACGAGCCGGCGCCCGCCGGCGTGCTGTCATTGTCCGCCCAGGCCGCCACCGAAGTGCCGACCGACGTGGTCCACCTCACGCTGACGGCCGAGCAGGAAGGTGCCGAGCCGGGCGCCATCTCCTCGTCGCTGTCGGCCAAGACGCAGGAAGTGATCGCGCAGGCAAAGCGTACCAGCGGCGTGCAGGCGCAATCCGGCGGCTTCAGCATCTATCCGTCCAACGACAAGAACGGGCGCATCAGCACCTGGCGCGGCCGCGCCGAGGTGATTCTGGAATCCCGCGACTTCACTGCGGTATCCAGGCTCGCGGGCCAGCTCGCCAGCCAGATGCAGGTGCAGAACATCAGCTTCTCGCTGTCGCGGGAAGCACGCCAGGCGGCCGAAGCCAGGCTCACCGAACAGGCCGTGGCCTCGTTCCGCGACAAGGCGCAGGCTACCACCAGACTGTTCGGCTACGGCAGCTATACCATCCGTGAAGTGCAGGTGGGCGAAGTCGGCGCGGTGCAGCCGATGCCGCGCATGTACGCGGCCAAGGCCATGATGGCCGACTCCGTGCCGGTACCGGTCGAGGGCGGCAAGGCCCAGGTCACCGTGACAGTGAACGGTTCGGTGCAGATGCTGAAGTAAGCCGCGCGCTCGCCGGCGGGGCGCATGCTTCCGTCTCCCATGCCTCGGGAGAGAACGAGCGCCTGCACCGCGTGACGACGGGGCGGCGGCATCGACCGCCACCCCGACCGGCCCGACCGGCCTACAAGGCCGCGAACTGCTGGCGCAGCACGTTCTTCTGCACTTTGCCCATGGTGTTGCGCGGCAATTCTTCCACCAGGTGCACGCGCTTGGGCACCTTGAAGTTGGCGATGTGCCCCTTGAGCGAGCCGATCAGGTTGGACTCGTCGAGCGCGGCGCCCGGCTTGCCGACCACCACCGCCACCACGGCCTCGCCGAAATCCGCGTGCGGCACGCCGATCACGGCGCTCTCCGCCACGCCGGGCATCTCATCGATGAAGCTCTCGATCTCCTTGGGGTAGACGTTGTAGCCGCCGGAGATGATCAGGTCCTTGCTGCGGCCGACGATGGTCAGGTAGTCGTCTGGCACCTTGCGCTCGCCGGCCTGGCTGACGATGGCGCCGCCGAAGCGGCCGACGTCGCCGGTCTTGAACCAGCCGTCTTCGGTGAATTCTTCCAGCGTCTTTTCCGGCATGCGCCAGTAGCCCTTGAACACATTGGGGCCGCGCACTTCCACATTGCCGATTTCGCCCGCCGCGCACGGCTTGCCGTCGCCATCCGCCACGCGCACCGACACGCCCGGCAGCGCCTTGCCCACGGTGCCGCCGATACGCTCGCCGGCCTCTGTCTCATACGGATTGGAGACCAGCATCACGGTCTCGCTCATGCCGTAGCGCTCCAGGATGGTGTGCCCGGTGCGCGCGCGGAACGCATCGAAGGTTTCCATCAGCAGCGGCGCCGAGCCCGACACGAACAGCCGCATGCGGCGGCAGGTGTCGTCGTCGAAACGCGGCTCCTGCAGCATGCGCACGTAGTAGGTCGGCACGCCCATCATCACCGTTGCGCGCGGCAGGAATTTCAGCACCTGCGCCATGTCGAGCCTGGGCGCCCAGATCATCTTGGCGCCGGCCAGCAGCGCGCCATGCGAGGCCACGAACAGGCCATGCACGTGGAAGATCGGCAGCATGTGCAGCAGCACGTCATCGCTGCGCCAGCCCCAGTATTCATGCAGGGTCCTGGCGTTGGCGGCCAGATTGCCGTGGCTCAGCATGGCGCCCTTGCTGCGGCCCGTGGTGCCCGAGGTGTAGAGGATGGCGGCGAGGTCGTCGGCGCCGCGCGCCACCGTGCGGAAGGTGTCCGGCTGCGCGGCGGCGCGGGCCAGTAGCGAGCCTGAGCGGTCCTCGTCCAGCGTGAAGACATGACGGGTGCCGTGGCGGAACGCCACCTTGGAGACCCAGCCGAAATTGGCGCTGCTGCACACCACCACGGCCGGCTCCGCGTTGCCGACGAAGTAGTCGATCTCGGCTTCCTGGTAGGCGGTATTGAGCGGCAGGTAGATGTAGCCGGCGCGCAGCGTGGCCAGGTACAGGAACAACGCCTCGGGCGACTTCTCCACCTGCACCGCCACCCGCGCGCCCTCGGGCAGCTTGAGCGCGCTCAGCAGGTTGGCCAGCTTGGCGGTGGCGCGGTCAAGGTCGTCCCAGCTGTAGTAGAGGCCGTCGTGGGTTTCAATGCAGCAGGCGCTGCGGTCCGCCGGAAAGCGGGATTCGAACAGGGCGAACAGGTTGGCGTTCATATTGCGGAAGATATAAAACGGAATCGGCAATAGCATAGGCGTGGGCGCTCGATAGCCGGCCAGCTCAACAGCCGGTCATGATAGGCCCGTTGCTACTGCCCGGTAAAGCGCGGCGGGCGGCGGTCCAGGAACGCGGCCACGCCCTCGGCATGGTCGGCGCTGCCGCCGTAGCGGAAGTGCGCGTCCTGTTCCGCCGCGCTCAGCGGCTCGGGCGACGCCGACAGGCGCCGGATGGTTTCCTTGTTGATGCGGGCAGCAAGTGGCGCGCCGGCAACAATGCGCGTCACCGCCGCTGCCACTTCGTCGGCCAGCCATTCGCGTGGCACGACCCGCGTCAGCAAGCCCTTGTCGCGGGCCTCGGCGGCGTCGAACACGCGCCCCTCCAGCAGGATTTCCAGCGTCACGGCGCGCCCCGCCAGGGCCAGCAGCCCGCCGAGCTCGCCGGGCGCCATGGGAAACCCGAGCCGGTTGATGGGCACGCCGAAGCGGCTGTCGTCGGCGGCGATACGCAGGTCGCAGTGACAGGCGATCTCCAGCCCGCCGCCCACGCAGACCCCTTCGATCCAGGCCACCGTGGGATGCAGGCAGCCGCAGACGGCGGCCAGCGCCGGCGCGATCACGTCGGCATGATAGCGGCGCAGCGCGGCGGCATCGCCACGCTCTTCGGGAAACTCTGCGATGTCGGCGCCGGCCGCAAAATTGCCGTCGGCGCCACGCACCACCACGCAGCGCAACGAGGTATCGGCCGAGAGCCGCGCGAAGCCTTCCGCCAGCGCGCGCCACATCGCCACCGAGATGGCGTTGAGCTTGCCCGCGTGCGACAGCGTGACGGTGGCGACGTCGCCGTCACGCGTGAACTCCACCGCACCGCTCATGCGCGCTCTCCCGGCATTCCGGGCGTATCGGTATGCATGCTTCGATTCCTCTTCAATCGGTTCAATCGACTCAATCGATCTTGGCGCCGGACTGCTGCACCACCTGGGCCCAGCGCTTGATCTCGGCGCGCTGGAACTGTGCAAACTGTTCCTGCGTGTAGACCGGGATATCCGAGCCGTTGGCAAGCCAGATCTGCTTCATCTCGGGCGTGCTCAGTGCTTTCTCCACTTCGGCATACAGTTTATCGACGATCTCCTTGGACGTGCCCTTGGGCACCCACATCGCATACCAGGTGGAGACGTCATAGTTCTTCACGCCGGCCTCGGCCGCGGTCGGCACGTTGGGAACGGTGGCCGAACGCTTGTTCGATGCCACCGCCAGCGCCTTGATGCGGCCGCCGCGGATATGCTGGGCCGAGGAACCGAGCCCGTCGAACACCATGTCCACCTGGCCGGCCATCAGGTCCGACAGCGCCGGCCCCGCCCCCTTGTAGGGAATATGGGTGATGAAGGTCTTGGTCTGCAGCTTGAACAGCTCGCCCGCCAGATGGTGGGAAGAGCCGTTGCCGGCCGAGCCGTAGTTGAGCTTGCCGGGATTCTTCCTGGCGTAGTCGATCAGCTCGCCCAGCGTGCTGGCGGGCACCTTCGCCGGGTTCACCACGATCACCTGCGGCGGCTGCGCGATCACCGTGACCGGGATGAAATCCTTCTCGATGTCGTAGTCCAGCTTCTTGTAGAACGACGGTGCGATCGCATGGTGGGCACCGCCGATGAAGACGGTGTAGCCATCCGGTGCCGCCTTGGAGGCGATGCTGGCGCCCACCGTGCCGCCGGCGCCGCCGCGATTGTCGATCACGAACTGCTTGCCCATCTGCTTGGAAAGCTGCGCGGTGAGCGGACGGGCAAAGGCGTCGGTGCCGCCGCCGGCTGGGAATGGCACGATCACGGTGACCGGCTTGGACGGCCAGGCATCGGCCTGCGCCGCGGTGGCAACCGCGCCAAGACCCGCGCCGAGCGCGCAGGCCAGCCCTGCCAGTTGAAACTGACGACGATTCATTGTTCTGTCTCCTCTCTCTTATGCTGCGGAAGGTATTTCGAAGGATCAAGCAAAGGGCTGCCCGAACAGCCCGGCGACAAGGCCCTGCCTACGACCTGGCCAGGGTCACAACAACTTCCCGACGGCGCGGCTGATCCGTGGGTTGCCGTTGCCGAGGCGAGCCAGATTGTCATCCAGCGCCTCGGTCACGTAGAGGTAGTTGACCATCATGCCCAACGACTGCGCGCGCCCCTTGCGGGACAGGTCGGCAGCCCAGTTCAGGCGCTCCACGCAGGCGCCGTTGCCCAGGTGGAAGCGCGCCACCGGATCGGCCGGCAGCGCCTGCTGGCGCTCGCGCACCAGATAGTGCGCGGCCAGCGCCAGCGCGGTGTCGCGCACCTGCGCGTCCTCCGAGCCGGCAGGCAATGCGGCGAGCCAGGCGGCGCCATCCGCCGGCTGGCTGCCATGATGGCCGCGCCAGCGCGCGAGCCGCTTGTCGCCCAGCACCCTGGCGACCGTCTCGCCATCCTGCTTGCGCAGCCACTCGGCGAAACCGGGAATCGGCGACAGCGTGGCGAACTGCTTCAGCTTGGGGAATTCGCGCTGCAATTCCTCGATCACCCGCTTGAGCAGGAAGTTGCCGAAGCTCACGCCGCGCAAGCCCGCCTGCGTATTGGAGATCGAATAGAAGATGGCCCACTTCACGCGCCGCAGGTCCTCCAGCGGCGCGGCCTCGTCCAGCAGCGCATGGACGTTGGCCGCCATCTCTGGCACGAACGCCACCTCGACGAAGATCAGCGGCTCGCGCGGCATGCGCGGATGGAAGAAGGCGTAGCAGCGGCGGTCCGAGTCGAGCCGGTTGCGCAGGTCGGCCCAGGAGGCGATCTCGTGCACGGCTTCATAGCGGATCAGCTTCTCCAGCAGCGAGGCCGGCGAGTCCCAGGTGATCGGCTGCAGCTCCAGCAGGCCCACGTCGAACCAGTTGGAGAACAGCGCCTCGAGATCGTCGTCGAGCGGACGCAGGCCCGGCACGCGTTTATGCCAGCGCAGCATGTCGGCGCGCAGGCCGATCAGGAAATGCAGGCCGCAGACGCTGCCGCCCTGCTCGCCGTGCAAGGCCGCCAGCCGCTTGAAAAAGCGGATGCGCGCGTTGGACAGCGCTTGCGACAGTCCGGAGGCGGACTTGCCCGCCTTGCCGTCCTCGCCCGCCTCCGCGCTGCCGCTGGCCGCCACTTCCGCCAGCACGCCGAGCATGGCCTGGCGCGCATCGTCTCCGGCCGCCTCGTACTCGGCGCGCCAGGATTGCGCGGCGGTATTGGCGGCGCCGTCGGTCAGGCGCGCGTCGAAGCACTGGCGCAATTGCTCGCGCTGCCGGCGCAGCACGCGCGCCGGCAATACCGCAGCCTTGGCGTCGGCCCTGGCATCCGGCCTGGCCTTACCGGCGGCATCGCGCTCGCCCTTGCGCCCCCACCAGCGGCCAAAGCGCGACAACAGGGTTTCACCGGCGGGCTCGTGGCCGCTGAGCGGCGCGCTGACTTTCTGTTCGCTGAGGGAATCCATTGGCTACCTGCTATCGATCGATGGAAGATTTGTCCGACGAGCCGGCGCTGCCGCCGTCCTTGCCCGCCAGCCGCAGGCGTCCACGCCGCGGCGCGCGGGTATCCGGCACCGCGTCGGCGGTGCCGGCATGCGGCGCCGCCTCCGCCGCATCCAGCGCCCGGAGCGCGCCGCGCTGGCGCAGCAGGTGCGTCTTCATCAGCGTTTCGGCGCCCTCGGGATCGTGCGCCTTGAGCGCGGAGAACACGGACAGGTGCTCGGCGCAGGACTCCTGCATGCGCCCTGGCAATTTCAGGCTCTTGTGGCGCGACAGCCGCAGCACCTTGCGCAGGTCGCCGATCAGGCCGGACAGCCAGCGGTTGCCGGCCAGGCGCTGGATCGCTTCGTGGATCTGGTAGTTGGTTTCGTAGTAGGCGTCGATATTGCCGGCCTGCGCGTAGCGCGCCAGGTCGGCGTGCAGGCTTTCGAGCGCGTCCAGGTCGGTGCTGGTGGCATTGCGCGCGGCCTCGTAAGCGCAGCGCCCTTCCAGCAGCGCCATCAGCGGAAAGATTTCGTCGAGGTCCTGCTCGGACAGCGCATTGACGAAGCACCCCCGGCGCGGCTCGAGGCGCACCAGCCCTTCGGCGGCCAGCACCTTGAGCGCCTCGCGCATCGGCGTGCGGGAGATCCCCATCGAGCCGGCCACGCTGGCTTCGTCGATCCACGCGCCGGGCATCAGTACGTGCTCGTCGATCATGGCGCGCAGGCGCTCCGCGACTTCGAGATACAGGGCCTGCTGGACGATGCGCATGACGTCTCCGGAGGGAAGATGGCGTTGGCATCGGGATGGCTGCCGCAGTGTCTTGCCAGTCCCAATAATTCATAATTATGAATAACCGTAGCGGGATGACAAGCGAATTCGATGCTGCGGAGCCGCATAAGTCACTCCCGCATGGCAGGCGGGACTGCCGGAAGGCGGCTCGCGAGGCGCCGGCGCGGCGAAGCCGGGGACCGTGCGCGGACCGCGCTTATCCGGCCTGCTGCAAGATCCTGCGCGCCCGCTCCAGCACCGGCCGGTCGACCATCTTGCCGTCGACGGCGACCGCAGCGCCATTGGCATCCGCGGCAGTGGCCACGATGCGCTGCGCCCAGGCGAGCTGGTCGGCGGACGGCGCCAGGCCGGCATGCACCGGCGCCACCTGCTGCGGATGGATCAGCAGCTTGGCGCCAAAACCGAAGCGGCGCGCGCGCGCGGTGTGCCGGGCCAGTTCCGCGGCATCGCCCAGCGCCGTGCAGACGCCGTCCACCGGCGCCGGCAAGCCCGCCGCGCGCGAATGCGCCACCAGCTTGCTGCGGAAATAATCCAGCGGCTCGTCCTCGTCCGCCACGTCAAGGTCGAACATCAGGTCGATGCTGCCGAACAGCAGCCGCACCACGCCGGCGGCGCGGCTCACGTCGCGCAGGTCGGCAAAGCCGGCCGCGGTTTCCATCAGCGGATAGCAGCGGGCCTGCGGCATGGCGCGGGCCAGGGCCGCCAGCGCCACCGCGTCGGCCTTTGGCAGCACCAGGCCGAAGGCCTGCTGCGCGCGGCACCAGTCCAGGTCGCCCGCGTGATACTCGCTGCCGGCGGCATTCACGCGCACCAGCAGTGCCACGCCGGCAGCAGCAGCCTGCGCCTGCCATTGCGCCCAGCCTGCGCGCAGGCCCTCGCGGGCGGACACCTTGGCCTGCGGCGCCACCGCGTCCTCGAAATCCACGATCACCGCATCGGCACCCGATCCGATGGCGGGACCGATGCGCTCGGCACGCGTGGCGGGCACGAACAGGTAGCTGCGCGCCAGCGCATGCAGCTTGGCGGTCGCGCTCATACCGCCCCCACGCCGCGCAGCGCCTCGACTTGCGCGGGCGTCAGGCCCAGTTCGGCCAGCACCGCGCCGGTATGCTGGCCGACCGCGGGCACCGGGTCCATGCGGGCGTCCTGCGCGCCCGGCGGCAACAAGGCCGGCACCGGGCCCGCCGGCGTTTCGACCTGCCGCCAGCGTTCGCGCGCGGCCAGCTGCGGATGGGCCCAGACGTCGGCCATGGTGTTGACGCGCGCATTGGCGATGCCCGCCGCGTCGAGGCGCGCGGCAACCTGCTCTGCGTCGAGGGCGGCAAAGGCTGCCACGATGCGCGCGCGCAGCGCGGCGCGATTGGCGCTGCGCAGGCTGTTGTCGGCATAGTCGGGATGCGCTGCCAGCGCCGGGTCCTCCAGCACGCTCGCGCAAAACACCTTCCACTCGCGTTCGTTCTGCAGGCCCAGCATCACGGTCTTGCCATCGCCGGTGGGAAACGGGCCATACGGGTAGATGGTGGCGTGGGCCGCGCCGGCGCGCGGCGGCGGCTCGGCGCCGTCGAAGGCATAGTAGAGCGGAAAGCCCATCCACTCCACGGTGGACTCCAGCATCGAGATGTCGATGCGCTTGCCGCGCCCGCTCTGGCTGCGCTCGATCAGGGCCGCCAGGATATTGCTGTAGGCGTACATGCCGGCGGCGATGTCGGCCACCGAGGCGCCAGCCTTGACGCCTTCCGCAGGCGTGCCCGTCACCGACACGAAGCCCGATTCGCTCTGCACCAGCAGGTCGTAGGCCTTCTTGTCCCGGTAGGGACCATCGGCGCCATAGCCCGAGATATCGCAGACGATCAGGCGCGCAAAGCGCTCGCTGAGCGCGGCGTAGTCCAGCCCCAGCCGCGCCGCCGCGCCGGGGGCCAGGTTCTGCACCAGCACGTCGGCCCTGGCCAGAAGCGCATCGAGCACGGGCGCCGCCTGCGCGTGCTTGACGTCGAGCGTGAGGCTTTCCTTGGAACGGTTGGTCCAGACGAAGTGCGAGGACAGACCGTGCACGCGGCCATCGTAGGCGCGCGCGAAATCGCCCGCGCCAGGGCGCTCTATCTTGATCACGCGCGCGCCGAGATCGGCCAGCTGGCGCGTGCAGAAAGGCGCGGCGATGGCCTGCTCCAGGGAAACGACGGTGATGCCTTTCAGCGGTTGGGACATGGCTTGATCCGGTGGCACGGTGGTGCGATGACGGGTTGGAAGGTGCCGGCGCGCACGCGAGCGCGCACGGCCAGCCCACAATCTAGCCGCAGCCGCGCCCGCTGGGAAATAGGGAATACCTGGCGGGCTATAAGTAGAATAAATACCTGCCCCGTTCCTACCCTTCCTCCAGCATCCAAGGACACCCGATGGATATCCGCTCCATGCGCTACTTCGTGGCCATCGTCGATCACGGCAGCCTGACCCGCGCCGCCGAAGTGGCGTGCGTGGCGCAGCCCGCGCTGAGCCAGCAGCTGGCCGCGCTCGAAGCCGAGTACGGCGTGCCGCTGGTGCACCGCGGCCCCAAGGGCGTGAAGCCCACCGAAGCCGGCAAGACGCTGTACCGTCATGCGCGCACCATCCTCAAGCAGGTGGAAAGCGCCGGGGCCGACGTGCGGGCCGCGGGCGCCGAGGTCTCCGGCGCGGTCGCCATCGGCCTGCCCACCACGGCCGCCGCCGCCTTCGGCATGCCGCTGATCCGCGCGGTGCGGGAGCGCTATCCGCAGGTGCGCCTGCAGCTGTTCGAAAGCATGAGCGGCTATATCTCGGAACTGCTCAACAACAACCGGCTGGATTTCGCCATCCTGTTCCGCGATACGCCCTCGCGCGCGATCGAACCCGAGGCGCTGGCGAGCGAGTCGCTCTACCTGATCGGCAACCTGCCGGAGAGCACCGGCGCCCGCCGGCGCCGCCCGGCCGGGGCTGGCCGCGACACCATCGCGCTCAAACAGCTGGCGGGCGTGCCGCTGGCGCTGCCAAGCGGTTCGCAGGGCCTGCGCGAAGTGCTCGAGCGCAACTTCGCGCAGGCCGGCGTTGCGCCGAACGTGGTGGCCGATCTCGACTCCCTGTCCTGCCTGCTGGCCACCGCGCGCGAGGGACTGGCCTGCACCATCCTGCCGGCCTCCGCGGTGAACCCCAGCGATGCCGCCATGCCCACCCGGCTGATCCTGCCCGAGCTGCGCCGTACGCTGTCGCTGTGCTGGCCGCGCGCGTTGCCGCGCACGCGCGCGGCGGAAGCGGTGGCCGAGATCCTGCGCGAGATCGTCGCCGCGCGCATTGCGCAGGGCGGCTCGCTGAAGCCGGCGCCGGGCATGCCGGACGCCGTGCCGGAATAAATAATACTTATGGCGCTAGTCGGCGATTGAATTTCCCGGGCGTGAACCCCTCGTGTAGAGTTGCCGCCAGCAACGGGCAAAGGCGCGGCCAGACGAAAAAGCCGGTGCGCCACCCGACATCGAGGAGACACCATGCAACGCACCCGCCATGCCCTGGCCGGCATCGCCGCGGCGATCACGCTGTTCGCCAGCGTCGCCGCGCAGGCCGAGGCCTACCCGGTCAAACCCATCCAGATGATCGTGCCGCAGGCGCCCGGCGGCACCAACGACATCGTCGCCCGCCTGGTCGCGGCCGATCTGTCGCAACGCCTCGGCCAGCAGGTGGTGGTGGAAAACCGCCCCGGCGCCGGCGGCAATATCGGCACGCAGGCAGCCGCGCGCGCCGCGCCCGACGGCTACACCCTGCTGATGACCATCAGCAGCACACAGGCCATCAATCCCTCGCTGTACCGTCAGGTGCCGTTCGACCCGGTGCGCGATTTCGAGCCGATCTCGCCGGTGGCAAGCGTGCCCAATGTGCTGGTGGCCAATCCCGCTTTCCCGGCCAGGACGCTGCCGGAGCTGATCGGCATGGCCAGGGCCAAACCCGACTACTACCGCTTCGCCTCTGCCGGCAACGGTACCCTGAACCACCTGCTGGGCGAGATGCTCAACAGCATGGCCGGCATCAAGCTGGAGCACGTGCCCTACAAGGGCGTGGCCCCGGCGCTCAACGACGTGCTCGGCAACCAGGTGCCGCTGGCCTTCGCCAGCCTGCCGTCGGTGCTGCCGCATATCAAGGCGGGCAAGGTGCGCGCGCTCGGCGTCAGTTCCGCCAAACGTTCGCCTTTCGCGCCGGACATCCCCACCATCGGCGAGACCGTGCCGGGCTATAGCGGCGACCTGTGGGTGGGCCTGTTCGCGGTCAAGGGCACGCCCAGGGAGGTCACGCAGAAGCTGTCCCAGACCATGCAGGCAGCGCTCGCCGACAAGGCCCTGCGCGACAAGCTGGCAGCGCAGGGGGCGGAAGCGCTCACCGGCACGCCGCAGCAGTTCGCCGCCATGCTCAAGGCCGATATGGACAAGTGGGCCGTGATCGTGAAGAAGTCCGGGGCGCAGGTGGACTGAGGCCGCAGCGGGCGGCTTGATGGTCAGAGCGAGGCCTCGTGGCACGGCCGGTTCGCTCCCCTCTCCCGCTTCGCTTCTTGTAGCTACTAGCCCCCCTCTCCCCATGCGCGGAGAGGGAGTGACAACCATCGGGCACTTCAAACTGCGCTGGCGCGTCCGGTCAGCCTGGTCCGGCGCTTTGGGCTGAGGTTGTCAAGCGTGTGAGGCCAGCAGAGCAGCCTGCACCCGCTATCCTTTCATCCGCCGCCAAAGGCGCTATCGCACCGAAGCCTGCGCCGCATGCCCGCGGCGATAAGCCCACACCACCATCGCCACGCCCGCCAGGATCATCGGCAGGCTGAGCCACTGGCCCATGGAGAAGTTAAGCGCCAGCAGGCCAAGGAAATTGTCCGGCTCGCGCGCAAACTCGGCGAGGAAGCGGAAACCGCCGTAGCCGATCAGGAACACGCCCGAGACCGCGCCCATGGGCCGCGGCTTCCTGGAGAACAGCCACAGGATGATGAACAGCGCCACGCCTTCGCCGGCGAACTGGTAGAGCTGGGAAGGATGGCGCGGGATATTGTCGCCGGCCTGCGGGAAGATCATGCCCCACGGCAGGTCGGTGGGGCGGCCCCACAGTTCGCCGTTGATGAAGTTGCCGATGCGCCCTGCGGCCAGGCCGCAGGGGATCATCGGCGCGATAAAGTCGGTGACCTCCATCCAGTGCCGGCCGCGCAGCTTGGCGAACAGCCACATCGCCACCACCACGCCCAGGAAGCCGCCGTGGAAGGCCATGCCGCCCTCCCACACCTTGAAGATCTCGAGGGGGTGGGAGAAATAGTAGTCGGCCTTGTAGAACAGCACATAACCGAGGCGCCCGCCCAGGATCACGCCCAGCACGCCATAGAACAGCATGTCGTCCAGGTCCTTGGCGCTCCATCCCTGGGCGGCGATATGCGGCTGGCGGATGCGCAGCCGGCCGAACCCCAGGAACATGATGAAGCCGGCGAGGTACATCAGCCCGTACCAGCGGATGGCGAGCGGGCCGAGGTGAATGGCGACCGGATCGAATTGGGGATGAATCAGCATGTTTGCCGTGAAGTTGGGTTGTAGGAAGACCGCATGCGTCCTGTGTCCGGTGACCTGCGCGCCCTGCATCGGGAAGCCGCCGGGGCGCCGGACTCAGCGCTCGGGCTGCGGCTGCGCCGGGCGCCTTCTGCCCGGCTTGCGGTCCGGTTGGTCGCCGGGTTTTATTTCCGGCTTTATGCCAGCCTTTTGCGTCACGGTCATGGCAGCAGCCAGCGCCCCGGCAATCTCGATAAACGACCCCAGCACCGGGCTTACGCTGCCCGCGCCGGCCTCCCGCCAGACCAGGCCGGTCTCGATATCGGGCCCGGCACCGCGCAACGGCAGGTAGGACACACCGGTACGCCGAAGGTTGCAAAGCGAGGCCGGCACCAGCGCCACGCCCATGCCGGCCGACACCAGGCTGACGATGGTCTGCATCTGGATGGCCTCCTGGGCAATGACCGGCGTCAGGCCTTCGCGCGCATAGCAGCCCGTAATGATGTCATAAAACGCCGGCGCGCTTCGCCGCGGGAAGATGATAAGCGGCTCATGCCCCGCATCTTTGAGTGAAACACTACCATCCGCAGCGGCGCCCTCCCCTTCGGCGCCAGCCGGACGCCAGCCCTGCGGCACCGCCATCACCAGCGGTTCGCGCACCAGCGGCAGGTAGCAAACGCCAGGCGGCATCGCCGGCAGTTGCGGACGGATCACCAGCCCGGCATCGATGCTGCCCTCCATCAGCGCCTCCAGCTGGATATCGCTGGTGGCTTCACGCAACTGCAGGTGCACCATGGGATGGCGCGTGCGAAAGCGCCGCAGCAGGTCGGGCAGGATGCCGTAGTCGGCCGTGCTGACAAAGGCCAGCGAGAGCGAGCCGGCCTCCCCCCGCGCCAGCCGCTGGGCGAGTCCCGGCAGCGCGGCGGCGTCGGCCAGCACGCGGCGCACCTCGGGCAGCCATTGCTGGCCGGCCGGGGTCAGCGCCACGGAACGCCGTGTGCGGGCGAACAGCTGCACCCCGATCTCCTCCTCCAGCGCCTGGATCTGCTGGGATAGCGGGGGCTGGGTCATGGCCAGGCGGCGCGCAGCATGGCCAAAATGCAGCTCTTCGGCCACGGTGACGAAATAGCGCAACCGGCGCAGGTCCACATCGGCTCCTGATATGTCTTTCGACTCAATAAAGGTTGAATAATATATTTGACACCATAAAAGGCAAGCGGCATGCTCTCCTCGACAACATGGCGAGCGCCTGCCCGGTCTTCAGGTGGCAGATAGCTGAACCAGCCAAACCGCCTGCGCAGGCCGGCACACTTCCCCCCGGAGATTCCCATGGCATACAACAAACGCTCGCAGCACATCACGCAAGGCGTGGCGCGCTCCCCCAACCGTTCGATGTACTACGCGCTGGGCTACAAGAAGGAAGACTTCGACAAGCCGATGGTAGGCATCGCCAACGGCCACTCCACCATCACGCCGTGCAACTCCGGCCTGCAACGCCTGGCCGACGCCGCTGTTGCCGCCATCAAGGCCTCCGACGCCAATCCGCAGATCTTCGGCACCCCGACCATCTCGGACGGCATGTCGATGGGCACCGAAGGCATGAAATACTCGCTGATCTCGCGCGAGGTCATCGCCGACTGCATCGAGACCGCGGCCCAGGGCCAGTGGATGGACGGCGTGGTCGTGATCGGCGGCTGCGACAAGAACATGCCGGGCGGCATGATCGCGCTGGCGCGCACCAATGTGCCGGGCATCTACGTCTACGGCGGCACCATCAAGCCGGGCAACTGGAAGGGCAAGGACCTGACCATCGTGTCGTCGTTCGAGGCCGTGGGCGAATTCACCGCCGGCCGCATGACCCAGGAAGACTTCGAAGGCGTGGAAAAGAACGCCTGCCCGTCGTCGGGCTCGTGCGGCGGCATGTACACCGCCAACACCATGAGCTCCTCGTTCGAGGCGCTGGGCATGTCGCTGCTGTACTCGTCGACCATGGCCAACCCGGACCAGGAAAAGGTCGACAGCGCCGCCGAGTCGGCACGCGTGCTGGTCGATGCCATCAAGAAGGACATCAAGCCGCGCGACATCATCACGCGCAAGTCGATCGAGAACGCGGTCTCGCTGATCATGGCCACCGGCGGCTCCACCAACGCCGTGCTGCACTACCTGGCGATCGCCCACTCGGCCGAAGTGGAATGGACCATCGACGACTTCGAGCGCATCCGCCGCAAGGTGCCGGTGATCTGCAACCTGAAGCCCTCCGGCCAGTACGTGGCCACCGACCTGCACCGCGCGGGCGGCATTCCCCAGGTCATGAAGATCCTGCTCAAGGCCGGCTTGCTGCATGGCGATTGCCTGACCATCACCGGCCGCACCCTGGCCGAGGAACTGGAAAACGTGCCCGACACCCCGCGTGCCGACCAGGACGTGATCCTGCCGATCGAAAAGGCGCTGTACAAGGAAGGCCACCTGGCCATCCTGAAGGGCAACCTGGCCGAAGAAGGCGCGGTCGCCAAGATCACCGGCCTGAAGAACCCCGTCATCACCGGCCCGGCCCGCGTGTTCGAGGACGAGCAAAGCGCCATGGACGCCATCCTGGCCGACAAGATCAACGCCGGCGACATCCTGGTGCTGCGCTACCTGGGCCCCAAGGGCGGCCCCGGCATGCCTGAAATGCTGGCCCCCACCTCGGCCATCATCGGCAAGGGCCTGGGCGAATCGGTCGGCTTCATCACCGATGGCCGCTTCTCGGGCGGCACCTGGGGCATGGTGGTCGGCCACGTCGCTCCGGAAGCCCACGTGGGCGGCACCATCGCGCTGGTGCACGAAGGCGACTCCGTCACCATCGACGCGCACAAGCTGCTGCTGCAGCTCAACGTGAGCGAGGAAGAGCTGGCCAGGCGCCGCGCGGCATGGAAACAACCGGCCCCGCGTTACACGCGCGGCGTGCTGGCGAAGTTCTCCAGGCTGGCTTCGACGGCGAGCAAGGGGGCTGTGACGGACTGAGGCTGAGGCATACGGTCCGGTCTTCACTGCCGAAATGGAAAAAGCCCGCGAGCGATCGCGGGCTTTTTCCATGGTGCGATGGAGGCTGCGTGAGGCCAAGCGAATTGCCCTGACATGCAATCCCCCACAGCCACAGTCCGAAGAACGAGAACGAAGGACCGAAGGGACCGAAGGCCCGAAGCATCCCAAGAAAGAAGCGCTGTTCCCCCAACACCGACTCGGTGTAGCCGTGTTTGCCGCCTCGAGGGGCGGCAAACACCCAAGCGCGATGCGAAGCGAGCCGTCAGGGTTTGCTGGCCGTATGGGGCGCCTTCTTTGCCTACTTTCTTGGCAAGACAAGAAAGTAGGCCGCCTCCCCGCAGGGGAGGTGAAACTGCCTTTGACTTTAGGCTTTTGAAGTTAAGCAGTTGCAGTTGCAATCAAACCGTACCCCCTCCCCTCACATCCCGCCCGGGTCCCGCTCGATCTCTTCCAGCGTGGCGTCCAGCCATTCCACCAGCCGGGCCTCCAGCGCCTGCGTCAGCTCCGACGCCAGCTGTGCTGTCAGCGGGGCCAGCCGCGATTGCAGCGTGGCCTCGGTATGGGCCTCCACCACCTGCGGCCATTCGGTGCGAAAGCGCATCATCACGCGGGTCAGCAGCTCGCTGCGTACCGCGCGCAGTTCTTCCTCGCTGGGCGGCGGCGCGCTGGCGTGGGAAACGGAATAGGCGCCGTCACGCGTGGACGGCGCCGGCTGGGACAGCGTCGGCACGTCGGGCACGGGAACGGCAGAGCCAGGCTCCATCGGCATGACGACGTGGGTCACAGCCCCAGGCCAGGCCGCGTCGTTAAGCTGCGCAGGCGGGCCGGCGTCACCGGCCCGCGCCGCGGCGCCGGGCATGGCCCCCGCGCCGGGCAGGGGCGGCGTGGCGCCATCGGCGGGCAGTTCAACGACCTCCGTCAGCAACGGGATGCTGTCGTTCGGCCCCATGCGCGGAATCACGCGCGAGGTGGTGCGTTCGGTCATGCGGCGCCCCCCTTGCCCTGCCCGGCCTGGGCAATATCGTGGTGAGCCAGCGGATAGCCGCGCTCACGGTAGAGCCGGAAGCGCTCGCGGCCCGCGGCGCGGTCGTCGGCGTCGCTGCCCACCACCTCGATCATGCGCTCGAAGCTGGCGAACTGCGCGGGCGGCCGGGTGTCGAGGTTGATCAGGAGCTGGTGATGCGGGGCCTGGTCCAGCGTGGCCGCCAGCACGATCGGCGTCACCTCGGCGTGCGGGCTGTCGACCCCGCAATGGGGCAGGAAATCAAGCGCGGAGAATGTCCACAGGCGCATGTCGAGTTGCGCCAGCTGGTCCGGCGTGCCATGCACCACCAGCTTCTGGCCGGCGCCGTAGGCCTTGCGGACCAGCCGGCAGGCGTAGCCGAGCTTGTCGGGCACGTTGCTGTGGAAATCGATACGCGTCATGGGCAAAGAAGACAATCCTGTGAGGATGCGACGGGATGGGACGGCGCGCGCAGGCGCCGTCCCATCCCGTTTCCAGCGTCAAGCATCATGCGGCAGGCATCAGCCGGCGCGGTCCATCAGGAACTGCGTCAGCAGGGGCACCGGACGGCCGGTCGCGCCCTTGGCCGCGCCGCTCTTCCAGGCGGTGCCGGCGATGTCCAGGTGGGCCCAGTCGTACTTCTCGGTATAGCGCGCCAGGAAGCAGGCCGCGGTCACGCTGCCGGCCGGGCGGCCACCGATATTGGCCATATCGGCGAAGTTGGACTTGAGCTGGTCCTGGTAGTCATCGTCCATCGGCATGCGCCAGGCGGTGTCCATGGCCTTGCGGCCGGCTTGCTGCAATTGATCCGCCAGGCCGTCGTTGCGTGCATAAAGGCCGCTGTTGACGTGGCCCAGGGCAATGATGCAGGCGCCGGTCAGGGTTGCCACGTCGACCACGGCGGCCGGCTTGAAGCGCTCCACATAGGTCAGCGCGTCGCACAGCACCAGGCGGCCTTCGGCGTCCGTATTGAGGATCTCGATGGTCTGGCCGGACATGCTGGTCACCACGTCGCCGGGCTTGATGGCATTGCCGCTGGGCATGTTCTCGCAGGTGGGCACCACCGCAATCACGTTCAGCTTGAGGCCCATCTCGGCCGCTGCCTGCAGCGTGCCCAGCACCGAGGCGGCGCCGCACATGTCGTACTTCATCTCGTCCATGCCCTCGCCGGGCTTGAGCGAGATGCCGCCGGTATCGAAGGTAATGCCCTTGCCCACCAGCACCACCGGCGCCTGCTTGGCCGAGGCGCCGTCGTAGCGCAGCACGATGAACTGGGGCGGCTCCACCGCGCCCTTGGTGACCGCCAGGAAGGCGCCCATCTTCAGGGCTTCGAGCTGCTTGCGGCCAAGCACTTCCACCTTCAGCTTGTGGCGCTTGGCGATGCCGCGGGCGGCATTGGCCAGGTAGCTCGGCGTGCAGATATTGGACGGCAGGTTGCCCAGGTCCTTGGTGAGTTCCATGCCGTTGGCGATGGCCGCGCCGCGGACCACGGACTGGGCCGCTGCCTTGGCGTCGGCCGCGTCGACGGTCAGCACCACCTTGCGCAGGCCGGCGGGCTTGTCGCCGCCGTTGGACTTGCCACTGGCACTGGCATTGACGCGCTTGAGGTCGGGATGGCGTTCGTGCAGGCGGTAGCCGGCTTCGCGGATCAGGGTGACGGTGGTGATCAGGCGCCAGGCCAGGTCGCGCGCATTGCCGGCCTGCTGGGGTGCCTGCTGCTGGGCGAGGCACCACAGCACATTG
Organism: Cupriavidus sp. 96C5-1; assembly: GCF_057798855.1. Taxonomy (NCBI): domain Bacteria; kingdom Pseudomonadati; phylum Pseudomonadota; class Betaproteobacteria; order Burkholderiales; family Burkholderiaceae; genus Cupriavidus; species Cupriavidus sp. 96C5-1. Next base: position 179,550 of record NZ_JBYOJU010000001.1, on the reverse strand, counting down.
ACGGCGCGCGTGCCGGACAAGGCACGCAGGGCGGTGCGCACGGCTTCGGCAAAGGCCTTGTCGCCGAACTCGGCTTCCTTGCCGAAACCCACCAGCAGCACGCGGGCGGCACCCACGCCGGCCACTTCGTGCAGCATCAGCTGCGTGCCCCGCTTGCCCTCGAAATCGCCCAGCTTGATCAGCCGGGACACCAAGCCCTTGGTCGCCACGTCGAGCGCCTTGGCCACGCCTGCCAGGCTCTGCCCTTCGAACAGGCCCACCACCAGGCAATCGGTCTTGGTTGCCAGGAAACCATTTTGGCCCGCTTTACTCCAATCCAGGGCTTTTGTGCTAAATTCCATCGCGCTTCCTTCCAGGGGCTCGTCCACCACGAAAGCTCCTATTATCCGCGATTTGCTGCAGCCGGTCCGCTATCCTCAATTGGCAGGGTCCGGCGCACCGCATCGCCCGCGCCGGCCGGCAGCCCGGAACCGACACCGCATGATCTTTCAACAAGCCTTGCGTCGCGAGCTCGCATACACCGCCGGCGCGGTGTTCCTGGTCATGCTGACCTTCATGCTGACCTCGCTCGTAATCCGCATTCTCGGCATGGCCGCCAACGGGCAGGCCAGCCCCAACGACGTCCTGATGCTGATCGGCCTGGCCACCATCGGCTACCTGTCGATCCTGCTATCGGCCACGCTGTTCATCTCCACCCTGATCGTGCTGACGCGCTGGTACAAGGACTCGGAGATGGTGGTGTGGTTTTCGGCCGGCATCTCGCTGCGCGACCTGGTCAAACCGGTGCTGCAGTTCGCCGCGCCGTTCATCATCATGTCGCTGCTGCTGGGCATGTTCGCCTGGCCGTGGGCCAACCAGCAAAGCGCGCTGTTCCGCGACCGCTTCGAGCAGCGCGGCGTGCTGTCGATGATCGCCGCCGGCCGCTTCATCGAGCCGGCCAAGGGCAATTACGTGCTCTTCATCGAAGGCATCGACGCCGACATGAAGCACGCGCGCAACGTCTTCGTCGCCAACGCCGAAGCCGACAAGATCGGCGTGGCCCTGGCCCACCAGGGCGAGTTCCAGACCATGCCCAACGGCGACCGCATGGTGGTGATGGAGAACGGCCGCCGCTATGCCGGCACGCCGGGCAAGATCGACTACCGCATCGTCGAGTTCGATCAGTACGCGGTCAAGGTGGACAACAAACCACCTGAATCCGATGCCAACCTGCCCACCAAGAGCCGTGACACCATCGACCTGCTGCGCAACCCGACCAATGAAAACCTGGGCGAACTGCTGTGGCGGATGTCGCTGCCGCTGCTGGCCTTCAACTTCGTGCTGATCGCCATCCCGCTCGCCTACGTCAACCCGCGCCTGGGCCGCTACACGCCGCTGGTGTTCGCGGTGCTGATCTACCTGACCTACAGCAACCTGATCAACCTCTCCCAGGCCTGGGTGCGCTCCGGCTCGATCCCCTTCGCCATGGCCTGGTGGCCGTTCCACCTGATCGCCCTGCTCGGCTCGGTGCTGCTGTTCCGCTACCGCCAGAACCGCAGCCTGGGCGGCTGGCGCGCGGTCTTCGGCCTGCAGCGCAAGGCCAAGGGAGGCCAGGCATGAAGATATTGCGCGTCTATGAGCGATATTTCGCGCGGCTGATCTACGGCGTCTTCGCCTTTATCCTGTTCGCGGTCCTGTCGCTGTTCGTGTTCTTCGACATGCTCAGCGAGCTGGAAAGCGTGACCGGCCGCTACACCTCGCTGGTGGCGTTCTTCCACGTCATCCTGCAGGCGCCCACCCGTATCTACGAGATGCTGCCGATCGCCGTGCTGATCAGCGCGATCTATGTCTTCTCGCAGCTGGCCAGCCAGTCCGAGTTCACCATCTTCCGCGTGGCCGGCCTCAATACGCGGCAGGCGCTGTTCTCGCTGTTCAAGCTGGCGATACCGCTGGCCATCGCCACCTTCATCTTCGGCGAATTCATCGGCCCGGCGGCGGAGCAGTATGCGCAGAAGATCAAGCTGGAAGCGCTGGGAGCCACGGTCTCCTCGGGCTTCCGCTCCGGCGTGTGGGTCAAGGACCGCGACCGCGACGCCACCAAGGGCCACGAGGTCACCCGCTTCGTCAATGTGGCCGGCCTGCGGCCCGACCAGAGCATCACCGGCGTGACCATCTACGAGTTCGACGACCAGTACCGGCTCAGCGTGATCCGCGTGGCACAGGAAGGCCACTACCAAGGCAACCAGTCCTGGCAGCTTTCCGGCGTCACCGAGACCCGTTTCCTGGAGTTGCCGAGGGGCGAGGCGGGCAAGGCCGATCCGCTGGCGCCGGCGTTCCGTGGCGAGCAGCATGCCTTGTCCACCATGGCCATGCGCTCGGAGCTGACGCCGCAGATCCTGTCCGTGCTGCTGGTCGAACCCGAGCGGATGTCCACGCTCGACCTGTTCCGCTACATCCGCCACCTGCGCGACAACAAGCAGGACACCCAGCGCTACGAGATCGCCTTCTGGAAGAAAGTGATCTACCCGCTGACGCTGTTCGTGATGGTAGCGTTGGCCCTGCCCTTCGCCTACCTGCACGCGCGCGCCGGGGCGGTGGGCGTGAAGGTATTCGGCGGCATCATGCTGGGCTTGTCCTTCCACCTGTCCAATACGCTGTTCTCGCACGTTGGCTTGCTGCATACCTGGCCGCCGATCGTCTCGGCCCTGATTCCCGGCACGCTTTACCTGCTGGTGGCGCTCGGCGCGTTGCGCTGGGTTGACCGGCACTAAGGACCGGACGTGAGCACGCCCGCCACGCCCGCCCCCCGCCAGGCCCTGGTGCTGTTCGGCCACGGCGCGCGCGATGCGCGCTGGCGGGAGCCGTTCGACCGGCTGCACGCCAAGCTGACGGCTGCGCTGCCGGATTGCGCGGTGCGGCTGGCCTTCCTGGAACTGATGTCGCCTGCACTGCCGGACACGCTGGCCGAACTGGCCGCGGCGGGCGTTGCCGATATCGACGTGGTGCCGGTCTTCTTTGGTCAGGGGGGGCATTTGCGGCGTGATCTGCCGGCCCTGCTGGACGACTGCCGCCGGCAGCATCCGCGGGTGGCGATCCGCTGCGCGACGGCGGTGGGCGAGGCTGAAAGCGTGCTGGATGCGATTGCGGCTTATTGCGTGGGGACGCTCGGCGGAGCGGGACAAAGCGCCTGAGACACTGAGCGGGGAACCGGCAAGATACGCCAAAACCAGCACGCGGCGGCATTTGACGCGCCCGCCCTCTCCCCGGTTGCTCTCCCGCCAGCGGGAGAGGGGAGCAGACCAGCACATGGCATCCTCGTAACGCATGATTGGATGCAAGGGCCACGCGCAAGCCCAAGACCCAAAGACAAAGCCGGACAACGCTACGTTGCCCGGCTTTTTCCTTCCCGGCGCCCCTGCATCAGGCTGCGCGGGTTTCCCCATACGCAACGCCGCCGTCCACGTCCTGCGGCACCGCCTCGCTGGCCCTCGACGCCAGCGCTTCGCCGATCATCAACAGGCTCGGCTGCGCCGGATCGATCCACGTCGCCGCCTCTCCCGCCGCCATCTGGCGCAGCGTGAACTGGCGGCTGCGCTGGTGCGCCGAGGTAGCAGCCTCGACCACCCACGCAGGCGTGGATGCCGGCTTGCCATGGGCGATCAGTTGCGCCGCAATGGATGCCGCCTGGTCGCGGCCCATGTAGTACACCACCGTATCGGCCTTCACATCGGCCTCCACGTCGATCGTGTCCGCTGCCTTGGCCTGGGTGGCGAAGGCGACGCTGCGCGCCACGCCACGCTTGGTAAGCGGCTTGCGGATGGCGGAAGCGGCGGCCAGCGCGGCAGTGATGCCCGGCACGATCTCGTACTCGATACCGGCCTCTTCCAGCGCCTGCAATTCCTCGTCGGCACGGCCGAACAGCATCGGGTCGCCACCCTTGAGACGTACCACGCGATCCTGCTTGCGCGCCTGGTCGATGATCTGGCGGTTGATGAACAACTGCGCGGTGGAACGCTGGCCGCAGCGCTTGCCGACCTCGATCAGCTGCGCCTGCGGACACCATGCCAGCATCTCGGGCGATACCAGCGCATCGTGCAGCACCACCTGGGCTTCGCCCAAAAGCCGTGCACCGCGCACCGTAATGAGGTCCGCGGCACCGGGACCTGCCCCGATCAGGTAGACCTTGCCCATGCCATGCTCCTTCGCGTTTGCTTGATCGATTCGCCTATCCACTCGCCTCAGGCGAACGCACGAATCATGCCCGCAGCCACCGTGTGGTTGGTGGCTTCGTCGATCAGCACGAAAGCGCCGGTGGCCGGGTTGTCGCCGTAGACGTCGCAAACGATGGGCTTTTGCAGCGAGATCTGCACCGAACCGATATCGTTCAGGCGGATATCGTGGCGGCCGGTTTCATGCGACAGCGTATGCACGTCCAGTACGCGGTCCACCGACGACACGCGCGCGAACACGCTGGCCGTGGTGTGCTTGAGCACGTACTTGCGGGCCGGATTCAGCGATTCGTCGTCGAACCAGCACAGGTCGGCCGTCAGCTTCCTGGCCGAAGCGCTGTCCGCACCGGCGGCCACGAACATATCACCGCGCGACACATCCACGTCTTCGGACAGGCGCACCGTCACGGTCTCGCCGACGCTGGCCGACTCGGCCATGCCGTTGGGGGTCAGCACTTCCGCCACCACGGCGTCGCGGTTGGCCGGCAGCACGCGCAGCTTCTGGCCCACGCGCACGGTGCCTGCCTCGACCCGGCCGGCGTAGCCGCGAAAATCGTCCGCCTGGGCGCCATCCTGGCGGATCACCAGTTGCACCGGGAAGCGCAGCGCGGCATCGCCCTCGGGAGCGGGTTCTTCCACCGGCAGGGCTTCCAGCAGCGGCAGCAGCGACTCGCCCTGGTACCAGGGCATGGCCTGGCTGGCGTGCACGATATTGTCGCCGCGCAGCGCCGACACCGGCACGTAGCGCACGTCCTTCAGGCCGAGCTGGCTGGCCAGCTCGGCGTAGGCGGTGCGGATCTGGTTGAAACGCTCCTCGCTGAACTCGACCAGGTCCATCTTGTTGATGGCGACGATCACGTGCTGCAGTTCCAGCAGCTTCAGGATGGCCGAATGGCGCTTGGTCTGGGCCAGCAGCTCGGCGCGGCCGCCGGTCACGGTCACGCGGGTGGCATCGACCAGCACGATGGCGGCATGCGCGGTGGACGCGCCGGTCACCATGTTGCGGGTGTACTGCTCGTGCCCCGGCGTGTCGGCAATGATGAATTTGCGGCGCGCGGTGGAGAAATAGCGGTAAGCCACGTCGATGGTGATGCCCTGCTCGCGCTCGGCTTCCAGGCCATCGGTCAGCAGCGAGAAGTCGATCTGCTCGCCGGCGGTGCGCTTGTTCTTGGCATTGGTCAGCGCGGTCAGCTGATCCGACAGCACGGACTTGCTGTCATACAGCAGGCGGCCGATCAGCGTGCTCTTGCCATCGTCGACCGAACCGGCGGTGATGAAACGCAGCAGGCCTTGGTGTGATGCTTGTTTGGTCATGTCAAATCCTTTCTTCTTCCCTCCGCAGCGCCCGCTCCGGCGCTCAGGCGGGGGGCAGCGCTAGGCGCGTGAGGGCGACGTGTACATTGGTACACGAGCACTCTCGCAACGACGCGATGTGCCCGCCTGAGCATCCGGGTTAGAAGTAGCCTTCTTTCTTGCGGCGTTCCATCGATGCTTCGCTGGTCTGGTCGTCCATCCGGGTCGCGCCGCGCTCGGTGATCTCGGTCACGGCCGTCTCGGCGATGATCTCGATCGGCGAGGCCGCGGTGCTGGCCACCGGGCAGGTGCAGCTGATGTCGCCCACGGTGCGGAAGCGCACCGACAGCACTTCGCTGACGTCGCCGTCCTGTTTGGGCGTGATCGGCGTCACCGGCACCAGCAGGCCGTTCTTCTTCACCACTTCGCGCTCGTGCGCGTAGTAGATCGGCGGCAGTTCCAACGCTTCGCGGGCGATGTATTGCCACACGTCCAGCTCGGTCCAGTTGGAGATGGGAAACACGCGCATCTGCTCGCCGGCCGCCATGCGGGCGTTGTACAGGCTCCACAGTTCCGGGCGCTGGGCCTTCGGGTCCCATTGGCCGAACTCGTCGCGGAAGGAAAAGATGCGTTCCTTGGCGCGCGCCTTTTCTTCATCGCGGCGGGCACCGCCCATCAGCGCGTCATACTTGTTCGACTCGATGGTTTCCAGCAGCGTCACGGCCTGCGCCGCGTTGCGCGAATCGGTTTCCTTGCGCAGGCGCACGGTGCCGCGCCTGATGGAATCTTCCACATGGCCCACCACCAGGCGCGCGCCGAGCTCGGCCACGCGCTGGTCGCGGAAGGTGATCACTTCCGGGTAGTTGTGGCCGGTGTCGATATGCACCAGCGGGAATGGCAGTTCGGTCTTGCGCTCACCCAGGCGGAAGGCCTTGAGCGCCAGGTGCAGCATGACGATGGAATCCTTGCCGCCCGAGAACAGCAGGGCCGGGTTGCGGCACTCCGCCACCACCTCGCGGATGATGTAGATGGATTCCGCCTCGAGCTTGTCGAGGTGATCGTTCTGCACTTGCAGCAAATGCGCCACGTCCGGCGCGCCCGCGATTTCGTTCATGATGCCCATTTCGTCTGGCCTCAATGCTTGATGTTCTGTTCGTGAAGCCCGCACTCTTTCGAGTCCTTGCTCTCCCACCACCACCGTCCGGCGCGCACGTCCTCGCCGGCGCGCACGGCACGCGTACAAGGCTCGCAGCCGATGCTGGGGTAGCCCTTGGCATGCAGCGCGTTGACCGGCACGTTATGGCGCTTCAGGTAAGCCCACACCTCGGCCTCGCTCCAGTCGGCGAGCGGGTTGAACTTCGGAATGCCGCGCGCCTCGTCCATTTCCTCGAACGGCAGTTCCGCGCGCGTCACCGCCTGCTCGCGGCGCTGGCCGGTCAGCCAGGCATCGGCGTGCGACAGGGCGCGGTTCAGCGGCTCCACCTTGCGGATGCCGCAGCAGCTCTTGCGCAGGTCGACGCTGTCGTAGAACGCGTTCAGGCCGTGGTTCTTCAGGTAGTTCTCGATCGCCTCGGGGTCCGGCGTGAAGCGCTCGATGTCGTAGCCGTAGTGCGCCTTGACCTCGTCCAGCACCGCCAGCGTCTCCCCATGCAGGCGGCCGGTTTGCAGCGTGAAGACGCGGATGCCGGCGCGGACCTGCTCGGTACCGCGCAGGATAGCATCCGTCACCACCATGTCTTCGGCCGCCAGGCTCGACGCAAAGCGCGCGCGAAAAAAACGGCCGGCGATGCCCGCCAGGCGCTGGCCCAGCTCACGCTCCTTGACCTCGAGATCCGCCACGCTGCCGGTGTATTCCGGCGCGGTCCACAGTGCCGGGGGGCGCAGCGAGGAGACGGGGGCCTCGACGATAGCGATCTCGCTCATACCGTTTCCTTGCCCAGCGCTTCGGCGCGGTTGCGGCGGAACAGCGGCAGCGGCTCGTCCACCGATGCCTGGTAGGCCACGGTGAACTCGGTGAAGCCCTTGATGGCGTCGTCGATGTTCTTGTCGGCGCGCACCGCGAAGGCATCGAAGCCGCAGCGCTTCATGAAGTTGAGCTGGTCGCGCAGCACGTCGCCGATGGCGCGCAGCTGGCCCCTCCAGTCGTAGCGGGTGCGCAGCAGGTAGGCGGTGGAAAAGCCACGGCCATCGCGGAACACGGGGAAGTCCACCGCCACCACGGACACGCCGGCGAAGGCGGCCTGTGCGTCGGCGGGTTCGTCTTCCGGTGCCAGCCAGATGCCGGTGATGCCGGCGGCGCGGCCGGCCAGTACGCCGTCCTTGTGCGCCAGCCAGGCGCTCAGCGGAAACAGCACAGCGTCCTTGCCTTGTGCCGCGGCGACAATCTGCTCGTCGGTCAGGGCCTGGCCCTCGGCGCCGCGCAGCACTGTCCACGCGTCGTCGACGATGACCGGGGTGGGGTTGGCGCCTTCGCCGCGTTGCAGTTGAATGATCTTTGCCATGTCGTTATCTCCGGTGCTCAGGCTTCGGCGCGTTCGCGCTGCCCGCTGGTCCTGCCCTGGGCATAGACGCGTTCCTTGAACGGGGCGATGCCGATACGGCCCAGCACGTCGATGAAGCCTTCGTCCTCGTGGCGGTTGGCCACATAGGTATCGATGATGCGCGACACCACGTCGGGCATTTCCTCGGCCTTGAACGACGGGCCGATCACCTTGCCGATGGCGCTCTGGTTGCCTTGCGCGCCGCCCAGCGTGACCTGGTACCACTCCTCGCCGTCCTTATCCACGCCCAGCACGCCGATATTGCCGACATGGTGGTGGCCGCAGGCGTTGATGCAGCCCGAGATGTTGAGCGAGATCTCGCCCAGGTCGTGCACATAGTCCAGGTCGTCGAAACGCGCCTGGATGGCCAGCGCGATGGGGATCGACTTGGCATTGGCCAGCGAGCAGAAATCGCCGCCCGGGCAGGCGATGATGTCGGTCAGCAGGCCGATGTTGGCGGTCGCCAGGCCGGCCTTCTTCGCCTCTTGCCACAGGTCGTACAGGTCGTGCTTGCGCACGTCCGGCAGCACCAGGTTCTGCTCGTGCGCCACGCGCAGCTCACCGTAGCCGTAGCGGTCGGCCAGGTCGGCGACCAGGTCGATCTGCGCATCGGTGGCGTCTCCCGGGGGCGATGCCGCGCCCGGCTTGGTCGACAGGGTGACCGCGGCGTAGCCCGGCACCTTGTGCGCATGCACGCTGCGGCTCACCCAGCGGGCGAAGGCCTTGTCTTCCAGCAAGTGCTTTTCATACGAAGCATCGGTGTCGGCCAGCTTGTCGTAGGCCGGCGGCGCGAAGTACTGCGCCACGCGGTCGAACTCGGCCTGCGTGATGGTGGCGGGACCATCCTTGCTGTGCTGCCATTCTTCCTCGACTTCCTCGGCGAACTTCTCCACGCCGATGGCCTTCACCAGGATCTTGATGCGCGCCTTGTACTTGTTGTCGCGGCGGCCATAGCGGTTGTACACGCGGATTGCCGATTCCACGTACGACAGCAGGTGCTGCCAGGGCAGGTCTTCCTTGATCACCGAACCCAGGATCGGGGTGCGGCCCAGGCCGCCGCCGGCCAGCACGCGCAGGCGCGTCTCGCCCGCGGCGTTGCGGTAGGCGTAGATGCCGATATCGTGCATCTGCACCACGGCGCGGTCGTCGTCCGAGGCGGAGATGGCGATCTTGAACTTGCGCGGCAGGAAGGCGAACTCCGGCTGGAAGGTGCTCCACTGGCGCAGCAGTTCGGCCAGCACGCGCGGGTCCACGGACTCGTCCGGGGCCACGCCGGCGAACTGGTCGGTGGTGATGTTGCGCACGCAGTTGCCGGAAGTCTGGATGCCGTGCATTTCGACGCTGGCGAGTTCGGCCAGCACGTCAGGCACGCGCTCCAGTTCCATCCAGTTGTACTGGATGTTCTGGCGGGTGGAGAAGTGGCCATAGCCGCGGTCGTACTCGCGCGCGATATGCGCCAGCATGCGCATCTGCCTGGAGGACAGCAGGCCGTACGGAATCGCCACGCGCAGCATGTAGGCATGGCGCTGCATGTAGAGGCCGTTCTGCAAGCGCAGCGGCAGGAATTCTTCCTCGCTCAGTTCGTCGGCGATGCGGCGGCGCACCTGGTCGCGGAACTGGGCCACGCGTTCGTTGACGATGCGTTGGTCATACTGGTCGTACTGATACATGGTGTGGGTCCGTTCAGTATTCGTTAAATTCGTTGGATTCAGGAGACGAGCTTGATGGCGACCAGCGTCAGCGTGGTCGCCAGCGCGGCGCGCACCAGCCGCTCGGGCAGCGCCCGCGACAGTTGCGCGCCCAGCCAGATGCCGGGGATCGAACCCACCAGCAGGGCGAGCAAAAGCGTCCAGTTCACCGTGCCGAGCCACACATGGCCCAGGCCGGCAAGCGCCGTCAGCGGGACGGCGTAAGCGATATCGGTGCCGGCCACTTCAGCCGGCTTCATACGCGGATAGAGCAGCAGGATCAGGGTGGCGCCAACGGCGCCCGCGCCGATCGAGGACACCGTCACCAGCACGCCGATCACGGCGCCCACCAGTACGGTGGCGATGGTCTGGGCACGGCCTTCGAGCTGGAATTGCGGGTTGCGCGACAGCCAGGCCAGCAGTTGCTTGCGGAACAGCAGCGACAATACCGTCAGGATCACCGACACGCCGATGGTCAGGCGGATCGCGTGCAGCCACTGCGCATTGAGTTCGCCGGCGCTCTTGAGCACCAGGATGGCCACCACCGCGGCCGGCAGGCTGCCGATGCACAGGCGGCGCACCACCTGCCACTGCACGTGGCCGTGGGCGCGGTGCGCCAGCGTGCCGAACCCCTTGGTGATGGCGGCGAACGCCAGGTCGGTGCCGACCGCCGTGGCCGGCGAGAAGCCGAACAGCAGGGTCAGCAGCGGCGTCATGAGCGAACCCCCGCCCACCCCGGTCAGACCGACGAGGACGCCTACTAGCAGACCGGAAACGGTATAGGCAAGGGACATGGGGAGCTCACGAGGCCGGTGGGTGCCCGCCACTGCCTGAAAACGAGGCACGCGCGCGGAGGTTCCGACGGTTCATTAACAAAGTTCGAGAATCGTAATAAACTGGCCTCATATCTCAAACTAATAAGAAGTTGTTTGTTTATACGAACACAGTTATATGAACCTGCACCAGTTCCGCTTTGTGCGCGAAGCAGTACGTCAGAACTACAACCTGACCGAGGCCGCTAAAGCGCTCTACACATCACAACCAGGCGTTTCCAAGGCCATCATCGAGCTGGAGGAAGAGCTCGGCGTGGACATCTTTACCCGCCACGGCAAGCGCATCCGCAGCCTGACGGAGCCGGGCCGGCGCATCCTGGTGTCGGTGGAGAAGATCCTGCAGGAAGTGGAGAGCCTGAAACGGGTCGGCAAGGACTACGCCGCCCAGGACCAGGGCAACTTCACCATCGCCACCACCCACACCCAGGCGCGCTACGCCCTGCCGCGGGTGATCGCGGAGTTTACCAAGCGCTACCCGAAAGTGCGCCTTTCCATCCAGCAGGGCAATCCGGCGCAGATTGCGGACATGGTGCTGCACGATCACGCCGACATCGGGATCGCCACCGAAGGCATCTCCGCGGACAAGAACCTGATCTCGTTGCCGGGCTATCAATGGCAACATGTGCTGGTAACGCCACCCGAGCATCCGCTGCTGGAAAAGAAGCACCTGGCGCTGGAAGACCTGATGGGTTACCCGATCATCACCTACGACCCCAACTTCGCCGGCCGCCCCAAGATCGACAAGGCCTTCGAGCTGCGCCACCTCAAACCGGACATCATCCTGGAGGCCATCGACGCCGACGTCATCAAGACCTATGTGGAGATTGGTCTTGGCGTGGGCATCGTCGCCGGGGTAGCCTTCGACGCCGAGCGCGACCGCAACCTGCGCGGCATCCCCGCCGGCCACCTGTTCGGCACCAATGTGACGCACCTCGCGGTCAAACAGGGCGCCTACCTGCGCAGCTTTGTGTATACCTTTATTGAGTTGTTTTCGCCGACCCTGAACCGCAAGCTGGTGGAACAAGCCATGTCGGGCGAGCACGAAGCCTACGAACTCTGATTTTCCGCCCCTCGGGCGCGGTCCCGCCAGGGGTGCGCCGGCCGCCAGCCGGCGCGTGTGGCGGCTGACCGGCTTTCATCGATTTACCACGTTGGCCAGACTCGCCAGAGTCGACTGGCCGACTTCATTGGCCACCCTACCCGGCCAGAAAGACAACATGATCAACAACTGCTTCACCCTCCTGCCCAATCTTCAGGCTCTCGCTACCCAGTCCAGCCACCCGGAGGCCTGCCAATGACCACGCAAGCCACCCTCCACTGGACCGAAAACGGCGAAGAACGCAGCGCGGACTGGCGCTCCGAGGCCGGCATGCCCCCGCCCAAGCGCGTGGTCATCGCTGACGACACCACCAGCGCCGACACCGCCTACCGCCTCGCCTGCGAAGGCACCGCCATGCTCTGGCGCGGCGACTTCCAGAACGCCCGCCAGCTGCTGCAGGCCCTGGCCCGCCGCGCCGACAAGCCCAAGAAGGCACCCAAGGCCGGCAAAGCGCCCCTGGTGAAGCCCACGCCCACCGAAGCCTTCCACCTGCACCGCCAGGCCCAGTCCCAGCGCGCCCGCACCCTGGCCATGCTGCTGCTGCCCTTCGACGCCGACCACCTGGTGCCGCTGCGCCGCGCACCCGACACCCGCGAAGCCTGCCTGGAAGCCTACGGCGAGGCCGACGCGCCCTACGTGGCATCCATGCGCGAACTGCTCGGCCTGATCGGCGCCCACGAATGGCGCAAGAAGGGCGTGGAGATCCCCGCCCTGGGCGACCGCATCCACCCCTACTACGGCGTGTTCTCCCCGGTGCGCGGCGAATACATCGACCTGGTGGCCAAGGCGCAGCTGCCCGCCGGCGCCGCCAGCCTGGCCTTCGACATCGGCACCGGCACCGGCGTGCTGGCCGCCCTGCTGGCCCAGCGCGGCGTCAAGCGCGTGATCGCCACCGACCAGGACCCGCGCGCGCTGGCCTGCGCCAGCGAGAATATCCGCCGCCTCGGCATGGACGACCAGGTGGAAGTGACCGAAGCCGACCTCTTCCCTGCGGGCCGCGCCCCGCTGGTGGTCTGCAACCCGCCCTGGGTGCCCGCACGCCCCAACTCGCCGATCGAGCGCGCCGTGTACGACCCCGACAGCCAGATGCTCAAGGGCTTCCTCGCCGGGCTGGCCGAGCATCTGGAACCGAAGGGCGAAGGCTGGCTGTTGCTGTCCGACCTGGCCGAGCACCTGGGCCTGCGCACGCGCGAAGCGCTGCTGGGCTGGATCGGGGAAGGCGGGCTGAAGGTGTTGGGACGCCTGGAGGTCAAGCCGCACCACCCGAAGGCCGCCGACCAGACCGACGCGCTGCATGCGGCGCGCTCGGCCGAGGTGACTTCGTTGTGGCGGCTGGCGATACGCTAGGCGTTCACTGCATCGCCTTCATTCGCTGCAGCAATGCAGCAATGAGCGAACCGGATCACGGCCCGGACAACATGCCGCGCAAGCTGGATCAGGATGCGTGGTTTCTGTGCGAAACCACCTCCATCCGCTACTAGGCATTGTGCGCGAGGCTGTGCAGAGCCGGCGGACCACAATGCTTCGCTGATCCAGCATGCCGGCACCATCATGGAGGAGCAGGGCGAGATCGCCCGCTTCGCCGCCAAGGCCCCGCGCCTGACCGAACTGCCCGTGCCCAATGCGCCGGATTCCGGTTTCTTCCAGGTCCCGCTGCCCCACCTGTCGATGCTGCGGATCGGCGGCGGCGATGTCGCCGACAAAACAGGTATTTATCACGCCGCCGATATGTGCTGGCCCCGTTCAGTCCCGGCACTATTGCATATACGGTATCAATGCATTGCGGTGAACGGCATGAGGCGCCACGAGACGCGCCAGCGCTGGTCTGGACAGGGTTGCCTGGCAAGCCGGAAAACCTGTTGCCGTATCAGGGTTTCCCCTTGTGCGTGCCACAGGAGTAAATTCATGCTTCGCCATGCCCGATCCGGCTCCAGCCACATGGATGCCAGGATCGGAAACTGGAGATCGGAGTGGAGACCATGCCGTGCCAGGCTGTCGACGCAAGGCCGGGATGCGGCGTTATCCCTCTGGAAGGACAGTGATCATGTTGCGCTCCGCCATCGGCAAGCAGGATTTCACGCCACTGGCGAGCCACGTGCCCAAGCGCCCCCCGGTGCTCTTTTACTCAAGTCAGCAGGAAAGGAAGCAAACCCATGAGCTCCACCATCGAAGCACTGTTCCCGAAGCATGAAGGCGCCCCCGACAGCATCGTCAGCGCGCTCAACCACCAGCAGATCGTCGTCGCCTTGTCGGCACTGGTGGCCGAGCAGCGCGTTGCCGTGCTGCATATGCTGTACCCGCGTACCGACGCGCGCACGCACCGCAGCCTCGACACGCTGGTCAGCACGCTGCACGGCCACGGCCTGCACGAGGTCGCCACGCTGATCTCGCAGGAAGCGCACTATCTCGCGTTCAAGGATCCCGTGAAGGCCTGGAAGGCGTTCCAGGAAATCCGCCATGACTCGCTGGCGATCGGCGTTCACCTGTATTACAAGGGGAGCACCGGTGATGATGCGGAGAAGGCCCTCGATGCGGATGCGCATCCGAAGACCGACACCTCCCCGCGCCACTCCTGAACGGATTGCCGCCGAGACTGGCGGCATGGCGGGCGTTGGCGGCTGACGCCTGCGCCCGCGATGGCCCCGCTTGCCCTGGGTAGGGCAAGAATCGCCACCGCTCCCGTCCGGGCCAGGTGTGGTAGTTCACTACCAGGAATCCGCCTCCGCGCTGCTATTCCAAAAATTCCTCCCGCGATGTGTCGATATTGACGCCCGCGGTTCGTCGTCTCAATGGCGGCGCGCGTTGTGTCCGCCTATTCTGCAGAGAATCACAAAGGAGATCGGACATGCATTACATCGATGGATTTGTCGTCCCCGTGCCGACGGCCAACCGGGAAACCTACCGCAAGTTCTCCGAGGCTGCCGCGGTGGTGTTCAAGGAACATGGCGCGCTGTCCCTCGTCGAGTGCTGGGGCGACGACGTGCCCGAAGGCAAGCTCACCTCATTCCCGATGGCGGTCAAACTTGAGAAGGACGAGACCGCGGTCTTTTCCTGGATCACCTGGCCGTCGCGCAAGGTCCGCGACGAGGGGATGAAGGCCGCCATGGCCGATCCCCGCTTGCAGAACCAGGGAGAGATGCCCTTCGACGGCAAGCGGATGATCTTCGGCGGCTTCGAGATGATCGTGAACACGTAGCCGGACAGGCCGCCGGCCGGCACCACGGGTCCGATGCGCCTCCTTCGGGACGCAGACCGGACCCGGCCTTGGCGCCTCGTGTGGCGAGATGCACGAGGGCATGCCCAGCCTGGGCACCGATGCGCCTTTTTCCTATTACGTCGTCCCTGCGCCAGAGCGCGAAAGCCGCTGCGACCTCGGCAGCGACGACTGCGCCATCGACGATTTCGGCACCGGGCACAGCTCGCTGGTAAGCGTCGCGGCAAGGCCGTGTTGACTACTTGCACCCAATGCGATTCAGGTGCGTGAACCGCATCCATTATTGCGGGCGTCCGTACCCTGAGGGCCGCTACCGTATGGCTCGCGCCATCACGATGACGTCACCAGTGAATCTCGGATTGCTTGTGCGATATAGGATGTCGAAGCCCTCCCGCTGCCAGAACGCGAACGCACGCGGATTCGTGGAAATCACAGCCAGCCGAATCATCGTGCAACCCCAGCCTCGCGTCATCTCCTCAATCAAACGCAATGCGGTCCGTCCGTAACCCCGACTCTGATGTGCTTCAGAGAAGATCAGCAATCCGATGAATGCACAGTCGCTGGTCGGATAGGCTCGAATCACATCGGCGCAACCCACCATGTCTGTACCAACACAAAGTCCAATCGTGAATTTGTCGGCTGCTTCCTTCCCCGCGGGCATACTGTTGAAAAAATCATCGACGTCGGCATTCGAAGGCGCGCGCCCCTCGACCAAATGAGAGTACGAAGGGGCCTCCATAAAGACCCGCAAAACCTGCGCTGCATCGCTTGCTGAATCGGGAGTAAGGGTGCGAATGGTGAGCATAAGAGTCTGGGCGTGACTAACCGCTACCAATTCTAAACCGCCAGCCACTATGCGCAGGGGCGGCCGGGGTCTCGCCGTGTGTGATTCCAGTTCGATATTCTTACCCTGCCAACCGGTGGATCCACGAAGGCAAGGTAGCGTCTCGCCGGGATGGCTCCTGGCTGCATTTCCGTTGCCTGCGCAGGCGCATACGGATCGCAAACTGGATCCCGAGCGGCCAATGCATGTCGGTTGACCCACGCCAGCGCTGCAAATCAGATATTCAAATCAGATATTCAAATTTATCAACGCAAAACCCTTTGACCGGCACGCGTCAGCCACCTAGGCTAGTCACACCTGCCGACGAGCAGCATGAAAAATCGCCGGAACGTGACCCGGAGATGTCCGTATTTCCTTTCATGAAGCGGAAATACGGACATCCTTGAATTCACTGCAATTCAGGCATTTTTCACCATTTATCCAGAGACACCTGCTCAGCAACAAAGCTCAAGATCTTGCCTTTGCCGCGCATCCGCGCCGCCTGTTTCCAGGCAGGCCGGAGCACGGACACGGGCTCCTTTTTTCAGGCGGACCCGCTCGCTGCGCCCTGAACGCGCGAGGCATTTCCCCTGGCGTCATCAGCATCCTTGCATTTTTCACCCCGGCATACTCGCGCCGGATCTGTAGTGACGTTAATCGTCATCAAACCTGCAGTCTTAACTGAATGGTGGATCTCATGGAAAAGTCTCAAGTCACTGAGCAAATCAAGAGCTATATCCGCGCTATCGAGTTGCCTGCGCCGGAGGCGCGGCTGCAGTCGGTGTACAACCCGCGCGCGGCGGCGTTCCAGGACGACACCGCGGGCGCTGCCGTCAATGCCGGCAGCCTGGTGTCCTTCGTGTCGGGGCTGACCGCGCAGCACAAGAGCGACGTGCTGAACTCCACCCTGCTGGCGCAGCTTGCCGCCAACAAGAAATTCGACCGCTACAACCAGACGCGCCAGTGGTATGACTTCTATGTCTCGGTGCTGGCACAAGTGGGCTGGGTGGTGCCGGCCTTCGCCTACAGGCAATACACCCCATCCGGCAGCTCGCTGGTGCTATCCGACGCGGTGCTGGCCATCCTGAGCGCCGTGGCCACGGGCAAGGAACTGGAAATCGTGCGCGTCACGCTTGAATCGCTGAAGACCAACCCCGGCAATGAAGGGCCGCTCGTCCTGTTCGACCAGCAAAGCTTCCCGGAAAACCTGGGCACTTTCCAGATCTTCCCGGTCGGCGAAGACGACGGCCAGGTGGTCATGGCGCTGGCGGCGATGGAATTCAAATCGCAGCGGCATGTGACGCGCTTCCTGTGGTTCACCTGGGAAAGCCGATCCGTCCAGCTGTTCCAGAGCGCCCAGAAGGCGGTGCTGAACGAAGACGTCTATGGCCGGGTACGTCAGGAGGTGATCAACAAGCTGGGCGATCGTGCCTCCCAGTACATCAAGGACATCGAGATCTGAAGTGGCCTCCTGACCTGAGCAAGCCGACTCCAGCCACGGCCATCGCGAGAGCGGTGGCCGTATTCCGACGCAAGGATCCCTACCATGCCCTACCCCATTGAAACGCAACGCAACCTGCCAGAGGCCGCGGGTAACGTGGATGCCGGAAACCTGGTGACCTTCGCGCACGATGTCCCGGCGCAAGCCCGGCAGGATCTGCTCAACTCCAACCTGCTGGCCCAACTGGCGGCGGACAAGCAGATCTCGCGCTTCGCGGAAAGCGCCGCGTGGTACAAGCGCTACGGCGACACGCTCAGCAACCTGACCTGGCAGGTCACGCGGATGCGCTTCTCGCGGTATGTGCCGCCGGGCCTGCAGTTCAACCCGCGGGAGATCGTGCTGGCGGAAATGTCCAAGGTGGAGTCCCCACAGAACGTTGGCCTGGTGCGCAACACCATCGATACGCTGAACAGCCTGCCCGATGACGCCAGGGCCCGCGAGGTGCTCCAGCGGTTCAGCAGCACGGATCACGAGCTGAACCTGCAGGTCAGCTTTGGCGACGGCGGATCGGCCGTCGACATCGTGTGCGTGATCTTCGCCACGGAGGAAGATATCGTGGATCCGCTCGTGCAGGAGTTCGACGTCGCCGCGTTGAAGAGCGAGATCCGCATTGCGCTGCTGTCGGGGGTGATCAACGAACGGCTCTACCCGGCGATCAGGCAGAGTGTGATCGACAAGCTGGGGGACAAGCGGGGGGAATTCATTGTGGCGGTTGAGTCGGGAAACGCCAACAGTCTTGTTGCGTAGCTGTATGCGTGGACGGCGTCGGTCTGCTGTGTCCACCCCGAAAGGCTGTATTCGACCTGGCTCGTGAAGTGCAGTTTTCTGGGGCCTCGTAGCTGCTGATGCAGATCTGCGTGAAAGGGGTTCTTTTGGGGCTTCTAGCTGCTGGCGCGGCTGTAAGCCCCAAAAAACTACCCCCTTACGCCCCACCAACGCCGCCCCCTGATTAAAGACCCTTTCCTAACACGGCTTAGCCCGCCAGCTTCCGGAAGGTCTCCAGCACGGCATCGCCCTTGAACGGCTTGACGATCCAGCCCTTGACGCCGGCCGCCCTGCCCCGGTCCTTCATGGCCGGGCTGCTTTCCGTCGTCAGCATGACGATGTTGACGGTCTTGTTCGCGAGCTCTCCGCGAATTTTCTCGACCATGGTCAGGCCGTCCATATTGGGCATATTGACATCGCTGATGACCAGCCGGATGCCGGCATTCGCCTTCATCTTGGCCAGACCGTCCTTGCCGTCCACGGCGGTGTCCACGTCCAGGCCGTTCTTCCTCAGGAAGCCCGCCACT
Organism: Cupriavidus sp. 96C5-1; assembly: GCF_057798855.1. Classification (NCBI taxonomy): domain Bacteria; kingdom Pseudomonadati; phylum Pseudomonadota; class Betaproteobacteria; order Burkholderiales; family Burkholderiaceae; genus Cupriavidus; species Cupriavidus sp. 96C5-1. The sequence continues at coordinate 161,059 of NZ_JBYOJU010000001.1, read as the reverse complement.
TCATCACGCACGGTGCCCGAGTCATCCACAACAAGAATCTTTGCCACTTTTCTTCCCCTGTTTTTTTGGTCAGAACAGCTCCAGCTCCCCGCCGCTCTCCTCGACAGCTTCTGTGTCTGCAACGAAGTCGAGCGGCGCACTCGTAAACACGCATACCGTTGCGCCGAGCTGCACGGATGCGTTGATCGAGACGGTGTACGAAGCGCGATAGTCCGGCTTCAAATCCTCAAGGTGCGAAACGCAGTGCGCGCTCAGCACATACGGCGTCGACATCCCCAGGTCGGGGAAATGCCGCAGCAAATCCTGGTTGACGGCCCCGCAGCAAAGATTGCCGGTTTCCACGAAGGCCTCCCGCAACGCGCCCTGCGCGCCATCCCGCATGAAATACGCACGCGTGGCTTCGTCATCCTCGAAATGCAGCACCAGCAGCAAGCGGAAGACCACGGACGAGATGGTGAGGACGACGACTTCGGCATCCGCCGCATCGCTCTCCCACACATGCCGGGCCGGTGAAACAACGCAGGCGTCGTCCGCCTGCACGGTCAGCCGGGACTGCGCCGCCCGGAAAAAGATGCGTTCGAAACTGTCCTGCGCGCGAGAACTGATCACGTCGATGCCCGATGTCTGGTTTGCCCGAGGTTTGCCCGAGGTTTGCCCAATTGCCGATTGCCGATTGCTCAATGCAGCTGCGCCTGGAACTGGTTGGCAAGCGCCTCGACGCTGCTAAGCGACGCGGTGATCATCTTGCCGCCCGCCTGGATATCCTGGAACGTGGCCGTCGTCGTCAGGTCGTTCTTGTGCAGGCTGTCGCTATAGCTCTTCGACAATGCCTCCGACCGCGCGGCGAGCGTCCTGACCTCCCCCGCCACCACCGCAAAGCCGCGCCCGACCGTGCCCGCGCGAGCCGCCTCGATCGACGCATTGAGGGAGACGATCACCACATGCCTGACGATGGAAGCCAGCTCCTGGTTCTGCACATGCATGGTCTGGTTGCGCTCCATCAGCGAGATCATCTGCTCATGCCAGCGCTCGAACGTGGATGCCAGACCCCGCAGCCGCGCCGCTTCGCCGGCGATCATCCTGGCCTGGCCGGCCCATTGGTCCCGTTCCGCCCGCGCCGCCTTGAGCGCCGCGCGAGCATCGTCGGCGGCCTCCGACTGTTTTGCCGCATCGCCGCGCAGCTGCTGGATTACCGCTTCCAGCGCGCGCTTTTCCTGCTCGCCCTGCTCGAGGCGCTCGGTCTGGCCTGCATTGACCTTGCCGAGCGCCTCGAGCCGGGCCTCCATGTCGGATCGCAGCAAGGCCATCGCCTTCGCGCTGTAAGACCTGTGCGCCAGCCGCGCCAGCGCGGCGGTCACGGCGCCGCCGGCGAGGGCCGCTACGAGATACTGCCCAATCTGTCCCATCTGTCCCATCGCAAACAATCCTTCTTGATCCGCATCAGATATTGGTCATGGCTGGCGCTTCGGCCTGCATGCCCACGCTGTCCACGGCCAACGAGTCCGGCAGGCAGACGATGGTCTGGAACTGGCGGAATTCCGCGCCCTTGCGATCGTCGGTAAAGCGCAGCGCGATGCTGCCGTTCTCGCGCATCAGGAACGCGTGCACGGCGTCCATGCCCACCCCGCGCCCCGACACCGCCGTGACGGTTTCCGCAGTCGAGAAGCCGGGACGGAAGATAAGCTGCGCGATTTCCTCGTCGGCAAGCACGTCGCCGACGCCGATCCATCCCCGCTCGACGGCGATGTCCCGGATCCGGCCAAGGGCCAGGCCGCGGCCGTCATCGCTGAGGGTGATCTGCAGCGAGCCCTGGTCGACACCGACTTCGATATCGATGTTGCCGGCGCCCGGCTTGCCCTGTGCGTTGCGCACCTCGGCGTGTTCGATGCCGTGATCCATGGCATTGCGCAACAGGTGCGTGAACACGTTCTCCAGTACGGCAACGGCCTCATCGCGCAGGCGATAGCCGTTGTCGTCGATGCGCACGACAGGCGTTGCCTTGCCCAGTTCGCTCGCCAGCGAAGGCAGCGACGCCAGCACACCGGAAAGCGCCTCGCCGAAGCTCTCGGTGCCGAGCAGGCTCAGCGTCTGGCGCACCGCGTCGCGCATCGACACCAGGTCGTGCAGATTGGCGGGATTCGCCGCTTCGAGCAGCCGCAGGCTTTCGCGGATCTTTTCCTTGCCGGCCATCATCAGCGCTGCCGCGCCGGCGCCATGGCCGGGGCCCTTGCGGCCAAGGCTGACCTCGTTGATGCTGGCGTAGCGCTCGATCGCCTCCCGCACGCGCGCCAGTTCCTCCATCAGGCCGGCCTGGTCCCAGGCACGGCTATCGTCATCCGACTGGCGCAGCGAGGCATAGCGCTGCTCCGTCTCGTGCACCACGTTGGTCAGGTGCTGCAGGTTGTAGGTGCGCGCATTGCCCTTGATGGTGTGCATATTGCGGAACAGCGCGGCAACGGCAGCGCTATCCGCCTCCGAGTACTGGCGGATGATGCGCTCGTTCTCATGGACAAAGCCGGTCGAACTCTCGATGAACTTGTGGAACTTCTCCTGGCTGACCGCCAGGATTTCCCCGATGATCTCCAGGCTGCGCCTTTGCTCGCTGGCTTCCGCCGCCAGCTGGCGCAGCTGGGTCACGTCGCGCACGCACAGCATCAGCCGCGTCACGGTGTCGTTGTCGTCGGTGATGGCCGACCAGCTCAGGTCGAGCACCTTCAAACGGCCGTCCGGCATGCGCCTGGACACCTCGCCGGCCAGCAGATGCTGGTTGAACACGAAGTTCATCGCATCCTGCCCCAGGCAGGCCCCGACGGCGGCTTCGATCTGCGACAGGCTGTCCGCGCCCAGATCCGTGTCCGCGAAGACCAGCTCCATGAAATCGCGCCCCGCGATATCGGTGGTCTCGAAGATCTCCTCCAGGTACACCGAGTATTCCGGATGCACCACCGCGCCTTCGACCACGGTCAGGATGCCCTGCTGCATGTTCTGCAGGATCGCCTGGATATCGGCCGTCTTCTGGCGCAGCAGCGCGGCGTTCTCCTGGATCTTCTCGATCATCTGGTTGAACGCCACGATGGAATGGCCGATCTCGTCCATCCGCCCCACCGGCACGCGGCGCGTGAAATCCTGGCTGGCGGCAATCTCGCTCATCATCGCCTGCATGCGCGTCAGCGGACGGGTGATCTGCCGGTACAGCAGCGCGCCGACGATCGTCAGCACGATGACGGCGATGCCGCTGACCACGCCGATGGCGGTGGTCGTCGTCGCCAGCTTGCCGTTCAGGCCGGTGATGGCCTGGTCCTTCTCCCGGTTCTTCTCGACGCGCAGCGTCTCGACGATCTTCTCCATCTCGTCGCGATACCGGGCCACATTGGCAAACAGGAAGGCTTGCGCAATATCGTTGCGGCCGGCGGCCTTCATCTCCGCCGTTTCATGGATCGCCCCGAAATAGTTCTCCAGGCTCTCCCCGGCCTGCGTCAGCAAGCCCTTCTGCGCATGGCTGTTCGCGCTCTTCGACTGACGCGCCAGCGCCTCGCGCAGGGCCGCCTCCCTGGCCTTCAGTTCCTCCTGGGCCTGCGTCACCAGATTGCCATCCGGCGCGTACACCAGCGCCATCGTCGCCAGCTGCACATCCTTGACCAGCGACACCACGTCGGCCGAAGCCAGCGCGCTGGGCACCACGCCCTCCGTCACCTCCCTGACCTCCGATGCACCGGCCCGGGTCTGGTAGACGGCATAACCGCCAATCGCCAGCAAGGCCACGAACATCAGGACAACCAATAGCGTAATGCGATGACGGATGGTCATTGATCCAAGCCCCTGTCAGCAAGTATTTCAAGCCCCGGAATAGGGGAAAAATTGCCCGTTTTAAACGGAACGAGTAGTGGTGCGACAGGATTATTGCGGCACGAGTGTGACTGCGAGATGACGCAAGCGTGCGTGGGCCAAAATGTGTGCCGCCCCTCGAAAGAGGGGTTCATAAGTGCTCAACTGTTCTGTTTTGCCTGTTCTTCTCGCAGTTTCTCCGCGTTGAATCGGCTGGCGCTTACGGTGGCCGCAAGGTACTGACATGCCGCTGTCACCTCTGGCCGCTAGCCTCTGCGCCACCCTTGGGGAGGGCGAGCGATGGAAAGTCTGGTTGGGTTGCTGGAGAAAACGGAGGCAGGCCGCGCGGCACTCGGACAGCGCGCCGGGACCCTCTGCCGGCGCAGCCGCGCGCTGCTGATCATGGTGGATGGCCGGACCAGCGTGCAGGACATGGTCAGCCGGGCCGGGCAACTGGGGCTGGATGCAAGTGCGGTCACGCAACTGCTGGAAGACGGACTGATCAAGGTCGCCGCCGGACACATGGACGCGACGCATCGCAAGCCAGCCGGGGACGCGCAGCTTGATTCACCGGCGCCCGCCGATGCCACGCGGAAGCGCTCGCTCGCGGCGGCCAGGATGTACCTGATGGATGTGATGGCGCGCACGTTCGGCACGGCGGATCATCCGATTCGGGCGCGGCTGGTGGAAGCGACGGACCGGGCTGCTGTTGAAGCGGCGTTTGAAGAATTCCTTGTGGTGCTGGGGGATATGGCCAGTCCGTCGCTGGTGGCGCATATCGAGGGAGCGTTCCGGGAACTGCTGCCGTTGGGGTGAGTGGATTTTGCCCTGGCTGGGTGGTTTCCCGATTGTCTCCCCTCTCCCGCCCTGCGGGAGAGGGCGAGCGAGGGAAGAAGACATAGCGATCTCATCCGAAAGTCGAGCCGCGAACCGGCGGCCATTCGTCTGTGACTTTGCGGGTTCCCACGCCCGATTACCCTTGATTGCAGTGACTGGAGGATAGTCGGCTACCCGGTTGGCGATGTCAATTCGGGGCCAGACGGTGCCGTGCTCCAATCGTGCGCCCGATTCTCGCCATTGAGTCTTGCGCCCGACTGCTCCCCTTCATTGACGGTGAAAGAAATGAAGAGGAGCATTGCCGCCGACATAGGAGCGAACGTCTCCGCTCGGCCACAGGCGTTGAAATAAGGTCTGGTGCACAGAATGAAAAGCGATATCTCCAACGTCGACACCCTGCGGCGCGCACTCTCCGAACTCGGCACGGACGCCATCAATCACCACGGCCGTCCGCTAACCGAGCATCTCGTCGGCACCTACGAACTACTCCGCGCCTGGGGCAATCCCGACTTTATCTCGCTGGCCGGCGGCTTCCATAGCATCTACGGTACAGAAGAATTCGCCACCAAAGCGCTACCTCTTTCCAGCCGCGGCACGATTTTCGCCCTGCTGGGAACGCAGGCTGAAAACCTGGCCTACCTCTTCGGCATTGCCGACCGGAGAAGGCTCTACCACGTCCCGATCTCCAGCCCGTTTCATGTTGTCATCCCGGCGAGTGGGCACCAGATCGCTATCAAAGGCGAAACCTACGCGGCGCTGCTGGAGATCGAAGCGGCGAATATTGTCGAGCAGGCGGCCAACCAGAAGGGGGTTCCCCAGAGCGTGGTTCAATTCTGGCTGGATGCCTTTGAATCGCGGCGGGCATTTCTCTCCGATGGCGCGGTGGCAGCCTATCGCGCCGCGCTGGCTGGCTAACGCGCAGGACAGGATCATGGCAATCAAGGCGGTATTCTTCGATGTTGGCGAGACCCTGGTCGACGAAAGCCGAGACTGGGGCGCTTGGGCCGACTACCTGGGCGTTTCAAGGCTTTGTTTCTTCGCCGCGCTCGGCGCCGTCATCGAGCGCGGCCATCATCATCGCTCCGTGTTCGAACTGCTCCGGCCGGGCGTGGATTTCGCGACTCTGCGCCATGAGCGGGATGCGACCGGAGACCGATACTCGGTCACGCCACAGGATCTTTACCCCGACGTTCTTCCCTGCCTGCATCTTTTGCGCGAAGCCGGGATTCTGATTGGCATCGCGGGCAATCAGCCGATCGAGGTGGAAGGCGCCTTGCGCTCCCTCGGCGTGCCGGCTGACATCATCGCCTCGTCGGCTTCGTGGGGTGTGGAAAAGCCCGACGCTGCTTTCTTTGAGCGCGTGATTGCCTCCACGAACGGCCTTGCGCCGAACGAGATTGCCTACGTCGGAGACAGGCTCGACAACGATGTTGAGCCGGCCCGAAAGGCTGGGATGGCTGCGGTGTTTTTGGTCCGTGGGCCTTGGGCGGCGATTCAGTCCAGCCAGGGACACTTTCCGACCCCGCCGCATACCATCGCTGACCTTTCCTCTCTCCCTGAACTTCTGAGTCGCTTGTGACGGAGCCATGATGCTTTTCATGGCACGGAAGCTGCTGCTTGACTGGTCCGTTCTAGAATCATGAATACATGCAGACTTCGAATCTCAGGAGACAAACCTATGCTGAAAGTCTGGGGCCGCCGCAGCTCCTTCAATGTACAAAAAGTCCTGTGGCTGATCGGCGAACTCAACCTCCCCCACCAGCATATCCCCGCCGGGGGCAGCTTCGGTGTCAACGGAACGCCTGAATTCCTGGCAATGAACCCGCATGGCAAAGTCCCCGTCATCGACGACAACGGCACTGTCATCTGGGAATCCCACAGCATCCTCAGATACCTCGCCGCCACCTACGGCAGCCCGGGCTTCTGGGTTGAAGATGCAGGCCAGCGCTCCAACGCGGACCGCTGGATGGACTGGTCCCAGACCACCCTGCAGCCAGCCTTCCTGACCGGTGTGTTCTGGGGCTTCTATCGAACGCCCCCGGCCTTGCGGGACTGGAGCCGCCTCAACAAGAGCATCGAACAGTGCGCGCAGCACTTCCAGCTTCTGGACCGCGTTCTTTCGGACCGTCCATTCCTCGCCGGCGACAGCCTGACGCTGGCGGACATCCCCGCCGGGACCAACCTCTATCGATACTTCGAACTGGAAATCGAACGCCCCGACCTGCCCAATGTGCAGGCGTGGTACGAGCGGCTCAGGCAACGTCCGGCCTATCGCCAGCACGTGATGGTTCCGTTCGACGAGTTGCGTGGGCGGCTGGACTATTGAGCCAACCAAGCCAGCTCGAGGCGGCGGGCGACACCGATGTATAGCGAGACACAATACGGTAGAAAACTACCTGATAACGGAGCGGGACTCTCGCGAAAGGACGCCGAGCTGGTGATCGACCAGATGCTGGACCTGGCAACGGACGCGGCCTTCAGGAAAGTCGCCAAAGGGCTCGCTGAGCATTGGCGCAACGATTGAGGCTAACCGGAAGCGCCTGGCCAAGGTGTGGATACCCATTCAGACAGCGGGGCTCCCAGGACACCACCAAACGTCCCCGGCAAGCCCCTGCACGCTCTACACATCGAAGGAAGCGTCGCTCAGGAAATCGTCAGAGCGCGCTCTGCATGGCAGTCCGCAATCTCAGACGCTACCCGTGATTCCGCCGTGCTCAACCCGCACCCGCTGGCCTACCCCGACATCGGGCTGCTGATGGTAGGTGACCACCCGGCTGGAGCCATCTTCCATGCGGACACGCACCTGGTAGTCGGTGTCGCTGCGCACACGCTGCTCCACCATATTGCCCGCGACCCCGCCGCCAAGCGCGCCCAGGACGGTTGCCACGGTCCGGCCCCTGCCCCCGCCGATCTGGTGCCCGAGCAGGCCGCCAGCCACCGCGCCGCCCACCGCGCCCAGCCCGCTGGCCTGGCCTGGCTGGGTAACCGGCGTGATGGATTCGACCGTGCCGACATTGCCGTTGAAGGCGACATGCTGTTGCCAGTCGGGCGAGTAGGCACGCTCGACATGGGTGATATGAGAGACCGTATGGATGCGCGGCCGGACGACGGCCGGTGCTGCCGCTTGGGTCGTGCTGTAAGCGGGCGCCGTAGTGGCTGCCATCTGGGTGGGGACGGCCCGCTGCGCCAGAGGTGTCGCGTCGCTGCCGTGAACCGCGGGCAGCATGCCCGTCATCGCGGCCACGCCGACGAGGCTGGCGACGATCACCGCACCTGCCGCGGTGGCAATCAGCGGATGCAGGCGATTCGATTGCTGGCTCGTGTTTTCCATCTCGATCTCCGTGAAGATGCCGCGCTTGGTCTGCGAATTACAGTTTTCTAAAAAGCGGAGAGACCCAGCTTGCCTGTCGGCCAACCAGCCTCTCCGCAAGGCTCCCGCGCTCGAGCGTTGTCGCCATGGCCTGCGGCCGAGCAACTTGCCCTCCCGTCCGTCATGCGGGAGCCGCTTATGGATCGTTTCTTATTGCTTATTGCTTATTGCTTGCTGGCCTTGTCGACGTTTGCATTGGCCGTGGCCTTAGCCGAGACGGCCGGCGCATCGGCCTTGGCCTGCGCCTTGTTCGCGTCATTGCTTGCCTCGACTTTCGTCTTGCTGGCCGTTGCGTGCGCGACGTGCTTTTCCTTTGCCTTCACATGCGCCTTGGCCGGCTTGCCGTGCGCATCCTTGGCCGGCATTGCCTTCCCACTGGCTGCCGGTGCCGCGGCAGCTGCCTTGCCGGCATCCGCCGGTGCGCCCATCTTGTCCTTGTCGGCCTTTACCTGGCTTTTGGCCGCCTCGGCTTGCGGATGCGCAGCGGAAGCGGGGGCACCGGTCTGGGCGAATACGGTCGTGACGAGTGCAGCGGAAGCGAGAGCAACGAAGAGCTTTTTCATGACTGGGACTCCATAAGATTCTTGAGATCATCGGCTCGGCAATACGCCGCGCTTACATGCAAAAACGGGCGCCTCGCAGCGCCCGTTGACCCTCAACTCGTGACAATCCGTAAGTTCTGCAACCGGCAAACGAACATTGTCGACCGCTGTCGCCGCGCTGCCCGACGCGCCAGCACGGATTGCGCCGGCTCGCCGACCGGTTGCTGGTAGACCGAAAGCGCCTTCGCGCCCTCTGTGTTGATCGGCAGAACACGCGAGCCGGCGTCGAGTCCGGCGGACCGGGACAGTGCCGCGCCGCTACGCGACAGGGAAGCGCTCGAACAACCCGTCCCGCATCCATCGCCACGCGCGTGGGCGGGTCGATGGCAAGCGGGGACAATCCTGTCATCCGCTACGGCAGTTGTTTGCCTCGGAGGGTAGGCGCTTGCCGATGCGGATTGCCGGCGCGCCTTTGGTGCCGACCTTCGGCGCGCGCCCGCCCCTTGTCGCGTCCTGCTGCATTGAGGCCGTTGCGATCGGGCATGCGATTGTCGGGATGGTCGCCGAAATCGTATCCGATCCGGACTTCTTCGCCCATGCCGCCGCGAACATACTGCGCGTGCGCGGCTACCGAGGTAGCGGCCAGGATGGCGCTTGCCATGAGGGGGAACAAGCGGATCCTGTTCATACGATTCTCCTGCGTTCCATGTTGTTCGAAATAGAGGGTAGAGACGAATGGAGAGCCCCGAAGGCACAGATCCCGCTCGTGACGAGCCCGCCCCCGCATGCCGCAGGTTTGGGGCTCGGCGAGCATAGTTGGAGCGGGCCACTTGCGTTGTAAGTATTTGTAATGCCCGCCAGGTGCGTAAGGGGAATCAACGCGGGGCACCGCGCGGCTCCCTTTGCCTTCCCGTCAACAGTCTGAATCGGAATGTCGGCTTCATCGCACTGCGGATCCGGCGATGCGCCCCGCTCCTGAGCCGCAGCTCATACCGCCTACAATATTGTCCATGAGCAAGCGGCCCCGGACAGCATCATGCTCATGCATCCGCTCGGCGGCTTGCGGGGCCATTCACAGGAACAACCTTCGTGCAAAATCAGAAGCGCATATTGGCTGCCTTGTTCGCGTTGACGCTCTGCCCGCTGGCCAGGGCCGACGTCCACGAGGCAGCGCATGACGTCAAGGAAGCCACCGTGCATGCCGCCAAAAGAACCGGTGAACTGGCACGGGACGCGGGTCACGGCATCGGCCAGGCCGCCAAGGCCGTGGCCCACGATGTAGCAAGCAAGGCACGCGAGGGCTATTACGCTACCAAGCGCGCTGTACATAAAGAGTCACAATAGTCAGCCGCGGTCGCCTGCCAGCCCCTTGCCCGGGTTGATCAGGAACTTCTCCCCTGTCGCGCGCTTGTTGTAGATGGCGATCACGTCAGGATCCAGCGCCTCGGCCAGCGATATCTCCTGCGAATAGTGGCTGGCGAACGTCGTCTTCAACTCCGCGACCACACGCTGCTTGAGCACGTTCGCCGACTCGGCCCCGATCTTCTGCAAGAAGGAAAACAGCAGCCAGCCGCCCATTCCCCAGGCCATGCCGAAGTTGCGGCTGAACTCGGTCGAGGACGTGTCCAGCCCCCCGTAGAGGTAGACCTGCTTGTGCGTGGTCGAGCCATAGCGGCTGTACTCGCCGCCTTTCCTGCTCAGCGCCGCCTCCATGCAGGACAGGATCTGTCCTGCCAGCTTGCCGCCGCCGGTGGCGTCGAAGGCGATCGTCGCGCCGGTGGCGGCGACGGCCTCGGTGAGATCCTGCATGAACGTGGGCGAGGCCGCGTTGCATACGTGGATGGCACCCTGTGCCTTGAGCAGGTCCGCCTGCTCCTGCTTGCGCACGATGTTCACCAGGCCGATGCCATCCTTGAGGCAGATCTTGTTGAGCATCTGGCCCAGGTTGGACGCCGCGGCGGTGTGCACCAGGGCGGTATGTCCCTCGCGGCGCATGGTTTCGACCATGCCCAGCGCGGTGAGCGGATTGACGAATGACGAGGCGCCTTCGGCAGGCGTGGCGCCGTCCGGCAGGGCCAGGCACTGGTCCACCGGGAGGCACCGGTATTGCGAGTACATCGCGCCGCCGATCACCGCCACCGTCTTGCCCAGCAGCGCCTGCGCCGCCGCGGACGCGCCGGCCTCGACCACCACGCCGGCGCCTTCGTTGCCGACCGGCATGGATACGTCCAGCCGGCCCGCCATGCTCTTCATCGCGCCGTCGGGAACGCGTGCGGTGACCACAGGACGTTCGGCCGTCCCGCTGCCCTTCGCCGTGCTCATGTCGGCGGCGCCGAACAGCAGCCCGAGGTCGGACGGGTTGAGCGGAGCGGCTTCGATGCGAACGAGCACTTCGTTGGCGCCCGGCCGGGGAACATCGACGCTGGCGAGCGACAGTTCCAGTTCGCCGCTGCGCTTGATCAGCGAACGAAGTTGCAGTGCAGTGCGTGTGCTGTCGATGCTCATTTGGGTCTCCTGGGTCGTTTGGCATGCGGCGGGCCGGTGGCACCGGCGCCGCGGGATCTGGCCGGCAAGGGACAAGCGCGGCCTGCCAGCAGCGAGCAATGTAGCAAGTTCCGGCGGAACGCGCTGGCGGCGGAAATGCGAGGATCCCACCCGCCCCGCTTGCTCTGCTGTTCCAGCCTGAAGCGCACAGGCAGGCTGCGGCATCCGCAAGGTTGCGGGCTTGACCTAGACTCAGACCATGAGCGCCGGGGACCCGCATGAAGAATCCAGTATCGACCGACGAGATGGCCAGCAGGTTTGACGTGCATCCCGACGTGCTCAAGCTCGGTCTGGTCAGTTTCCTGACCGATCTCAGTTCCGAGATGATCTTCTCCGTGTTCGCCATCTTCTTCATGACGATTGCCGGGGCATCTGCCGCCTTGCTCGGCATGATCGAAGGACTGGCCGATCTATCCGCCTCCTCGCTGAATTACTTCGCCGGCTGGCTGTCGGACCGCAGCGGCAGGCGCAAGGTCTTTGCCCTGGCCGGATATGGCTTCTCCACGCTGGCCAAGGTCATCCTGCTAGCCGCCACCACGATCGCCGGGCTCGGTGTCTTCCGTGTCGTCGAGCGGCTGGGCAAGGGCCTCCGGGGACCACCGCGCGACGCGTGGTTGTCGGCGCTGGCCGACCAGGAACGCAGGGGCTATTCGTTTGGCGTACACAAGGCGCTGGACAAGGCAGGCGCGGTCGCCGGTCCCCTCGCGGCTTATGCCCTGCTCTCGTGGCTTGGCGAGGGCGCCCGGACGTTCCGGATACTCTTCTGGATCGCGCTCGTTCCCGCCCTGCTGAGCATCGTGGTCTTGTGCTTCATCACGGACCAGCCGGGGGTCCGGCACGGGCGCGAGAACATGCTCGATACGTGGGAAACCCTCAGCCCGGATTTCAAGCGCTACCTGGTCCCGGCGGGCATTTTTTCGCTCGCCTATTTCAGCTTTGGCTTTCTGCTGCTGCGGGCGCACGGCACCGGTTTTTCCGTCAAGGACATCGTGCTGCTTTACGCCTTGTTCAATCTCTCCTTCGTGGTGGCTTCGCCGCTGATAGGCCGGCTCGGCGACAGCGTGGGACGCGCGCGCATCATCATGCTGGGCTACCTGATCTATCTGTTGATGAGCCTTGGATTCGCGTTCGCGACCCGGCAATGGCAGACCATGGTCCTGTTCGTGCTCTACGGTGTGTTCTTTGCCATCGACGAGGCCCAGAGCAAGGCGTTCATCGCGGATATCGAACTGGAGCGGCGCGCCTCCGCGATCGGGCTCTACAACTTCGTGACCGGCCTGCTCTACCTGCCTGCGTCGCTGATCGCCGGGGCGCTGTGGCGGCTGCACCCGGCCAGCGCTTTCCTCGCCGCTGCGTGCCTGGCCCTGACTGCGCTGATCGCGTTCGCATTCCTGCGACCGGGCCAGCGGCATCGCGCCGGCACGCTTCCCCCGGCCGGTTGAATGGACGGGCGCGAGGAAGTCCACCGCTCCCGCCGCGCGTTCGCTCCCTTGATACCCTAGGGAACTCGACCTCCAGATCGCTGGCTGATCGAATCGGCTCGCGCTGGGCGCCTTCCGCATTGAGATCCCGAACGCAGGCTTACCGGACCGGCGAGCACGCCATCGCTGGCTGGTCCCCTCCGCCTCGCTTCCCTCAACCTGCCGCAGGCGTTTCGAAGCCGGTCGCGATCTCGTCGATATCATCATCGACTTCACCGGCGCCCTCTGCCTGGAGCGCAACGTCCGCTCGCTGGCGGACGGCGGACGCTTGATCCAGGTCGGCATAATGGGCGCCCGCAAGCCGTCCGCGCCTTTCTCAAAACTGAGCCGAGTACTGCAGCAGCAGGAAATTGATGCCAGGGTTGGGCCGCTTGATCCTGCCGTTGGAGTAATGCTGCAGGCGCAGCGCAAGCTCGGAGCCGGCGGCATCGCCGAAGTGATAGCCGACGCCCAGCCGGTCGCCGAACTGGAACGCCGTGGAGAAGACGGTCGAATCCGAGATCCGCGTGCGCGAGAGCAGGTGGGCGCCCACGCCAAGGTCTGTGAAGAAGCCTGTGCGGCCTGCGCCCTGCAGGCGGAGCACGGGCGTCAGACCGATGTCGCCCATCACGCCGCTGCTGCCGCCGTGCGGATCCCAGGCGCCGACGGAGGCTTCCAGGCCCAGGCGCAGCCGTAACCACCCGGATACGGGCGACCAGAGATCCTGCTTCAGGTCCCAGCGGACCTCGAAGCGGGCAAGGGAGGCTTCAGGGGCTGCGCCAAGGGAGATGCCGGCGCGAGGCGGCTCGAACCAGCCCGCGCCGGCGACGGGCGGCCCCGCCTGGGCCAGGGCGCTGCCGCCGCAGAGCATGAGGATGGCGGCAAAGCGGGAGGTGCGCATTGTGGGATCCTCTTGTAACGCAGCCGCGGCACTCTTCCCAGCGTAGTTCAATTTCCTGAGGACCGTGCGGAGCATTCATCGCGCAGCAAGGTGGAAAAGACACCGAGGCACGATTCCGGCTTGCACGCGCATGCAGGCTCTCCCGCCCCCGATTGCCACATTCCCTTTGGCTATGTCCTCATAGCCGATGATGCATTGCGGCGACAGCCGGTGTCTCCCAGACTATGGCGGAAACCACGAATCGCGATGGAGACACCATGCAGGCAACAAGCGCGTACAGCGCAAGCAAGACGCGCGGCGGCGCATCGATTGCAGTCGCGGCCATGGTGGCGGCCGCATCCGCCCTGGCCAATGCACAGGGCCAGGCCGACACCACCGACCCGGTCCGGCTTGGCGTGATGCAGGGCTTTCCGCCCGCACCGGACAAGCGCGTCACCAAAGCCAATGCATTCCAGCTGCCGAACCTCCGATGGGCATTCCGCCACACCCGCGAGACCTCGCCTACCGCCGGCATCGATCGTGCCGCTTCCGCCCTGCCACTGCCGGCACATCCGGCGGGGAATCTCGACGATGTGACATTCGAATGCGACGGGAAGCCGGTCAGGCTATCCAGCTACCTGCGCGATACGTACACCGACGGCTTCATCGTCCTGCACGAGGGGCAGGTTGTCTACGAACGCTACTTCGATTCCTTCGGCCCCCGGCAGCCGCATATCTGGGCCTCGATGACGAAGTCGATCACCGGCCTGCTTGCCGCCATGCTGATCGACGAAGGCAAGCTGGATCCCCAGGCAAAGCTGGCAACGTACGTGCCGGAACTTGCCGGGAATCCCTTCGGGGAAGCGACGATCCAGCAGAACCTGGACATGGAGGTCGCGCTGAGCTACCCCGCGAGCCTGCCTCCGGATCTCGGCCTGTTCGGCGCCGTTGGCATCGTGCCCCGCCGGGAGGGTGCGCCCGACAATATCTACGACTTCCTGAAAGTCGCCCGCAATCCACAGGACGCCACCGGGGCCAGGGTCTGGTACTACCAGAACGGTTCGCCCGAGGCGGTTGCCTGGGCGCTGCGCAGGATCACCGGCCAGTCCTGGAGCGCGCTGGTCTCCGAGCGGATCTGGTCGAAGTTCGCACAGGACGATGCCTATATCCAGGTGGACCCGCTCGGCACCGAGATGGCCAGCGGCGGCATGAACAGCACCCTGCGCGACGCTGCCCGCTTTGCCGAGGCCATCCGCAAGGCCAGTGCGGGAGCGGACCCCGACGGCATCCCTGGCAAGGCGGTTCGCCTTGCCCTGAGGCCCAACGGCAACCAGGCATTGTTTGCCAAGGGCAACCTGGCCAACGGCAGAAGCAACTACGCGTACCGGGACTACTGGTACCAGGTGAACGACGGCGACGGCTCCATCGAGGCAAGCGGGCGCTTCGGCCAGAAGATCTATATCAACCCGAAGAAGGCGCTGACGATCGTGAAGTTTTCGTCCAATCCGGACTCCGCGCCACGGGCCACCAGCGCCAGCGCGGCACCGGCCGCACCGGCACCGCGCCGGCCCGTTGAATCCCCGGAGGCGTTCGCGGGTGCCGCCAAAGCCATCTATGCAGCGATTCCGCGATAGGCCAGGCCCGGGCGCGGCCGGCCAGTCCGCTCACGGCATGCCGCTCGCCGGCTCGCCGCCCGTGAACCGCGGCGTCCGCTTCTCGATAAACGCCTGCACGCCTTCCCGTGCATCGGCGCTGCCAGCACGCGCCACAAGCAACGCCTGCTCCAGCGCGAGGTGCTCCCGCAGGCCGCGCGCGGGCGTGCCACTGCACAGGGTCTTGATGGCGGCGAGCGAGCCGCCCGCCGCGCGCGCCAGCCGCGCCACCAGCGCCTCGGCGGCCCCGGCGAGTTCGGCTTCCGGGTGCAGGGCATCGATCGCCCCATGCTGGAGGCAGCGCTGCGCGTCGATCGCCTCGCTGAGCATCAGCCACTGCTGCGCCCGCACGGCGCCGACACGGCGGGCCAGGAAGTACGAGGCCCCGGCATCGGGCGACAGTCCTATGGCGGCATAGCCGGTGCGCAGCACCGTCGACGGCGTTCCCAGCACAAAGTCCGCGCATAGCGCCAGGCCGATGCCCGCGCCGGCCACCGGCCCGTTGACCGCGGCCACCACCGGCAGCGGCGCCGTGGCCAGCCGGTACAGCGCCGGGTGCAAGGGGGTGAGGATGTCGTCCACCAGCGCATCGAGCGCCGTCCCCGCCGCCGCGAACTCGCCGATGTCGCCGCCGGCGCAAAAGATGCGCCCTTCGGCGGCGAGCAGCACCGCGCGCGGCTTGCGCGCCAGCACGTCGTCGATCGCACGCACCAGCGCGCGGCTGGCGGCGAGGGTCAGCGAGTTCGCGCGTTCGGGCCGGCTCAGCACGATGCGGCCGATCTCATCGGCCATGCCCCAGCTCACACCGTCGGATTGTTGCATTGCTTCGTCCGCATATGCGTGTATTGCGTGGAGTGCGTGTACTGCGTGGAGTGCGCCAGATACCAGCGGCGCTTCATGCCGGCAGTTTCCGCGCGATCAGTTCCTTCATGATCTCGTTGGCGCCGCCATAGATGCGCTGCACGCGCGCGTCCGCGTACAGGCGCGCGATCGGGTACTCCATCATGTAGCCGTAGCCGCCGAAGAGCTGCAGGCATTCGTCGGTCACCTTGCCCTGTTGCTCGGTGCACCACCACTTGGCCATATAGGCCGCCGTATCGTCGAGCGTGCCGTCCAGCAGCCGCTGGATGCAGTCGTTGACGAAGCTGCGCACCACATGGGCCAGCGTGGCGCACTCGGCGAGCTTGAAGCGGGTGTTCTGGAAATCGTACAGCGACTGGCCGAAGGCCTTGCGCTGCTGGGTGTGCTCCAGCGTCAGCGCCACCGCGCGCTCGATCACCGCCGCGGCCGGCACGGCAAGCAGCATGCGTTCATAGGGCAACTGGCTCATCAGCTGGGCAAAGCCCCTGCCCTCCTCCCCGCCCAGCAGGCGATCGGCCGGCACCCGCACGCCATCGAAGGACAGCTCGGCGGTGTCGGAGGCATGCTGGCCCAGCTTCTCCAGCCGCCGCCCGACCTGGAAGCCGGGCAGATTCTCCGTCTCCAGCACGATCAGCGACACGCCCCGGCCGCCGGCCTCGCCGGTGCGCACCGCCACCACCAGCAGATTGGCGGTGAAGCCGTTGGTGATGAAGGTCTTGGCGCCGTCGATCACATATGCATCGCCGTCGCGCCGGGCGCGGGTGCGCAGCGCCTGGAGATCGGAGCCACAGCCGGGCTCGGTGAGCGCGATGCCGGCCAGCATCTCGCCGCTGGCGAGCCTGGGCAGCCAGCGTTGTTTCTGCGCTTCGGTGCCGTAGTCCAGGATGTAGTGCGCCGCGATGGTGTGCACCGCGGTATTGGCGGGCACCTCGGCCTTGGCGAGTTCGTCCTGCACCACGCACTGGTAGGCCAGGCTGGCACCGGCGCCGCCATAGGCCTCGTCCATTTCAGGCAACAGGAAACCCATCTGCCCGAACGGGCCCCAGACCTCGCGCGGGATATAACCCTGGCGGCGCCAGCCGTCCAGGTGCGGCGCCAGCTCGCCGGCGACATAGCGGCGCACCTGCTCGCGGAAGGCCTCGATCTCTTCGTCCATCCATTGATGGCGGTACGGTTGCGGCAGCATGGTTCAGATTCCCGTCATGCCGCCGCTGCACATCAGCGTCTGGCCGCTCACGTAGTCCGACTCCGGAATGCAGAGCATGTACACCGCGCCGGCGGCCTCGTCAGGGGTGCCGCCTCGACCCAGCGGAATGGCCCGTTCCATCATCGCCATCAGGTCCGGGTTGACGCCGACCTTGATCTCGCGCCCGTCGATATTGGCGGTGGCTTCGTCCGCGGTGCTGCCGGTCAGGCGGGTCTTGATCAGGCCGAAGGCCACGCAGTTGACGGTCACGTTCATGCGGCCCCACTCCTTGGCCAGCGTCTGCGTCATGCCGACGATGCCGGCCTTGGCGGTGGCGTAGTTCGCCTGGCCCGCGTTGCCGAACAGGCCGGCCACCGAGGAAATATTGACCACCTTGCGCACCACGCGCGTGCCGGCGTCGGCTTCGGCCCTGGCGAACCCGCGGATCACCGGCTGCGCGGCGCGCAGGATGCGGAACGGCGCCGTCAGGTGGCAGTCGAGCATGGCGTACCACTGCTCGTCGGTCATCTTCTGGATCACGTTGTCCCAGGTGTAGCCGGCGTTGTTGACGATGATGTCGAGGCCCTTGTACTCACTGACGGCAGTGCCGACGAAGCGCTCGGCGAAGTCCGGCGCGCTCACGCTGCCGACGCAGGCCGATGCCTCCCCGCCCACGTCGCGGATGGCTTGCACCACCTCCTGGACCGGTTCGGCATCGAGGTCGTTGATAACGATGCGCGCGCCTTCGCTGGCCAGCTTGAGCGCGATCGCGCGGCCAATGCCACGGCCGGCGCCGGTGACGAGGGCAACCTTGCCTTCGAGTTTTCGAGTCATGGCTATGTCTCCTGCGATATGTGGATATGTGGATATGTGGATATGTGGAGTGGCAGACGGGGCTCAGGGCAACGCGACCAGCGCTTCGCCCGCGATCTTGGTTTGTCCGTACTGGTTGGCGCTTTGCACCTCGATGCGCACGCAGCGTTCGCCGTCGACGTCGAGCTTGCCAACCACGCGGCCACTGCACTGCACGATATTGCCCAGATGGGTGATGCCCTGGAAACGCACGTCGAAACGGCGCAGGCGCGACTGCGGCGCCCAGCCGGTGAGCAGCCGCCCCAGCCACGCCATGCCCAGCATGCCGTGGGCGAACACGTCGGGCAGGCCGGCGCGGCGCGCGAAGTCGAGGTCGACATGGATGGGGTGGTGATCTCCGGAGGCGCCGGCGAACAGCGCCAGCGTGCGGCGGTCCACCGGGGGCAGGGTCAATGCGGGCAGCGTGTCGCCGACCTGCACCGAATCGAAGCTGGGGGTTGTCATGCCAGCCTTGCCAGTCATGTCGCTCATGTCCGCTCCTTCAATTGCGCACCACGGTCAGCGCCCGCATCCGGGCCACCAGCTCGCCACGCTGGTTCGTCGCCCGCGACTCGGTCTCGATGAATTCGAGCGCGCCGTTCTTCTTGTCGTAGATGTCCTTGATCCGGGAGCGGACGGTTACCGTGTCGCCCGCGACGACGGGGCCGAGATACTCGAAGCTCTGCTCGCCGTGCAGCACGTTCTGGATCTTCACGCCGAGGCGGTCGAGCAGGCCGAACATCGCGCCTGAATCCAGCTCGGCGGTGAACAGGAAGGTCGGTGGCGCCGGCAGCCCGGCATAACCCGCATCGTGCGCGGCGGACTCGTCCGTGTAGACCGGGCTGGTCTCGCCGATGGCCTTGGCGAAGAACTGCAGCCGGCCGCGCTCGACGGGCAACGCCGAGCTGCCGAGCTCAAAGCCTATCCATTTCCTGTCGATCATGATCCGGCGCGCTCGTAGAGGGTGACCACGCAGGCGCCGCCGAGGCCCAGGTTGTGCTGCAGCGCCAGCCGCGCGCCGTCCACTTGCCGCGCCCCGGCCCGCCCGCGCAATTGCTCGACCAGTTCCGTGCATTGCGCCAGCCCCGTGGCACCCAGCGGGTGGCCCTTCGACAGCAGGCCGCCGGACGGGTTGGTGACCACCTTGCCGCCATAGGTGTTATCGCCGTCGACCACGAATTTCTCCGCGCCGCCCAGCGGGCACAGGCCGAGCGCCTCGTAGGTGATCAGCTCGTTATGGGCGAAGCAGTCGTGGAGTTCCACCACGCCGATGTCCTCGGGACCCACGCCGGCGGCTTCGTACACCTGCCGCGCGGCGCTGCGCGTCATGCCGAAGCCCACCACGTCGCGCATATCGCGCGTGCCGAAGCTCTCCGGCGTATCGGTGGTCATGGCCTGCGCGCGGATGCGCACCGTCGCGTCGAGACCATGCTTCCTGGCGAACGCCTCGGACACCAGGATCGCCGCCGCCGCGCCGCAGGTCGGCGGGCAGGCCATCAGGCGGGTCATCACGCCGGGCCAGAGCATGGGCGCGGCCATCACCTCTTCCTCGCTCACCACGTTGCGGAACAATGCCAGCGGATTGTTGGCAGCGTGGCGGCTGGCCTTGGCGCGGATCTTGGCGAAGGTCTCGACCCGGGTGCCGAACTCCTTCATATGGGCAAGCCCCGCGCCGCCGAAGTAGCGCAAGGCCAGCGGCAGTTCGACATCGGTCAGCTCGGCGGCAAGCGCGTCGAAGCGCTCGAAGGGACTGGGCCGGTCGCTGAACACCGCGCCTAGCGCGCCCGGCATCATCTGCTCGAAGCCGAAAGCCAGCACGCAATCGGCCACGCCGCTCGCCACCGCCTGACGCGCCAGGTAGAGCGCGGTCGAGCCGGTCGAACAGTTATTGTTGACGTTGATCACCGGGATGCCGGTCATGCCGACTTCATACAGCCCGCGCTGGCCGGCGGTGGAATCGCCGTACACGTAGCCAGCGTACGCCTGCTGCACGCTGGCGTACCCGACGCCGGCATCCGCCAGTGCGGCCCGCACGGCCCTGGCGGCCATCACGGGATAAGGCTCGCTTGCCCCCGGCTTGGTGAATGGAATCATGCCGGCGCCGGCAACGATCACGGATGAGGCCATGGCTACTCCTTGCGTATGGTCAGAATGGTCAGGATGGTCGGGTTCAGCCGACTTGCCGCTGTTGCCCTTCCCAGAAGGGCTTGCGCAGTTCGGTCTTGAGGATCTTGCCCGCGCCGGACAATGGCAGGGCGTCGCGGAACTCCACGCTGCGCGGGCACTTGTAGCCGGCGATCAGCGTCTTGCAGTGGGCGATCAGCTCCGGGGCCGTGGCGCCGGCGCCCGGCTTGCCCACCACCACGGCATGCACCGATTCGCCCCACTCGGCACTCGGGATGCCGATGACGGCGCTGGCCATCACGGCGGGATGCTGGGCGAGCGCGTTCTCGACCTCGGCGGAATACACGTTCTCGCCGCCGCTGACGATCATGTCCTTCATGCGGTCGACGACGAAGACAAAGCCGTCCTGGTCCATGTAGCCGCCGTCGCCGGTGTGCATCCAGCCGTCTCGCACGGCCGCGGCGGTCTGCTCCGGCTTGTTCCAGTAGCCCTGCATCACGGTGGGGCCGCGCACCGCCACCTCGCCCACCGCGCCGCGCGGCACTTCGATGCCGTCGCCGTCGACGATGCGGACCTCGGAGGTGTAGCTGGCGCGGCCGGCGGAACGCAGCTTGCCTTGCTTGCGGCCCTCCGGCGTGTGATACCAGGCGGGATTGATGGTCGCCAGCGGCGACAGCTCGGTCATGCCGTAGGCCTGCACGAAGCCCACCCCGGGCAGCGCGGCCATGGCGCGCTCGAGCACCGTCTCGGAGATCGGCGAGGCGCCGTAGAGGATGGTCTGGAGCGCACTCAGGTCGCGCGGCTTTTTCATCGCAGGGTGATCGACCATCATCTGGATCATGGTCGGTACCAGCAGCACATGGGTGACGCGGTCGCGCTCCAGCGTATCGAGCACCAGTTCGGGATGGAAGGCCGGGACGATCGCGTGCGTGTTGCCCTCGATCCATTGCGGCATGGCGAGCCCCATGTCGGCCAGGTGGAACATCGGCGCCGCGTGCAGGTAGGTGCCGCCGGGCGTGGCCAGGCCCTCGGCGCGCAGCGCCAGGCCCGAGCAGCACAGATTGGCGTGGCTCAGCATGACCCCCTTGGGAAAACCCGTGGTGCCGCCCGTGTAGAAGATGCCCGCGAGGTCTTCATCGCGCCGCACGGCATCGGGGACGGGAGCGGTGCCGGCCAGCAGCGCGTCGTAGCCATGCATGCCGGGCGGCACCTCGCCATCGCCGCAGTAGATCAGTTCACGCAGCGTGACGGCGTCGCGGCGAAGCTGCGCCGCGAGCGTGCTGAAGGTCTCGTCGACCAGCAGGATGGTCGAGCCCGAGTCGTCCAGCGAATACAGGATCTCCGCCGCCGACCAGCGCGTATTGCAGGGATTCAGCACGCCGCCGGCCCAGGGCACCGCCATCTGGTATTCGAGGAAACGGTCCGAGTTCAGCGACAGCATCGCGACGCGGTCGCCGCTCTGCATGCCCAGCTTTTGCAGGGCGCCGGCCAGGCGCGCCACGCGCTCGGCCAGCTGGCGGAAGGTGCGCTGGCGATCGCCGCAGCGCACCGCGATGCGCTCGGGGTGTTGCTGCACTGCACGATGCAGTGCCTGCGTGAGGTACATGGCTGTCTCCGTGTCGTTTTGGCGAATACGCTGGCGTCTTTGTGCGTCTTTGCTCGTCCTGCGCGCCTTGTATTTCTTGTATTGCTTGTGCCGCCCATGGTAGAAACGCGCGGCTGGGCGTGCAATTGCGCATCACGTCGAATGCATGGCAGAAGACCTCAATCCACGACTCTCTCCCGATCCATGCCACCTCCGCCGGTCACCATCTCCATCGCCCTGGTGCACGGCATGCTTGCCGGGGTGCAGGCCCGCGGCCAGTCTTGCGACGTCTACCTGGCCGATGCCGGCATCGCCCCCGCGTTGCTGCAGGAGGCCGGCTCCCGCGTGACCGCGGCCCAGTACATCGACCTCTTCCGCTCCCTGATCCACCGCCGCGGCGACGAAGGCCTGGGCTTCCTGTCGCGGCCGCTCAAGCCTGGCAGCTTCGCCCTGACGGCCCGCTCGGCCCTGGGCGCACCCAACCTGGAGACGGCCATCCGGCGCATTGCGCGCACTTTCCGGCTGGTGCAGGACGACCTCGAACTGCGCCCGGTGCGCGAAGGCGAACTGGCCGGGCTGGCGTTGCACTTCGTCAACCCCGCGGCGGCACGGACGCCCTTTCTGCACGAGATGCTGCTGCGTGTCTTCTGGCGCCTGCTGGCATGGATGGCGGGCGGACAGCTGCCGGTGGCGCGCTTCGATTTCGCCTTCGATTGCCCGCCGCATGTGGGCAGCTATGGCAAGGTCTTTCCCGCGCAGCTGAATTTCGGCCAGCCCCGGTCGGCTTTCTGGTTCGACGCGGCCCGGCTGGAAAACCCGGTACGCCGGGACGAGGCCGCGCTGCGCGCCTTCCTGGCGGAAGCACAGGCCAATGTCATCATGCCGCGCCGCGGCGAAGAAAAGACCAGCGCGCGCGTGCGCGCGCATCTGCAGACCGGGCAACCCGCCTGGCCCGACCTGGCCGCCACGGCGCAAGCGCTGCATATGTCGACCTCGACGCTGCAAAGACGCCTGGCCACGGAGGGAACTTCGTTCCAGGCATTGAAGGACGCGCTGCGCCGTGATATCGCGATCGTCCGCCTGAACACCGGCACGGCGCCCCTGGCAACGCTGGCGCAGGAACTGGGCTTCACCGACAGCGCGGCATTCCAGCGCGCCTTCAAGGGCTGGACGGGCAGCGCGCCGGGGACATATCGCCGGGGCGGCGCGTAAGCGCGCGAGGGGCACGCGCCGGACTGCACTGGCGCCGACGATGCGGACGATGTGCATGACGCGAACGGCGCAGATGACGCGCCGCGCGATCCGCCCCCGCCGAAGAATGGTTAAGATACCCGTTCCGCAGTCTGGCCGGACACCGATAACAAAAGACCCAGAGGAGACCACGCATGCCCAACCCGTTCATCCGCACCACCCTGCTGGCCACCGCCCTGCTGCTGGCCTCCCTCTGCGCCCGGGCCGATATCCGCGTCGGCATCGACGTCTCCACCACCGGCCCGGCCGCCTCCATCGGCATCCCTTCCAAGAACACCGTGCTGATGTGGCCGCAGACCCTGGGCGGGCAGCGCGCGCAATACGTGATCCTGGACGACGGCTCGGACCCCGCCGCCGCGGTGCGCAACGTGCGCAAGCTGATCTCCGAGGAAAAGGTGGATGTGGTGGTCGGCCCCAACATCACGCCCACCGCCATTGCCGCGCTGGACGCGGTGGCGGAAGGCGAAACGCCGATGCTCGCGCTGGCCGCCTCCGCCGCCATCATCGAGCCGCAGTCGGACCCCAAGCGCCGCTGGGCCTTCAAGATGCCGCAGAACGATTCCCACATGGCAACGGTGCTCACCGAGTACATGAGCAACCACGGCGTCAGGACGGTCGGCTTTATCGGCTTCAACGATGCCTATGGCGAGAGCTGGTGGCGTGAGTTCTCGAAGCTGGCGGAGGTGCGCAAGCTCAGGGTGGTGGCCAGCGAGCGCTTCTCGCGCAACGATACGTCGGTGACCGGGCAGGTGCTGAAGCTGATGGCCGCAAACCCGGATGCCATCCTGATTGCCGGCGCGGGCACGCCTTCGGTGCTGCCGCAGAAGACGCTGGGCGAGCGCGGCTACAAGGGCAAGGTGTACCAGACGCACGGCATCGCCACCTGGGATTTCCTGCGCATGGGCGGCAAGGATGTGGAGGGGACGCTGTTCCCCACCGGGCCGGTGGTGGTGGCGCGGCAGTTGCCGGATGGCCATCCTGTGAAGAAGGTGGCGCTGGAATTCGTGACGCGCTATGAGGCAAAGTACGGGGCCGACAGCGTGACGCAGTTTGCCGGGGATGCCTGGGGCGCCTGGATGCTGCTGGACGACGCGGCGCGCCGTGCCGCCAGGAGCGGCGCGCAGCCGGGCACGCGGGAGTTCCGCCACGCCATGCGCGATGCGCTGGAGGCCACGGCCAACCTGACCATCCCCAACGGCGTGATGAATATGAACGCGAAGGACCACCAGGGCTTCGACCAGCGCTCGCGCGTGATGGGTGTGATCCGCAATGGCAGGTTTGCCTACGCGGGCGACCAATAAGAGCAAGGACGTTTTGACATGAGCAATGCAACGACAGCAACTTCGCAGGCTTCGGCCTTGACGGTCGGCTTTATCGGCCTGGGCGCGATGGGCACGCCGATGGTGCGCCACCTGATTGCCGCCGGCCACGGCGTGCGCGCGCTGGTGCGCCGCCCGCAAGCGCGGGCCAGCGCCCTCGCGCTTGGCGCCCAGCCTTGCGCCACGCCGGCCGAAGTCGCGCGCGGCGCGGCGGTGGTGTTCACCAACGTGACGTCGTCCGAAGACGTGCGCGCGGTGCTGCTGGGCGAGCACGGCGTGATCGAGGGCGCTGCGCCCGGCACCATCTGCATCGACCACAGCACCATCTCGCCCATCGTCACGCGCGAGATTGCCGCCAGGCTGGCGGAGCGCGGCATCGAGGCGCTGGACTGCCCGGTCTCGGGCGGCACGGCCGGCGCCGAGGCAGCCAGCCTGACCATCATGGTGGGCGGCAAGGCGGAGTTGCTGGAGCGCGTGCGCCCGCTGCTGGCGCTGCTGGGCAAGACCATCACCCATATCGGCGGCAACGGCGCGGGACAGGTCGCCAAGCTGTGCAACCAGATCGCGCAGGTGGTCAATATCGAAGGCATTGCCGAAGCCATGCGCTTTGCGCAGGCGCAGCAGGTGGACAGCGGCCGTGTGCTGCAGGCCATGGCCACCGGCATGGCGGGCAGCCGCATGCTAGACCTGATGGGGCCGAAGATGGTGGCGCACGACTTCGCGGCCGGCATCGAGGCACGGCTGCACGACAAGGATTTCGGGCTGGCGGCCGACATCGCCAGGCAGCTCGGGCTGGAACTGCCTGCCATGCAGGCCACCTCCCGCCAGCTGGGCATGCTGATGGAGAAGGGCTGGGGCAAGGACGATACGTCGTCGCTGCTGCGGGTGCTGGAGGGCTGACCGGGGCGCTATGCCACGCCCATCATCCGCCGTACCGCCATCGTCAGCGGGCTGTCCCGGTCCGCCAAGTCGTTCATCGCATTGAAATGGTGCTTGTCCGGCATCGGCACATGCGCCGTGCCGGGCGCCGATGCGTTGGCGGGCCCGGCGCCGGCATAGCGCAGGTCCTCCAGCCAGCACCTGGCGCGGCAGCGCCGCCCCGCTGGCCGGAGCCAGTTGTGACCTGGCGGGATTTACGGCATAATTCCCGGCTCAGCACCGTGCTGGCACGCCGGACTCCCGGCAAATCCGCCAGCACCCACTCCGCCCGGGTGGTGAAACAGGTAGACGCAGGGGACTCAAAATCCCCCGCCGCAAGGCGTGTCGGTTCGAGTCCGACCCCGGGCACCAATGCCGAAGAAGCCGTCCCGGTTCCATCCGTGACGGCTTTTTCATTTCCCGAATGCCGTCACGACATTGAAGACGCGACCTTGAATACGCGACCGTCGAGACACGACCGTCAGGACCCGCCCCGCTCCACCAGCACAATGGTCACCAGCAGCGAAGCATCGCTGATCGCCGTCACGTCGTGCGCCGCGCCGGACGCCAGGTAGACCAGGTCGCCCGGGCGCAGCAGCCGGTGGCTGCCGTCCACGCCGATATCGACGTCGCCCTCCAGGCATTGCACGGTGATTGGCCCGGCTACCGCATGCGCCGGCAGGTGCTTGCCGGCGCTCAGCACCAGCCGCATGACCTCCAGGCGGCTCTCCTTGAAGAGCGCTGTGGTGGGCGTCTGCCCGAGGCGTTCGCCCAGCGGCAGCACGCTGGCAACCTGGCCGGAGGATAGGTGTGGCAGGGACATGGACGGCTCCTCGTTATGTTCGGTGTGGGGCGTGGCGACCCTTTCTGCTTGTGTGGCGTGTGCGGCGTATGCAACATGGACGACATGCGCGACCTGCTACGTACAGGAAAACTCGACGCGTTCCCCGGCGTCGCTCATCGGCTGGCCAAACGTAATCCAGCCGTGGCCCCGGAGCGCGACCTCGTCGCGGCGGAGGATGATTTCGTCGTCGCCGTCCATGGTGATATGGGTGCCGTTCGCGCTGCGATCGATCAGTATGTACTTGCCGGCGCGGGACTCGACGATCGCGTGGAATCTCGAAGCCTGCCGGTCCGCCACCACGATGGTCATGGCGGCGTCGCGCCCGATGGTGGCCGGTGGCGACGCGCCGTCCATGCGGACCTGGGTCTCCCGATGCCGCAGCGTCAGCAACGCGGGGCGGCGCGCGCGCGGATTCGCTTCGGCCAGCACGGTCATGTCGGCATTCTGCTGCCATATGGCTTCGAACAGTTCGATGGGCCGCTCCTTGCCGCGCACCTGTATCGGGTACAGGTAGCGCGTTGCCTGGCGCAGCCTTGCGGACAGATGCGCCACCGCATCCTTGCTGGTGATGATCTGTCCCCGCGAGGCGAGCTTGGCAAGGCGAGCGGCAAGGTTCACCGTGTCGCCGAACACGTCGCCCGCGCCGTCCCGCAGGATCGGGCCATGGTGAAAGCCGATATGGATCGACAAGGGAACGCCGGATACCGGTGGCAGCAGGGCGACAGCCTGCTGCATGTCGAGTGCCGCCTGCATCGCCTCCCCGGCCGATGGAAACAGCACCATGACCTCGTCCCCGATGGTCTTGACGACCCGTCCCTGCAAGGCCGACGAGCAGGATTTCATCACGGCGATGCATTGCCCGATGGCGCCGAAGGCGGCCGCATTGCCGGCCGTCTCGTACAGCCTGGTGCTGTTGCTGACGTCCGCGAACAGCACTGCCCCATCTCCATCGGACACGTCAGGTTTCGGTTCCCGGTCCATATGCGTCTCAACCCATCCGGTCCACTCAGGATCCGCTCAGGATCCACCCGGCCGTTCGCGCGGCGCTCTGCACTGATGGTAGTACGCGCACGGGTTTTGTCCCAACCGCGGCAGGCATGGGCGCAGTACGGCCCCGCCGCTCAGAGGAATGTTTCCGCGATATCGATCGAGGAGCGCTGGCCAAGCGCGTCGAAGTTGTTCGCCAGCCAGGCATCGGCCCGTTCGCGGCCCAGCGTAAAGAGGCCGCGCAGGAAGTCCCAGTCCGCATTGAATTTGCTCGACGCGCCGAGCCGCGCCATTTCATTTTCGGCATCGATGCTGTGGATCAGCATGCGGCGGTAGCGCGCCGGATCGAGCGCGCCCTCGTCGATCAGCCGGGTGATGAACTCGATGGCGCGCATCTCGCGCATCAATGACGAGTTGAAGCTCAGCGTGTTGATGCGGTCGAGGATGTCGCGTGCGGTGGTCGGTACCTGGGGGATGCGGATCGGGTTGAGGCGAATGATCAGCACGTCCCGGCTGTCGGTCTCGTAGATCAGCGGATAGATCGGCGGATTGCCCATGAAGCCGCCATCCCAGTAATACTCTCCGTCGATCTCCACCGCCTGGAACAGCGACGGCAGGCAGGCCGAGGCCAGCACCGCCTTGGCGCAGACCTCCCCGGTGCCGAACACGCGGATGCGGCCGCGCAGCACATTGGTGGCGCACAGGAACAGCTTGACGCTCTTGCTGTCCCGCAGCACGTCGAAATCGACCGTTTCGGCCAGGATGTCCTGCAGCGGGTTGAGGTTGCACGGGTTGAACTGGTAGGGCGAGTAGAAGCGCGTGAGATGGTCGAACATCATCCACGCCGGCGACAGTTCCATATGGCCGCCGCCCATCATCCGGTCCAGCCAGGTGGGTTGCATGGGGCTCAGCCGCGCCCAGTCGGATACCTTGCGCCAGCAGGTCTCGAGCGAGCGCCGCGCCCCTTGCGCGCCGCCGCTGGCGAGGCCGTAGGCGAGCACGGTGGCGTTGATCGCGCCGGCGCTGGTGCCGCTGATGCCGTCGATACCGATGCGTCCGTCTTCAAGCAAGCGGTCGAGCACGCCCCAGCTGAAGGCACCGTGGGTGCCGCCCCCCTGCAGCGCGATATTGATGCGGCGGACTGCGGGGGGTTGCTTCGCTTCCACTTCCATGGCGGCCTCCTGGGCGTGCTTCGGGTGGCGGCCGCCGGTTTCAATCCTGCCGTGCCGGTTGAGGCACCGGCTGGGCAAGCCGCCATGCCAGGTTGCGGCGGGCGCGGGCTTCGCAGCGAGCCTGGAATACCTCTGTATGGTAGATGCGGGGCCGCGCCAGCAGGGTGGCCAGGAAGGCCCGGGCGCTGGCGTCGAAAGCGGCATCGTCCAGTCCCGGCTGCTCGGCCCGCAGGTTCGCTTCGTTCTGGCGGAATCGCGCCCGGCTTCCCCCCAGGTCCGCCAGGTCGACATCGAGGGCGAACCGGGTATCGGGATCGGCAGGCGCGCACGCGTGCGTGGTGGCCAGGATCATCCGGGCAACGTGGCCGGCCGCGGCAATGCGGCCACCGGCGTGGCGTTGCAGCCACGCGGCGCTGCGCTGCTCGTTGTCCGCGGCGCCGGGGCTATAAATCACATCGTGGCACCACAGCGCCAGCTCCACGGCGTCCGCATCGGGAATCCCGGCGCGCGCCCAGTCCACATGGCGCAGACAGCGGCGAATGTGGTGGAGCGTGTGATAACGGCGCGCCGGCTCGGCATAGTGCCGCGCCAGGTCGGCATAGACGGCTTCCCCGTGCGCGCCGCCACAGCGCGACCACAGCGCCAGGAAGCGCGCTTGCGTCTGGTTCATTCCACCTCCTTCGCGCCGGCACTTCGGAATATCTCGTCCCTTGCGCTGCCCGGGCAGGCAACTCCCTCGACTATTCTATGTTTGGGCGCCATGCCCGACACGCCTTCCGGCGAGGCCAGCCGGCCTTGGGAGTACCGGCGTGCCGACGCGGGAGCATTGCCATGCAAGCTCGATTGGCCGGTCCGGTCTGCGCAGCCATCTTCTCGGTCTGCGCCTGCGCAAGCCTGCAGCCCGAGCAGACCGGGAACAGGTTGATCGGCAGCCCGGAAAGCAGCGTGCGCGATACGTTTGGCGCGCCCAGCGAGCGCTACCGGCTGGCCAACGGCGCAACACGCTGGATCTATTCCCGGCAACCCCTCGGCTTTTACGTCTACGCAGCGGATTTCGATGCCGGCGGAAAGCTCACCGGCTTCCGCCAGATGCTGACGGAAAATGAGATTTACAAGGCACAGGTCGGAGTCTGGACCAAACGCGACATCGAAGAACGCTTTGGCAAGCCGCGGGACCCGATCCAGTATTACCCGCTGATGAAGCGGGAGGCCTGGTCCTATCGTCTCTACAGGGACGGTTACCTGCCGGCCCACTTTAGCTGCTATTTCGACGACAGCGGTGTGTTGCAGCAGACCATGATCATTGTCGATCCGTTGGGCGGCGGCGGCCATGGCAGGGTCAGGTGAGGGAGCGTGATTCGTCCCTGGCTATTTGGCTATTCACTTTGCATAGCGCGTTGCATGCGGGGCGGGCTGCTTTCATGAAGCCTCCCCCACCAGCGCCCGGATCCATGCATGCACGACCCGCACCTCCGGCGAAGTCTCGATCCGCTCCGAAGCCATCAGGTAGTACGAGTGCGCCGACGACAGGCTGACCGGCGACAGCCGCACCAGTTGCCCGGACTTGAGCAGATGCAGCAGCAGCGAGCGGCGTCCGTACGCGATGCCTTGCCCGCGCATGGCGGCGTCCAGCATCAGGCCGGTATCGGTGAACGTGGTGACGCGATGGCTGCGCGGCATGGGCAGGCCCGCCTCCCGGAACCAGGGCTCCCAGCCGTGGCGGCTGTGCGAGAGCAGCATGGCTTCGCCGAACAGCCTGGGCAGCGCGCGCTGCGATAGCGTGGCGAGGTAGGACGGCGCGGCCACGGGAAACCACTCGTCGTGCCCGAGATCGAGATGCGGCTCGACCGGCTTGGCGCGGGCGAAACGCAGCGCGATGTCGGCCTCGCCGTGGCGCGGCACGATCATCTGGCTGGTGGGGTCGAGCGCGATGGCGATCTGCGGATGGTTGCGCTGGAACTCGGCCAGCGCGGGCACCACGCGAAAGCGGGCGAACGACGGCAGCAGGCTCACGCGCACGGTGCGCGCATCGCGTGGCGGGCCAAAGGCTTCGCCCAGCGTGACCAGCGCCTGCCGCACCGGCCCAAGCAGGCGCTCGGCCTCGGGCGTGGGCGTCACGGTGCGCGTGGTACGCGCGAACAGCGCCACGCCGCATAGTTGCTCGAGCTCGCGGATGCGATGGCTCACCGTACTGTGGGCCACGCTGAGCTCCTCGGCAGCGCGGTGGAAGCTGCGCAGGCGCGCGACGGCATCGAAGGCCAGCAACAGCGGAATTGGCGGGATGTGCTTCATGATGGGGCACGCGGGCCATCCGCCGGCTCAGCGCAGGCGGCCATGGCCATGGTTTCGGCTATGCCCGGGAAGCAGCCGGAAGCGACGACGCGAGAAACGGAAAGGCTTCGGATGACGATGCGCGATCATAGCGCACGCGCGGTTCGCCACGCCCAGCCAAAGAGGCCGGCGAAGGCCAGCGGGCCCCACGCGTACAGCAATTCGCCGAGGTCCGGCAGCCAGGCGCGCTGTGCCAGCGCGGCGTCCCCGGCGCGTGCCCAGTCGGCGGCCAGCAGGGTCAGGCAGGCCGCCTGCACCAGGATGCTGCGGCCCGCCCGCTCGGTGCCGATGGCGGCAGCGGCGGCCAGCGGCAGCAGGCCAAAAGTCAGGGCGGACAGCATGGGCATCTCCCGGCGCCGTGGCGCGCTTCTTCTACGGATGGAAAGACGCCACTGTAGGTCCGGACCGCCCCCGCTTTGATGAAAGATGCAGCGGGATTATGCGATGCGGCCGACCAATGCGCTTCCGACCGGCCTGACGAAGCCTGCGCTGCCAACCAGTGCAGGCGGCACGCCGGGGCGCGTCCGCGCGGCTCTGGTATGGTGGGCGCTCCGCCTTCCGCCGCCACCGAGCCGCATGCCTGCCTCCTTGTCCGCCACGCTGTCCGCCACCTTGCTGCCAGCCGCCTGGGTTTCCTCGCTGCCGGGCGCCTTGCCGATGAACCCGTCCTGGTGGTGGCCGGCGCTGTTCACGCTGGCCGAATGGACGATCCGCCTGGCCATGCTGGTCTACGTGCCGCAGCGCCGCGCGCCGGCGGCGGCGCGCACCTGGCTGCTGCTGATCTTCTTCCTGCCGTGGCTGGGGCTGCTGCTGTATGCCCTGTTCGGCCGCATCTACTATCCCAAGTCGCGCCGTGTGAAGCTGGCGCGCATCAACCAGGGCATCGAGCGCGTGCGCGGCCCGCTGGAGCGCTTCGCGCCGCTGCAGCCGCTGCCCGCTGGCGTGGCCGCCGATACCGCCGGCCTGATCGAGCGGCTCGGCTCTTACTGGCCGATGCGCGGCAATGCCGTGGCGCTGATGGATGACTACCAGGCCGTGGTGGCCAGGATGATCGCCGATATCGATGCCGCCACGCGCCAGGTCCACCTGCTGGTCTACATCTACGCCGACGACGGCACCGCGCGCGCCGTCACCGATGCGCTGCTGCGGGCCAGCGCACGCGGCGTGCAGTGCCGCCTGCTGGTGGATGCGCTGGGCGCCCGCGCGGGATGGCGCGCTTTCTCCGGCATGCTGCGCGAGGGCGGCGTGGAAGTGGTGCAGGCCCTGCCGATGCGCTCGCTGTCGGCGGTGCTCAAGGGCAAGAGCGCGCGCTTCGACCTGCGCAACCATCGCAAGATCCTGGTGGTGGACGGCCGCATCGGCTACATCGGCTCGCAGAACGTGATCGATGCCGAGTCCATGCCGGGGCTGCCCAACGAGGAGCTGGTGGCGCGCGTGACGGGACCGGTGGTGGCCCAGCTACAGGCGGTATTCCTCGCCGACCGCTACCTGGAAACCGGCGAGAACGGCGGCGGCGGCTTCACCCCGGAGAACTTCCCGCCGGTGGAGCCGCAAGGCCCGCATACCGCGCAGATGCTGCCCAGCGGCCCGGGCTACGGTACGCAGAACGCGCAGATGGCGCTGATCAGCATGATCCACCAGGCGCGCAGCGAGGTGGTGATCACCACGCCCTACTTCGTGCCGGACGAAGCCTTCCTGCAAGCGCTGCACCTGGCCTGCTACCGGGGCGTGGCGGTGCACCTGGTGCTGTCGCAGCGGATCGACCAGCGTTTTACCCAGGCCGCGCAGGAAGCCTACTTCGGCATGCTGCTGGACTCGGGCGTGCGGATCCACCTGTATCGCCCGGCTTTCCTGCATGCCAAGCACGTCACCATCGACGACGCCGTGGCAATGGTGGGATCGACCAATATGGATATCCGCTCTTTCGCGCTCAACGCGGAAGCCGCGCTGGTGATCTACGACCGCGCCGTGGTGGCCCGCATGCGGCAGATCCAGCAGCGCTACCTGGCCAATAGCGCGCTGGTGGATCGCGCGGAGTGGCAGCGGCGTCCGCTGCATACGCGCACCTGGCAGAACCTCTGCCGGCTGGCGGATTCGCTGCTGTAGCGGCGCGGCCGCGGGCATCGGCGCCCGCGGCCGGCATGCCGGCGGCTTAGCGTGCTTCCACGAAGCCCAGTACCGTTTCCAGCATGGTCTTGAGGGTGGGCTGCAGGCGCGTGGCCAGGACCTCGTCATAGGCGAACGGATAGGTCTCGCTCATATAGACCGACTGCGCCAGTTCGAGCTGCACCGCGTGCACGCCCTGCGCCGGCGCGCCATATTGGCGCGTGATGTAGCCGCCCTTGAAGCGGCCGTTGAGCACGGAGGTATAGCCGGGGGCGGCGCTGGCGATCTCCAGCAACTGCTCGGCCAGCGCGGCATCGCAGCTGGCGCCGTTGGCGCTGCCGAGGTTGAAGTCGGTCAGCTTGCCGTCGAAGAAGCGCGGCAGCACCGAGCGGATCGAGTGCGCGTCCCACAGCGCGATGGTGCCGTGCGCGGCGCGCAGGCGGGCCAGCTCCTCGGCAAGGGCAGCGTGGTACGGTCGCCAGATGGCGTCGCGGCGCGCCGCGATCTCGTCGTCGGCGGGGCCGTTGCCGTCGGCGTACAGCGGCATCTTGTCGAAGGTATCGACCGGGCACAGGCCGGTGGTGTCCTGGCCGGGATAGAGATTGGCGTTGTCGGGCGGGCGGTTCAGGTCCACCACATAGCGCGAGTGCGTGGCCACCAGGATGGAGGCGCCGATTTCGCGCGCGAAATCGTAGAGGCGTTCGAGGTGCCAGTCGGTATCGGGCACCGTACGCGCCTCGGCGGTCAGCCGTGCGGAGACGGAGGCCGGCAGGTGGGTGCCGACGTGCGGCATCGACACCAGCAGCGGGCGGGTGCCGCGATGCAGCGTGAAAGCGGGGGTATCGGTCGAGAAAGCCATGTTTTGTGTTTGCAACCTATAGGCAAAGGCAAAGGCGCTGGTACTCGCTGATGCGGCCTGAAACTTGTATCGTCAAGCATCAGGCCGCATGCGGGGCGCCGGATTTCAGTCTGTCAGCAGGCTGGCGCGCGCCGCGGCGAAGCGCTTGCCGGCCTCGGCCTGCGCCGGGTGCGCGCCATGCCGCACGCGCGTGCGGCCCGCCGTGCGGACTTCCGCTAGTGTCTCATGTCCGTGGTTGGTGAACACATGGACCGCCAGCGCCTGGCTGCCGGACAGGCCCGCCAGCGCCGGGTGCGCCCCGTCGAGCACCACGAAATCGGCCTGCTGCCCGACTGCCAGCGCGCCGATGGCGCGGCCCGAGGCGCGCGCGCCGCCGGCCGCGGCGTCCAGGTAGAGGCGGTCGGCCACTTGCCTGTGCGTGTCCGATGCCAGCACGTTGCGCTTTTGCAGGGCAAGGCGCTGGCCGTACTCGAACAGCCGCAGTTCTTCCGCCAGGCTGACGCTGGCATGGCTGTCGGAACCGATGCCCCATGCGCCGCCCTGCGCCAGGTAAGGCGCGGCGTCGAACACGCCGTCGCCCAGATTGGCCTCGGTGGTGGGGCAGATGCCGGCCACCGCGCCGCTATGCGCAAGGCGCCGCCGTTCGTCCCAGTCCAGGTGGGTGGCATGCACCAGGCACCAGCGGGCGTCGACCTGCGCATGGTCGAGCAGCCACGCCACCGGGCGCGTGCCGGTGAGCGTGATGCACTCGTCCACCTCGCGCTGCTGCTCGGCGATATGGATGTGCACCGGCGCGCGCGGGTCCATGGCGTGCAGGCCCGCCACGGCATCGGCAAGGCTTTGCGGCGGCACCGCGCGCAGGGAGTGCGGCGCCAGCCCCAGCCGCGCCTGGCCGTGGCATTGCGGGGCCAGGCGGCCGAGCAAGGCCAGCATGGCGTCGACGTCGTGCAGGAAGCGGCGCTGCTCCGCCAGCGCGGGC
This sequence comes from Cupriavidus sp. 96C5-1, assembly GCF_057798855.1. Classification (NCBI taxonomy): domain Bacteria; kingdom Pseudomonadati; phylum Pseudomonadota; class Betaproteobacteria; order Burkholderiales; family Burkholderiaceae; genus Cupriavidus; species Cupriavidus sp. 96C5-1. The sequence continues at coordinate 126,575 of NZ_JBYOJU010000001.1, read as the reverse complement.
TTGCCGCCGAAGCCGGCGGTCTGGTACAGCACCGGCAGCAGCGTGATGCCGATGCCGGCGGTCGCGGCCGCGCGCAGCAGGCGCAGCGACATCTCGGCGGGATCGGCGTAGGGCTTGCCGTCCGGGTCGTGATGCACGTAGTGGAACTCGCACACGCTGGTATAGCCGGCGCGCAGCATCTCGATATAGAGCTGCGTGGCGATGGCCTCGAGCGTATCGGGCGAGAGCCGCAGCGCGAAGCGGTACATCAGCTTGCGCCAGCTCCAGAAGGAGTCGCTCTCCTGGCCCTCGGCCAGCGCTTCGCTGCGGTATTCCGTCAGGCCGGCAAAGCCGCGCTGGAACGCGTGCGAGTGCAGGTTGGCCATGCCCGGCAGCAGCGGGCCGGCGGCACGCGGCACGGCGCTGGCCGGCACGGCGCCGGCCTGCACGGTGGTGAGCGCGCCGGCATCGTCCCAGGCCAGCAGTACATCGCGGGCCCAGCCCGTGGGCAGCAGGGCCTCGGGGGCGAACAGGCTTCCCGCTCTCATGGCTGCACGCCTTGCGCCGGCGCGGCGCCCGGGTAGACCTTGCCCTGCCGCACCACGGCGGCGGCCGGATTGCGGCCGAACCAGTAGGCCAGCTCGGCCGGCGAATCGACCTGCCACAGCACGAAATCGGCGGCGCGCCCCGGGGCCAGCAAACCGTGACGATCCGCCGCGCCGAGCGCGCGCGCTGCATGCGCGGTGACACCCGCCAGCACTTCGGGCACGGTCAGCCTGAACAGGGTGCACGCCATATTCATCATCAGCAGCAGCGAAGTGACGGGCGAGGTGCCGGGATTGTGATCGGTGGAGATCGCCATCGGCACCCCATGCCGGCGCAGCAGTTCGATCGGCGGCAGGTGGGTGTCGCGCAGGAAATAATAGGCGCCCGGCAGCAGGACCGCCACCGTGCCCGACTCCGCCATGGCCATGACGCCGGCTTCGTCGAGATGCTCCAGGTGGTCGGCCGACAGCGCGCGGTAACGCGCGGCCAGCGCCGAGCCGCCCAGGTTGCTGAGCTGCTCGGCATGCAGCTTGACGCGCAGGCCGTGGCGCTGGGCGGCCTGGAATACGCGCTCGGTCTGCGCCAGGCTGAAGCCCACCGATTCGCAGAACGCGTCCACCGCATCGACGAGTCCCTCCTCGGCCAGCGCCGGCATCATGGTGTCGCACACCAGCGCGATATAGTCGTCGGCGCGGCCCGCGTATTCCGGCGGCAGCGCGTGCGCGCCGAGAAAGGTGGTGTGCACCGTCACGCCGAAGGCCTCGCCCAGGCGGCGCGCCACGCGCAGTTGCTTGCGCTCGCTGGCGAGGTCCAGGCCGTAGCCGGACTTGATCTCCAGCGCGGTCACGCCCTCGGCCAGCAGCGGCGCCAGGCGCGCGGCCGCCAGTGCGAACAGCGTGTCCTCGTCGGCGGCGCGGGTGGCGCGCACGGTGGAGACGATGCCGCCGCCCGCGCGGGCGATCTCCTCGTAGCCGGCGCCGGCCAGGCGCATGGCGAACTCGTCCGCGCGCTGGCCGCCGTAGACCAGGTGGGTGTGGCAATCGACCAGGCCAGGCGTGATCCACGCGTTGCCGGCATCGAAGCGCGGCAGCGCGGCGTAGTCCCGCGGCAGTTCGGCCAGCGGGCCGAGCCAGGCGATGCGGCCCTGCTGAACGACCAGCGCCGCGTCGCGGATGGCCCGGGCGGGATCGCCATCGGGCAGCAGGTGGCAGCGATGCCAGACGCCGTCGGCGGACGCGGCGGGCGGATGGGTGACGGCGGCCTGCGCCGGGTTCAGGTTCATTACGGGTTCTCCATTTCCAGGGTGACGCACAGGCAGAGCGCGGGCTCGGACATCGCCTGCAGGCGGTACGGCACCGCCACGCCTGCGGCGAACAACAGGCCATCGTCGCTGGCCAGCACGGCCTGGCCGCCCTGACCGGCGGCGCCGTGCCGCCATGCCCCCTCGATGACAAACAGCAGCACGGCATGCGCGCCGGGGGCCAAGGTGAATGCTTCGCGCGCCGCGACCAGGCTGGCGCGGCAGCGGCCGCGGCGCGTCATTACGTTGAAGTCGCGCGTGGTGCCGTCCAGCAGCGTGGCCTGCACGCCGCGCTCGCCGGCAAAGGCGAACGGCGCGCCGACGGTATCCAGGCGATGGTCGAAGCTGCCGTCGTCGGCCTGCAGGCGCACGCCCGCGCCTTCGAGCAGCACGATCTGGCGGTCGATGCCGGGGAAGGCCGAGAACGGACCGTCGGCCGCGATATCGGCCACGCTGACGCGCCACTGGAAATCACCCATGCCGGCGCCCTCGGGCCATGCCGCGATCTCGCGGGTGACACCTCCGCCGTTCTTCCAGGGCTGGGGCGCCAGCGCGCCGAGCGAGAAGCGCTCCATGCCGCGCATGCCTTCCAGTGCGTCGCTCATGCCTCGCCCGCCTTCGGTGCCTGCGCCAGCATCGGCAGCTTCAGGCCCTTCTCGCGCGCGCAGTCGATGGCGCTTTCGTAGCCGGCATCGGCATGGCGCATCACGCCGGTGGCCGGATCGTTCCACAGCACGCGTTCGATGCGCCTGGCGGCGGCATCGGTGCCGTCGCAGACGATCACCACCCCCGCATGCTGCGAGAAGCCCATGCCCACGCCGCCGCCGTGATGCAGGCTGACCCAGGTCGCGCCGCCGGCGGTGTTGAGCAAGGCGTTGAGCAGCGGCCAGTCGGACACGGCATCCGAGCCGTCGCGCATGGCTTCGGTCTCGCGGTTGGGGCTGGCGACCGAGCCGCAATCCAGATGGTCGCGGCCGATCACCACGGGCGCCTTCAGCTCGCCGCTCTTCACCATCTCGTTGAAGGCCAGGCCCGCGCGGTGGCGCTCGTCCAGCCCCACCCAGCAGATGCGCGCGGGCAGGCCCTGGAAGGCGATGCGCTCGCGCGCCATATCGAGCCAGCGATGCAGGTGGCGGTCCTCGGGGAACAGCTCCTTCATCTTGGCATCGGTCTTGTAGATGTCCTCGGGGTCGCCCGACAGTGCGACCCAGCGGAACGGGCCCTTGCCGCGGCAGAACAGCGCACGGATATACGCCGGCACAAACCCCGGGAAGTCAAAGGCATTGGCCACGCCCTCGTCAAAGGCGACCTGGCGGATGTTGTTGCCGTAGTCCAGCGTGGGCACGCCCATCTGCTGGAAGGCCAGCATGGCCTGCACATGCTTGACGATGGAAGTCCTGGCGGCCGCCTCGACCGACTTCGGATCGGCCGTGCGCGCGGCTTCCCATCGGGCGACGCTCCAGCCCTCGGGCAGATAGCCATTGACCAGGTCGTGCGCCGAAGTCTGGTCGGTGACGATATCCGGACGCATGCCGCCGGCCTGCGCGCGCCTGACCAGCTCCGGCATGATCTCGGCGGCATTGCCGAGCAGGCCGACGGAAATGGCCTGCCGGTTGCGCGTGGCCTCTGCGATCATGGCCAGCGCCTCGTCGATGCTGGTGGCCTTCTTGTCGACGTAGCGCGTGCGCAGGCGGAAGTCGATGCGCGACTCCTGGCATTCGATCGCCAGCACGCAGGCGCCGGCCAGCACGCCGGCCAGCGTCTGCGCGCCGCCCATGCCGCCCAGGCCGGCGGTCAGGATCCACTTGCCGGACAGGTCGCCGTTGTAGTGCTGGCGGCCGGCTTCGACAAAGGTCTCATAGGTGCCCTGCACGATGCCTTGCGTGCCGATGTAGATCCACGAGCCGGCGGTCATCTGGCCGTACATCATCAGGCCGGCGCGATCGAGTTCGTTGAACTTGTCCCAGGTGGCCCAGTGCGGCACCAGGTTGGAATTGGCGATCAGCACGCGCGGCGCGTCGGCATGGGTGCGGAACACGCCCACCGGCTTGCCGGACTGCACCAGCAGCGACTCCTCCTCGCCCAGATTGCGCAGGCTGTCGAGAATGGCGTCGAAGCATTCCCAGTTGCGCGCCGCCTTGCCGATGCCGCCGTACACCACCAGGTCCTGCGGGCGCTCGGCCACGTCGGGATCGAGGTTGTTCTGGATCATGCGGTAGGCGGCCTCGATCAGCCAGTTCTTGCAGTGCAGCGCGGTGCCATGCGGGGCGCGGATCTCGCGCGGGCCGCGCTGGGCTGCCGCCATGGTGAATTGTTGTTCGTTGGCGTTCATGTCTGGTTCTCCTGCGGGTTGGTTTCAACCTGCGCTGCGGTAGTTGGCCATGCGTCGTATCCAGGCACGCCTGGCCTCTCCCCTCACGGGGAGGGGGTTGGGGAGAGGGGCGGTTTGGCGAGGAGCCACTTGAAGCGGAGCCAATGGTGTTGTCCGGCCTGCGTGCTTATGAAGAAACGCCCACCTGCGACGGCAGGATCTGCCGCACCGCTTCCGGCCAGCCGGCACCCGCATCGCCCTGCGTCACCCACTGCTTCATCGCCTCGATGTCCGGCGCGAGGTAGCGGTCCCCTTCCACAAAGGCCACGCGTGCGCGGATGCGCGCCAGTTCGCTTTCGATCAGCGGCGAGGACTGCAACGGCCGGTGGAACTCGATGCCCTGCGCCGCGGCCATGGCTTCGATGCCGACCACCACCGCGGTGTTCTCCGCCATATCGCCCAGGCGGCGCGCGCCATAGGTCGCCATCGACACATGGTCCTCCTGGTTGGCCGAGGTGGGCAAGCTGTCCACGCTGGCGGGGTGCGCCAGCGATTTGTTCTCGGAGGCCAGTGCCGCGGCGGTGACCTGCGCAATCATGAAGCCGGAGTTGAGGCCACCGTCGCGCACCAGGAACGGCGGCAGGCCGGACAGGCCGGTATCGAGCATCAGCGCCAGGCGGCGCTCGGAAATGGCGCCGATCTCGGCAATGGCCAGCGCGATGATGTCGGCGGCGAAGGCCACCGGCTCGGCGTGGAAGTTGCCGCCCGAGATCACGTCGCCTGCTTCGGGGAATACCAGCGGATTGTCCGACGCGGCGTTGGCCTCGATCTGCAGCACGCGCGCGGCGTGCTGCAGGTTGTCCAGGCAGGCGCCCATCACCTGCGGCTGGCAGCGGATGGAGTACGGGTCCTGCACATGGCCGCAGGTCTTGTGCGAATCGACGATGGCGCTGCCGTCCAGCAGCGCGCGCACCGCGCCGGCCACGGCGATCTGCCCGGCCTGGCCGCGCGCGGCGTGGATGCGGGCGTCGAAGGGCTTGACCGAGCCCTTGATGGCCTCCAGCGACAGCGCGCCCGCCACCAGCCCGGCGGCGAACACGTCTTCGGCGGCAAACAGGCCGGCCAGCGCCAGCGCGGTGGAGACCTGGGTGCCGTTGAGCAGCGCCAGCCCTTCCTTGGGGCCCAGCGTGAACGGCTCCAGCCCGGCGTGGGCCAGGCCCTCCACAGCCGGACGGCGCACGCCGCCGATCATCACCTCGCCCACGCCGATCAGCGTGCACGACATATGCGCCAGCGGCGCCAGGTCGCCCGAGGCGCCCACCGAGCCCTTGGCCGGGATGCAGGGCGTGACGCCGTGGTTGGCCAGCGCCAGCAGCGCCTCGATGATCTCCGGACGGATGCCCGAATGGCCGCGCGCCAGGCTCACCGCCTTGATCGCCAGGATCAGCCGCACGGTGTCGGCGGCCAGGTCGGCGCCGGTGCCCACGCTGTGCGACAGCACCAGGTTGCGCTGCAGCTCGGCCAGCTTGTCGTGCGGGATGCGGGTCTGCGCCAGCTTGCCGAAACCGGTGTTGATGCCGTAGACCACCGCGTCGGCGTCGATGATGTCCTGCACGGTGGCCTGGGACGCGCGCACGCCGGCCCAGGCGGATGCATCCATGGCCAGGCGCACTTCGCCGCGATGGATGCGGCGCAGGTCGGCCAGCGTGACGGCGCCCGGCTGCAACGTCAGCAGCGGCCGGGAGGCTTGAGTGGTTTGGTTTGCGCTCATTTGTATGTCCCTGTCTATACAGCCAGATTTGTAATTGGCCCTGGTTTCTGAAAACACGGCGGACGGCTGGGTCAGCCGAAGGCCGGATTGCCGTCGGCGCGGAATCGGCTGCCGAGGCGATAACGGTTGCCTGGATGCAGGCAACGCACGAAGGTAACGGGGGTGCCGCTGGTCCAGGTGCGGCGGGTCAGCAGCAGGCAAGGCTGGCCGGCCGGCATTTCCAGCCGGGTGGCCTGCTCCGGGGTGGCGGAGATGGCGTCGACCACGTGCTCGATCTGGTCGTAAGGCACATGGCGCAGCAGGTATTCGCCCGGCTTCATGCCATCGGCCGCGGCGAAATCCTGGTTGATGAAGTCCGGCGCCGCGCGCGGATTCACATAGCGGTCTTCGAGTTGCACCGGCACGCCGTCCTCGCGATGCACGCACACCGAATGGAACACCGATTCGCCGGTGTGCAGGTCGAGCGCGGCGGCCACCTCGATGGAGGCCGCCACGCGTTCCACGACGATGACGTCGCAGGCGTAGTCATGCCCGCGCATGCGGATCTCGTCCTGCAGGTTGACCACGTTGAGCAGCGTCGATTGCGGCTTGTGCTCGGCCACGAACGTGCCCACGCCGGCCACGCGCACCACCCTGCCCTGCTCGGCGAGTTCGCGCAGCGCGCGGTTCACCGTCATGCGCGACACGCCAAAGCGGGTCACCAGTTCCTGCTCGGACGGCACGCGGTCGCCCGGCTGCCACGCGCGGCTCTGGATATGGCGCGCGATGTATTCCTTGACCTGCTGGTAGAGCGCGGCGGGAGCGGCATCGGGAACACCCCGGCGGTTGGCGGTGGCGGCTTTCATGGCTCAGTGCTCGGCCGAGGCCATGGCCTCGGCGCGGATTTCCTCGGTCAGCAGCGCCTTGAGTTCGGAGAACGCCGGCGAGGTCTTGATAGTGTAGTGGCGCGGATGCGGAAAGCCGACGTCGATGGTGCGCTTGATGCGGCCCGGCCGCGCCGAGAACACGGCGACGCGGTTGGCCATGAAGATGGCTTCGTCGATATCGTGCGTGACGAACAGCACCGTCTTGCGCGACGCCTCCCAGATGCCCAGCAGCAGTTCCTGCATCAGCACGCGGGTCTGGTTGTCGAGCGCGCCGAAGGGCTCGTCGAGCAGCAGGATCTTGGGATCGTTGGCCAGCGCGCGGGCAATGGCGGTGCGCTGCTGCATGCCGCCCGAGAGCTGCTTGGGATAGTGATGCTCGAAGCCGCGCAGGCCCACGCGCTGGATGAAAAAGTCGCTGCGTTCGCGCTGGTCGGCCTCGCTCATGCCGCGCTCGCGCAGGCCGAAGCGCACGTTCTGCTCGATGGTCAGCCACGGAAACAGCGTGTACGACTGGAACACCATGCCGCGGTCCGCGCCGGGGCCGGTGACAGGCTGGCCGTCGAGCAGCACGCGCCCGGTGGTGGGCGTGTCCAGCCCCGCGACGATGCGCAGCAGCGTGGACTTGCCGCAGCCGGAGGGGCCGAGGATGGTGACGAAGTCGTTGTCCGCCACCTCGAAATCGGTCGGCTGCAGGGCCACGGTCTGGCCGCCGCGCGGGTTGACGAAGGTACGCGAGACCTGCTGGATGGACAGCGCGCTCATTTGATCGAACTCCACGGGAACAGGCGCTGGTTGGCCAGCTTGAAAGCCAGGTCGGAAACCAGGCCGATACAGCCGATCACGATGATGCCGAAGATGATCTGCCCGGTATTGAGCAGCGCCTGGCTGTCGGTGATCATGTGGCCGATGCCGGAGGACGAGCCGATCAGCTCGGCCACGATGACGTAGGTCCAGGCCCAGCCCAGCACCAGGCGCAGGATCTCGGCGATCTCGGGCGCGGCACCCGGGATCAGCACGCGCCGCACGATGCCGCTGCTGGAGGCGCCCAGCGTGTAGGCCGCCTCCACCAGGTCGCGGCGCGCGGCGCCCACCGTCACCGCCACCATCAGCACGATCTGGAAGAAGGAGCCGATGAAGATCACCAGCACCTTCTGTGCCTCGCCGATGCCGGCCCACAGGATCAGGAGCGGAATGAAGGCCGAGGCCGGCAGGTAGCGGCAGAACGAGACAAAGGGTTCGAAGAAGGCTTCGGCCGCCTTGTAGGCGCCCATGAAGATGCCCAGCGGCACCGCCAGCGCGGCGGCCAGCACGAAGCCGCCCAGCACGCGCCACACCGTCATGCCGATATCGCCGGCGAAGTTGTACTCGGTGAACAGCAGCACGCCCTCATGGGCCATGGTCATCGGGTCGGCCAGGAAGGTGCGCGGCACCATGCCGCCCAGGGTCACCGCCGCCCACACACCGAAGAACAGCACGAAGAACAACAGACCCAGCACCCAGCGCGCGCGCTGGGATACCGGCGCCAACGGCGCCAGCCAGGGATGCCGGCGGGCCGGCGCGGCGGCGGCCCTGGGCGCCGCCGTCTTGGCCGCCGGCGTGGCGGCGGGCGAACCGATGCGAACCTGCGTCATGGCGCCGCCCTCTTTACTTGATGAAGCGCGCGTCGTACAGGGCCGTGACGTCCGGCACCTGGCGGATCACGCCGATATCCAGCAGCACCTGCGCCGCTTCCTTGCTGAAGCTGGCCAGCTCGCCGCCGAAGAACTTGCGGTTGGCCTCGCGGTCCTGCCAGCGCAGGTAGGCGGACGACTTGGCGAACTGCTCGCCGCTCTGCTTGACCGCCGCGCCCATGATGTCGTTGGCCTTGGCCGGGTCCTGCCTGATCATGTCGAGCGCTTCGAAGTAGCTGTCGACCAGCGCCTGCGCGGCCTTGGGATTGTCCTTGAGCCACTTGGGCGCGCAGCCCAGGGTGTCCATCACCATCGGGTAGTCCAGCGTGGTGGCCAGGATCCTGCCCTTGTCCGGGTTCTGGCGCACCGACGACAGGTACGGCTCATAGGTCATGGCGGCGTCGTTCTGGCCCGAGACGAAAGCCTGCGCGGCCGCCTGCGGCGACAGCGTGGTGGTCTTGACATCCTTCAGGGTCATGCCGTTCTTCCTGAGCATCCAGGCCAGGCCGAAGTAAGGCGCGGTGCCGGGCGCATCGACGCCGATGGTCTTGCCCTTGAGGTCGGCGAAGCCCTTGACGTCGCCGCGCACGGCCAGGCCGTCGGCACCGTAGGATTTGTCGAGCTGCACGATCTGGGTGATGGGCACGCCGTTGGCGTTCCACGCCACGTGGGTCTCGACCGTGGTGGCCGCGCACTGGATGGCGCCGGCGGCGAGCGCCAGGTGGCGGTCCTTCTGCGGAATCATCTTGATGTCGACGTCGACCCCGTGCTTCTTGAAGATGCCCGCCTTGTCGGCCAGCGTCAGCGGCGCGAAGCCGGTCCAGCCGCTCATGCCCAGCGTGACCTGGGTGGTCTGGGCCTGCGCGGTGCCGGCGGCACCGGTGGTGACAGCGGCAACGGCGGCAAACACGGCTAGCGAGAGACCGCTACGGATACGAAATCCCATCTTCCTGGCTCCTTTGGTGTGATGCGAACGAGGGCCGCGCCAGCATCGGCAACGGCCGGACCGCCCGGCTCGGGCGGCGCCGTACTTGCGGCGCCGGTCATTTGCCAGGCAATTTAGCAACCCTGTATATACAAGTCAATGCAGTAGTTAACCCGAGGCGAGAGGCGAAACCGGCGTTAGCGGCACCCAGGATCCGGCATGCCGCGCATCGGCCACAAACCAAGGGAATACACCGGGTTACGCCGCCAGGCCGGACGCCGCGCCTTGCCCTCTGCCGGGGCGTCCGCACTGGAAACGGCCCGGTTCGCGCACCAGAGCGGTGTCGTGTTGCCGGCGGGACATCACTTGCTGTCTATACAGGATCGGGCGGCGACATCTACGCAAACGGCGTGCCACGAGGACGCCGCACAAGGAGCATCCCGCCAGACGGAATGCAGGCGCCGGGCGCAAGGCGTCAAGCGTCGAAGAAGGACACCACCGTGGGATAGCGCAGCCGCAGGCGCAGCTCGCGTTTGAGACGGGCGTTTTCCAGCCGCCGGGATTCGCTCATGAAGCTGAGCAGGGTGGGCTCCACCGCCTCGCGCAACTGCGCGCGGGCCAGGCGCGGCGGGCGCGGCAGGCCACGGCGGTCGGCCACCAGGTCGAAATAGTCGGCCATGCGCATTTCCGAATCGTCGCTGGCATGCACCACCCGCTGGGCCCGGCCGCGGAAGAGCGCGGCCACCATGGTGCGGGCCAGGTCGTGCGCGTGGATGTGGTTGGTATAGACATCGTCCTGGGATGCCAGCGCCGGCGTGCCTTTGGCCAGGCGCGCCAGCGGCAGCCGGTCTTCGGCGTAGATGCCGGGGATGCGCACGATCGAGGCGCGCCAGCCGGCATCGCGGCCAAAACGGCGCACGGCGCCTTCGGCCGCCACGCGGCGCCGTGCGCGCGCGGTTTGCGGGCGCACCGGGTGCGATTCGGCCAGCCGGGCGCCGCCGCGGTCGCCATACACGCCGGAGGTGCTGGCATAGACGAAGGCCGGCCGCCCGGCGCCTCGCGCGGACCCGCTGCCGCCTCGCTCGGGTAGAATGGCGGGCTTGGCAGACCAGCCGGCAGCACGCGCGGGAGACCGCCGCCAGGCACCGCGCCGCAAGGCGCGCAGCAGCGCCAGCGTGCGTGGATCGCCCTCGCCTCGGGCGGGTGGCGGCGCCAGGTGGAGCACCCTGCCGGCCAGGCCGGCCAGGCGCGCCAGCGTGGCGGGCCGGTCCAGGTCGGCTACCAGCGGCACGGCGCCGTTGTCCCGTAGCGCAGCGCGGCGGGACGGCTGCGAAGTGACGGCAAAGACGCGCCAGCGCGTCGACAGAATACGCAGGCAACGCGTGCCGATGTCCCCGCAGCCGACGATGAGAAGGCGCGGGCGACCCAGGCGGCGTCGCGACAGATTTTTGCTCATAGAGTGATTATGGCTTATCAAGTTACCGTCATGCCCAGTGGCCGCACGTTCGAAGCGGCCGCGGACGAATCCATCCTCAGCGCGGCCCTGCGCCACAGCATCGGCCTGCCCTACGGCTGCAAGAACGGCGCGTGCGGGTCCTGCAAGGGCCGCGTCACCGCCGGCGACATCGTCCAGGGCGATCATGCCGCTTCCGCGCTTTCCGCGCAGGAAGAGACCGAGGGCCGCGCGCTGTTCTGCTGCGCCAGGGCCGCCTCGGACATCACCATCGAATGCCGCGAGGTGCAAGGCGCCGGCGACATTCCCATCAAGAAGATCCCGTGCCGGGTCGCCTCGATGGAACGCGTGGCCGGCGACGTCATCGTCGCCCGCCTGCAACTGCCCGCCACCGAGCGCATGCAGTACCTGGCCGGCCAGTATGTGGAATTCCTGCTGCGCGACGGCAAGCGCCGCAGCTACTCGATCGCCACGCCGCCGCACCAGGAAGGCCCGATCGAGCTGCACTTCCGCCATATGCCGGGGGGCACCTTCACCGATTACGTGTTCGGCGCCAAGGACGGCCAGCCGGTCATGAAGGAGCGTGACATCCTGCGCTTCGAAGGCCCGCTGGGCAGCTTCTTCCTGCGCGAGGATTCCGACAAGCCCATCATCCTGCTGGCTTCCGGCACCGGCTTCGCGCCGATCAAGGCCATCGTCGAGCACGCCGCCTACACTGGCATCACGCGCCCGATGACGCTCTACTGGGGCGGTCGCCGCCCGGCCGACCTCTATATGCATGCGCTGTGCGAGCAGTGGTCGCGCGAGCTGCCCAATTTCCGCTATGTGCCGGTGATCTCCGACGCGCAGCCCGCCGACGACTGGGACGGCCGCACCGGCTTTGTCCACGAGGCCGTGATGGAAGACCACCCGGACCTGGCCGGCTTCGAGGTCTACGCCTGCGGCGCGCCGGTGATGGTCAACGCGGCGCGCAAGGACTTCTCCCTGCGCTGCGACCTGCACGAGGACGCCTTCTTTGCCGACTCGTTCACCTCGGAAGCCGACCTGCACCCGGCCGGCTCGGTGCCGCCGGCGCCGGCGGCCTGAGCGCCGCCCGGTCCGTTCCCTAGCTGCAACAATGCCCGGCTCGCGCAAAATTCGTTTTGACAGCCGGGCGCATGCGCCTTATATTGGCCGCCATGAACTACGCTATCAATCGACGCAGCTACCGTACGTTGCTCCCCACCGGGGTGCCTCGCGGCTGACCGTCCATAGCATCTGTTCAGGTCGACAAGCCACGGGCAATCCCCGTGGCTTTTTGTTTTTCCGCTCTCCTCTCCCCTGTTTCACGCCGACCCCTGGAGTCCGCCATGGCATTTGCTGAGTACCCTGTCCAATCCCTGATGTACATCACCAACCGGCCCGAGCTCGTCTTTACCGAAGGCAAGGGCTCGTGGCTGACGGACCACAATGGCAAGCGATACCTGGACTTCGTGCAAGGCTGGGCGGTCAACTGCCTGGGGCACTCCAACCAGGGCATGATCGACGCGCTGGTGGCGCAGTCGCAAAAACTGTTCAACCCGAGCCCGGCGTTCTACAACGAACCGATGCTCAAGCTGGCCAAGCAGCTCACCGACACCAGCTGCTTCGACAAGGTTTTCTTCGCCAACAGCGGCGCCGAGGCCAACGAAGGCGCGATCAAGCTGGCGCGCAAATGGGGCCGCAAGCACAAGCACGGCGCGTTCGAGATCATCACCATGGACCACAGCTTCCACGGCCGCACGCTCGCCACCATGAGCGCGTCGGGCAAGGCCGGCTGGGACACCATCTTCGCGCCGCAGGTGCCGGGCTTCCCCAAGGCCGACCTGAACGACCTGGCCTCGGTGGAAAAGCTGATCACCGACAAGACCGTGGCCATCATGCTGGAGCCGGTGCAGGGCGAAGGCGGCGTGATCCCCGCCTCGCGCGAGTTCATGCAGGGCCTGCGCAAGCTGGCCGACCAGCACAAGCTGCTGTTGATCGTCGATGAAGTGCAGACCGGCTGCGGACGCTGCGGCACGATGTTCGCCTACCAGCTGTCCGGCGTGGAGCCGGACATCATGACGCTGGGCAAGGGCATCGGCGGCGGCGTGCCGCTGGCGGCCCTGATGTGCAAGGCCGAAGTGGCCAGCTTCGAAGCCGGCGACCAGGGCGGCACCTACAACGGCAACCCGGTGATGACGGCAGTCGGCAGCGCCGTGATCTCCCAGCTGACCGCGCCCGGCTTCCTGCCGAGCGTGGTGGAGAAAGGCGCCTACCTGCGCGAGCAGCTGCTGGCGCTGTCGTCCGAGTTCGGCCTGGGCGGCGAACGCGGCGAAGGCCTGCTGCGCGCGCTGGTGCTGAACAAGGACATCGGCCCGCAACTGGTGGAAGAAGCGCGCGACATGCAGCCGGAAGGCCTGCTGCTGAACTCGCCGCGGGCCAACCTGCTGCGCTTCATGCCGGCGCTGAACGTCACCATCGGGGAAATCGACCAGATGATCGGCATGCTGCGCACGCTGCTGAAGAAGCTGGCCTGATAGCATCCTGGTCCTGTTGACGAAAAAAAGCCCGGTGCATTTGCACCGGGCTTTTTTTTCCGGGCCATCGGTCTGCTCCCTCTCCCGCTTGCGGGAGAGGGAGCGACAGCCGTCGTCATGGCAGATGGTCTTGGCCGATCCGGCGGCCTCGGCCGGCGTTTCGGCGATCTTGCCCAGGCGATCTCACTCGCCCAGGTAAGCCGCCCTCACCTTCGGATCGTCCAGCATCTGCTTGGCGTCGCCGCTCATGGTGACGAGGCCCGACTCCATCACATAGCCGCGGTGCGCGGCCTGCAGCGCCAGCCGCGCGTTCTGCTCCACCAGCAGCACGGTCACGCCCATCGCGGAAACGTCGCGCACCACCTCGAAGATCTTCGCGACCATGATCGGTGACAGGCCCATCGACGGCTCGTCCAGCAGCAGCAGCTTGGGCTGGCTCATCAGCGCGCGCGCCATGGCCAGCATCTGCTGTTCGCCGCCCGACATGGTGCCCGCCAACTGGTTGGCGCGCTCCTTCAGGCGCGGGAAGATGCCGAACATGCGGTCGATGTCCGACTTGATGCCGGCCTCGTCGGTGCGCGTGTAGGCACCCATCTGCAGGTTCTCGGTGATGGTCATGCGCGCGAACACGCCGCGCCCTTCCGGCACCATCGCCAGGCCCTGCTTGAGCAGCGTGTAGCTGGGCACACCCTTGATGGATTTGCCCATGTACTCCACGTCGCCGCCGGCCCAGCCCTGCAGGCCGGTAATGGCCTTCATGGTGGTGGTCTTGCCGGCGCCGTTGGCGCCGATCAGCGTCACCAGTTCGCCGTCCTTGATCTCGAGGTCGACGCCCTTGACCGCCTGGATGCCGCCGTAGGCGACCTTCAGGCCGGAAATCTTCAGTACTGTGTCTTTCATGGTCTCTTTCCCCCGTCAGTGCGCCGGGGTACCGAGGTAAGCCTCGATCACCGCTGGGTTGCTCTGGACTTCATGCGGCAGGCCTTGCGCGATGACCTTGCCGTAATCGAGCACGGTCAGGCGGTTGCACAGGCCCATCACCAGCTTCACGTCGTGCTCGATCAGCAGGATGGTCTTGCCGTCGCTGCGGATCTTGTCGAGCAGGCCGCGCAACTCCACCTTCTCGGTGGCGTTCATGCCGGCGGCGGGTTCATCCAGCGCCAGCAGCTTGGGCTCAGTGGCGAGCGCCCGTGCGATTTCCAGGCGGCGCTGGTGGCCGTAGGAAAGATTGCGCGAGGTGAAATGGGCATACTTGGCGATGCCCACGTACTCGAGCAGGTCGTGCGCCCAGTCTTCCACCGACTCTTCCTCGCGCCGCACCGAGCGCGGACGGAATACCGCCCCGAGCAGGCCCGCCTTGGTGCGAACATGGCGCCCCACCATCACGTTTTCCAACGCGGTCATGTCGCCGAACAGGCGGATGTTCTGGAAGGTCCGGGCAATACCGGCCTTGGCCACCTCGTGCACGGCGGTCGGCCGGTAGGGCGTGCCACCAAGCACGAACTCGCCGGAGTCCGGCGTGTACAGGCCGGTGATCACGTTGAAGAACGTGGTCTTGCCGGCCCCGTTGGGACCGATCAGGCCGTAGATCTCGCCCGGCTTGATCTGCAGGCCCACCTCCGACAATGCCTGCAGGCCGCCGAATCGCTTGTTGACCCCCTGTACCGACAGGAGGATGTTCTCGTTGCTCATAGTGTCCTCCTGGTCAGAAACGGCCAACGCTGCCCGGGCGGCGCACCACCGGCCGGTCTTCCTTGCGCGGCGACGGCCACAGGCCCGCCGGGCGATACAGCATCACGCCAACCAGCGCCAGGCCGAACAGCAACTGGCGCAGCACTTCGGCGTCGACGATGGTGTGGCCGAAGAGCATGTTCTGCGCCGGCTCCGCCACCGCGCGCAGCAGTTCCTGGAAGCCGACCAGCAGGATCCCGCCCAGGATCACGCCCGGGATATGGCCCATGCCGCCCAGCACCACGATGGCCAGGATATAGATGGACTCCCACAGCACGAACGATTCAGGCGAGACGAAACCCTGGAAGGCGCCGAACACCGCGCCCGACGCCCCCCCGAACGAGGCGCCCATGGCGAACGCCAGCAGCTTGATGTTGCGGGTATTGATGCCCATCGCCTTGGCGGCGATCTCATCTTCGCGGATGGCCACGAAGGCGCGTCCGATCCGCGAGTTCTGCAGCCGCAGGCAGATGAACACAATGGCCATCACCAGCACCACCAGCAGGTAGTAGTACATGAACACCGGCGTGAACTTCAGGCCGAAGATCTCGTGCGACTTGGAGAAATCGAAGCCGAAGATGTGGACCGGGTCCACCGCGGTAATCCCCTTCGGGCCATTGGTGATGTTGAGCGGGCGGTCGAGGTTGTTCAGGAAGATGCGGATGATCTCGCCGAAGCCCAGCGTCACGATGGCGAGGTAGTCGCCGCGCAGCTTGAGCGTTGGCGCGCCGAGCAGCACGCCGAAGGTTGCCGCCACCATCACCGCCAGCGGTAGCACGAACCACATGGAGACGTGCAGGCCATGCGGAAAGAGCTGGTGGATCCACTCGAACTGGTTAGCCAGGTGAGGCGAACCCAGCAAGGCCATCATGTAGGCGCCGACGGCATAGAAGGCGATGTAGCCCAGGTCGAGCAGGCCGGCGAAGCCCACCACGATGTTCAGGCCAAGCGCCAGCATGATGTAGATCAGCGCAAAGTCGAGCACGCGCACCCAGTAGTTGCCGCCCAGCGTCTGCACGAGGAACGGCGCGCACAGGGCGATCACCAGGAAGCCGAGCAGCGCGGCCATGGTCTTGGCCGGCGTTTTGGTCACCGGCGCTGTCTGCGCCGTGGATGGAATCGGGGTATTCATGGATTCTCTCCTTGGGCTTAGGCGCGTTCGGAAACCCGCTCGCCCATGATGCCGGACGGACGGAAGACGAGGACGATGATCAGCACGATGAAGGCGAACACGTCCTGATAGTTGGAGCCGAACACCCCACCGGTGAGGTCACCGATATAGCCGGCTCCCAGCGCTTCGATCAGGCCCAGCAGCATGCCGCCGACCATGGCGCCGGCGAGATTGCCGATGCCGCCCAGCACTGCGGCGGTGAACGCCTTCAGGCCAGGGATGAAGCCCATGTAGAAGTGGGCATTGCCGTAGTTGGTGGCCATCATCACGCCGGCCAGCGCAGCCAGC
Source organism: Cupriavidus sp. 96C5-1 (assembly GCF_057798855.1). Lineage (NCBI taxonomy): Bacteria > Pseudomonadati > Pseudomonadota > Betaproteobacteria > Burkholderiales > Burkholderiaceae > Cupriavidus > Cupriavidus sp. 96C5-1. Next base: position 110,027 of record NZ_JBYOJU010000001.1, on the reverse strand, counting down.
GTGGCGCCGATCATGAAGGTGGCGGAGATCACGAAGTTCGGGTTCACGCCCATCAGGCCCGCCACCTTCTGGTTCTCGGCGGTGGCGCGCATGGCGCGGCCGAGCTTGGTGCGGTTGACCAGGAGCAGCAGGCCCGACATCACCATCAGCGCCATGCCGATGATGACGATTTCCTTGCCCGTGATGGTCGCGCCGGTCGAGCCGATATCGATCGGGCTGGACGGCAGCAGTTGCGGGAAGGTCAGCGGGTTGCGCGACCAGATCATCATGGCAAGTGTCTGCAGGATGATGGAAACGCCGATGGCGGTAATCAGCGGGGCCAGCCGGGGCGCGTTGCGCAACGGCCGGTATGCCACCCGCTCGATGGTGTAGGCCAGCACGGCGCAGACCGGCATGGCGATCAGGGTCGCGATCACCAGCGTGAGCCACTCGGGCAACCCGGGGAAAAATTTCTGCAACCCAAGAATGGCTGACAGGGCGGTCAGGGCGCCGATCATCAGCACGTCGCCGTGGGCGAAGTTGATGATCCCGAGAATGCCGTAGACCATGGTGTAGCCAAGTGCGATCAGCGCATAGATGCTGCCGAGCACCAGACCGTTCACGATCTGCTGGATAAGGATATCCATGAAAACTCCTTGCTTCCGTCCGAACCTCCATAGTGTGGATGCCGGTCGGACGGTGATATATGAGTGGTTTGGTAGTGTGGTCGTTTGCTGGTAAGCGGCCCGCCTACTCCACCCTTGGTAAGGATGCCGTACGTATGGCAAGGCTAAAAAAACGGCACCGCAAGGTACTCACGGTGCCGTTCGGATGGGCCGGTAAGCCCGGTTTACATCTTCACGACGTCAAGTACGGTCTTCTTCTTGTCCTTGTATTCGTAAAGGGTGATGGTGCCTTCCTTCATGTCGCCCTTCTCGTCGAAGGCGATGTTGCCGATCAGGCCCTTGTAGTTCGTCTTGGGCATCTCGGCCAGGATCGCAGCGGCATCGGTCGAGTTGGCGCGTTTCATGGCGTCGACGATGACCATCACGGCGTCATAGGTAAACGGTGCGTAGATCTGCACCGGCGTATTGAAGCGAGCCTGGTAGCGCTTGTCGAAATCCGCGCCCTGCTCCATCTTCGACAGGGCCAGACCGGCCTCCGAGCAGATGATGTTGGACACGGCGTCGCCAGCCAGTTCGGCCACCTTGTCGGTACACACGCCGTCGCCGCCCACGATCTTGGCGGGGATGCCCAGCTCCTTGGCCTGCTTGGCGAACGGACCGCCAGTGGCATCCATGCCGCCGTACATGATCACGTCGGGTTTCTTGCCCTTGATCTTGGTCAGGATGGCCTTGAAGTCGGTGGCCTTGTCGTTGGTGGCTTCGCGGGCCACCACGTTCACGCCGGACGCCTTGGCGGTCTTCTCGAACTCGTCGGCCAGGCCCTTGCCGTAGGCGGTGGCATCGTCGACGATGGCCACGGTCTTGGCATGCAGGCTCTTGGACGCGTAGTTGGCCAGTGCCGGACCCTGCTGGGCATCGGTAGCCACCACGCGGAAGGTGGTCTTGAAACCCTGCTTGGTGTAGTCGGGATTGGTCGACGACGGCGAGATCTGCACGATGCCCGCATCGCTGTAGATCTTGGAGGCCGGGATCGATACGCCTGAGTTCAGGTGGCCAACCACGGCCACGACCTTCTCGTCCACCAGCTTCTGCGCCACGGCGGTGCCCGTCTTCGGGTCGCCTGCGTCGTCTTCGCCGACCAGCTCGAGCTTGATCTTCTTGCCGCCGATCTCCAGGCCGGTCTTGTTGACTTCTTCCACGGCCAGGCGGGCGCCGTTTTCGTTGTCCTTGCCAAGGTGGGCGATACCGCCGGTGAGCGGTGCCGCATGGCCAATCTTGACTACGACTTCACCGCCGCCTGCCGGGGCCATGGCCGCGGCAGGAGCCGACGCTGCCGTTTCGGCCGGCTTTTCTTCCTTCTTGCCGCAAGCAGTAACCAGCGCCACTGCAGCCGCGATCGGCAGAATCTTGGCAAACGTGATTTGCATGAGTGATCTCCTAGGATTCACATGATCAGGGTAAACCAACGCCCCCCGGACGTTTCCCTGAACCGCCATTGTTTAGTTTCAATTTGAAACGCGCGAATTGTATTCCCTTTTTATACGGATGCAATACGCGACGCAACAACCTGAAGGATTAACCCGCCAAATGAGCTAGGGAATTTCCCCAATGCCGACATTGGGGCAATTCCCGTCTATAAGGCGGGGAGCTGTTGATACTAACAAGAATCGTGCCTACCTCACACCACAGGCCGCCTTTGCAGCGTTTTCGTCACTCCCGGCGGGCCCGTATTAAATAGGTGTTTCATTTAATATGAACCGCCGCATTCAAATAGAGCACACACACCCGCCAGCACCATAATAGGGAAATCCCCAATTATAGGGATTTCCCTAAATTGTATTGTCTTGCAGATAGGCATACGGACTTCAGCACCGGCGCTGTGCATTATCAGGCGATATATCGATGCGATAAATTGGTGCCACCGAAAGGAAATAAGAGTTTACGCGGCACAATGGAATGCACCAAGATTGGGCAATGCATTTCCGGTCCCCACGCAAGGGTGGATCGGCGAAACGCAGCGGCGGCACGACAGAAAGGGAGCGGATTAGCACCCGGCGCGAGCACTTGGCCAGGAGGCGAAGCTGTGTGCCGGGGATCGGCGTTGGCACACAACGCGGCCACGGAAGCCGGCGGGAGGGATGCCGCTCAGGGGAAAGGAAGGAAGGACGGGGGCGGGCGAACACCGCCGGCATGCCGGCGCCCCTCCCAGGGGCCGCCCGGCATGCCGTCGGGGAATCAGGCGGAGGTCACCTGCTGCAGGCCGCGCGGCAGCGGGAACGACATTTTTTCCTCGATGCCATCCAGCGCCCGCACGTTGCGTGCACCCAGGAGATGCAGGCGCTCGACAATGGACTGGGCCAGCGCTTCCGGTGCGGACGCACCCGCGGTCAGGCCGATACGGCGCTTGCCGGCAATCCATTCCGGACGCAACTGCTCGGGGGCGTCGACCATATAGGCCGGCACGCCCAGCCGCTCCGCGAGTTCTCGCAGGCGATTGGAGTTCGAGCTGTTCGGGCTGCCCACCACGATCACCACCTCCACCTGGGGCGCCATGAACTTCACGGCATCCTGGCGGTTCTGCGTGGCGTAGCAGATGTCCTGCTTCTTGGGCTCGCGGATCAGCGGGAATTGCGCCTTGAGCGCCTGCACGATCTCGAGCGTCTCGTCGACGGAGAGCGTGGTCTGGGTCACGAACGCCAGACGCGCGGGATCGCTCACCCGCAGCCTGGCCACATCGGCGACGGACTCGACCAGCAGGATGCCGCCTTCGGCCTGACCCATCGTGCCCTCGACCTCGGGGTGCCCCTTGTGGCCGATCATGATGATCTCGCATCCCTCGGCACGCATCTTCCCGACTTCCACGTGCACCTTGGTCACGAGCGGGCAAGTCGCGTCGAAGACATTAAGGCCACGCGCGGTGGCATCGGCACGCACCTCCTTGGAGACGCCATGCGCGCTGAAGATCACGGTGGAGCCCGGCGGCACTTCTTCGAGTTCGTCCACGAAGACTGCGCCCTTGCGCCGCAGGTCGGCCACCACATAGGCATTGTGGACAATCTCGTGGCGCACGTAGATAGGCGCCCCAAAGCGTTCAAGGGCGCGCTCGACGATCTCGATGGCGCGATCCACGCCGGCGCAGAAGCCGCGCGGCTGCGCCATCAGGATCTCGGCATCGGGGGCAGTGGTGGGTTCAGACATGCAAGGATTCGATTCAAGGGTGCCGGCGACTGGCCGGGCGGTGGTCTGCTCAGAGAATGCCGATCAGTTGGACATCGAACAGGATGGTCTGTCCGGCCAGCGGGTGGTTGAAATCGAACAGCGCCGAAGTCGCGCCGATCTCCTTGAGCACTCCTGCATACTTACCGCCGCCTGGCGCGTTGAACTCGACCAGGTCGCCCGGGGCGTAGTCCTCTTCGAAAGAGCTGTTCTCGCGCAGCGTCGCCAGCGAAACCCGTTGCAGCAACTCGGGGTTGCGCGGGCCGAAGGCGTGCTCCGGCGCCAGCCGGTAGGTCATGCGCTCGCCCTCGGGCATGCCCAGCAGCGCCTGCTCCAGGGTGGGCGCGAACTGGCCCTGCCCCAGCAGCAGCGTAGCGGGCTTTTCTTCGAACGTGCTGACGATCTCAGTGCCGTTCTCGAGGGAAATGCTGTAGTGCAGGGTCAGGAACGAGTCCGCCAGTACGGTCTTGCGACCGTCCGCGGCGCCGTCCTTCGGGCCTGACGCAAAAGTTTGCAAATTCATGGATGCTCAACCTGTCAACAACCCGTATTGTAAGCGACTCGACCGCGCGCCGCCTTGTCCGCGGTCCCATTGTTCGGGGGGGATCGTGTCATGCGCATTACCGACTGGCCCAGCAACGAGCGGCCGCGCGAAAAGTTGCTGCTGGGCGGCGCCGCCGCGCTCTCGGATGCCGAACTGCTCGCCGTGTTCCTGCGCGTGGGCATGGCCGGAAAAAGTGCGGTTGATCTCGCACGCGAACTACTGAACGACTTTGGCACCCTCAGCGCCCTCTTTTCCGCCAGCCAGGAGCAAGTGGCCCGCGTCAAGGGCATGGGCGCCGCCAAGTACGCCCATTTCCAGGCGGCGCAGGAACTCACGCGGCGGGCGCTGGCCGAGCGGCTGTCGTTGCCCGACGGGCTCGATTCGCCCACCGCTGTGCGCGACTACCTGCGCCTGACGCTGGCACAGCGTCAGCATGAAGTCTTCCTGTGCCTGTTCCTCGATGCGCGCAACCGGCTGCTGGCCAGCGAGGAACTGTTCCGTGGTACCCTGACGCAAACCAGCGTATACCCTCGCGAAGTGGCGCGACAGGCACTGTTTCATAATGCCGCCGGCGTGATCGTCGCACACAACCACCCGTCGGGACACGCCGCACCCAGTGCGGCCGATCTCGCCATGACGCGCGCGCTGGCGCGTTCCCTGGCCTTGATCGACGTCCAGGTGCTGGATCACTTCATCGTGGCGGGCAGCCATGTCCACTCCTTTGCGGAACATGGCCAGCTATGAAGCCAGGTGTGGCGCGAACGGCACGGATGGGCCGCACCTGCACGGCAAAGTGCGGAAGGCATTGATTTGCCGACGCTTTCCGGTCTATAATGCTCGTTTTGCTGAAGTCTTAACCGCTGCAGTCCGGGCCAGCGCGCCTTTTGTTGATCTGTTGCGAACATTGTCCACGAATAGAAGATTTAGGAGTGCTTCATGGCACGCGTCTGTCAAGTGACCGGGAAAGCGCCGATGGTCGGCAACAACGTTTCCCACGCAAACAACAAGACCAAGCGCCGTTTTCTGCCCAACCTGCAGAATCGTCGTTTCTTTGTTGAATCGGAAAACCGCTGGGTGAGCCTGCGCGTCTCGAACGCCGGCCTGCGCCTGATCGACAAGAAAGGCATCGACTCCGTGCTCGCAGACCTGCGCGCACGCGGCGAAGTCTAATTAGGAGCACATCATGGCCAGCAAGGGCGGACGCGATAAAATCAAGTTGGAGTCGACTGCAGGTACGGGTCACTTCTACACGACCACCAAGAACAAGCGCACGATGCCGGAAAAGATGGAGATCATGAAGTTCGATCCCGTCGTCCGCAAGCATGTGTCGTACAAGGAAACCAAGATCAAGTAATTGATCCTGTCTTCCGCATGCCGATCGCGCGGCATGTCTGTGAAAACCCCGCATCCGCGGGGTTTTTGCTTTTTCCGGGCCGGCTCTGCGCCATCTGTGCGCCACCATATGCACTGAGCGCCGCAAAACGCCGCCGCGTTGCGCACCCGCCTCTCCCCGGCACATGCGCACACCCACGCAGCGGTGCGGTCGGTGTACACTTTCCAGCTTTCCTGCCTCCCGACCGCGCGCCGCGCGCGTCTCTCGCACCATGAACTTCGATGTCGCCATTGTCGGCAGCGGACTGGCCGGTCTGACGGTCGCGCTGCAACTGGCCGACACCCATCGGGTTGTCATCATTTGCAAACGGGCCATGACGCAAGGCGCCAGCGACTGGGCACAGGGCGGCATCGCCGCCGTGCTGGACTCGGGCGACAGTCATGACGAGCACCACCAGGACACCCTGGTGGCGGGCGCGGGTCTGTGCGACGACAGTGCGACACGCTATATCGTCGAGCACGGGCGCGAAGCGATCCAGTGGCTGATCGACCGCGGCGTGCCGTTCACGCGTGACGACCAGGCCGAACTGGGTTACCACCTGACCCGCGAAGGCGGCCACAGCCGCCGGCGCATCATCCATGCCGCCGACGCAACCGGCCATGCCGTCGTGTCCACGCTCACCGAGCAGGCGCGCCAGCATCCCAACATCACCATCATTGAAGACCACTTCGCGGTGGACCTGATCACTTCGCGCAAGCTGGGGTTGCCGGGCAACCGCTGCTATGGGCTGTATGTGCTGAATGACGCCAGCGGCGAAGTGCAGACCATCACCGCCACGCACACGGTGCTGGCCACGGGCGGCGCGGGCAAGGTCTATCTCTACACCACCAACCCCGACACGGCCACCGGCGACGGCATCGCCATGGCCTGGCGTGCGGGCTGCCGGGTGGCGAACATGGAATTCATCCAGTTCCACCCGACATGCCTGTACCACCCCTACGCCAAGTCCTTCCTGATCTCGGAAGCGGTGCGGGGCGAAGGTGGCCTGCTGAAGCTGCCCGACGGTACCCGCTTCATGCCGGAACACGACGCGCGCGCCGAACTGGCCCCGCGCGACGTGGTGGCGCGCGCCATCGACTTCGAAATGAAGAAGCGCGGCCTGGACTATGTGCACCTGGACATCAGCCACCAGCCCGAGTCCTTCCTGCGCGAGCACTTCCCGACCATCCACGCGCGCTGCCTGGAACTCGGCATCGATATCGCGCGCGAACCGATTCCCGTGGTGCCGGCCGCGCACTACACCTGCGGCGGCGTGGTGACCGACACTTTGGGCCGCACCGACCTGGCTAATCTCTACGCCGTGGGCGAGACCGCCTGCACCGGCCTGCACGGCGCCAATCGCCTGGCCTCCAATTCACTGCTCGAATGCATGGTGATCGGGCGCGCGGCGGCCATCGATATCGCCTCGCAGGACAAGGCGGGGCAACCGGATATCGCCCTGCCCGCCTGGGATGAAAGCCGGGTGGCCGATGCCGACGAAGAAGTGGTGGTGTCGCACAACTGGGACGAACTGCGCCGCATGATGTGGAATTACGTCGGCATTGTGCGTACCAGCAAGCGCCTTGAACGCGCACAGCACCGCATCAGCCTGCTGCGCGAAGAGATCGCCGAGTATTACGCCAACTTCCGCGTCACGCGTGACCTGCTGGAGTTGCGCAACCTGGTGGAAGTGGCGTCGTTGATCGTCGATAGCGCGTATTCGCGGCACGAAAGCCGGGGCCTGCACTTCAGCCGTGATTATCCGGAGACGCTGCCCAAGGCGCTGCCGACCGTGATGCAGCCGCTCCTCAAGCGCGAGCGGAGAAAGTAACCAGGGGCATGGGGAGAAGCACCAAGGATATGCTTTTCTCCCCTCTTCCCATCAGGGGAGAGGGTGAGAACGGAGCGCAACGCTCGTCGCGCTAGGCCAGGATGCGCAACGAATAGTCCGTGGCCCGCACATCCTTGGTCAGCGCGCCCACCGAGATCCGGTCCACGCCGGTTTCCGCGAACGTGCGGATGGTGTCGGAGTTGACCCCGCCGGAGACTTCCAGCAAGGCTCGCCCGGCATTGATGCGTACCGCATCGCGCATCATCGCCTCGGTAAAGTTGTCGATCAGGATCGATTTCGCCCCGGCCGCCAGTGCCTCTTCCAGCTCGGCCAGGCTTTCCACTTCAACCTGCACCGACACGCCGGCGTCAAGCGCCGCCGCTGCCTGCATGGCGGCCGTGATGCTGCCTGCCGCGGCGATGTGGTTCTCCTTGATCAGGATGCCGTCGTACAGCGCCAGGCGCTGGTTGTCGCCGCCGCCGATCCTGACCGCGTATTTCTGCGCCAGCCGAAGCCCGGGCAGGGTCTTGCGGGTATCGAGCACGCGCGCGCTGGTACCCTCGACCAGGTCGGCATAGCGCCGCGTAGCGGTGGCCACGCCGGACAGCAGCTGCAGGAAGTTCAGCGAAGGCCGTTCGGCGGTCAGCAGCGAGCGTGCCGGGCCGGTGATCTCGCACACCACCGAGTCCGGCGCCATGCGCGCCCCTTCGGCCTGCTGCCAGCACACCTGCAGCGCGGGATCCACCGCGCGCATGCAGGCCTCGAACCAGGGCTGGCCGCACAGCACCGCCTGCTCGCGCACGATCACGCGCGCCCGCGCCGGCTTGCCGGCGGGTACCAGCAGGCCGGTCAGGTCGCCGCTGCCGACGTCTTCCGCGATGGCCGCACGCACATTGGCTTGCAACGCTTCGGCAAGCGCCGGGCCATAGCTATCGAAAACAGGATTCACGCTTGAAACCACGGCTGAAGTTACGGTTGAAGTCATGTTTGGAGGGATGCTCATGCCGGACCGATGCCCTTGAACAATGCCTGCTCGCTGGCCAGATCGGCCTTCGGCCGTACATTGGCTTTCTGCTGCGCGGCAAAATCGAGCATGCGGTCGATACAGGTCACGGCCTGGCGGCCGATGCCGGCATCGACGTGGATCTCGTTGCGGCCATTCTCCAGCACCTCGGCCAGGTTGGTCAGCGCGTTCATCGCCATCCACGGGCAGTGCGCGCAACTCTTGCACGTGGCGCTGTTGCCCGCAGTCGGCGCTTCAATGAAATGCTTGCCCGGCGCGGCCATGCGCATCTTGTGCAGGATGCCGTTGTCGGTCGCCACGATGAATTCGGTGGCGTCCAGCTGCTGGGCCGCCGCGATCAGCTGCGAGGTGGAACCGACCACATCCGCCTGCTCCACCACATTGGCCGGAGACTCCGGATGCACAAGGATCTTGGCCTTGGGAAACTCGCGGCGCAGCAGGTCCAGCTCGATGCCCTTGAACTCGTCATGCACCAGGCAGGAGCCTTGCCACAGCAGCATATCGGCGCCGGTCTGCTTCTGGATATAGCTGCCCAGGTGCTTGTCCGGGGCCCACAGGATCTTCTCGCCGCGCGCGTGCAGGTGCTCGACGATTTTCAGGCCGATGCTGGAGGTCACCATCCAGTCGGCGCGCGCCTTCACGGCGGCGCTGGTATTGGCGTAGACCACCACCGTGCGATCGGGGTGCGCATCGCAGAAGGCGGCGAATTCGTCGGCCGGGCAGCCCAGGTCGAGCGAACAGGTCGCGTCGAGGTCGGGCATCAGCACCGTCTTTTCCGGACTCAGAATCTTGGCGGTCTCGCCCATGAAGCGCACGCCGGCCACCACCAGCGTCTTGGCGGGATGGTCGCGGCCGAAGCGCGCCATCTCGAGCGAATCCGACACGCAGCCGCCGGTTTCCTCGGCCAGGTCCTGCAGGTCGGCATCGACGTAATAGTGTGCCACCAGCACCGCATTGCGCTCTTTGAGCAGGGCCTTGATACGTTCCTTCAGCGCCGTGCGCTCCTGCGCCGACAGCACGGGGGGCACCTTGGCCCAGGCGTGGGCGACGCAACTGCCGCCCGCGGGTGACTCCGTCAAGAGGTTCGGTTTCTCGAACTCGACGGACTTGATCGTTTGTGGGGTCATCTCCGATACTCCTCTTGGCCGCGCGCCTTGGTCTCGCTGCAGGCCCTTGCATTGGGGGAGTTTAGCGAAAACAAAAGCCCCGCCAGGGGCGGGGCTTTCGGGCGAGCTAAATTGTATCAGGCCACGCCGGATCAGGCATCAGCCCGCGTCAGGCATAGCGGCGCAGGCGCAGCGAGAAATCATGCAGGGCCTGGATGCCGCTGGCCTCGGCGCGATGGCACCAGGCCTGCAGCTGCTGCAGCAGTTGTTCACGCGTCAGGTTGGAGCGGCCCCAGATCGCGGCCAGCTCGCGGCGCATTTCCACAAAGGTGTGCAGCGACTGGTTCTGTTCCACGATGCTGGCCAGTTGCTGGCGCTGCGGATCGGCCAGCTTGGTTTCCTCGCGGTGGAACCACTTGCGGGCAGGCTTGAAGCTGCTGTATTCCGCCCCGCGGGCTTCCTTCAGCTTTTCCAGTTCCTGCTTGTAGGCGCTCTTGACCGCCTTGGCATAGCGGGCCATCACGTCGTAGCGATTGGCAATGATGGCTTCCAGCGTGTTGTGGTCGACCGGACGGGCCTCCACCAGGCGTGCCTTGGGCGGGGTCTTCTTGACCTTGGCCAGGCCGACCGCCTGCATCGCCCGGATATAGCCCCAGCCGATATCGAACTCGTACCACTTGATCGAGAACTTGGCCGAGGTGGGATAGGTGTGGTGGTTGTTGTGCAGTTCTTCGCCACCGATGATGATGCCCCACGGCGAGACATTGGTCGAAGCGTCCTCGCAATCGTAGTTGCGATACCCCCACCAGTGACCCAGGCCATTGATGATGCCGGCGGCATGGATCGGGATCCACAGCATCTGCACCGCCCACACGGTCAGGCCGATCACGCCGAACAGGGCGACGTCGATGATCAGCATCAGGCCGACGCCCTGCCAGCCGAAGCGCGAATAGACATTGCGCTCGACCCAGTCATTGGGCGTGCCATGGCCGAACTTGGCCATGGTTTCCTTGTTCTTGGACTCGGCGCGATACAGCTCCGCGCCTTCCAGCAGCACCTTGCGGATGCCGCGGGTCTGCGGGCTGTGGGGATCCTCTTCGGTCTCGCACTTGGCGTGGTGCTTGCGGTGGATCGCGGTCCACTCCTTGGTGACCATGCCGGTGGTCAGCCACAGCCAGCCACGGAAGAAATGCGAGGCAATCGGGTGCAGGTCCAGCGACCGGTGCGCCATGCAGCGGTGCAGGTAGATGGTGACGCCCGCGATGGTGATGTGCGTCACCACCAGGGTGTAGATCACGATCTCCCACCAGGACCAGTTGGCGAGGCCGTTAGCGGCCCAGTCAAGAATAGTGTCGAACAAACTGTGTTCTCCGTCGGTTAAACAGGGGCATTCAGCGCGGCACGACAGGGCGGGCCGCAAACAAGGTGCAGAAAAAGGACTGCGAACTCAATGATTGCGTCGTATGGCGCCTGCCTGAAACCCCGGCACTCGCCGGAGCCCCCAGGCATACGCGTCTGGCGCCGTGGGCATAAGCTGCCTGTCGGCGGAACTGGACACGAGCCGCTGCAATCTGGCGGCTGTCTGGTGTGGGGGCGGGAGGTCGAACAAACCCGTCCAGGAAAAACAATGCCGGACGGACCCGCAACTAAGCTCAATTCTACCGGAACGTCATCAAGGGGACATCCGCTTTTTCCCCAGGTTTGATGTTAAGCAACAGGGATCGTTCCGCAAAGTGGCCTAACCGGCGCTGCCTTGACCGCCGGCCTGCGTGGCATCAGCCGGTAGAAGTGTCTCATAGTCATCTTTTTGCCGAGCCTCGGCACCGTCCGCCGCAATCGGACCCAGCACACGGACCTCGCGTTGCGGATACGGAATCGAGATGCCATTCTCCTTGAATTTCCGCCATATAGCCCTGTTCAGCGCCGATTGCACTCCCAGCTTGCCGTTCTGGGGATCGGCGATATAGCCCGCCAGCTCATATTCGATGCCATTGTCGGCGAACAGCACCAGAAACGCGGAGGGCGCAGGATTCTTCAGCAGGCGCGGAATATCGCTGGCGGCTTCCACCAGCAGTGCCAGCACTTTCTCGGGGTCGGCGGCGTAATCGGCCTGCACGCGCGTCGCAACACGCACATTGGTATTGGAAAAGGAATGGTTCTGCACGGCCTGCGCCACCAGTTGCTCATTTGGCACCAGGGTCTCGCCGTCGCCGTTGCGGACCACGGTGTAGCGCGTGCGAATCTGCGACACGATGCCGGTGTATTTATCCACCGTGATCTGGTCGCCCAGCTTGACGGAGCGGTCGAGCAGGATGATGAAGCCGGAAATATAGTTGCTGGCGATCTTTTGCAGGCCCAGGCCGAGGCCCACGCCCAGCGCGCCGCCGAACACGGACAGCACCGTCAGGTCGATGCCGACCAGGGACAGGCTCAGCAGCAGGGAGACGAGCAGCAGCAGAGCCTTCGAAAGCCTGGTCAAAACCACTTTCAGGTTGCTGTCGAGGCCGGTGGAACGCATCAGGCGCTCTTCCAGCCACGAGCCAAACCACATGGCCACCAGCACGGTCAGCAGAATCCACACCGCCGCCACCAGGGTATCGGCCAGGCTGATCTTCTGCTTGCCGCCGATCGAGAAGCGCACACCGTCCATCCAGTACACCACGTCCCACAGCAGCCCCAGCACATAAAGCGCCATCGCCGCCCAGACCAGGGTGGTCAGCACCTTCTCCACCAGCAGCAGCATGCCGTGCAACTGGCCATTGCCGGAGAGCACGCGCCGCAGGATATAGAAAGCGAAATAGAGGAAGGTAATGCCAAACAACGGCACCAGCGCCAGCCGCAGCACGCTGATCGACATCATCGGCTCCAGCCCGAAACGGGCCGCCATCACCAGCAGCCACCCGAACAGCGGGAACATGGCGCGCTCGAGGCTGGCGGCAGCGAAGCGCAGCGCGAAGCTGGACCCCGCATGGCGCATTTCGAGCCGCTTGACGATCAGCCGCGCCAGCGGCCACGCCACCAGCAGGCAGGCGGCCAGTACCGCCAGCTGCCAGATAAATCCTGGGCCGCCGGCATCGCGTATCAGATCGTCGAGCATCTTGCCGAAGGCGGGATGCGTCGTCATATGCAGTTCTTCCAGGGGGTTCGAAGTCATGAATCCGAAATGGCCGGACGGATCCGGCAAAGGCAGCGAAACAGATGCCCCGCCGATTCTAGCCGCCCTGCCCGCCCCTGGGCATCGGGCATGGACAGACGGCAAGACATGGGGACGGCAGGGAGACAGGGATACGGCGGCAGGCAGGGCGCCGCGGCAGGCCAGCGGACGCCGGGAAAGCGGGCAGGTACCGTCCGGGACACCGCGGACCGGCGGTGGTCCGCGGAAGGGGCATGCCGCCGGCCGGCACCACGGATGGGCATCCGCAGCGCCAGCCGCTTCCGGCTGACCCGTTGCTTATGCAGCCAGCGCTTTAGCTGACGCGCTCCAGCACGGCCGCGAAGAAGCCGTCGGTCTGGTGCAGGTGCGGATAGAGCGCCAGCATCTCGGCATCCTCGGGCAGGCCGGGCACCGCGATCTTTTGCTCGGCCAGCACCTGGGCCGCCGGCACCAGGCGGAAAGCCGGGTGCGCCGCGAGGAAGCCGCGCACGATGCCTTCGTTCTCGGCTTCCAGCACGCTGCAGGTGGCATAGACCACACGGCCGCCCACCTTGACCAGGCGCGCTGCGGATTCGAGGATGGCCGCCTGCTTGGCAGTCAGCTCCAGCACCGATTGCGGCGACTGGCGCCACTTCAGATCGGGATTGCGCCGCAGCGTACCCAGGCCGCTGCACGGCGCATCCACCAGCACGCGGTCGATCTTGCCAGCCAGGCGCTTGATCTTGGCATCATGCTCGGAATCGATCTGCACCGGATGCACGTTCGACAGCCCGCTGCGCGCCAGCCGCGGCTTGAGGTTGGCGAGGCGTTTCTCGGACACGTCGAAGGCGTAAAGACGGCCGGTGGAGCGCATCAGCGCGCCCAGCGCCAGCGTCTTGCCGCCCGCGCCCGCGCAGAAATCGACCACCATCTCGCCGCGCTTGGGCGCGACCAGGTTGCACAGCAACTGGCTGCCTTCGTCCTGCACTTCGACCAGGCCGTTGACGAACAACGGCAGCTGGTTCAGCGCCGGCTTGCCGGCCAGGCGAATGCCCGACGGCGCGATCGGCGTCACCTCCGCCTTCAGTCCGGCGGCGGTCAGCTCGGCCAGCGCGGCTTCCTGGGAAGTCTTGGCAAGGTTGGCGCGCAGGTCCAGCGGCGCCGGACGCAGCCAGGCATCACCGAGGGCCTCGACGAAAGCTTCGCCGTGGCGGGCCGCCAGCTGGTCGTACAGCCACTCGGGCAGGTTGGCGCGCACGCGCGGCGCCAGGCTGGAGCGCTCGATGGTGGTCAGGCGATCGAGCCATTCCGCCTCTTCCGGATGCAGGAAGGGCGTCAGCACGTCGCGCCCCATGGTGGCGGCCAGTCCGAGCAGCGCCAGACGGCGCTGCGAGGCACCGGTGCCACTGGCAGCGAACTGCGCGAACTCGACGCGCCGGCGCAACACGGCAAACACGGCCTCGGCGATGATGCCGCGCTCGCGGTGGCCCAGCTTGGGATTCTCGCGGAAGTAATAGCTGACCACCACGTCGCTCGGGCGGGTGAACATCAAGACCTTGCCCAGCAGGCGGTCGATGTGCTGGATATGGGCTGCATGCAGGCCGCCATGCAGCGCGCGGCCTTGCGCCGGCGCCTGGCCATCGACGGATTGCGGGCGCGCGGCCTGGCGGATCGGCGTGCCCTTGCGCTTGTTGCGAACGGGCTGGCGTGCCCCTGCGGTATTCCGGCTCATGACTGCATCTCCGTAGCGGCAGCAAAGGCCGTAAATAATTGGGATTCGGGCGGTTCGACCCGTACTACGCCGGCCTGCACGCGCAGCCGGCCTTCGACAAACCAGCGCACGGCGCGCGGGTAGATGACGTGTTCGCTTGGCAGCAGGCGCGCAGCCAGGGCCTCGGGCGTGTCGCCCGGCAGCACGTCGAGCGCGGCCTGGACGATGACCGGGCCGTGATCGAGCTCCGGCGTGACGAAATGCACGCTGGCGCCGTGTATCTTGACGCCTGCCTCGATGGCCTGCCGGTGCGTGTGCAGGCCCGGAAAGCATGGCAGCAGCGAGGGGTGGATATTCAGCATGCGTCCGGCGTACTTCTCGACGAACGCCGGCGTCAGGATACGCATGAAGCCGGCCAGCACCACCAGGTCCGGCGCGTACGCGTCGATGGCATCGGCCAGCGCGGCATCGAAAGTAGCGCGGTCGCCATATTGTTTATGATCCACCACACCGGTGGCCACGCCATGATCGGCGGCGAATCCAAGACCCTCGGCGTCCGGCCGGTTCGACAGGACTGCCGCCACGCGCGCCGGCCAGCCTTCGGCGGCACAGGCGCTGACGATGGCTTCCATATTGGAGCCACGCCCTGAAATCAGGATAACGATATTTTTCATCGCGCAATTCTACCAAGGCGGGGCCTGTACACGGCCAAAGCGAGCACATTGGGCACTTAAAACACGTGAAACCCTCGCCGCAGCGCCATTTCGCATGGCCTGTACGCAACGTCCACCCCCGTGTCATGGATTGTGACGCCCCGCCCGCTCTGCTAGAGTGACTGCTATCGTCCACGCGCAGACCGTTCCGACGGCTTTAAGTGACAACAAGGACGAACTGGGAAATTAGACGGGAAATCGCATGTCGAACGCTGCACCGACCTTGTTGGTGGTCGATGATCATCCTATGGCCCTGTCCGGCACCACCGCGTTTCTAGCGGAAGTGATGCCCGACATCGCCGTTCACGCCGCCGGCAGCGCCAAAGAGGCGCTGAGCACCCTTCAGCAAGGGCTCAGGCCCGATATCGTGCTGCTGGATATCTGGCTGACCGATGGCACGGGCTTTGACGCCATGCAGGCGCTCAAGACGTTCATACCCTCCGCGCGTTTTATTTTCATGTCGGCCGAGGCCACCCCCGAGATCGTGGGCCGCGCCCGCGCGCTCGCCGCCTATGGCTTCGTCGGCAAGCACCTCGACGCCAACGCCTTCACCGCCGCGGTCCGCAAGGTGCTGGCGGGCGATACCGCCTTTCCCTCTGACGAAGCGCTCAGCGGCCGTGCGCAGACGTTCGGACCGGCCCATGGCATTCCGGTCACCCCGGCCGAACTGGGTCTGACCCCGCGCCAGGGCTCGGTGCTGGCACTGGTCCTGGAAGGCTTGCCGAACAAGGTCATCGCGCGCCGCCTGGGCCTGACGGAAAACACGGTCAAGGAACACGTCTCGGCCATCCTGCAGCGTCTCGGCGTGCGCACCCGCATGCAGGTCATGTCGCGCATGGAACGCTTCCGCCTGCGCCAGTAACGCGGGGCGCGGCCGGCCAGCGCCTTCGCGCCGGCCGGTGGCCGCTCAGGCCGGATGCAGCCAGCGCCTGAGCAGCAGCCTCAGCGCCGCCGGATCGACCGGCTTGGGCAGCACGAAGTAGCCAGCCTCCTCGGCGGCCGCCAGCGCGGCGGATTTCAGATCGCCCGACAACAGTGCGCTGCGCGCCTGCGGCTGCGTGTTCTGCCAGCGCTCGAGCAGGTCCAGTCCATTCTCGCTGCCCGGCAGGCGCAGGTCGCAGAAAATGATGTCCGGCTTGAGTCCCTGCAGGAACAACCGGTCGGCGTCCGCGCCATGGGCGGCGCAGGCCACCTGGATACCCCAGGCTTCCATCAGCGCAATCCAGGCCTTGCGGATCTGGGTGTCGTCGTCCACCACCAGCACGGTGCCGCGCAGGTGGTCGGGCTTGGCGTCTTCCGCCAGGGCGGTGGCACGCACGGCGCGGATGGTGGCCACCGTCTCGGCCGCCACCGGCGCCAGCGAGAACCAGAATACCGACCCGCGCCCGGGCACCGAACGCACGCCGTAGGTGCCGCGCATCAGGCGTACGCATTCCTTGAAGATGGCAAGGCCGAGCCCCAGTCCCTGGGACGGATCGCGCTGCGGGTTATGCACCTGGTAATACGGCGAAAAAATATCCGGCAGGTGCTCGGGCGTAATCCCCGCCCCGGTATCCCACACCTCCACGCGGATATGCTTGCGCCGCTCCCGCGCGGTCACCAGCACGCCGCCGCGCCGCGTATAGCGCAGGGCGTTCTGCACCAGATTGAACAGCGCGCGGCGCAACAGCACCGGCTCGGCCATCGCGTACAGCTCCTCGGGCACGCGCGGCGTCAGCGTCAGGCCGCTCTCGCGCGCGTCGGCCGCGAACTGGCTCATCACTTCGCTGATCAGGCGGCCGAGCTCGCACGGCTCCAGGGTCGGCAGCACCTTGCGGCCCTCGAGCTTGGACAGGTCCAGCAGCGAACGGAACAACAGGTCGATGGTCTGCGTACCCGCCGCCACCTGCTCCACCAGCGGATGCAGGGAAGACGACTTGTTGCGCGCGCGCAGCGCCTCCACCAGCATCACCAGCGCATGGACGGGCTGGCGCAGGTCATGGCTCGCGGCGGCCAGGAAGCGCGATTTCTCCTCGCTCGCGTGCAGGGCCCTCTCCTTCTCCTCCTGGAACTGCTTGGCCAGGCGCCGGCTGTCGCTCTCGAGCTGGATGGCCCGCACCAGCGTGCGGTGCAGGTTCAGGGCATGGCGCGTGAGCATGATGGCATAGACCACCAATAGCATCTGCACATAGGTGCCATGGCCCGGAAACGCGTACTCGGCCAGCAGGATATTGGGCACCAGGATCGGGATGCCGGCGTAGACCAGGTTGGATGGCACCGGGGACTGCGCGGTAACGCCGCCGGCCAGCACGCCGAGCGCCAGCAGGTAGAGCACGCTGGAGAACACGGTGGACCCCGTGTAGAGGTGCAGCAGCGCGGAACTGCCCCAGGTCAGTCCGGTCAGGAAGGCCAGCGCGCGCATGCTGGACCACCATTTGCGCGTATGCGCCGAGCGGTTCATCGTGGTGCAATCGCGCAGATAGCCGAAATAGAACCAGACGGAGGCGCCGGTAAGCACCAGCATGACACAGCACCAGCCCACCAGGGCGGCGTGATCGGCGGCGGACCAGAACGCCGTGGCAGTCAACGCCGGCAGCACCAGCGAGGCAACGATGGCGGTGGGCGAGACGCGATGGATGGTCGCCAGCAGCTTGGCCCGCGTATCGGTATCGAGCGGAGGCCCTGGCGGCGGCAGGATTCGGTTTAGCAGCGCGTTCAAGGGAGGGCTGGGGCAACAAGGGCGATCTGCCATATCATGCCGCCTTTTGGGGCGCTGCGCCACGACAATGGGCCGATCCGTGCACAAAAACGCCACCCCGGGGGCGTGACCCGCCGCTGCGGGGCGAATCTTGGCTCCCATTCCCCTTATAATGCTCGCTTTACCCAAACGCTTGTCGCCGTCCTCGTGAAAGTCTTCCGTGGCCTGCCCAACGCCGAGAGCCGGGCGCCCTGCGCCCTCACCATCGGCAATTTCGACGGTGTGCATCGCGGCCACCAGTCGCTGCTGGCGCGCGCGCGCGCCGCGGCCGACGCACGCGGCCTGCCGCTGTGCGTGATGACCTTCGAGCCGCATCCGCGCGAATTCTTTACGCCGGACAAGGCGCCCACGCGCATTGCCCTGCTGCGCGACAAGCTCGAGAGCCTGCGCCGCAACGGTGTCGACCGTGTCGTGGTCGAGCATTTCAACGCGCACTTCGCCGCGCAGTCCCCGCAAGCCTTCGTCGAAAACGTGCTCTGGCATGGCCTGCACACGCGCTGGCTGCTGGTTGGCGACGATTTCCGCTTTGGCGCCAGACGTGCCGGCGACTTCGCTTACCTGCAGCAGGCCGGCGGCCGGTACGGCTTCGACGTGGAACAGATGGGCTCGGTCTCCGAAGGCGGCGTGCGCATCTCCAGTTCCGCGGTGCGCCAGGCGCTGACCGACGGCGACCTCGAACATGCGCGCCGCCTGCTCGGCCATGGCTATGCCATCAGCGGCCATGTGGTCCACGGCCGCAAGCTCGGGCGCGACCTGGGCTTTCCCACCATCAACCTGCGCATCTCGCATAAGCGGCCGGCCGTCAATGGCATCTTCGTGGTGCAGGTGCACGGCCTGGCCGAACACGCGCTGCCGGGCGTGGCCAGCATCGGCGTGCGGCCGACCATCGAGGATGCCGGCCGGGTATTGCTGGAAGTCCACCTGTTCGACTTCAATCAGAGCATCTACGGCAAGCTGGTGCGGGTCGAATTCATGAAGAAGCTGCGCGACGAAGCCCGTTTCGACAGCCTGGATGCGCTGACCGCGGCCATTGCCAAGGACAGCGCGGACGCCCGCGCCTTTTTCGGCCTGACCGTGCCGGGCACGCCCGAGGGCACGTCCCCGGCCGCGGGCGGCCGCGACTTCGCCACCTCCGCCACCGACCGAATTAGCTAGCGCCCCGTTCCCGCGCAGCGGGACCCGGGTCGCTACCCCAACCCGCGGCTCCCCCCGCAGCCAGTCCACGCCATAACGCGCGCCCGCATCCAGCCGAGCTAGTGCCGCGCGTCAACCGAATTGCCCCGAGAATCGACATGTCCAACGACAAACGCGCCAAGCCCGAAAAAAGCAAGTATCCGGTCAACCTGCTGGAGACTCCCTTCCCGATGCGCGGCGACCTGCCCAAGCGCGAGCCGCTGTGGGTCAAGCAGTGGCAGGACAAGCAGCTCTACAAGAAGATCCGAGCAGCACGCAAGGGCGCCAAGAAATTCGTCCTGCACGACGGCCCCCCGTACGCCAACGGCGACATCCACATCGGCCACGCGGTCAACAAGGTCCTCAAGGACATGATCGTCAAGGCCCGCGGCCTGACCGGCCTGGACGCGGTCTACGTGCCGGGCTGGGACTGCCATGGCATGCCGATCGAGATCCAGATCGAAAAGCAGTTCGGCAAGGGCCTGCCGGTGCAGGAAGTGCAATCGCGCGCGCGCGCCTACGCCACCGAGCAGATCGCCCGCCAGAAGCTGGATTTCGAGCGCCTGGGCGTGCTCGGCGACTGGGAGCACCCCTACCTGACCATGAACCACAGCAACGAAGCCGACGAGCTGCGCGCGCTGGGCAAGATCATGGAAAAGGGCTTTGTGTTCCGCGGCCTGAAACCGGTGAACTGGTGCTTCGACTGCGGCTCGGCACTGGCCGAGGCCGAGGTCGAGTACAAGGACAAGACCGATCTGTCCATCGACGTGGGCTTCCCCTTCGCCGAGACCGACAAGCTGGCCCATGCCTTCAAGCTGCCGGCGGAGCAGCTTGCCGCCAAACCCGGCTGGATCGTGATCTGGACCACCACGCCGTGGACCATCCCGTCCAACCAGGCGCTCAATGTGCATCCGGAAGTCGAATACGCGCTGGTCGACACCGCGCGCGGCTTCCTGCTGCTGGCGACCGAGCGCGTCGAGGAACAGCTCAAGATCTACGAACTGGAAGGCAAGGTGCTCGCCACCACCACCGGCGCGGCGCTCTCGGAAATCCGCTTCCGCCACCCGCTGTCGAAGATGGACGCCGGCTATGACCGCCTGTCGCCGGTCTACCTGGGCGACTACGTCACCACCGATACCGGCACCGGGATCGTGCACTCGGCGCCGGCCTACGGCGTGGAGGATTTCCAGTCGTGCAAGGCGCACGGCATGCGCGACCACGACATCATCAGCCCGGTGATGGGCGACGGCGTCTATGCCAGCACGCTGCCGCTGTTCGGCGGACAAAAGATCTGGGACGCCAACCCGAAGATCGTCGAAGTGCTGGAGGCATCGGGCAACCTGTTCAACCAGCACAGGTACACCCACAGCTACATGCACTGCTGGCGCCACAAGACGCCGATCATCTACCGCGCCACTTCGCAGTGGTTCGCGGGCATGGACGTGGACCCCGTCGACAACGGCCCGACCCTGCGCGAAACCGCGCTGGCCGGCATCGAGGCGACGGAGTTCTACCCGGCCTGGGGCAAGCAGCGCCTGCACAACATGATCGCCAACCGGCCCGACTGGACCCTGTCGCGCCAGCGCCAGTGGGGCGTGCCGATGGCTTTCTTCCTGCACAAGGAGACCGGTGCGCTGCACCCGCGCACGCCTGAGCTGCTGGAGGAGATCGCCAAACGCGTCGAGCAGCACGGCATCGAGGCCTGGCAGACGCTCGATCCCAGGGAACTGCTCGGCGAAGAAGCCGCGCAGTACGAAAAGAACCGCGACACGCTCGACGTCTGGTTCGACTCCGGCACCACGCACTGGAGCGTGATCCGCGGCTCCCACCGCGAAGACCTGTACGATCCGGCGGCCGACCTGCCCGATGGCCGCCTGGCGGACCTGTACCTGGAAGGCTCGGACCAGCACCGCGGCTGGTTCCATTCCTCGCTGCTGACCGCGTCCATGCTGTACGGCAAGCCGCCCTACAAGGCACTGCTGACGCACGGCTTCACGGTGGATGGCGAAGGCCGCAAGATGTCGAAATCGATCGGCAATACGGTGTCGCCGCAGGACGTATCCAACAAGATGGGCGCCGAGATCATCCGCCTGTGGGTGGCCTCGACCGACTACTCCGGCGAACTGTCGATCTCCGACGAGATCCTGAAGCGCGTGGTGGAAGGCTATCGCCGCATCCGCAATACGCTGCGCTTCCTGCTGGCCAACCTGTCCGATTACGACCACGCGCAGCATGCGTTGCCGGCATCGGAATGGCTGGAAATCGACCGCTACGCCGTCGCGCTGACCGGGCGCCTGCAACAGGAAATCCTGTCGCACTACGACGGCTATGAGTTCCATCCGGTGGTCGCCAAGCTGCAGACCTTCTGCTCGGAAGACCTGGGCGGCTTCTACCTCGACGTGCTGAAGGACCGCCTGTACACCACCGCGGCCAACTCGAAGGCGCGCCGCGCCGCGCAGAACGCGGTATACCACATCACCCAGGCCATGCTGCACTGGATGGCGCCATTCCTGTCGTTCACGGCGGAAGAGGCCTGGCAGATCTTCGGCCATGGCACCGAGCACACCGACACCATCTTCACCAGCACCTACTACGACGTGCCGGCGATCGACCAGGCCGACGACCTGCTGCAGAAGTGGCACGTGATTCGCGAAGCCCGCGCCGAAGTCACCAAGCAGCTCGAAGCGGTGCGCGTGGACGGCGAGATCGGTTCCTCGCTGCAGGCGGAAGTCACCATCCAGGCCGGCGGCCAGGTGCTGGCTGCCCTGCAGAGCCTGTCCGACGACCTGCGCTTCGTGCTGCTGACCTCCGCGGCCAAGGTTACCCCGGCGCCGGAAAGCGGCGACCTGCTGGTCACCGTGACGCCGTCGATGCATGCCAAGTGCGAACGCTGCTGGCACTACCGTCCCGACGTCGGCCGCGACCCGGCCCACCCCACCCTCTGCGGCCGCTGCGACAGCAACCTGTTCGGCGCCGGTGAACACAGGAGCCACGCCTGATGGCCGCCACCACCACGCGCTCCGCGCGCGGCACCAAACGCGCCGGCAGCAAGGGCACCAAGAGCAGCAACACCACCCCGCTGCTGTGGATGGCGTTCGCCCTGCTGGTGATCGTGCTCGACCAGTTCTTCAAGATCGTCATCGTCAGGACCTTCGCCTACGGCGAATCGCGCCCCGTGACCGGCTTCTTCAACCTGGTGCTGGTCTATAACAAGGGGGCCGCCTTCAGCTTCCTGGCCGATGCCGGCGGCTGGCAGCGCTGGTTCTTTACCGGCCTGGGCGTGGTGGTGGGCCTGTTCATCGTTTGGATGCTCTACCGCCATACCGGGCAGCGCCTGTTCTGCTTCGCGATCTCGCTGATCCTCGGCGGCGCCATCGGCAATGTGGTGGACCGCGTGGTGTACGGCCATGTGGTCGATTTCCTCGACTTCTATGTGCGCAACTACCACTGGCCGGCGTTCAACGTGGCGGACTGCGCCATCACGGTGGGCGCGGTGCTGCTGATCGTGGACGAATTGCGGCGGGTGCGAAAGCACTGAGACCGGGCAGCGGCCGGTGACCGGCCTCAGTACCTGTAGCGCAGGATGTACCAGCCGCGCTTGACGTACTCGGCGAGCACGGCCCCCGCCTCGTAAAGCACCAGGGACTTGCCCAGGCTGACGCCGGGATAGACGCCATGCGTGCCCCAGTCGACTTCGCTCCAGGCCTGGCGGAACGACTTCAGGGCCCGGCCGGTGTGGTACCAACTGGTCACCAGCACCGCCCGGCGCGGTGCGAACCGCTCCAGTTGCGCCCGCGTCATGCGGGCGTTTTCCATGGTGCTGCCGGACTGGCATTCATAGCCGATACGCCCGCGCGGCACCCCGGTCATCGCCAGGCGCCGCACGATCAGCATGCAGTCCCCGCCCCCGCTGACGAACACATAGGGCGCCACGCCAGCGTGATACAGCTCCGCCGCGCCGATCACGCGCTGACCCGACTCCCCGCCCAGCACCACGATCCAGTCCGCCCGCGGCGGCACGCTCTCACGCGCCAGCCAGGCCTTGGCATTGTCCAGCAGCACAGCGCTGGCCAGCAGCACGAGCAGGGCGCAGACGCCCACCAGGCAGAACAGATCTTTGAGGGATTTCGGGCGCAGCAAGCGGTCAGGCATAAGGAGTGGGACGGGGTTGGAAGGACGCACGGCGGATCGGCACCGCGCCACGTTCGACGCCGCCGCCAACGCGCGCGCGGGCAAGCCGGTATTATTGACGTTTCTCCGGCGCGGCGATAGCAACCCCTGCCGCGGCACACGGACCACAACCCTCAAGCGAAGAGCATATCCATGGATCTGCGAGGCAAGCATCTCGTCCTTGGCCTGACCGGCGGCATCGCCTGCTACAAATCGGCTGAACTGGTCCGCCTGCTGACCAAGGCCGGCGCGACCGTGCAGGTGGTCATGACCGACGGCGCCACCCGGTTCATCACGCCTGTGACCATGCAGGCACTCTCCGGGCGGCCGGTCTTCACCTCCCAATGGGACGCGCGCGTGGGCAACAACATGGCCCACATTGATCTCTCGCGCGAAGCCGACGCCATCGTGATCGCACCGGCGTCCACCGATTTCCTCGCGAAGCTCGCGCATGGCCTGTGCGATGACCTCCTGACCACCCTGTGCATCGCCCGCGACTGCCCGTTGCTGGTGGCTCCCGCCATGAACCTGCAGATGTGGTCGGCACCCGCCACCCAGCGCAA
Organism: Cupriavidus sp. 96C5-1; assembly: GCF_057798855.1. NCBI lineage: Bacteria > Pseudomonadati > Pseudomonadota > Betaproteobacteria > Burkholderiales > Burkholderiaceae > Cupriavidus > Cupriavidus sp. 96C5-1. The sequence continues at coordinate 86,129 of NZ_JBYOJU010000001.1, read as the reverse complement.
CGCCGCCCAACTGCGCGCGGATGGCGTAACGGTTCTGGGCCCGGGCAGCGGCGACCAGGCCTGCGGCGAAGTCGGCGACGGCCGCATGCTGGAACCGTCGGAGCTGCTCGACGATATCGTCGCGTTCTTCCAGCCCAAGCCGCTGGCAGGCCGGCGCGTGGTGATCACGGCCGGCCCCACCTTCGAAGCCATCGATCCGGTACGCGGCATCACCAACCGCTCCTCAGGCAAGATGGGCTTTGCCATCGCGCGTGCCGCGCGTGAAGCCGGTGCGGATGTGGTCCTGATTGCCGGCCCGACGGCACAACCCACGCCCCGCGGCGTCGCCCGTACCAACGTGGAAAGCGCGCAGCAGATGCATGATGCCGTGATGGCGGGCCTGCCCGGCACCGATGTGTTCATCGCCGTGGCGGCGGTGGCCGACTGGCGCCCGGCCGAGGTGGCCGGACAGAAGCTGAAGAAGGCCAACGACAGCGATACGCCCACGCTGCGCTTCGTGCAGAACCCCGACATCCTCGCCGCCGTGGCAGCGCGGCCAGAGGCGCCCTACTGCGTGGGCTTTGCCGCCGAGAGTGAAAAACTCGAGCAATACGGCGAGCAGAAACGCCAGCGCAAGAACGTGCCGTTGCTGGTGGGCAATATCGGCCACCATACCTTCGGCATGGACGACAACGAGATCGTGCTGTTCGATGCCCAGGGCATGACCCGCCTGCCGCGCGCCGACAAGCTGACGCTGGCGCGCGACCTGGTGGCGGCCATCGCCCGGCGCCTGCCCGCGCGCCACTGAACCCGCGCCAGCTCGCGCCCCCGCCGCCACAGAACCTCAACCGGCCCCAACCCTGAACATGTCCGCAAGCCAACCGAAACTGCGCCTCTCGGTGCTCGACCAGAGCCCGGTCATCGCCGGCCACACCGCGCGCGACGCACTGGCCGCCACCGTGGAGCTGGCGCAGGCCGCCGACGGGCTCGGCTACACCCGCTACTGGTGCGCCGAGCACCACGGGCTGCGTGGCGTGTGCAACCCGGCGCCGGAAGTCATGCTGGCCCGGCTGGGCAGCGTCACGCAGCGCATCCGGCTCGGCTCGGGCGGCGTGATGCTGCCCTATTACAGCCCCTTCAAAGTGGCGGAGCAGTTCCGCATGCTGGAGGGCCTGTTCCCGGGGCGCATCGATCTCGGGGTGGGACGCGCGCCGGGCGGCGATATGCGTACCGCGCAGGCGGTGGCCATGGGCCAGTACAACCGCGGCGATCACTTCGCCGAACAGGTGCAGGACCTGTCCTGGCTCCTGCGCGGCGAAGTACCGCCAGGCCATATCGCCGAGGGCGTCGTGCTGCAGCCCGAGATCGATACCAGGCCCGAGCTTTGGGTATTGGGCTCCAGCGACTACGGCGGTGCCCTGGCGGCGCGGCTTGGGTTGCGCTTTGCCTTTGCCCACTTTATCAATCCGCATACGGGCCATGCCGTGGCGCAGCAGTACCGCAACGATTTCGAGCCGGGCTACGACGAGCGGCCCTACAGCGCTGCGGCCATCTTCGTGATCTGCGCCGACAGCGAGGCCGAAGCGGCGGAACTGGAGCGCGCCGTGGACCTGCGCCGCCTGCAGATGGCCTACGGCGTGAACGCCCCGATCCCGTCCTTGTCCCAGGCCGCGCAGCACGAGCCAACCGAACGCGACCGCCTGATCGTCGAACGCGAGCGTCCGCGCACCATCTGCGGCACGCCCGAACAAGTGGCGCAGCGCATGCTGGCCCTGCGCGAGCGCTTCCTTGCCGACGAACTGGTGGTGCTGAGCGTGACCGCCAGCTATGCCGCGCGCCTGCGCACCTACGAGCTGCTGGCGCAAGCCTTCGACCTGTCGGGCGACTGATCCCCCCGGGCTCTCGACGCGGCAGGGACGGCCGGCGGCAATGACTGCCGCCGCGCCCCGCTCGGCTATCATCTCGGGTTGCCAACGTTTTTTGTCTTTTTTGTCTTTCCGGGACTGACCAGCCATGACCATCGAAGCCAACCCGACCGTCGAAATCAAGGTGCTCGACGCACGCCTGTACGAATGGGGCCTACCGGCTTACCAGAGCGATATGGCGGCAGCGATCGACCTGCACGCCTGCCTGGACGCGCCGCTCACCATCGAAGCCGGCACACCGGCGCAGCTGGTGCCAGCCGGCTTTGCCGTGCACATGGGCAACCCCTATATGGCGGCCACCATCGCACCGCGCTCGGGGCTGGGCCACAAGAAGGGGCTGGTGCTGGGCAACTCGATCGGCGTGATCGATGCCGACTACCAGGGTCCGATCATGGTGAGCGTGTGGAACCGCAACGCGCCCGGCACCGAGCCGATCGTGATCCAGCCGGGCGAGCGGATCGCGCAGATGATGTTTGTGCCGGTGCTGCGGCCCGTGTTCAAGACCGTGGAAGACTTCTCCGCAGACACCGTGCGCGGCGCGGGCGGCTTCGGCTCCACCGGCGTGCATCACGCCAAGAGCGGCGCCTGAGGCCAGGGCAAGGACGCGCTCAGCGCGCCTGTTCGAACAGCAGTGCCACGCCGCCGGCAGCGGAGGCAGGAATCAGGCTCTCGCCGGGCCCCAGGTCGAGCGCGTCCACGCACGCCGCGCGCCAGCCTTCGCGTGCCGCCGCGAGATCGCCAGTGCGCAGGCGGATGGCCGCATAGCCAGGCACGGCGCGGCGCACGTGCCCCGTGCCGGTCGCGGCGGCAAGCGCCTGGGGCGTCGTGACCACCAGCGTGGCACCGTCCAGTGCCAGGCTGCAGATGTGATCGCTCAACTGCGTCATCTCGCCGCCGGTGAGCTCGGCATAGGCGCGGCCGGCGGCCTCGACGAGTGCCGGCGCCACCACCAGGAACATCGTGGCAATGCCCGTCGCGCCATTGGCGTGCGTGGTCCACTCGGGGCGCCATAGCAGCTCCGGCGTCTGGTGCTCGCAGAAGAAGAAGCGCGCACCCGGTGCATCGTCGATCGCCGTCACGCGGAAGGTTGCGGGACGCTCCGTGCCGTCGTCGAGACGCACCGGGCGCGAGAACTCGATCGGGTCCGAAGTGTGCCAGCCACCGCCGCGCAACTGCGCGGCGGCCGAGAAGGCGTCGCCGCTCTTGCAGGAAAGCGCCGCACAGCCGGCCCCGGCCTGCTGCGCGTCCCAGTAATAGCGCCGCGTCGGGCTGGGCACGGTGACATGCAGCAGCTCGAGATAGTCGCGCGCCAGCATCACGCAATGATTCTGCGATCCGAGCGAGTGGTGGCCGCGCGGCGTCAAGGTGAAGCCAAACCTGCGCCAGGCTTGCGCCGCGGCGTCAAGGTCGGGACACACCATTACAGCGTGGTCTAGCGGTTCCATCGTCATCGCAACCTCTCGCATCAATCGAACTGAATATTTGCCTTGCGCGCCACCGCCTGCCATTTGTCGTGCTCGCGCCGAACCAGGCTGGCCAGTTCGGCCGGGCTGCCGCCAACGATCTCGAACCCCTGCATGGCCAGCGCATCGACCACGCGCTGCTGCCGCAATGAACGGACCAGTGCGTCGTGCAGGCGTGTCACCGTCGGCTCCGGCAGGCCGGCCGGGCCGAATACGCCGATCCAGGAATAGGCCTCGAAACCGCGGTAGCCCTGCTCCGCCACGGTCGGCAGCTGCGGGAACTGGCGCAGGCGGGTCGTGCCGGTCACGCCGAGCAACTTGACCGTCTTGGCCGCCACGTGTGCCTGCACCGCCGCGTAGCTGGAAAAAAATACGTCGACTTCGTTGGACAGCACCGCCTGCACGGCCGGACCGCCCCCTTTATACGGAACATGGAGAAGGCGCACGCCGGCCTCGGTCGCCAGCGCCTCGGCGGCGAGCTGGTTGAGGCTGCCGATGCCGGAAGACGCATAGTGGATGCTCTCTGGCTTCTCCCGCGCCATGGCAACCAGTTCTTTCACATTGGACGCCGGCAGGGAAGGATTGGCGGCAATGACCAGGGGGAAGCGTACCAACTGCGTGATCGGCGTGAAATCGCGGAACGTGTCGTACGGCAGGCGCTTGTAGGCAAACGGGTTGATGGCATGGGTATCGAACGCCATCAGCAGGGTGCTCCCATCCGGCTTCGCGCGGGCCACCGTACCCGATGCGATCAGGCCGCCGGCACCGGGCTTGTTGTCGATCACCACCGTCTGGCCAAGCGCGCCCTTGAGGCCGGGCTGCAACTGGCGGGCAACGATATCGACGCTGCCCCCGGGCGGGAACGGCAACACCATGGCGATCGTGCGGCCAGCACCGCTCGCCGTGGCATCGCCACCCAGGGCAGCCAGGCAAGGCGTGGAAATCATGGGCATCGCGCCAAGCGGCAGCGATTTGAGCAGCAGGCGGCGCAGCCGCGTGCATTCAGGTCGGGACATCGGGTACTCGGGCGAATGGCGGGCATACAGCAGCAGCGGCAACCGCGCCCGTCCAATACAAAAAGGGCGGCATCGCTGCCGCCCTGTATTTTGCCCGAGGATAGCACGAAATGCAGGCCAGCAGAGCTGCCGCCGGCACTCGTGCCCCTCCCGCGCCTAGACTTCCGCCTTTTCGTTCTCCGGCGATTCCGGCGGTTCGGCGGCAGCCTCGGCGAAGTCCAGTTTGATCTGGTCCTGCTCGTCGAGATCGACCACCACCTTGCCACCCGATACCAGCTTGCCGAACAGCAGTTCGTCGGCCAGCGCCTTGCGGATCAGGTCCTGGATCAGGCGCTGCATCGGCCGCGCGCCCATCAGCGGATCGAAGCCCTTCTTCGCCAGGAACTTGCGCAGCCTGTCGCTGAAGTTGGCTTCCACCTTCTTCTCGTGCAGTTGCTCCTCGAGCTGCATCAGGAACTTGTCGACCACGCGCAGGATGATCTCCTCGTCCAGCGAGCGGAAGCTGATCATGGCGTCGAGACGATTGCGGAACTCCGGCGTGAACATGCGCTTGATGTCGGCCATCTCGTCGCCCTGCTCCCGCGTCGAGGTGAAGCCAATGGTGGCGCGGTTCATGGTTTCCGCTCCCGCGTTGGTGGTCATGATGATGATCACGTTGCGGAAGTCGGCGCGGCGGCCGTTGTTGTCGGTCAGCGCGCCATGGTCCATCACCTGCAGCAGGATATTGAAGATATCCGGATGCGCCTTCTCGATTTCGTCCAGCAGCAGCACGCAGTGCGGCTTCTTGGTGACGGCCTCGGTCAGCAGGCCACCCTGGTCGAAGCCGACGTATCCCGGCGGCGCGCCGATCAGCCGGCTCACCGCATGGCGCTCCATGTATTCGGACATGTCGAAGCGCAGCAGTTCGATGCCCATGATGAAGGCGAGCTGCTTGGCGACTTCGGTCTTGCCCACCCCGGTCGGGCCGGAGAACAGGAAGGAGCCGATCGGCTTGTCAGTCTTGCCCAGGCCGGCGCGCGACATCTTGATGGCCGAAGCCAGCGCCTCGATGGCCGGATCCTGGCCGAACACCACGGACTTCAGGTCGCGGTCCAGGGTCTGCAGCTTGCTGCGGTCGTCCTGGTTGACGCTCTGCGGCGGAATGCGGGCGATACGCGAGACGATATCCTCGATCTCGCCCTTGCCGATGGTTTTCTTCTGCTTCGACTTGGGCAGGATGCGCTGGGCCGCACCGGCCTCGTCGATCACATCGATGGCCTTGTCGGGCAGGTGGCGGTCAGTGATGAAGCGTGCCGACAGTTCGGCCGCCGCGGTCAGTGCCGCCGCAGCGTACTTGACGCCATGGTGCTCCTCGAAACGCGACTTCAGGCCGCGCAGGATCTGCACGGTCTGGTCCACCGATGGCTCCACCACGTCGATTTTCTGGAAACGGCGCGACAAAGCCGCGTCTTTCTCGAAGATACCGCGGTATTCAGTGAAGGTGGTGGCGCCGATGCACTTGAGCTGTCCCGAGGACAGCGCAGGCTTGAGCAGGTTGCTCGCGTCGAGCGTGCCGCCCGAAGCGGCGCCCGCGCCGATCAGCGTGTGGATCTCGTCAATGAACAGGATCGCGTTCGGATTGTCCTTGAGCGACTTGAGCACGCCCTTCAGGCGCTGCTCGAAATCGCCGCGGTACTTGGTGCCTGCCAGCAGGGCGCCCATGTCGAGCGAGTACACAACCGCCTTTTCGAGGATGTCGGGCACTTCGTTCTTGGTGATGCGCCAGGCCAGGCCCTCGGCGATCGCGGTCTTGCCGACCCCGGCCTCGCCCACCAGCAGCGGGTTGTTCTTGCGCCGGCGGCACAGTACCTGGACCACCCGCTCGACCTCGCTCTCGCGGCCGATCAGCGGATCGATCTTGCCGGCACGGGCCAGCGTGTTCAGGTTCTGGGTGAACTGCTCGAGCGGGCTTTCCTTGCCATCGCCGCCTTCGCCCTCGGCCGCGCCGTCGCCATGCTTGGCGGGCTCGGCCTGGTCCTTGCGGATGCCATGGCTGATGAAGTTGACCACGTCCAGCCGCGTCACGCCCTGCTGCTGGAGGTAGTACACCGCATGCGAGTCCTTCTCGCCGAAGATCGCCACCAGGACATTGGCGCCAGTCACTTCCTTCTTGCCGTTGGAAGTGGACTGGACATGCATGATGGCGCGCTGGATGACGCGCTGGAACCCCAGCGTGGGCTGGGTATCCACCTCGTCGGTGCCAGGCACCACGGGCGTGTTGTCCGCGATGAAATTCTTCAGACTGGTGCGCAGGTCCTCGATATTGGCTGCGCAGGCGCGCAAGACTTCCGCTGCCGTAGGGTTGTCAAGCAACGCCAGTAGCAGGTGCTCCACGGTGATGAACTCGTGGCGTGCCTGCCGGGCTTCAACAAACGCCATGTGCAGGCTGACTTCCAATTCTTGCGCAATCATGCTTCCTCCATCACGCACTGCAACGGATGACCCGCCTGCCGTGCGTGGGTTGACACCAGCTCGACCTTCGTCGCCGCGATATCCCTGGTATAGATACCGCAGACCCCCTTGCCTTCCCGGTGGACGGTCAGCATGATCTGCGTCGCCGTCTCCCGGTCCCTGCTGAAATACTGCTGCAGGATCATCACGACGAACTCCATCGGGGTGAAGTCGTCATTCAGCAGCAACACCTTGTACATGGCGGGCGGTTTGAGCGCCTGCTCTTTCCGCTCCAGTACGGTGCCTGCTTCGCGTTGTGGGACATTTGCCAGCCGTGTAGCCATGGCTTTATTCTAACCCTTACGCACAACTCTGCAATTTGGGGAAAAGACACCGGATTCAAGAGGCCGATGCAGCGACCGTCCAAAATCCGGAGATGCCGAATGCATCCGGTTACAGCTCGCGGGGCGCGCGGCCTTGCCCGGCCCCTCACCCCGCCAAAATACCACCGACCGCCGTTCCTTTCGCGCCACACCCTACCAGGAGTGGGGAATCTGCCAACTTGACAGTGTGCTGGTTTGACAGAAGAATCGATTGCACATTCACGTCTGGTTACGCGAGCCAAGCAATAATCCGGACCTGGGTGATCCGTGAGCAGGGAGGCCCACGAATCCGGCGGCGGCGAGTCAGCATATCAAACTGGCCGCCAGGCGGTGCCCGCAAAGTCGTGCCATTGTGCCCGGCCCGGTCCTACCGGGCTGGAGGGCATGGACCGGCTCCGGGCACCCGGCTGGCCGCGGCGCCTTCCCCCGCTCGTATCGTGCTTTTTTCGTTGGGGGAGTTTATGGCAAGCGGTATCGTCAAATGGTTCAATGACGCCAAGGGCTTTGGATTCATCAAGCCGGACGACGGCGAAGAAGAACTGTTTGCGCACTTTTCGGCCATCCAGATGAGTGGCTTCAAGACCCTGAAAGAGGGTCAGCGCGTGTCCTTCGAAATCATCCAGGGTCCCAAGGGCAAACAAGCCACCAATATCCAGGACGGCGCCTGAGGACAAGGCGTGCGGCCGCACCAGCCGGCAGAGCTTGAGGCGGCCACGACAGGATGCGGGGGAATCATCCCCGGAACGGGATCGGCCTGCCGCCCCCAGGGCATGGCCTGGCTTTGACAGCCAGCGTGTCCATGCCCGGACCAGCAGACTGAACAGCAGCACGTAGCGCATCCGACAAAAAGCCCGGTCAGGTCAATGCCGGGCTTTTTGTTTGCCTGCTCGCGGCCGGTACCTTGGCCTGCCAATCCGCTTCTCCGCTGACTCCCGGTCGCTTTCCCCTTTGTTTTGGCAGGTTCTTGCGCCGTTCTGGCTGTCTTGGACAAGTCCATGTCGGGGTATCGGCATCTTCCATTGCCTCCGCACGGCCCGAGCGCCAGCACACCATGCCACGCAGCATGAAGTGCCTCAATCACTACATGATCTGTCGAAGGCGAATGCCGCCAAGGACTGGGGCGGTGCGACCGTCGCCTCAAAGGGCCTCCGCGGTCCAGGACCCGCCCCAATGAAAAGCCCCCGGGCCTCCTTGCGGAAGCCCGGGGGCTCGTTGCCACGCCGCGCATCGCCGCCTGAGCGATCAGGCCGCGACGTCGGGGGGCAAGGATCACATGTTTTCGATCATCACCTGCCCAAAGCCCGAGCACGACACCTGCGTCGCGCCTTCCAGCAGGCGGGCGAAGTCATAGGTGACCTTCTTCGACAGGATGGACTTCTCCATCGACGAAATGATCAGGTCGGCGGCTTCGGTCCAACCCATGTGGCGCAGCATCATTTCGGCGGAGAGGATCTCGGAACCCGGGTTCACGTAGTCCTTGCCGGCGTACTTCGGTGCGGTGCCGTGGGTGGCTTCGAACATGGCCACGGAGTCGGACAGGTTGGCGCCCGGGGCGATGCCGATGCCGCCGACCTGCGCGGCCAGCGCGTCGGAGATGTAGTCGCCGTTCAGGTTCAGCGTGGCGATCACCGAATACTCGGCCGGGCGCAGCAGGATCTGCTGCAGGAAGGCATCGGCGATGGCGTCCTTGATCACGATTTCGCGGCCGGTCTTCGGGTTCTTGAACTTGCACCACGGGCCGCCATCGATCAGCTCGGCGCCGAATTCCTGCTGCGCCAGCTCGTAGGCCCAGTCACGGAAGCCACCTTCGGTGAACTTCATGATGTTGCCCTTGTGCACGATGGTCACCGACGGCTTGTCGTTGTCGATCGCGTACTGGATGGCCTTGCGCACCAGGCGCTTCGTACCTTGCTTGGAAACCGGCTTGACGCCGATGCCCGAGGTATCCGGGAAACGGATCTTCTTCACGCCCATTTCGTTCTGCAGGAAGGCGATCAGCTTCTTGGCCTGGTCGCTTTCCGCTTCCCACTCGATGCCGGCGTAGATGTCTTCCGAGTTCTCGCGGAAGATCACCATGTCGATCTTTTGCGGCTCGCGCACCGGCGAGGGTACGCCCTTGAAGTAGGCCACCGGCCGCAGGCAGACGTACAGGTCCAGCTGCTGGCGCAGCGCCACGTTCAGCGAGCGGATGCCGCCGCCGACCGGCGTGGTCAGCGGACCCTTGATCGACACCACGTATTCCTTCAGGACCTCCAGGGTCTCCTCGGGCAGCCACACGTCCGGGCCGTAGACCTTGGTCGACTTCTCGCCTGCGTAGATCTCCATCCAGGAGATCTTGCGCTTGCCGGCGTAGGCCTTGGCCACCGCGGCATCGACCACCTTGATCATCACCGGGGTGATGTCCAGTCCCGTACCGTCGCCTTCGATGAAAGGAATGATCGGATTGTCCGGAACATTCAGCGAAAAATCCTGGTTGACCGTGATCTTTTCGCCGGCCGGAACCTTGATGTGTTGATACATGACGTCTCCAGTACGGAACGGGGTTCGCAACGAGCCGCCGGGTTCGTGACCAGACGGCGAGATTGGGGTGGCGCGCGGGCATTTTAGCGGGGATCGGCGCAGTCACGGTACTGCACCGCAACATGCGAGGCTTGCCCGGACCCGGACACGCGTCAAGCGCATTCAGTCTTATATAAGACACAAGACTGTTTCGTATTATGCAGCAAAATTTCATGATCCGCCATCCTGGCGGGACTGCCGGCCCCCGCCGGCTGCGGCATACTGGCGCCCTTGAATGGCGCGGCTGCCAGCGCTACCGCCCGATATCCGCCCCCTCCCAATGACGCTGATTGCCCTGAACAAACCCTTCGGCACCATGAGCCAGTTCTCCGCGCACCCGACGCGCCCGACCCTCGCCGACTGCGTGGCGATGCCCGGCATATATCCGGCGGGACGGCTCGATGCCGACAGCGAGGGCCTGCTGCTGCTGACCGACGACGGCGCGCTGCAGGCACGCATCGCCGATCCGCATCACAAGCTGCCCAAGACCTATCTGGCGCAGGTGGAAAACGTGCCGGACGAAAATGCGCTGGCGCGCCTGCGCGATGGCGTCGATCTCGGAGACTTCCGCACACTGCCGGCACGCGCGCAACGCATCGATGAACCGGACTTCCTGTGGCCGCGCCAGCCGCCGGTGCGTTTTCGCGCAGCCATTCCTACCCAATGGCTCGAACTGGAGATCCGCGAAGGGAAGAATCGGCAGGTACGGCGCATGACGGCGGCCGTGGGCTTCCCGACCTTGCGCCTGGTGCGCGTTCGGATCGGCGCGCTCGATCTGCGCACGCTGGGACTTGCGCCCGGGCAGTGGTGCGAAATCGCGCCCGCGGCGCTCGGGCTGGAAGGCGCAGCGTTGCCGGAGCAGGCTTCCATCCGGAATGGCATGCGACCGAATGCCGCAGATGGTCCGCGAAATCAGCGTCACAAGCGGCAGCCCAAAAGAAGTTACAAAAATTAACATGTCGTGAGTCAACCCCTCGCCGCTCCGTTTCGTTTTTGACACTGACACGTCGCATACGGGTCACTCTCTTCAGAAACGACTCACCTCCCGAGGTAAATAAGCATGAACAAACTGATCGCTGCTCTCGTTGCCGGCCTGTTCGCCACCGGCGCTTTCGCCCAAGCCGCTTCGGCACCGGCAGCACCGGCAGCCGCTGCAGCACCCGCAGCAGCAGAAGCGCCGGCTGCCAAGCCGGCCGCCAAGAAGAAGCACCACAAGAAGCACGCGCACAAGAAGGCAGCCGCTGCTGCTTCCGGTGCAGAAGCTGCAACGAAGTAATTCTTTGCAGGCAGGCCGGCCATTTGGCTGGCACGCAAGGCAGGCTGCCGGCGAGGCGCCTGCCTTTTTTGTTGCCTGCGCATGGTGTTTGCAAACACGCCGCAACGCAGCGAAACACTTTGCGGGCGCCGCTGCGCTTGCAGCTGCGCTATGCTGGCGGCTGTTCCGAACCCGTCATTCGCCCTCCTCCTCCATGCGCCCTGTCATCAAGAATCTGCTCGCGGGCGGCTGCGCCGTCGCCGCCCTGAGCTCCGCGTTCGCCCAGGCCCAGGCCAGCCTGCCGGTCAGGCAACTGACCGCAGGCATGTACGCCATCAAGGCGGAAATCGCCGCCACGCCCGAATCCCGCGAGCTTGGCCTGATGTATCGCAAGACCATGCCTGCCAACGAGGGCATGCTGTTCGTGTTCGAGGAAAAGGCCGGCCACTGCTTCTGGATGAAGAATACCGACCTGCCGCTGTCGATCGCCTTCCTGGCCGATGACGGCGCCATTGTCAATATCGAGGATATGGCGCCCCAGACCGAGGACAACCATTGCCCGCGCGCGGCGGTGCGCTATGCGCTGGAGATGAACAAGGGATGGTTCGCGCAGAAGGGGCTCAAGGCCGGCGCGAAGATCGGCGGGCTGCCGCAGCCACGCTGAAGACCAGGCGCGGCGGCACGGCCGCCACGCCCGATTGCGGCGGCCAGATCAGTCGCGGAAGTTGTTGAAGTCCAGCGGTGCTTCGGCAACGTCCTTGCGCAGCAGCGCGATCACGCTCTGCAGGTCGTCCCGCTTGGTGCCCGACACGCGCACGGCATCGCCCTGGATGCTGGCTTGCACCTTGATCTTGCTGTCCTTGATCATCTTGACGATTTTCTTGGACAGGTCGCCGGTGACACCCTTCTTGATGGTGATGACCTGCTTGACCTTGTCGCCGCCGATGCGCTCGGTCTTGCCGTAGTCGAGAAAGCGCACGTCGACATTGCGCTTGGCCATCTTGCCGATCAGCACGTCCTTGACCTGGCCGAGCTTGAAGTCATCGTCGGCAAAGGCGGTGAGCTCATTTTCCTTGTGCTCGACCCGCGCATCCGAGCCCTTGAAGTCGAAACGGGTCGAGATTTCCTTGTTGGCCTGCTCGACCGCGTTCTTCACCTCGATCATATTCGCTTCGCACACTACGTCAAACGACGGCATTGCATTCTCCTTGTCTTGCTGCGTGTTGCTTGTTGCTTGTTGCTTTGTTGCCTGTACCGGGCGCGCGCCGGCTGCCGGCGGCGCTTACGTATAATCCAGCCTACCCTGCAGTCCGGTGCCGTCGACCACGGCGGCCGCCTCACCTTTTCCTTGCATGGCAGATTTCCACGAATTTTATCCCCTGCGTCGCCACAATACATTCGGATTCGACGTCCGCGCGCGCTTTGCGGTGCATGTGCGCAGCGAAAGCGACCTGCAGGCCGCGCTGGCGGATCCGCGCGCGCAAAACCTCCCCCTGGTTGTACTGGGCGGTGGCAGCAATGTGGTCCTGACGCAGGACCTGGACGCCCTGGTGCTGTTGATGGAAATCCCGGGCTATGCGGTCGCCGCCGCGAACGAGGCTTTCCTGGTGACCGCTGGCGCCGGCGAGAACTGGCATGCGCTGGTCTGCCGCACCATCGCGGACGGCATGCCCGGCCTGGAAAACCTGGCCCTGATTCCCGGCACTGCCGGCGCCGCGCCCATCCAGAATATTGGCGCCTACGGCGTGGAACTGCGCGAGCGCTTCGACAGCCTGCGCGCGTTCGACCGCTACAGCGGCGGCTTCGTCCACCTGTCGCTGGAACAATGCCGGTTCGCGTACCGCGACAGCCTGTTCAAGCGCGAAGGCCGGGACCGCTACATCATCACCGCGGTCACGCTGCGGCTGCCCTCACCCTGGCAGCCGGTGCTCGGCTATGTGGAACTGGCGCGCGAGCTGGTGCAGGATACAACGGCCACGCCCACGGCGGACCGCATCCGTGATGCGGTGATCGCGATCCGCTCGCGCAAGCTGCCCGATCCGGCACAGGTGGGCAATGCCGGCAGCTTCTTCAAGAATCCGGTGGTTGACGCGGGCCAGCGCGACGCGCTGCTGGCGCGATACCCCAACCTGGTCAGCCATGCCCAATCCGATGGCAGCTACAAGCTGGCCGCCGGCTGGCTGATCGACCAGTGCGGCTTCAAGGGGGTGAGCGACGGCCCGGTCGGCGTCTATGGCAAGCAGGCCCTGGTGCTGGTGCACCACGGCGGCGGCACCGGCCAGGAATTGCTGGCGCTGGCGCGCCGCATCGCCGACGCGGTACAAGCCCGTTTCGGCGTGCGCATCGAGCCCGAGCCCGTGGTGCTTTAGACCACGCGCGCGGGCCGTCGCCCTGCACCGTGCTCAGGCGAAGTGGCAGACGTAGTCCAGCGTTTCCGTCACTTCGATATCGAAGCTGCTGTCGCCGGGCACGTTGAACTGCTGGCCGGCGCCATAGGTATTCCACTGGTCTTCGCCAGCCAGCTTCACGCGGCACACGCCGGCATTGATTTCCATGATTTCCGGGGCGCCGGTGTTGAACGTCAGCGCGGCGGGGAAAATCACGCCCAGCGTCTTGCGGGTGCCGTCCGGGAACAGCACAGTGTGGCTCACGCACTTGCCGTCGAAGTAGAGGTTGGCTTTCTTGACGACGGATACATTGTCGAACTGACTCATGCTTTTTCTCCTTGATGCTTGGTTCTTGATGCCTGGAAGCTGGAATTCCGGATCTTCTGAATGGCGGCGCGGCGCAAAAAAAAGGGGCCGTGACGGCCCCTCTTCCTGCTGACTACCCGGCCCAGGCCCGAAACGAGCCGGAACCGGGAGGCCCGCCTCACTCGCCGCGCTGGCGGCGTGCGTTCTCGGCGATGCGCATGCGCAGCGCGTTCAGCTTGATGAAACCGCCGGCGTCGGCCTGGTTGTAGGCGCCGCCGTCGTCGTCGAAGGTCGCGATGGTCTTGTCGAACAGCGTGTCCTTGGAATCGCGGCCGGCCACGATCACGTTGCCCTTGTACAGCTTGACGCGCACCCAGCCGTTGACCTTGGCCTGGGTGTGGTCGATCAGCACCTGCAGCGCGCGGCGCTCCGGGCTCCACCAGTAGCCGTTATAGATCAGGCTGGCGTAGCGCGGCATCAGGTCGTCCTTCAGGTGGGCCACTTCGCGGTCGAGCGTGATCGACTCGATGGCGCGATGGGCCTTCAGGATGATGGTGCCGCCGGGGGTTTCGTAGCAGCCGCGGCTCTTCATGCCGACGTAGCGGTTTTCCACCAGGTCCAGGCGGCCGATGCCGTGCTTGCCGCCCAGGCGGTTCAGCTCGGTCAGTACTTCGGCCGGGGTCATGCGCTTGCCGTTCAGGCCGACGATGTCGCCGCCCTCGAACTCGATGTCCAGGTACTCGGCCGCGTCCGGTGCGTTCTCCGGCGACACGGTCCAGCGCCACATGTCTTCCTCGGCCTCGGCCTTGGGGTCTTCCAGGTGACGGCCTTCGAAGGAGATATGCAGCAGGTTGGCGTCCATCGAGTAGGGAGCGCCGCCCTTCTTGTGCTTCATGTCGATTTCGATGCCGGCCTTTTCTGCATAGGCCAGCAGCTTCTCGCGCGACAGCAGGTCCCACTCGCGCCACGGGGCGATGACCTTCACGCCTGGCTCCAGGCCGTAGTAGCCCAGTTCGAAGCGGACCTGGTCGTTGCCCTTGCCGGTGGCGCCATGCGACACGGCGTCGGCCCCGGTGCTGCGCAGGATCTCGATCTGGCGCTTGGCGATCAGCGGACGCGCGATCGAGGTGCCCAGCAGGTATTCGCCTTCATAGACGGCATTGGCACGGAACATCGGGAAGACGAAGTCGCGCACGAATTCTTCGCGCAGGTCGTCGATAAAGATGTTCTCCGGCTTGATGCCGAACTTGAGCGCCTTCTGGCGGGCAGGTTCGAGTTCCTCGCCCTGGCCGATGTCGGCGGTAAAGGTGACCACCTCGCATTGATAGGTGTCTTGCAGCCACTTCAGGATCACCGAAGTGTCCAGCCCGCCGGAATAGGCGAGCACGACTTTCTTGATATCGCTCATGTTCGACTCGATGCGCAAAGTAAGCGCGGCCGGTACTGACGCCGGACACGCGAAAAAGAATGCGGGAAAATCGCTATTTTGACACGTTCGCCCCGGCTTGGGCGGCACTTGCCGCCTGCAGGCTGTCCTCGGTCGGCCTGCGGGCGCCGGTTTGGCGCGCCATATGTGCGCCAAGCGTGGCGCCGACAAGCAGGATCAGTAGCGCCCGCAGAGCAGGAACTCCATCAGGGCCTTTTGCACGTGCAGACGGTTCTCTGCCTCTTCCCACACTACGCTCTTGGGGCCGTCGATGACAGCCGCCTCGACTTCCTCGCCGCGGTGGGCGGGCAGGCAATGCATGAAGAGCGCGTCGGGATTGGCGCGGTCCATCATGGCCGTGGTCACCATCCAGTTCTGGAAGGCACGCTTGCGCACGTCGTTCTCGGCCTCGTAGCCCATGCTGGTCCACACGTCGGTGGTGACGAGGTCGGCGCCCTGACAGGCCGCCAGCGGATCGTCGAACACCTTGACCAGGCCCGCCGCCGACGCCGGCACCATGGCCGGATCGAGCTGATAGCCCGGCGGCGCCGAGAAATGGAAGGTGAA
The DNA here is from genome assembly GCF_057798855.1 of Cupriavidus sp. 96C5-1. Taxonomy (NCBI): domain Bacteria; kingdom Pseudomonadati; phylum Pseudomonadota; class Betaproteobacteria; order Burkholderiales; family Burkholderiaceae; genus Cupriavidus; species Cupriavidus sp. 96C5-1. The sequence goes on along the minus strand of NZ_JBYOJU010000001.1, from coordinate 70,433 downwards.
GCCAAGGCGTTCGGCCGCCTGGATCCAGGTATAGGCCATATTGTTGGCGTCGCCGATCCATGCCACCGTCTTGCCGCGGATGCTGCCACGCTGCTCGATATAGGTGAAGACATCGGCCAGTACCTGGCAGGGATGGTATTCGTTGGTCAGCCCGTTGATCACCGGCACGCGCGAATGCGCGGCAAACCGCTCGATGATGTCCTGGCCGAAGGTGCGGATCATGATGATGTCGACCATGCGCGATATCACCTGCGCCGCATCCTCGATCGGCTCGCCGCGCCCGAGCTGGGAGTCGCGGGTATTGAGGAATACGGCATGGCCACCCAGCTGGTGGATGCCGGCCTCGAACGACAGGCGCGTGCGGGTCGAGTTTTTCTCGAAGATCATGGACAACGTGCGGTCGTGCAACGGGTGCCATGTCTCGTAATTCTTGAACTTGGCCTTCAGAATCCGCGCGCGGTCCAGCAGGTACTCATACTCGTCGGGAGTCAGGTCGCTGAACTGGAGGTAATGCTTGATCGAAGTTGGGCTCATAAAACAAAGAAGGCGGCTCGGTGGTGGCTGGCCGCCATGAAGGGTTCATGGCCTGACCATGCCGCGGAGCCGCCTTTCGCGTCGCTTACGCAATTTAACTGTAAGAATCATAAGGGATTATTGTTGCTTTGGCGAGCCTGTGCGGCACCTCGTCAGGCAGGGAGGCTTATGCGCGAGTCTTATATAAGATATAATACTGGCTGATTCACGCGGGGCCCGGCATACCCATGCTACCGCCCGCTGCCGGCATCAAAAGTGCCCCCGCCGACACCGAGGTACCCGCCGCCACGGCCGAAAATGAAACGAACCAAACGTTTCCTGGCCGCGTCAAACGGGCTCCCGTTTAGTCAGTCTGGCGGGTTTACCGTCGAGTCACCCGTCTTATCCCCCGCAGTCTCATGAATCCCACAGTTCGCGAATATTTCATCCAAGGCATTACCAAGGAAGGCAAGACCTTCCGCCCAAGCGACTGGGCTGAACGACTGTGCGGCGTGATGGCGCAATTCCGACCCGAAGGCGACACTGGCGACCCCCGCATCACATATTCGCCTTACGTGCGGCCCGTGATGGCCGGTGGCGTGAAGAGCGTGGTGGTCGATGTGCGGTTGCGCGACATCGAGCCCAAGGCACTGGACTTCGTGCTCAACTTCGCCCGGGACAACAACCTGCAACTGGTCGAGGCCTGCTCCCTGGACTAAGCCGGCACGCCGGATGCCGCGGCATCCGGCGCATCGCCCCGCCGCTCCCGGGAAGCGATCGCGCACGCGAAAACAAAAAAGCTCGTCAAATGACGAGCTTTTTTTCAGGCAAACCACCGCGAAGCGATTTACCCTGCCAGCCGACTACCGACGGCCGGCATGCAGCCGGAAGGCGCCTGGCGTATCGCCCGGCGCCGGCAGCCGCTATCAGGCAGCCATCGACTTGATGGCCGACGACAGGCGCGACTTGTGGCGTGCAGCCTTGTTCTTGTGCACGATCTTCTTGTCGGCGATAGCGTCGATGATCGATTGCGAGTTCTTGAAGATCTCGGCAGCGGCAGCCTTGTCGCCGGCTTCGATCGCCTTGCGAACAGCCTTGACAGCGGTACGCAGACGCGAACGCAGGCTGGAGTTGTGGGCGTTCTGGGCGACGGCTTGGCGCGCGCGCTTGCGAGCTTGTGCGGAATTTGCCATTTAAGTAGATTTCCTGAATTCAGATGCGTGCCCTACGGATGCAAGAACGCAACCACGGACACAATTAAGTGCACATCAAGCGACCCGGGATGCACTGGCACACGAATCCGGAACGCAACTAGCCTTGTGAATCGGCAATTATACACACAAGAAAAAGCGGGTGGCAAGCTGGGACGCGTTTCATGTCAGGCGGGTGACGCAAAGGACGATACACGGCCGGCAGCGGGGGCTGTCCGTATAATACGCGCCACACCGGCCCCGACTTGCGTGGCCCCGATGCAACTTTGGCGCGTGCCCGGCGTCTGACCCGGGTTCGTACTGGCGGCAAGACGCACGCCGCCGCCGCCTCCCCTTGCCGCCGACCCATCTTGAACCTGCTTAAAGCGCTCGCCACCATCAGCAGCCTGACGATGCTGTCGCGCATCACCGGCCTTATCCGCGAGATCCTGATCGCCCGCGCCTTCGGCGCCTCGGACATGACCGACGCCTTCAACGTGGCGTTCCGCATCCCCAACCTGCTGCGCCGCATCTTCGGCGAGGGTGCGTTCTCGCAGGCCTTCGTGCCGATCCTTGGCGAGTATCACAGCAAGCGCGGCGAGACCGAGACGCGGGCGCTGATCGACGCCGTCGCCACGGTCATGACCTGGGTCCTGATGGGCGTGTCGCTGCTTGGCGTGATCGGTGCGCCACTGGTGATGGTCGTGGTCGCCACAGGCTTCCGCCAGCATGGCGGCGAGACCTACGACGCCGCGGTCTTCATGACCCGCGTGATGTTTCCCTACATCGGGCTGATCTCGCTGGTGGCGCTGGCTTCCGGCATCCTCAATACCTGGCGCCGCTTCGCCATGCCTGCCTTCACGCCGGTGCTGCTCAATCTCTGCCTGATCCTTGCCGCGCTGTTTGTCGGGCCGCACCTCGCGCAGCCGATCTACGCGCAGGCCTGGGGCGTGCTGGTGGGCGGCATCCTGCAACTGGCGGTGCAGATCCCTGCGCTCAAGCACCTGGGCGTGATGCCGCGCCTGCGCTTCAACCTGCGCGCGGCGTGGTCGGAGCCGGGCGTGCGCCGCGTGATACGCCAGATGGCGCCGGCCCTGCTGGCGGTTTCGGTGGCGCAGATCAGCCTGATCATCAATACCAATATCGCCTCCCGGCTGGCCGCCGGCAGCGTGTCCTACCTGACCTATGCCGACCGCCTGATGGAATTCCCGACCGCGCTGCTGGGCGTGGCGCTGGGCACCATCCTGCTGCCAAGCCTGTCGAAAGCCAGCGCCGAGGAGAACCGCGCCGAGTATTCCGGCCTGCTCGACTGGGGCCTGCGCCTGACCTTCCTGCTGGCCGTACCGTGCGCGGTCGGGCTGTTCGTCTTCGGCGCGCCGCTGACCGCCGTGCTGTTCAACTACGGCAAGTTCGACGCCCATGCGGTAGAGATGACCCGGCAGGCGCTGGTCTCCTACGGCACCGGCCTGCTCGGCCTGATCCTGATCAAGATCCTGGCGCCCGGCTTCTATGCGCGCCAGGACATCCGCACACCGGTCAAGATCGCCCTGCTGGTGCTGGTGATCACGCAGTTGTCCAACTACGTCTTCGTGCCGCGCTTCGGCCATGCCGGCCTGGCGCTGTCGATCAGTTTCGGCGCCACCGTCAACGCGCTGCTGCTGTTCCTGGGCCTGCGCAAGCGCGGCTTCTACAAGCCGGCAAAGGGCTGGCCGCTGTTCCTGGCCCAGTTGCTGACGGCCGTGCTGCTGCTGGCTGGCATGCTGCTCTGGTTCGCCCGCAGCTTCGACTGGGTCGGCCTGGGCGCCACGCCGCTGCTGCGGGTCGCGCTGCTGGCTTCGTGCCTGGTACTTGCGGCGGTCGTCTACTTCGGTACACTGTGGCTCATGGGGCTGAGATACTCCGCTTTCAAGCGGAGAGCCGGCTAAGAGGCCCCCGCCTGCCGATACTTCCGGCCGGCGCCCCTGTGGCGCCGGGCAAAGGTGCGGCAGCGCGCGGTGCAGGGTCAAGGTAATTGAGGGTTGTGCCAGAATGAAGCAAGGCGGTTCCGCCCAGGCACGCGGCCACGGACGCAAGCAATGCACCGTCCGGGCGCGCGCGCCGCGCCGCCCGCGCCCATTCGGAACAGCCGCCAAGCCGCAATCAGGAAAGCCGCAATGACAACCACGAAAGTCCTGGAATACTTTGCCAGTCTCGTGGCAGACGAGGACGGTATCCCGCTTACCGAGACCGTGCTTTCGATCGCCCAGGATGCCTACCCGGACCTGGACCTGCAGGCCGAGCTCGCCACGCTCGACATGCTCGCGGTACGCCTGAAGCGCCGTGTCGCAGAGGGCACGCCGGCCATCCAGCGCATGCGCCTGCTCAACCATTTCTTCTACCGCGACCTCGGCTTCGGCGCCAACGCGAACGATTATTACGACCCCGACAACTCTTACCTGAACGTCGTGCTCAAGCAGCGGCGCGGTATTCCGATCTCGCTGGCGGTCCTCTATATGGAACTGGGCCAGCAGATCGGCCTGCCGCTCAAGGGCGTGTCCTTCCCCAATCATTTCCTGGTGCGGATGTCGATTCCCGCCGGCGAGGTCGTGGTGGACCCGCTCACCGGCGAGACGCTGTCGAAGGAGCAGTTGCAGGAGATGCTCGACCCGCACCTGGAGCGCGAGGGCATTGCCGACCCCAACGAAGTGCCGCTAGGCCTGTTCCTGCAGGTGGCAAGCCACCGCGAGATCGTGGCGCGCGTGCTGCGCAACCTCAAGTCGATCTATCTGCAGGAGTCGCGCTGGCAGCGCTTGCTGGGGGTGCAGAACCGGCTGGTGATCCTGCTGCCGGGCTCGATCGAGGAAGTGCGCGACCGGGGGCTGGCCTATGCCAACCTGGAGTGCTTCCGGCCGGCGCTGGCCGACCTGGAAGCCTATGTGATGGCGCGCCCGGATGCCGCCGACACCACCCAGATCCGGGACCGCATGCCCGCACTGCGCATGATGAGCCGCAGCGTGAGCTGATCGCCGGCGGGGCTGTCGCGGCTACCGCCGCGCCAGCCCCGCCCGCCTGCCTCAGGAAGTACGGCGCTTGCCGCCGCGCACGAGTTTCCACAGCCCGCCCAGCATCAGCGGCACGATGGCCGCGCCGATGCCCGCCAGCACGATCAGGTTCAGGTACTGCTTGATGAAAGGCAGGTTGCCGAAGAAATAGCCGGCGAACACCAGGCCCAGGACCCAGGCGGCCGCGCCAAGCACGTTGAACAGCTGGAACTTGGCGAAGGTCATCTGCGACACCCCGGCAACGAAGGGCGCGAAGGTGCGCACGATCGGCAGGAAGCGGGCCATGACCAGCGTCTTGCCGCCGTGGCGCTCATAGAAATTGTGGGTCTTGCGCAGCGCCTGCTGGTCCAGGAAGCGCCAATGGCCGTCGAACACCTTGGGGCCCACCCAGCTGCCCACCAGATAGTTGACCGTATTGCCGCCGATGGCCGCCACCAGCAGCATGCCGACCAGCACCCATTCGTTCATATGGCCCGTGGCGCAGAAGGCGCCGGCGATGAACAGCAGCGAATCCCCTGGAAGGAAGGGCAGCACCACCAGGCCGGTCTCCGCGAAGACGATGGCAAAGAGAATGGCATAGACCCACGCGCCGTAGTTCTGGATGACGGTGCCTAGGTATTTGTCGACGTGCAGCAGCATGTCGAGAAACTGCAATACGATATCCAATTCGATCCCCGTTCTAGATTCGAAATTCTAAGTTCTCAATTCAGCCGACATCATACAAGACCGGGCTGACGCCAAAGTCACCTTATTGGGCCATTGGGCCGCCAGCGCGCACCGGATGCGCGGAGCCCAGGCGATGCACCCACGTATAATTCCGTCCATGCCCGCCCAAGCCTCGCACCCCGCTCAGCCGCTCCGTCCCATCCGCCCCCTGCCCGACCAGCTGATCAGCCAGATCGCGGCCGGCGAGGTGGTGGAGCGTCCCGCCTCCGTGGTCAAGGAACTGCTTGAAAACGCCCTCGACGCCGGTGCCACCCAGCTCAATATCCGCCTGGAAGAAGGCGGCGTGCGCCGGATCGTGATCGCCGACAACGGCTGCGGCATCCCGGCCGCGGAACTGCCGGTCGCGCTGATGCGCCACGCCACCAGCAAGATCGCCTCGCTGGACGAACTGGAAGCGGTGCTGACGCTGGGTTTCCGCGGCGAGGCCCTGGCCTCGATCGCCTCGGTCTCCGAGCTGACGCTGACCAGCCGCACCGCCGGCGACTCCCATGCCATGCAGGTCGTCGCCGACACCGGCAGCGTGCAGCCTGCCTCGGGCGGCGTCGGGACCACCGTCGACGTGCAGCACCTGTACTTCAACACGCCGGCGCGCCGAAAGTTCCTCAAATCGGAACAAACCGAGTTCGGCCACTGCCTGGAGATGGTGCGGCGCGCGGCGCTGGCACGCCCGGACGTGGCCATCTCGGTGCACCACAACGGCAAGCCGATGGAGCACTGGAACGCGGGCGACGTCGCCACGCGCACCGGCCAGGTGCTCGGCGCCGAGTTCGCGCGGGCCCGCCTGGCGCTGGACGAAGAGGCCGGCGACCTGCACCTGTATGGGTTCGCCGGGCTGCCCACGGCGTCGCGCGGCCGCCCCGACCAGCAGTTCTTCTTCGTCAACGGCCGTTACGTGCGCGATAAGCTGCTCACCCACGCGGTGCGCAGCGCCTACCAGGACGTGCTGCACGGCGACCGTTTCCCCTCCTATGTGCTGTGCCTGGACCTGCCGCCGGAGATGGTGGACGTGAACGTGCACCCGTCCAAGATCGAGGTGCGCTTCCGCGAATCGCGCGGGGTGCACCAGTTCGTCTACCACGCCGTGCAGCGCTGCCTGGCGCGCCAGGCCGGCGAACAGGGCGACAGCCTGCATACCAGCCCGGACGCCGATGACGCGCCCGCCCCGGCTGGTGCCTCTGGCACCAGCGGCTTCGGGAGCGCCGGCAGGCCTGGCGGATCGGGCGGCTTCGGCGGCTCGGGCAGGACCGCTGGCGCCGGTGGCACAGGCGGCCCCAATGCCGGCGCTCGCCCGTGGGTCGATTACAGCGCCGCCGCGCGCCAGACCGAACTCGGCATCGCCCAGCCGCGGCAGGCCTACCTCGGCATGATGCGCGACGCAATCCAGCCGGCAGCCGGGGCAACCGCAAATGGCTTCTCCCGCTCCCCGGCCACCGGCCCCGGCAGCACGCCCCCGGCCTGGCTGGCCGATGCGCAGGCCGCGCGCGAGAACGACCCGCCCGGCCTGCTCGAACAGCTGCCCCGGCAGGAATTCGCCGAAGACGACGCCAACCCGCTGGGCTATGCCATCGCGCAGCTGCACGGCATCTATGTGCTGGCGCAGAACGCGCGCGGCCTGGTGCTGGTGGATATGCACGCGGCCCACGAGCGTATCCTGTACGAGCAGATCAAGACCGCGCTCGAGGCACGCGAGCTCGCGGTGCAACCGCTGCTGATCCCGGTCACGCTGACCGCCAGCCCGGTGGAAATCGGCGCCGCGGAGGAACACCAGGAAACCCTTGCCCTGCTCGGCTTCGACATCGCCCCGGTCTCGCCCACCACGCTGGCGATACGCGCCATCCCGGCCCTGCTCAAGCAAGCCGACACCGAAGCGCTGGCGCGCGACGTGCTGCGCGACCTGCAGGCCTTCGGTGGCTCGCGCGTGCTGGTCGAGCGCCAGAACGAACTGCTGGCCACGCTGGCCTGCCACAGCGCGGTGCGCGCCAACCGCAAGCTCACCGTGGAAGAAATGAACGCGCTGCTGCGCCAGATGGAACAGACCGAGCGCGCCGACCAGTGCAACCACGGCCGGCCCACCTGGGTGCAGTTGTCGGTGGCCGAGCTCGACCGCCTGTTCCTGCGCGGGCAGTAAGCCCGGCCATGGCCTGACCCGCTTTATCATCCCATTGCCTTGACCACTACCGCTTCCTTGACCGCACCGGCCCACGCGCCGGTGGTCTGCCTGCTCGGCCCCACCGCCTCTGGCAAGACCGCCGCGGCGCTGGCGCTGGCCGCGCAGGCGCCGATCGAGATCATCAGCCTGGACTCGGCACTGGTCTACCGCGAGATGGACATCGGCACCGCCAAACCCTCGCCGGCCGAACTGGCCGCGGTGCCGCACCACCTGATCGACATCATCGACCCGGCGGACAGCTACTCGGCCGCCCAGTTCGTGACCGACGCCGAGCGGCTGATCGCCGATATCCGTTCGCGCGGCCGCGAACCGCTGATCGTCGGCGGCACCATGCTGTACTACAAGGCGCTGACCCAGGGCCTGAACGATCTGCCGCAGGCCGACCCGGCCGTGCGCGCGGAGCTCGACGCACTGGCCGCGCAACGCGGCTGGCCGGCGTTGCACGCGATGCTGGCGCAAGCCGACCCGGTCACGGCGGCGCGGCTGGCGCCCAACGATGCCCAGCGCATCCAGCGCGCGCTGGAGATCCACCGCCTGACCGGCCAGCCGATGTCCGCGCTGCTGGCGCGGCAGGCCGACGAGCGCACCTTTGCCGGCGCCGCCGATCGCCGCTATCGCGTGATCGCGCTGGAGCCGTCAGACCGCGCGGTGCTGCACGCGCGCATCGCCACCCGCTACGACGCCATGCTGTCCGGCGGCTTGATCGAGGAAGTGGAACGGCTGCGCGCGCGCGGCGACCTGCAGCCCACGCTGCCTTCGATCCGCTGCGTCGGCTACCGCCAGGTGTGGGAATACCTCGACGGCGAGACCGACTTCGCCACCATGCGCGAACGCGGCCTGGCGGCCACCCGCCAGCTCTGCAAGCGCCAGCTGACCTGGCTGCGCAGCACGCCGGAACGCGAGGTGGTGGACTGCCTGGCAGCAGGCTATGCCGCGCAGGTGGCGCGGCTGGCAAGGATCGGGCAGGCGTAGCGGCGCCATGGCGGGATGTGACGGATAGGCGATAATCGCTTTTTTGTCCCTTGCCGATACCGTCAAACCCGCCATGCCCGCCACCGATTTCATACTGCGCCCCGCCACCCCCGACGACTGCGCAACCCTGCTCGCGCTGATCACGGCGCTGGCCGAATACGAGAAGCTCACCCACCTGGTCGAAGCCACGCCGGAAAAGCTGCGCGCAGCCCTGTTCGGCGCGCACCCGCATGCCGAGGCGGTGCTGGTGGAGGCGCCGGGTGCACAGGGTGCGCAAGCCGTCGGCTTCGCCCTGTTCTTCCACAATTTCTCCACCTTCCTGGCCAAACCCGGGCTGTATCTGGAAGACCTCTATGTGGACCCGGCATGGCGCGGCCACGGCCTGGGCAAGATGCTGCTCAAGTACCTCGCGGCGCTGGCGCTCGAGCGCGGCTGCGGCCGCTTCGAATGGAGCGTGCTGGACTGGAACACACCGTCGATCGAGTTTTACCGGGCGATGGGGGCGGACGTGATGCCGGACTGGCGGATTTGCCGCGTTACCGGGGAGGCGCTGGAGAAGCTGGGAGCGGTTGCGTAACCCGGTCCTCCATGCATCGACGGTTTGCCCCTCTCCCCATGAGGGGCTGAGTAAACACCGTCGTCATTCCAAGCGGTTCTGGCGCATGCTGTCGGCTTCGGCCTGCGCTCCATCGATAAAAAAAACGGCACATGCCTGAGCATGTGCCGTTTTTTTATCGAAAGCCGGAAACTCAGGCCACGATGGTCTGCGCCTGGCCTTCTTCACGCTCGCGGATCTCGCCGATCTGCCACACGGCTTCGCCGGCGGCCTGCAGGTGGCGGATGGCGCGGTCAGCGTCTTCCTTGGCGACGATCACCACCATGCCGATGCCGCAGTTGAACACGCGGTGCATTTCGTCGTCGGCCACGTTGCCGTGGGCTTGCAGCCACTGGAACAGCGGCGGCAGGGTCCAGGCGTCGCGTTGCAGCACGGCGGTGACGTTCTGCGCCAGCACGCGCGGCACGTTCTCGGTCAGGCCGCCGCCGGTGATGTGGGCCATGCCCTTGACCGGCAGGGTCTCGATCAGCGACAGCAGCGGCTTCACGTAGATGCGGGTGGGCGCCATGATGGCGTCCTGCAGGCGCTGGCCGTGGAAGTCGCCGTTCAGGTCCGGCTTGGCCACTTCGATGATCTTGCGCACCAGCGAGTAGCCGTTGGAGTGCGCGCCCGACGAAGCCAGGCCCAGCACGACGTCGCCCGGCACGATGGTGCTGCCGTCGATGATGCGGCTCTTCTCCACCGCGCCCACCGCGAAGCCGGCCAGGTCGTATTCGCCATCGGGGTACATGCTCGGCATCTCGGCGGTCTCGCCGCCGATCAGCGCACAGCCCGACAGCTCGCAGCCATGGGCGATGCCCTGGATCACGGTGGCGGCGGTTTCCACGTCAAGCTTGCCGCAGGCGAAGTAGTCGAGGAAGAACAGCGGCTCGGCGCCCTGCACCAGGATGTCGTTGACGCTCATGGCCACCAGGTCCTGGCCCACGGTGTCGTGGCGGTTGAGCTGGAAGGCCAGCTTGAGCTTGGTGCCCACGCCGTCGGTGCCTGACACCAGCACCGGCTCCTTGTACTTCTTGGATAGCTCGAACAGCGCGCCGAAGCCCCCGATGCCGGCCATCACGCCCTCGCGCATGGTGCGCTTGGCAAACGGCTTGATACGATCGACGAGCGCGTCGCCCGCGTCGATATCGACGCCGGCATCGCGGTAGGAAAGGCCTGCCTGGCCGGAAGTGGGGGATGCGCTCATGTGAACCTGCTTGTCCTGGAGGTGTGAAGTGAGTAATGCGGCGCTCACGACGGCGATTTGCGGCCGCGAGTCCAGTAGAATTGCAATTTTAACGGATACAGGCTTCCGGCTTCCAGTTTCCGGTGTGCCGCGTCATGAAGCCCTGCCCCCAGCCATTCCCGATGAAGTTGTTTCCGGCGGCCATTGGCCGGTCTGGCCACGCCTGCGAGGCGGTCGGCGCAAGACCGGCGCGACGCGTTTACCTGACAGCTGACCTTTACCGTAAGTAACCGATACGTCATGTTTTCGCGCCCCAAGCAGCTTTCGCTGGAACTTGGCAGTCCGCCACCCTCGACCTTCGAGAATTTTTTCGTGGCTGCCAACCGCGAACCGGTGCAACGCCTGCGCGACCTGGCCGCGGCCGTGGCGCAGGAGCGGGCCGCCGACCGCCTGATCTATCTGTGGGGCGAAGTGGGCTCGGGCCGCACTCACCTGCTGCACGCGGTGTGCGACAGCGGCTACCAGGCCGGCATCCGCTGCCGTTACCTGAGCCCGCATCATGCCTTGTCGGATTTCATCTTCGACCCGAGCTGCCAGCTCTACACCGTGGATGACGTCGAACTGCTCGACGAAGCGCGCCAGATCGCCGTGTTCTCGCTGTACAACGAGGTGCGCGCCCACGTGCGCACCGCCATCGTGGTAGCCGGCAGCCAGGCACCGCTGGCCATGCCGGTGCGCGAGGACCTGCGCACCCGGCTGGGCTGGGGCCTGGTCTACCAGCTCGCGCCGCTGTCCGACGAGGACAAGATGACGGCGCTGGTGCAGGCCGCCCGCGAGCGCGGCCTGCAGCTTTCGCCGGAAATCCCGCACTGGCTGGTCACGCGCCACTACCGCGACATGCCCAGCCTGATGGCGTTGCTGGATGCGCTGGACACGTATTCGCTGGAGCGCAAGCGTGCCGTCACCCTGCCCCTGCTGCGTGAAATGTTCGCCGAACTGCGGGAGTGAGCAAGGGCTGCCGGTGTAGCGCACGCTGCCCTTGGCATGCCCCATGCTTGTATCCGACGTCACCCAGCTACTTAAAGAAACGGCCCAAGTCACGTTAATGTAAAATCGCCGCCCATGAATCTGGCATTGTTCGACCTCGACCACACCCTGCTCCCAACCGACAGCGACCACGAATGGGGGCGCTTCCTGGTGCGCCTAGGCGTTGTCGACGAGGAAGCCTACCGCCGCAGGAACGACGAGTTCTATGGGCAGTACAAGGCGGGCACCCTGGATATCCGGGCTTTCCTGCGTTTCGCGCTGGCGCCGCTGGCCGCCAATCCGCGCGACCGCCTGGAGGCATGGCGCGGGCAATTCATGCGGGAAGTGATCGATCCGGTGGTCACGCCGCAGGCGCGTGCGCTGGTCTACAAGCACCTCGACGCCGGCGACCTGTGCGCGGTGGTCACCGCCACCAACAGCTTTGTCACCGCACCGATCGCCACGGCCTTTGGCATCAAGCATCTGATCGCCACCGAGCCAGCGACCGCCAGCGGCCTGCCCGACGGCGCCTTCACCGGCGAAGTCGCAGGCATTCCCTGCTTCCGCGAGGGCAAGATCGCCCGCGTCGAAGCCTGGCTCAAGAGCATGGGCACCCAATGGGATGCCTTCGAAACCACCACCTTCTACAGCGATTCGGCCAACGACCTGCCGCTACTGGAAAAGGTCAGCGAACCGATCGCCGCCAACCCGGACGATCGCCTGCGTCACCACGCCGCCGCGGCCGGCTGGCGCATCATGGATCTGTTCTGACGTGATCAAGAAGCTAATCAACCGGCTGCTCGGCAAGCCGGGCTCCCAGCAGCGCCCCGCCGCCAAACGCCGTGGCAGCCGTGCCCATACGCCGCGCATCGTGGCGCATGACGAACATCAGATCGACCAGTCGCTGATCTCGCGCAACGCCATCAAGGTCACCTCCACGCTGCAGCAGGCGGGATACCAGGCCTTTATCGTCGGCGGCGCGGTGCGCGACCTGTTGCTGGGCATCAAGCCCAAGGATTTCGACGTCGCCACCAATGCCACGCCGGACCAGGTGCAAGCCCTGTTCCGCCGCTCGCGCATCATCGGCCGGCGCTTCCAGATCGTGCATGTGACCTTCTACGGCGGGCGCGAGCAGGAGATCATCGAAGTCTCCACCTTCCGCGCCCTGGTCGATGCCGTCGCCAGCGAGACGCTGCCCGAAGGGCGCCGCCTCAAGCGCGCCGAACTGGACAGCAAGACCCATGCGATCGACGCCTCCGGGCGCGTGCTGCGCGACAACGTATGGGGCTCGCAGTCGGAAGACGCGGAACGCCGCGACTTCACCATCAACGCGATGTATTACGACCCTGCCCAACAGACGGTGCATGACTATCACCAGGGCATGGAAGACATCCGCGCGCGCACGCTGCGCATGATCGGCGACCCGGTCACGCGCTATCGCGAAGACCCGATCCGCATGCTGCGCGTGGTGCGTTTCGCCGCCAAGACCGGTTTCACCATCGACGAGGCCACCCGCCAACCGATCGCCGACCTCGCCTCGCTGATCCACAACGTGCCCAGCGCGCGCCTGTTCGACGAGATGCTCAAGCTGCTGATGTCGGGCCACGCCTGGGCCTCGCTGCAGGAGTTGCGCAAGGCCGGGCTGCACCGCGGCCTGCTGCCGCTGCTGGACGTCGCGCTGGAGCAGCCGATGGGCCAGCGCTTCGTGCAGCTGGCGCTGGACAACACCGACCAGCGCGTGCAGGTCGGCAAGCCGGTGTCGCCTGGCTTCCTGTTCGCCGCGCTGCTGTGGCACCACGTGCTGCAGCGCTGGACCACGCTGCGCGAGGAGGGCGAACACGCCATCGCCGCGCTCAATACGGCCATGGACGACGTGCTCGAGCGCCAGACCGGCCAGCTCGCCATCCAGCGCCGCTTTGTCACCGATATGCGGGACATCTGGGGCATGCAGCCGCGCTTCGAGAAGCGCGTGGGCCGTATGCCGTTCCGCCTGATCGAATCCCCGCGTTTCCGCGCCGGCTACGACTTCCTCTACCTGCGTTGCGAATCCGGCGAGCAGCCGGCCGAACTGGCACGCTGGTGGCAGGACTTCCAGAACGCCGATAGCGAGGGCCGCGAAGCCCTGATCGATGCCGTGCGCCCGTCGCGCGGTGGCGGCAAGCAGGGCGGCGGCGCCGGTGGAACCGGCGGCGGCGAGAGCGGCGAGTTTGCCGACGACGGCGAGGGTGGCGGCCCGGCACGCAAGAAGCGCCGCCGGCGCGCTCCGCGGAAATCGGATAAAGTTTCTGCGCGCAGTGATATGGACGCGAGCCCGGAACCCGGCTCGACTGCAGACCGGAAAGCCGGCAAGGTGCGCGTCCAGCCGGAGGAATCGTAATGACACTTGCCTTTATCGGCATCGGGGCCAACCTGGGCGACGCCCGGCAGGCCCTGAAAGATGCCATCGTATGCCTGGCCCAGCAGGTCGGCATCACGGTGATGGCGAGATCGTCGCTCTATCGCACGGCTCCCGTCGATGCGACAGGCGACGACTATTACAACGCAGTGGTCAAGGTGGAAACCTCGTTTACCGCCCTCCAGCTGCTGCGCATCTGTCACCACATCGAAGACCAGTTCGGCCGCGAGCGGCCGTTCCACAATGCGCCGCGCACCCTCGACCTGGACCTGCTGCTGTTCGGCGGCGAAATCCACCAGGAAGAGCACCTGATCGTGCCGCATCCGCGCGTGACCGAACGCGCCTTCACGCTGGTGCCGCTGCTTGAACTCGACGCCGACCTGGCCATCCCCGGCCTCGGCCGCGCGGCCGATTACCTGGCCGCGGTCAATGCGCAGCGCATCGAAAAGATCTCGTTCTGCCAATGCACGCGGCAGCGGGAAGCGCGCGACGCGTCCTGAGCCATGACCGGCATCGGCCAACCGGGCCCGCGCCATCCGCCCCCTTTGCCTGCCTTTCCTTAGCCGACAGGACCCGCCCATGCTCGATCATCTGCGCCGCATCGTGGTGGAAGGCCCCATCGGGGCCGGCAAGACCGCCCTCGCACAGCGCCTGGCGCAAACCCTGCGCATCGGCGAGCTGCTCGACTCGGCCCGCGAAAACCCTTTCCTGGAACGCTATTACCGCGAGCCGGCACGCTATGCCCTGCCGCTGCAGCTGTCGCTGATGAACCAGCGCGCGCAGCAGCTCCAGGCCTGGCAGGCGGCGCTGCTGGCCGGGCAGCGCATGGTGGGCAACTTCCTCCATACCAGGGACCGGCTCTATGCCGGGCTGACCTTGCCAGCCGACGAACTGGCGCTGTACGACGCCCTTGCCGCGCGCCTGCCCGCCCAGGGCCAGCGGGTGGACCTCGTCATCGTGCTGCAGGCCTCGCCTGCCCTGCTGCGCGAGCGCATCGCGCGCCGCAACGCGCCGGGCGAGTCCAGCATCGACGATGCCTACCTGGAGCGCCTGGCCGATGCCTACGGCGAGCTGTTCCACCGCTACGACGAGGCGCCGGTCATGATCGTCGACACCGCCCACTTCAGTCCGGTGGACAATGACGGAGATTTCCGTACACTACTGTCGCGCATCGAAAACATGCGCGGCCGCAAGGCCTTTCTCAATCTCGCTGCGCCCTGACAGGTTCCCGCCTGCCAGCCTTAACCATAACGACAACAGTCGCTGCCGCGAAGCCGGCGGCCCGCATCGACCGGGCTGCGTGCCTCGGGGCAAGGCGAACTGAAAGGGACAGAGGCCTGGCCGCATTGAAGCCGATGCAAAAAGCAGATCGACGATGGTCGGTCACCGATGCATGGATGCACTGCGGCCGGCCCGGCTCCCCGTCTCTCTACCGGCCAACGTCATGAGTTACCTCCTCGACCCCTCCCGCAAGACCGTCACCATCCCAAAGCTGCAGGCCATGCGCGCCGCCGGCGAGAAAATCGCCATGCTGACCGCGTACGATTCCAGCTTCGCCGCGCTGCTCGACTACTGCGGGGTCGAGGTGCTGCTGGTCGGCGATTCCCTCGGCAATGTCATGCAGGGCCAGCAGACCACGCTGCCAGTGACGCTCGAGCAGATGGTCTATCACACCGAATGCGCGGCGCGCGGCAACCAGAGCGCACTGCTGGTGGCGGACCTGCCCTTCGGCACCTACCCGACGCCCGAGGCGGCCTTTGCCAGCGCCGTGGCGCTGATGCGCGCCGGCGCGCAGATGGTCAAGCTGGAAGGCGGCGACTGGCTCGCGCCTACCGTCAGGTTCCTGGTCGAGCGCAGCATTCCGGTGTGCGCCCATATCGGCCTGACGCCGCAGTCGGTGCACGCGCTGGGCGGCTTCAAGGTGCAGGGCAAGACCGACGAAGGCGCCGCGCAGATCAAGCGCGATGCGCTCGCGCTGCAGGCCGCCGGTGCCCAGCTGATCGTGATGGAAGCCGTACCCGCGGCAGTGGCCGGCGTGGTCACCGGCCTGCTGACCATCCCCACCATCGGCATCGGCGCCGGCGTGGATTGCTCCGGCCAGGTGCTGGTGCTGCAGGACATGCTCAACGTCTACCCGGGCCGCAAGGCCAAGTTCGTGCGTAACTTCATGGACGGCGCCACCTCGATCGAAGCCGCCGTGCGCGCCTACGTGGCGGCCGTGAAGGACGGCAGCTTCCCGGCCGTCGAGCACACCTTCTCGGCCTGACCGGCGCCGCCACGCACGGCTTCCCCGGCCTGTGCGTGGCGCTGGCCGGGCGGAAGCGCCTGGTTCAGCCTTCGACCAGCAATACCGCAGGCAGCACGCCGCGCAGCGAATTGGCCAGCGCCAGCGCTTCGGCGCGCAGCAGCATGGCCCGCGTGACGATCGCCTCGCGCACCGGGCCGCCCAGGTAGCGCGCGCCATGCGCCAGCACCGCCGCGCGCATCACGCCGGGCAGGATATCCGCCGCCAGCGGCGGCGTCAGCCACTCGCCATCCACCTTGACGAAGACCGAGCTGCGTCCGCCTTCCAGTAGTTCGCCGCGCGTATTGAAGAACAGGCTGTCGAAGGCCCCGGCCCGCTCGGCCGCCTGCCAGCCGGCGTCATAGACAGCGCGCACGCTGGTTTTATGGCGATGCAGCGCATTCACCACCGCGAGCGCCTGGGGTGCCAGCAGCACCCGCACCGGCACCGTGGCCAGCGGCGCCAGCGGGCCGTGGGCAATGGCAATGGTGCCGGCTTTGTCCAGCGCCAGCCGCAGGCGCCAGGTGCCGGCCCCAAGCTGCGCCGCCGCCGCGCGCACGGCCTCGAGCACGCTGGCGCGCTCGAAACAAAAGCCGAAGCAGGCGGCGGAAGCGGCCAGCCGCGCCAGGTGCTGGTCCAGGCGCAGGCATTGCCCGTCTTCCACCCGCATGGTCTCGAACAGGGTGAAGCCCGGATCGTGCGCGGTCAGGAAGCGGGCCTTCCAGCCGCACTCGGCATATTCGCCGGCGGCATCGCTGTCATGCACGATACCGCCGCCGACGCCCATCTCGCCGGGCCGCAATCCGTCAGGGCCCTGCGTGCCGAGGACTAGCGTGCGGATTGCCACCGACAGCGCGAAGGCGCCGGGCCATCGATTGCCCTGCCCGGCGGCGGGCGCGTCGATCCAGCCGATCGAGCCGGTGTAGAGGCCACGCGGGGCCGGCTCCAGTTCGCCGATGATCTGCATGGTGCGCCGTTTGGGCGCGCCGGTGATGGAGCCGCAGGGGAACAGCGCGCGCATCAGGTCGGCCAGGCTGGTGCCCGCACGCGCGGTGGCGGTCACGGTGGAAGTCATCTGCAACACCCGGCCGAAGGGCTGCACCGCGAAGCGGTCCGGCACGGCCACCGTGCCGGGCACGGCGATGCGGCCGAGATCGTTGCGCAGCAGGTCGACGATCATGACATTTTCGGCGCGGTTCTTGGCATCCTGCGCCAGCGCCGCCGCGGCCCCGGCATCGCGCGCGCTGTCGCCGGTGAGCGGTGCCGTGCCCTTCATCGGGCGCGCCAGCAGGCGGCCCTCGCCGTCATGCCGGACAAACAGTTCGGGTGACAGCGACAGCACCCAGCCCTCCCCGGGCAGCCGCGCCAGCGCTGCGTAGGGCACGGGCTGGGCGGCGCGCAGCGCGGCGTAGAGGGTCAGCGGATCGCCGAACTCCCGGAACCGCAAACGCTGCGTGAAGTTGACCTGATAAGTGTCGCCGGCTTCGATCCACTGATGGATCCGCGCGATGGCCGCATGGAAGGCGGGCTCCGGCGTGTCGGCGGTAACCTCCATCACGCCGGCCGGCTCGCCCGCCGGATCGCGGGCCTGCGCGAGCCACGCCCCGACCTCCCGCGTGTCGAGCCTGCGCATCTGCCTGAACCACAGCAGCCGCAATGCGCCATCGTGAAAAGGCAGCGCCTGGTCCACATGGACGGCGACACCGACCAGCGGTCCGCCGAATTCGTAAGGGGCAAACAGCGTGGCATGCCAGCCGTGGCGCCAGCCTTCGGCCAGCAGCGTGTCGAGCGTGCCGATGGCGGCGGCGTCGGGAAGCACGTCTTCGCGGGCAAAGCCGGTGTACAGGCGCGAGGATGCCTCGCCGGGCGCGGCGGTGGCGTCGTCGAGCAGGACGAAGGGCTCCGCAGATGCGGGCGCTTGCGGCGGCAGGCCGGGAGAGGGAGAGGAAGATGAGCGGGTCAGGGAGACAGCCACGGGGAAATCACCAGCGTAAATTGAGTTCGCCAGTCGGCGGGCGACATCGGCATTATCGCGCGCCCGCCCTCTCCCCGGCCCCTCTCCCTCAGGGAGAAGGTTGGGGAGAGGGGTGATTTGACTGGGAGCCACAGCGAGCGAAGCCAACGGTTTTGCCCACCCCCACAAAACAAAAAAGCCGGCCACGCCTTGACGCGTGGCCGGCCTCTACCCCTTGCCGGATCAGCTGAAGAAACTCTTCACCTTGTCCAGCCAGGATTGTTCCTGCGGGCTGTGGCGCGAGCCGCCTTCGTGCACCGAGCGGTCGAACTGGCGCAGGATGTCCTTCTGCGCCTCGGTCAGCTTGACCGGCGTTTCCACGTTGATGTGCACGTAGAGATCGCCGGGATAACCCGAGCGCACGCCCTTGATGCCCTTGCCGCGCAGGCGGAAGGTCTTGCCGGGCTGGGTGCCTTCGGGCACGGGGAAACTGGCCTTGCCGCCCAGCGTGGGCACTTCCAGGTCGCCGCCCAGCGCCGCCGTGGCGAAGGAAATCGGCATCTGGCAGTGCAGGTCGTCGCCGTCGCGCTCGAACACCGCGTGCTGCTTGATGTGGACTTCCACGTACAGGTCGCCCGGAGGGCCGCCGTTGATGCCCGGCTCGCCATTGCCCGAGGAGCGGATACGCATGCCCTCGTCGATGCCGGCGGGAATCTTCACTTCCAGCGTCTTCTGCGACTTCAGCTTGCCCTGGCCGTGGCACTTGGTGCAAGGCTTGGGAATATGCTTGCCGGTGCCGTGGCACTTGGGGCAGGTCTGCTGCATCGAGAAAAAGCCCTGCGACACGCGCACCTGGCCCGCGCCATGGCAGGTCGGGCAGGTTTCGACGTTGGTGCCGGGCTCGGCGCCGTTGCCGTGGCAGTGCTCGCACTCATCCCAGTGCGGCACGCGGATCTGCGCCTCGTGGCCGTGGGCTGCCTGCTCCAGCGTGATTTCCATGCTGTAGCGCAGGTCCGCGCCGCGGTACACCTGCGGACCGCCGCCCCGGCGTCCGCCGGCCTGGCCCTGCTGGCCGAAGATATCGCCGAAGATGTCGCCAAAGGCTTCGGCGAAGCCGCCGTAGCCCTGGCCGCCGCCACCGAAGCCGCCCGCCATATTGGGGTCGACGCCGGCGTGGCCGTACTGATCGTAGGCCGCTTTCTTCTCCGGGTCGGAGAGCATCTCGTAGGCCTCTTTGACCTCCTTGAATTTCTCTTCGGAATCCTTGCTGTCCGGATTGCGGTCCGGGTGGTGCTTCATCGCCAGCTTGCGATACGCCTTCTTGATGTCGTCGTCGCCGGCGTTCTTGCCCACCCCGAGCACTTCGTAGTAGTCACGTTTTGCCATGGTGGCTGCTTACCTGATTGGCCCGGAAGCGCGTCCTAAACCCGTCCGAGCGAATAGCAAAAAAGCCGAGCGAGGCATTCGACGGCGGTCATCCGCTTGGTCCAATGCCCGTCGCCCGGCGTCGGGACAGGGGCTGGCGCCGGTGTTGCGCACCGCGCCCCTCCCCCGCTCATCCATTACTTCTTGTCGTTGACTTCCTTGAATTCGGCGTCCACGACGTTGTCGTCCTGCGGCTGGGCTTGTTGTTGCTGGCCCGCGCCGGCAGCACCGGCCGCGCCCGCGGCACCCGCGTCGCCGGCCTTGGCCTGCATGTCGGCATAGACGCGCTCGCCCAGCTTCTGGCTCGCGTCGGACAGCGCGCTGACCTTGGCATCGATCTCGGCCTTGTCGCCGCCGCGTGCGGCGTCTTCCAGTTCCTTGATCGCGGCTTCGATCTTTTCCTTCTCGCCCGCTTCCAGCTTGTCGCCGTATTCGGTGACAGCCTTCTTGGTCGAGTGGATCAGCGCGTCGGCCTGGTTGCGGGCATCCGCCAGCTCGCGGGCCTTCTTGTCTTCCTCGGCGTTGGCCTCGGCGTCCTTCACCATGCGCTGGATCTCGTCTTCCGACAGGCCCGAGTTCGCCTTGATGGTGATGCGGTTTTCCTTGCCGGTCGCCTTGTCCTTGGCGCCCACGTGCAGGATGCCGTTGGCGTCGATGTCGAACGAGACTTCGATCTGCGGCAGGCCGCGCGGTGCCGGCGCGATGCCTTCGAGGTTGAACTCGCCCAGCAGCTTGTTGCCGGTCGCCATTTCACGCTCGCCCTGGAACACCTTGATGGTCACGGCCGGCTGGTTGTCGTCGGCGGTGGAGAACACCTGCGCATGCTTGGTCGGGATGGTGGTGTTCTTGGTGATCATCTTGGTCATCACGCCACCCAGGGTTTCGATACCCAGCGACAGCGGCGTCACGTCCAGCAGCAGCACGTCCTTGCGGTCGCCCGACAGCACCGAACCCTGGATCGCGGCGCCCACGGCCACGGCTTCGTCCGGGTTCACGTCCTTGCGCGCTTCCTTGCCGAAGAATTCCTTGACCTGTTCCTGCACCTTGGGCATGCGGGTCATGCCGCCGACCAGGATCACGTCGTCGATCTCGCTGACCTTGACGCCGGCATCCTTGATGGCGATGCGGCACGGCTCGATGGTGCGGGTGATCAGTTCCTCGACCAGCGCTTCCAGCTTGGCGCGGGTCATCTTCAGGTTCAAGTGCTTCGGACCCGAGGCATCCGCCGTGATGTACGGCAGGTTGATTTCGGTCTGCTGCGAGCTCGACAGTTCGATCTTGGCCTTTTCAGCGGCTTCCTTCAGGCGCTGCAGCGCGAGCACGTCCTTCGACAGGTCGACGCCTTGTTCCTTCTTGAACTCGCCGATGATGTAATCGATGATGCGCTGGTCGAAGTCTTCGCCGCCCAGGAAGGTGTCGCCATTGGTCGACAGCACTTCGAACTGCTTCTCGCCGTCCACGTCCGCGATCTCGATGATCGAGATGTCGAAGGTACCGCCGCCCAGGTCATACACGGCGATCTTGCGGTCGCCCTTTTCGTTCTTGTCCAGGCCGAAGGCCAGCGCGGCCGCGGTCGGCTCGTTGATGATGCGCTTGACGTCCAGGCCGGCGATGCGGCCGGCGTCCTTGGTGGCCTGGCGCTGCGAGTCGTTGAAATAAGCCGGCACGGTGATCACGGCTTCGGTCACCGGCTCGCCAAGGTAGTCCTCGGCGGTCTTCTTCATCTTGCGCAGCACTTCTGCCGACACCTGCGGCGGCGCCAGCTTCTGTTCGCGCACCGACACCCATGCGTCGCCGTTGTCGGCCTTGACGATGGAGTAGGGCATCAGGCCGATGTCCTTCTGCACTTCCTTTTCTTCGAACTTGCGGCCGATCAGGCGCTTCACCGCGTACAGGGTGTTGCGCGGATTGGTCACCGCCTGGCGCTTGGCAGGCGCGCCGACCAGGATCTCGCCGTCTTCCATGTAGGCGATGATCGACGGGGTGGTACGCGTGCCTTCGGCATTTTCGATCACCTTGGGCGTATTGCCTTCCATGATCGCGACGCAGCTATTGGTGGTACCGAGGTCGATACCGATGATCTTACCCATTTGTTCTCTCCTCTTGAGCCCCGCTCCGCGCGGGGACTGCAATTCATCCTGAGGCCGAAATGTGGCCGTCCGGGGCCATTTCAAGGGCCGGGAAGGCAATTCCGAGTAAATTCCTCGACTTCTCCTCCACGCTCGGCGGCAGGCGGAACGGCCAAGTTGAGGTACGTTCGGGGACGTTGCGCGCCACCCCCGGATTTTGTGCTTCTTATATCACTAAAAATACAGCAACCCGCGACTTCCCGGTGCACCGCCAATAGGTAACACCCCCCCTAGCGGCCACGCTGCCAAAGGACATCGTTGCCGCCATCGGCGCGGTTGAGTACGCGTGCCAGCACGAACAGCAGGTCGGAAAGCCGGTTCAGGTACTGGCGCGGCGCCTCGTTGAGGGCTTCCTGCGCGCCCAGCGCCACCAGCGCCCGTTCGGCGCGCCGGCAAACCGTCCGGCACACATGCGCCAGCGCCGCTGCGCGGCCGCCGCCCGGCAGGATGAATTCGGCCAGGCGCGGCAGGTCGGCGTTGTAGTGCGCCAGCCATTCGTCGAGTTGCAGCACCTGCTCGGGCTTGACCAGCACGTAGCCGGGGATGGACAGCTCGCCGCCGAGGTCGAACAGATCGTGCTGGATATGGAGCAGGGCCGAGCGCACGTCGTCGGGCAGCGCCTCGGTCAGCAGCACGCCGAGGTTGGAATTGAGCTCATCGACATCGCCGATGGCGGCGATGCGCAGGCTGTCCTTGCCGGTGCGGCTGCCGTCGCCAAGCCCGGTGGTGCCGGCGTCTCCGGTGCGGGTGGCGATCTTGGTCAGGCGGTTGCCCATGCGGGTCTCCTGCGTTGGCGAATCTCACATTATGGCGCGCATCGGGGCAGGCGCGGCAGGCCACGGCGCGGGGATCGGGGAAACCCCCGGCGAAACCCGCCAAGTGGCCGTTGCGGCGCCCGCGGCTGCGGAGCCGGCCGGGCGCGGCGTAGAATAACGGGATTCGCTCGATACGCTACCGGGTGCGAATGCCGGCACCGTTCGGCGCGGCCTTGCCAGGGCCGGCGCGGACGGCATCCGGCCATCACAGACCCGCCGGAGACGCCATGAACCATCCCCTTTCCCACGCCGCGCTGGTGCGCCAACCCCTGCCTGGCGCCGTGCGCGACGCCCTGCAGGCCCGCTTCGGCGAACGTTTCTCCACCTCTCCCGGCGTCTGCGACCACCATGGGCGCGATGAATCGCCCTTCCCGCCGGCCGCGCCGGACGGCGTGGTCTTCGCCCATACCACCGAGGAAGTCGCCGAGGTGGCCCGCCTGTGCAATGCGCACCGCGTACCGCTGATCCCCTACGGCGCCGGCTCCTCGCTCGAAGGCCACCTGCTGGCGGTGGCGGGCGGCATCAGCCTGGACCTGTCGCAGATGAACCGGGTGCTGTCGGTGCAGCCCGAAGACCTGAACGTCACGGTGCAACCGGGGGTCACCCGCAAGCAGCTGAACCAGGAAATCAAGGACACCGGCCTGTTCTTCCCGATCGACCCGGGCGCCGATGCCTCGCTGGGCGGCATGTGTGCCACGCGCGCCTCCGGGACCAATGCGGTGCGCTACGGCACCATGCGCGAAAACGTGCTGGCGCTGACCGTGGTCACCGCCGACGGCCGCATCGTCAAGACCGGCACCCACGCCCGCAAGTCTTCCGCCGGCTACGACCTGACCCGGCTGATGATCGGCAGCGAAGGCACGCTGGGCATCATCACCGAGGTCACGGTCCGCCTGTATCCGCAGCCCGAGGCCATCTCCGCCGCCATCTGCGCCTTCCCCAGCATGGGCAGCGCGGTGCAGGCGACCATCGAGACCATCCAGCTGGGCGTGCCGGTCGCGCGCGTGGAGTTCGTCGACGCGCTGGCCATCCGCGCCATCAACCGGCACGACAATCTGGCCATGCCGGAGATGCCGCACCTGTTCTTCGAATTCCACGGCACCGAGGCCGGCGTCAAGGAACAGGCCGAGACCGTGCAGCAGATCACCGCCGAGCACGGCGGCCAGGGCTTCGAGTGGGCCACCCGGCCGGAAGACCGCAGCCGGCTGTGGAACGCGCGCCATACCGCCTACTTCGCCATGCTGCAGCTCAAGCCGGGCTGCCGGGCGGTCACCACCGACGTGTGCGTACCGATCTCGCGCCTGGCCGATTGCGTGACCGAGACCGAGCGCGACCTCAATGCCTCCAGCCTGCCCTGCCCCATCGTCGGCCATGTGGGCGACGGCAATTTCCATGTGGCGATCCTGACCGATCCCGAAAGGCCCGAGGAACTGGCCGAGGCCGAGACCATCAACCGGCGCATCGTGGAACGCGCGCTGGCGATGGGCGGCACCTGCACGGGCGAACACGGCGTGGGCCTGCACAAGATGGATTTCCTGGTCAGCGAGCACGGCGAAGACGCGCTCGACCTGATGCGCGCCATCAAGAACGCGCTCGACCCCAACCATATCCTCAATCCGGGCAAGATCTTCCGCCCGGCGCGCTGAGGACCGGCGCGGCATGGCATCCGTGTTCAACCGCATCCCGCCGCTGCACCTGCTGATCGCGTTCGAAGCCGCCGCCCGCCTGGGCAGCTTCGCGCGCGCGGCCGAGGAACTGTCGGTCACGCCCAGCGCGGTATCGCACCGCATCAAGAACCTCGAGGAATTGTGGGGCGAGGACCTCTTCGTGCGCTCCAACGCCGCGCTGCGGCTGACCGCGTCGGGCATGCGCCAGCTGCGTAACGTGCAGGACGCGCTCAAGTCGCTCAACGAACTGGCGCGCCCCGAGTACAACAAGCAGCGCACCCGGCTGCGGGTGGCGATCCCGCCCACCTTCGGCCGCCAGCACCTGGTGCCGCGCCTGCCCGAGTTCACCGCGCTGTACCCGCACATCGACACCGAGTTGCACCTCGCCATCCCCTTCCTCGATGTGAAGGCGGAAGATACCGATGTGGAGATCCGCTACGGCACCGGGCGCTACCCCGGCCTGAAGACGACCAGGCTGCTGGTCGAGCCGGTCTTCCCGGCCTGCGGGCGCGAATACTACGAGCGCATCGACGGCCGCGCCGTCACCCGGCCGGAGCACCTGCACAACCTGGTGCTGCTGCGCAGCCCGCTGGAACCGTGGAAGCCCTGGTTCGAGACCGCCGGCCTGGACTGGCCCGAGCCCCAGACCGGCCCGCAATTCAACGATATCGGCCTCATGCTGGAAGCCATCGCCTCCAACCAGGGCGTGGCCCTGGTGCGCCAGCGCATGGCGCACCACTGGCTCTCGCTCGGGCAGATGGTGCGCCTGCTGGATATCGAGTCGGTATCGCCGCACGGCTACTACATCGTCGAGCGCGAACAGGCGCCGCCGAAGCCGGAGGCACGCTATTTCGTCGACTGGCTGCTGGGCCTGGACTGGTAGGCCCTGGCGGCCGCTTCGACAACAAGCACGGAGAACCCCATGCAGATCCGCCTGCTCACCCCCGCCGATGCCGGAACCTATCAGGCGCTACGCCTGGAAGGCCTGCTGGAGGCACCCGCCGCCTTCGGTTCGAGCTACGAGGAAGAACGCGACCTGCCGCTCGCGACCGTCGCCGCACGCCTGGCGGCAACGCCCGAAAAAGCAGTGCTCGGCGCCTTCGAGGCGTCCGGGGACGGCAGCGCGCTGGCCGGCGTGGTCGGCGTGATGCGCGAGGACAAGGTCAAGCAGCGGCACAAGGCCTCCATCTGGGGCATGTATGTGGCGCCGGGCTATCGCGACCGGCGCCTGGGCCGCCGGCTGATGGCAGAGGCCATGGCGCTGGCCGCCGCCATGCCGGGGCTGCGCCAGGTCACGCTCTGCGTCAACGTGTCCAATACCGCCGCGATTTCGCTCTACGAGGCGATGGGGTTCCGCCGCTACGGCATCGAGCCCGAGGCGCTCTATGTGGCACCGGACTATCACGACAAGCTGGAAATGGTGCACATGCTGCCGCGCTGAGTGGCGAGCCGGGCGGCGCTGGCATGAACGGCACGCGGGCAGAAGGCGCAGCATCTCCGGATAGCGCCACCCCGGTGCTAAGCTGGAATCGATGTGGCTGCGCGGCGAGGACACCCGCGCCAAGGCCGGCATGGTTCCGGCCCAGGCCCATCATGAGCGATTTTGATCGGCCTGCCATGCGGAATTCACGTACCGGCAGGGCTGCGCGGCGCCCCGGCTGCGCTATAGTCCCTGCTCCCCACCCGATTGCGCCCTGCCATGGCAGGCGCCGGCGGCCATCACAGGAGTCCCCATGAATGCCCCGCACGAAGTTTCACCGGTCACCGACGACAGCCGCCGCACCGCGCTACTCGAAGGCCTGGCGAAGATCCTGCCCGATGCGGCCTTGCTGTGGAAGCCTGAAGACACCGTCCCCTACGAGTGCGACGGCCTGGCGGCCTACCGCCAGATCCCGATGGCGGTGGCGCTGCCCGACAGCGAGGAGCAGGTCTGCGCGATCCTGCGCCTGTGCCACGCGCTGCAGGTGCCCGTGGTGCCGCGCGGCGCCGGCACCAGCCTGTCGGGCGGGGCCATGCCGATCGCCACCGGCCTGGTGCTGTCGCTGGCCAAGTTCAAGCGCATCGTCGGCGTGGACGTGCGTTCGCGCACCGCGGTGGTCCAGCCCGGCGTGCGCAATCTCGCCATCTCCGAGGCCGCAGCGCCGTACAACCTCTATTACGCTCCCGACCCGTCCTCGCAGATCGCCTGCACCATCGGCGGCAACGTCAGCGAGAACTCAGGCGGCGTGCATTGCCTGAAGTACGGCCTGACCGTGCACAACGTGCTGCGTGTGCGCGCCGTCACCATGGAGGGCGAAGTGGTGGAGTTCGGCTCGGAGGCACCGGATGCGCCGGGGCTGGACCTGCTGGCCGTGCTGGTCGGCTCCGAAGGCATGCTGGCGGTGGTCACCGAAGTGACCGTCAAGCTGATCCCCAAGCCGCAACTGGCGCAGGTGATCATGGCCAGCTTCGACGACGTGGCCAAGGGCGGCAACGCGGTGGCCGACGTGATCGGCGCCGGCATCATCCCGGCCGGGCTGGAAATGATGGACAAGCCCGCCACCGCCGCCGTGGAGGAATTCGTGCGCGCCGGCTACGACCTCGACGCTGCCGCCATCCTGCTGTGCGAATCCGACGGCACGCCGGAAGAGGTGGCCGAGGAAGTGGAACGCATGAGCGAGGTGCTGCGCGCGTCAGGCGCCAGCCGCATCGCGGTGTCGCAAAGCGAGGCCGAGCGGCTGCGCTTCTGGAGCGGGCGCAAGAATGCCTTCCCCGCCGCCGGCCGCATCTCGCCGGACTATTACTGCATGGACGGCACCATCCCGCGCAAGCACATCGGCACCCTGCTCAAGCGCATCGAAGGGATGGAGCGCAAATATGGCCTGCGCTGCATGAACGTGTTCCATGCCGGCGACGGCAATATGCATCCGCTGATCCTGTTCGATGGCGCGGACCAGGACGAATGGCACCGCGCCGAGCTGTTCGGCTCCGACATCCTGGAGAGCTGCGTGGAACTGGGCGGGACCGTCACCGGCGAGCATGGCGTGGGCGTGGAGAAGCTCAATTCCATGTGCGTGCAGTTCTCCCCCGAGGAGCGCGAACTGTTCTTCGGCGTCAAGGCGGCCTTCGATCCGGCTCGCCTGCTCAACCCCGACAAGGCCATCCCCACGCTGGCGCGCTGCGCCGAGTACGGGCGCATGCACGTCAAGCGCGGGCTGCTGCCGCATCCTGACCTGCCGCGCTTCTGAACATGGCCAGCCAACACGCCACGCAGCGCGAGCACCGCAGCGCCCAGACGCGCCAACGCCTGGGCAAGCCCGAGTCGGGCTGGCGCGAGCGCTGGTACACCATCATCTTCGAAGCCGACACGCGCAACGGGCGGCTGTTCGACATCGTCCTGCTGCTGGGCATCGTGACCAGTGTGCTGATCGTCATGTTCGACAGCCTGCCGGCGGTAAACCTGCGGCTGGGCACCATTTTCACCGTGCTGGAGTGGATGTTCACGCTGCTGTTTACCGCCGAGTACGTGATGCGCATCCTGGTGGTGCGGCGTCCCTTGCGCTATGTGTTCAGCTTCTTCGGCGTGGTCGACTTCCTGTCCATCATCCCGACCTGGCTCGCCTTCTTCGTGCCGGAACTGGCCTTCCTGATCGATGTGCGCCTGCTGCGGCTGCTGCGGGTCTTTCGCATCCTCAAGCTGACGGTGTATTTCGAGGAGGCGCAGATCCTCTACCGCGCGCTGGCCAACAGCCGGCGCAAGATCTTCGTCTTTCTCGGCACCGTGTTCATCATCACCGTGATCCTCGGCACCGTGATGTACGTGGTGGAGGGGCCGCAGCACGGCTTTACCAGCATCCCTGTGAGCATGTACTGGGCGGTGGTGACGCTGACCACCACCGGCTTCGGCGACATGGTGCCCAAGACGCCATTGGGGCAGTTCATCACCTCGCTGACCATACTGCTGGGCTACGGCATCATTGCCTTCCCGACCGGCATCGTGGGCGCCGAGCTGGCCGCCAGCATCATGAAGCGGCCGCTGACCACGCGCACCTGCACCCATTGCCTGACCGAAGGCCACGATCCCGACGCCGCCTACTGCAAGCACTGCGGCAACGCGCTGCCACACTACCGGGACGAGGGCGAGCAGGCCGCCGCGCCGCCAGGCCGCCCGTCTTCCTCCGCCTGACCCCCTTCACGGCAACCCCAGCCAAACCCAGCCAGCCACCATGCCAGCCGACCAGCAAGCCACCCTCGATGCCTTTCGCGATGCCATCCGGCATGCCACCGACACGCGCGCGCCGCTGCGCCTGCGCGGCGGCGGCAGCAAGGATTTCTACGGCCAGCAATTGCAGGGGGACGTGCTGGACACGCGTGCCTATGACGGCATCGTCGACTACGACCCGCCCGAGCTGGTGATCACCGCGCGCTGCGGCACGCCGCTGGCGCAGATCGAGGCGGCACTGGCCGAACGGCGCCAGATGCTGGCCTTCGAGCCGCCGCATTTTGCCCAGGGGGCCACCCTTGGCGGCGCGGTGGCCGCGGGGCTGTCCGGCCCGCGCCGGCAGGCAGTGGGCGCATTGCGCGACTTCGTGCTGGGGGCGCGGGTGATGGACGGCCGCGGCGACGTCCTGAATTTTGGCGGCCAGGTGATGAAGAACGTGGCCGGCTACGACGTATCGCGGCTGATGGCAGGATCGCTCGGCACGCTGGGCCTGATCCTGGAAGTCTCGCTCAAGGTCCTGCCGCTGCCGTTCGACGATGCCACGCTGCGCTTCCCGATGGACGAGGCCGAGGCGCTCGACCGCCTCAACCAGTGGGGCGGCCAGCCGTTGCCGATTGCCGCCTCGGCCTGGCACGATGGCGTGCTGCATCTGCGCCTGTCGGGCGCGGCGGCCGCCCTGCGGGCCGCGCGCGAGCGGCTTGGCGGGGACGCTGTCGAGCCCGGCGAGGCCGATGCGCTGTGGCGCGCGCTGCGCGAGCAAAGCCATCCCTTCTTCGCCCCGGCGCAAGCCGGCCAGGCGCTATGGCGCATCGCCGTGCCCACCACCGCGGCGCCGCTGGCGCTGCCTGGCGGCGGACAGCTGATCGAATGGGGCGGTGGACAGCGCTGGTGGCTGGGCGGCACGGATAGCAAGGCCGACAGCGCCACCGTGCGTGGCGTGGCCGCCGCGGCCGGCGGGCACGCCACGCTGTTCCGCAATGGCGACAAGTCGGTGGGCGTGTTCACGCCGCTGTCGGCACCGGTGGCCGCCATTCACCAGCGGCTCAAGGCAAAGTTCGACCCGGCCGGCATTTTCAATCCGCAGCGCATGTACGCCGGCCTCTGAGCCGCAGGCCAGGCCATCCCGATCCCCAGCAAAGGCACCAGAGAGTCCCCGAACCATGCAAACCACCCTGGCCGAATTCCTGCGCGACACGCCCGACGGCGAAGAAGCCAAGTCCATCGTCGGCAAATGCGTGCACTGCGGCTTCTGCACCGCCACCTGCCCCACCTACCAGTTGCTCGGCGACGAACTGGACGGGCCGCGCGGCCGCATCTACCTGATGAAGCAGGTGCTCGAAGGCCAGCCCGTCACCGAGAGCACGCGCCTGCACCTGGACCGTTGCCTGACCTGCCGCAACTGCGAATCGACCTGCCCGTCCGGCGTGAAATACGGCCGCCTGGTCGATATCGGCCGCAAGGTGGTGGACGACCGGCTGGAAGCCGAAGGCATCCGGCGCCCGGCCCGCGAGCGTTTCGCGCGCTGGGCGCTGCGCGAGAGCATGACCCGGCCGGCGCTGTTCGGGCCGGCCATGCGCATGGGCCAGCGCCTGCGCCCGCTGCTGCCGCAGTCCTTGCGCAACAAAGTGCCGCAGCCGGTGGACGCCGGCACGTGGCCGCGCACCACGCATGCGCGCAAGATGCTGTTGCTCGACGGCTGCGTGCAGCCATCGATGTCGCCCAACATCAATGCCGCCACGGCACGCGTGTTCGACCGCCTTGGCGTGCAACTGGTGGTGGCGCGCCAGGCCGGTTGCTGCGGTGCGGTGCGCTACCACACCGGCGACCACGACGGCGGCTTCGACAATATGCGGCGCAATATCGACGCCTGGTGGCCGGCGGTGCAGGCCGGCGCGGAAGCCATCGTCATGACCGCGTCGGGTTGCGGCGCGATGGTCAAGGAATATGGCCACCTGCTGCGCAACGATGCGCGCTATGCCGAGCGCGCGCGCCAGGTCTCGGCGCTGACCAAGGACCTGTCGGAACTGCTGCCGGACTTTGCCGACAACCTGCAGGCCATGGCAGCCGAGACGATCGAAGCCCGGGGCGGCAAGGCCGGCCATGGCCAGCGCGTGGCCTACCATCCGCCCTGCACGCTGCAGCACGGCCAGCAGATCCGCGGCAAGGTGGAAGCGCTGCTGGGCGGCCTGGGCGTGGATGTCAGGCTCTGCGCCGACAGCCATCTGTGCTGCGGCTCCGCGGGCACGTATTCCGTGCTGCAGCCTGCGTTGTCCTACCGCCTGCGCGACGAAAAGCTCGCCAACCTGCAGGCCTGCGGGCCCGAGGCCATCGTATCGGCCAATATCGGCTGCATCACGCATCTGCAAAGCGGGACGGGTACGCCAGTGATGCATTGGATTGAACTGGTGGACCGGATGCTGGGGTAAGCGCACCGGCGTGGCGCCGGCGGCCAACCCGGGCCACTCCGGGTTACCATTCGATGGCGCCAATCCCGGTTTCCATCCCCCCTCGCCCGCA
Source organism: Cupriavidus sp. 96C5-1 (assembly GCF_057798855.1). NCBI lineage: Bacteria > Pseudomonadati > Pseudomonadota > Betaproteobacteria > Burkholderiales > Burkholderiaceae > Cupriavidus > Cupriavidus sp. 96C5-1. The sequence continues at coordinate 39,627 of NZ_JBYOJU010000001.1, read as the reverse complement.
TGCTCCAGACCTTCGCCATCCTGCTGGTTTTCCAATCCATCGGGGAAGCGCTCAGCTATGCCCTGAGCCTGCCCGTGCCCGGCCCCGTGATCGGCATGATCCTGCTGTTCGGCTGGCTCACCTTCGACGACCGGCTGCTGCCGGTGATCCAGGGCACCACCTCCGAATTGCTGAAGCACCTGTCGCTGTTGTTCGTGCCGGCCGGCGTGGGCATCATGGTCCATGCGCACCGCATCGGCGGCGAGTGGATGCCGATCGTGGTGGCGCTGGTGCTGTCCACGTGGCTGGCCATCGCCACCACGGCACTGGTGGCGCGAGCCCTGATGGGCAAGACGCCGCCCGATGACGCAAGTCCTGTCCGCGCGCAGGCAACGCCGGGAGAGCAGCCATGATGACGCCGCGCCTCAACGAGATCTGGGTCTACCTGGCCGCCAGTCCGCTGCTGGGCCTGACCGCCACCCTGCTGGCCTATGTGTTCGCCTTCCGTGTCTACGAGCGCGCGCGCTTTTCGCCGCTGGCCAATCCGGTGATGATCGCGGTGGCCATCCTGGTCACGCTGCTGACCGTGACCGGCACGCCGTACAAGACCTATTTCGACGGCGCGCAGTTCGTCCACTTTCTGCTGGGGCCGGCGACCGTGGCGCTGGCGGTGCCGCTCTACCTGCAGCTGCCCAAGCTGCGCCGGCACGTGCTGCCGCTGCTGGGCGGCTTGCTGGCGGGCTCGCTGGTGGCGGTGGTGTCGGCGGTGGGCATCGCGTGGCTGCTGGGCGCCTCGCCCGAGACGGTGCGCTCGCTCGCGCCCAAGTCGGTCACCATCCCGATCGCCATGGGCGTGGCCGAGAAGATCGGCGGCCTGCCTTCGCTGACCGCCGTGCTGGTGATGGCCACCGGCATCATCGGCGCGGTCAGCGCCACCAGGCTGCTGAACCTGCTGCGCATCGGCGACTACACCGTGCGCGGCTTCGCCACCGGCGTGGCGGCGCATGGCATCGGCACCGCGCGCGCCTTCCAGGTCAACCAGGAAGCCGGCGCCTTCGCCGCGCTCGGCATGGGCCTGAATGGCGTGCTGACCGCCGTGATGGTGCCGGTACTGGCGGCGTGGATGCCGCACTGAACGCTCCTGACAGGACGCTGTCAGGAGCCCCCGCGCATGATTCGCCTCTCCAACCCAACCCGAGAGGTCATCATGAGTGGACTGATTAACTGGCTTGAAATCCCCGTCGCCGATATGAACCGCGCCGTCCGTTTCTATGAGCAGGTGTTCGAGACCACCCTCAAGCGCGAGAACATGGCGCAAATCGACATGGCCGTCTTTGCCGGCCATGAGCCCGGCGGCGCGCTGGTGGCCGGCGAGGGCTTCCGCCCTTCGCCCGATGGCTGCGTGCCTTATCTGCACACGCCGCAACTCACGGCGCTGCTGGTGCGCGTGCAGGCCGCCGGCGGCAAGACCGTGTTCGGCCCGCTGCAGTTGCCCGGCGATATCGGCCATATCGCGCATATCATCGACAGCGAAGGCAACCGCGTCGGCCTGCACCAGCCCCTGGCCGCCTAGACCCGCGCCGCGGCCGGCCTGCCGATACCCGTATGGAACCGAGATGAAGCCCCGATGAGCCGCCGCGCCGACCGCCTTTTCCAGATCGTCCAGGTGCTGCGCGGGCGCCGCCTCACGACGGCGGCGCTGCTCGCGCAGCGGCTCGGCGTGTCCGAGCGCACCGTGTACCGGGATATCCAGGCGCTGTCGCTGTCGGGCGTGCCGGTCGAGGGCGAAGCGGGCATCGGCTACCGGTTGCGGGCCGATTACGACGTCCCTCCGCTGATGTTCACCGCGATCGAAGTCGAAGCACTGGTGGCCGGGCTGCGGCTGCTCAAGGCCTGGGGCGGCGGCGCACTGGCCGCCGCCGCCGATCCCGCGCTGGAGAAGCTGGTGGCGGCACTGCCGCCGGCGCGCCGTCATGCGGCGCAGCAAAGCCGCGTGTTCGCCCCCGAGTTCGTCAATCACCCGCAAGTGCGCAGCGCCTTCGACGTGGTGCACGGCGCCATGAACGCGCAACGCCTGCTGCGCCTGGACTACACCGACGCGCAGCAGCGCGCGACCGACCGCGTGGTGCAGCCGCTGGGCCTGTTCTTCTGGGGCAATAGCTGGCTGCTGGCCGCCTGGTGCACCACCCGCACCGATTACCGCAGCTTCCGGCTGGACCGCTGCCGCGGCATCGTCATGCTGGACGAGCGCTTCCACGAAACGCCCGACCGCTCGCTCAACGGCTTCCTGCGCGCGGTGCAGGCAAGCAGCTGAATACCGCGCCGCCGGTAGCATCGATCCCCTGTTCACTCGACGGGGAATTACCCTAGGACGTTGTTGCGAGGGACTCCTACCTTACATTGCCGCGCCGGCGGCGTTAGAGTACGTGCAGCGTTCGCCGCATGCCGGGCACGGCGTTGCGATGTGGTCCGGACATGCTGGTGCGGCGCTCCTGCCAATAAGAAGTGCAAAACAATAGGAGACACCCATGAATCGAGCTGTTGGGAAGGCAGCAGTATTCATACTCGCCGGCGCCATGCTGTACGGCTGCGGCAGCGACGATCCGGCGCCCACCGCCGCCGCCCCCGCGACGCCGGCACCCACCACCCCGGTAGCGCAGCCGGAAGACGTGCGCCTCCAGGACCAGCGCACCTTTGCCGTCGATGCCGCCACCCTGCCCTTCAATGCCCTGGCGGCCGCGCCCGATGCCGACCGCTGGTGGGGCATGCTCGGCGGGGCGGGCTATCGCGTCGAAGTACCGAAGAACTGGAACGGCCGCCTGGTGATGTACGCCCATGGCTATGCCGGCACCGGTGCGGCGCTGGGCTTCAGCATGCCCAGCATCCGCCGCCACCTGCTGGAAGCGGGCTATGCCTGGGCCGCGTCGACCTACTCGAAGAACTACTACGACGTCCGTGCGGGCCTGGAGGACACCAATGCGCTGGCGCTGGCCTTCAACAGGATCGCCAGCGACAACGGCAGGCCGCTGGGAGCGCCGGTCCGCACCTACATCATCGGCCATTCGATGGGCGGGCATGTCACCGCCGCCGCGGTCGACGAGGAAAACATCCAGACCGCTAACAACAAGGTCCGCTACCACGGCGCGGTACCGATGTGCGGCGTGCTCGGCGATACCGAACTGTTCAATTACTTCGGCGCCTACCAGACCGCGGCGCAGCAGCTGGCCGGTTTCCCCGCCACCTCCTGGCCGGTAGCCAACTGGGCACAGATCGCGCCAACCGTGCGGGCAGCGCTGTTCACCACCTACCCGGGCGCCACCACCGCGCAGAGCGACAGACTAAAGGCCATCGTCAAGAACCTGACCGGCGGGGAGCGGCCGCTGTTCGCCTGGGGCTTCGGCGGTCCCGGCGCGCAAGCCCTGCAGGATGCAGTCTGGAGCACCTTCGGCGACGACGGCTCGGCCACCGGCATCCTGGCGCAGAATGTGATCAATACAACGGCCATCGTCTTCCAACTGGACGACGACCCGGCGCTGTCGCCGGTCGAGCAAGCCTTTAATGCATCGATCTACCGCGTCAGCGGCAGCGCCGACGCCAACCGCCTGCGGCGCGACGGCCTGCGCTGGGTACCCAAGACCAACGCGCGCATCAGCGTGCCGGTGGTGACGCTGCATACGCTGGGCGATATGTACGTACCGTTCAGCATGGAGCAGATCTACAAGCGCCGCGCCAACGCCAACGGCACCGCGCAATGGCTGGTGCAGCGGGCGATCCGCGGCGTCAGCCATTGCGATTTCACCGTGGCGGAGCAGGTGACCGCCTTCGACGACATGATCAACTGGGAACAGAACGGCGTGAAGCCGGCGGGGGACGAAGTGCTGGATGCCGCCACCGTGGCCAACGCCACCTATGGCTGCAAGTTCACCAACAACACGCTGGGCACGGAAGAATCGGCCGGCACCGCCGCGCTGCGCCCAGGCGTGGCGTTGAGCGCGCCCTGCGGCCCAACCTAAGCACATGCCTGTCGGATGCCCCGGGGGCGGGGCAGGATCCTCGCCCCCGGCGCTTCCCGGAACAGGTCAGGCCGTCCCGGCCAGCAGCTTCTCGATGTCGCCCTTGATATCCTCGGGCTTGGTGGTGGGCGCGTAGCGCTTGAACACCGTGCCATCGCGGCGCAGCAGGAACTTGGTGAAGTTCCACTTGATGGCTTCGAGCCCGAGCACGCCCGGCTTTTCGGCCGTCAGCCAGCGATACAGCGGGTGCGCATTGGCGCCATTGACGTCGATCTTGCCGAACATCGGAAAGGTGACGTGGAAGCGCGACTCGCAGAACTGGCCGATCTGCGCGGCGTCGCCCGGCTCCTGCTTGCCAAACTGGTTGCAGGGAAAACCCAGCACTTCCAGGCCGCCCGCCGCATATTGGTCCTGCAGCGCCTGCAGGCCGGCGTACTGTGGGGTGAATCCGCATTCGCTGGCGGTGTTCACGATCAGCAGCACCTTGCCGCTGAACCGGGACAGCGGCACCGGCTGGCCGGCAAGCGAACTGGCTTCGAACTGGTAGACATTGCTCATGGCGGGCTCCTCGGGTAGCGCGGCGGGTGCCGGCGGCGCGGACAGTGTACTAGAGCCGCAGGCGCCGCGCTGGCGCCGGATCAGATCACGTTGAGATGCTCCGTGCCCGCGCCCAGGTCGGGATTGCGGTCCATGGTGCCGTGCAGCTTGATCATCAGGCGCAGGTCGTTGAGCGAGTCGGCATTGCGCAGTGCGTCCTCGTAAGTGATCTTGCCGGCCTCGTAGAGATCGAACAGCGCCTGGTCGAACGAAACCATGCCCTGCTCGCGCGATTTCTTGATGACTTCCTTCAAGGCGTGGATCTCGCCCTTGAAGATCAGGTCGGCCACCAGCGGCGTGCCGATCATGATTTCCACCGCCGGCACGCGCCCCTTTTGTCCCTTGCGCGGCAGCAGACGCTGGGAAATCATCGCCTTCAGGTTCAGCGACAGGTCGATCAGCAATTGCTGGCGCTTTTCCTCGGGGAAGAAATTGACGATGCGGTCGATGGCCTGGTTGGCGTTGTTGGCATGCAGCGTGGCCAGGCACAGGTGGCCGGTTTCGGCGTACTGCATCGCGTATTCCATGGTTTCGCGGTCGCGGATCTCGCCGATCAGGATCACGTCAGGGGCCTGGCGCAAGGTGTTCTTCAGCGCCACGTGCCAGGACTCGGTATCGATGCCGACCTCGCGCTGCGTGACGATGCAGTTCTGGTGCGCATGCACGTACTCGATCGGGTCCTCGATGGTAATGATGTGCCCGTAGGAATGCGCGTTGCGGTGATCGAGCATGGCCGCCAGCGAGGTCGACTTGCCCGAGCCGGTGGCGCCGGTGACGATCACCAGGCCGCGCTTGGACATCACGATGTCATGCAGCGGCGACGGCAGGTCGAGTTCTTCCACCGAGGGAATGCGCGTGTTGATGGTCCGCACCACCATGCCCGCCTTGCCCTGCTGGATAAATGCCGAGACGCGGAAACGCCCGGCGTTTGGCACCGAGATGGCGAAGTTGCACTCGCGGCTGCTGTCGAACTCGGTGGACTGGCGCTCGTTCATGATCGAGCGCACCAGGCCGAGCGCCTGGGCCGGATTGAGCGGCTGCTGCGAGACCGGCGTGACCTTGCCGTCGACCTTGATCGCGGGCGGGAAATCGGCGGTGATGAAGAGGTCCGAGCCGCGGTTGCCCACCATCAGCTCCAGCAGGTCGTTGATGTACTTGGCGGCGGATTCGCGATCGAGCATGGCGGTGTCTGGTTTGGACGCGGCGGACTCGCCTCAGCCCGTGAATGAGTCGGGGTTCTTGGCCACGGCGCGCGCGTCGTTGTAGCTGATCAGCCCGCGCTTGATCAGGTCCGACAGGCACTGGTCCAGCGTCTGCATGCCGAGCCCGCTGCTGGTCTGCATCATCGAGTACATCTGCGCGATCTTGTTCTCGCGGATCAGGTGGCGGATCGCCGGCGTGGCAATCATGATCTCGTGCGCCGCGGTACGGCCGTTGCCGTCGCGCGTCTTGAGCAGCGTTTGGGAGATCACCGCCTCGAGCGATTCGGACAGCATGGTGCGCACCATGTCTTTCTCTTCCGGCGGGAACACGTCGACGACACGGTCGATGGTCTTGGCCGCCGAACTGGTGTGCAGCGTGGCGAATACCAGATGGCCGGTCTCGGCCGCGGTCAGTGCCAGGCGGATGGTTTCCAGGTCGCGCAATTCACCCACCAGCACCACGTCGGGATCCTCGCGCAGGGCCGAACGCAGCGCGTTGGCGAAGGAGTGCGTGTGCGGCCCCAACTCGCGCTGGTTGATCAGGCTCTTCTTGGATGTGTGCACGAACTCGATCGGGTCCTCCACCGTCAGGATGTGGCCCATGTCGTGATCGTTGCGGTGATCGACCATCGCCGCCAGCGTGGTGGACTTGCCCGACCCGGTGGGGCCGGTCACCAGCACCAGCCCGCGCGGCTTCATGCACAGGTCGGCGAATACCGCCGGCGCGTGCAGGTCTTCCAGCGTCAGCACCTTGGAGGGAATGGTCCGGAAGACCGCGGCCGCGCCGCGCTGCGTGTTGTACGCATTGACCCGGAAGCGCGACAGGCCGGCGATCTCGAAGGAGAAGTCGATCTCGAGGCGCTCTTCGTATTGCTTGCGCTGGGTGTCGCTCATGATGTCGTACACCATGGCGTGGACATCCTTGTGTCCCATCGCGGCCACATTGATGCGGCGCATGTCGCCGTGGATGCGGACCATCGGCGGCATGTCGGCCGAGAGATGGAGATCGGACGCCTTGTTCTTGACGGCGAAAGCCAATAGCTGCGCGATGTCCATCTATAATGACCCCACCTTTTTTATCGTACTTTGTTGTACTTCTTGTACTTCTATATGTTCGCCGGATTATGTCTGTAATCGCCGCCAACTTGCAAGCCGTCGACCGGCGCATCGCGGCAGCCGCACAACAGGCCGGACGGCAACCCGGCGAGGTCACGCTGCTGGCGGTTTCCAAGACCTTTCCCGCCGCTGCCGTGCGGGCCGCGTTCGACGCCGGCCAGCGCGCATTCGGCGAGAACTACGTGCAGGAAGGCGTGGACAAGATCGCCCGGCTGGCCGACCTGCGCGACGCGTTGTGCTGGCATTTCATCGGCCCCCTGCAAAGCAACAAGACGCGTGCCGTGGCCGAGCACTTCGACTGGGTCCATGCCATCGACCGCCTGCGCATCGCCGAGCGCCTGTCGGCGCAGCGTCCCGCCGGCCTGCCGCCTCTGCAGGTCTGCCTGCAGGTGAATATCAGCGGCGAGACCAGCAAGAGCGGCGCGGCCCCCGGCGAAGTGCCCGCGCTGGCGCGCGCCGTGGCGGCGCTGCCCGGTCTGCGGCTGCGCGGCCTGATGGCCATTCCCGAACCCGCGAGCGACCCGGCCGCCCAGCGCCGCCCGTTTGCCGCGCTGCGGGCGCTGCTCGACGCCATGCGCGCGGACGGGCTGGAGGTGGACACCTTGTCGATGGGCATGTCGGCCGACATGGAAGCCGCCATTGCCGAGGGCGCCACCCTGGTACGCATCGGCACGGCCATTTTCGGCGCACGCGACTACGCGGCGGCACCCGCGACGCACGGCTAATGCGCCGGCGTCACTTCCCCACTGACGACTTCCAGCAAGAGAGACAGATGCTCGACACCCTTACCTTCGGTTTCCTTGGCGGCGGCAATATGGCGACCGCCCTGATCGGCGGCCTGATTGCCCGCGGCGTGCCCGCCACCTCGATCCGCGTGGTCGACCCCTTCGAGGAAGCGCAGGCGCGCCTGCGGCGCGACCTCGGGGTGCATGCCGCCGGCGCGCCCGACGCGGCCTTCGGCGCCAGCCAGGTGATCGTGCTGGCGGTCAAGCCGCAGCAGTTCCGCGAGGCCGCCGCATCGCTGCTGCCGCAGCTTGGCGACAACCTGATCGTCAGCGTGGCGGCCGGTATCCGGCTGGCCGACATGCAGCGCTGGTTCGGCGGCCGCACCCGCCTGGTGCGCGCCATGCCCAACACGCCCGCGCTGGCCGGCATGGGCATGACCGGCCTGGCCGCCGTGCCCGGGCTGGCGCAACGCGACCGCGACATTGCCAGCGCGCTGGCCGAGGCGGTAGGCAAGTGCGAATGGGTGGAAGGCGACGCGCAGATCGATGCCGTCACCGCCATCTCCGGCAGCGGCCCGGCCTATGTCTTCTATTTCATCGAGGCGATGGAAAAGGCGGCAGCCGAACTCGGCCTGACGGCCAGCCAGGGACGCGCGCTCGCGGCAGAGACCTTCCGCGGCGCCGCAGCGCTGGCAGCGCAGTCCGAGGAGCCGGTCAGCCTGCTGCGCGAGCGCGTGACGTCCAAGGGCGGCACGACCTATGCGGCGCTCACGGCGATGCAGACCGCCGGTATCGGCGAAGCGTTCGTGAAGGCGATGCATGCCGCGGCGGAACGTGCAACGGAGATGGGCGCGGAGTTCGGGAAGGACTGAGCGGGGATTTCCCCGCCGATGTAGCGGACCTTCCGCAGCGCCGGCCGAAGCCGACCGGATGCGCCGGCACCGTGTGCGGTGCCCGACGGTCGTCACCCCCTCTCCCGCACGCGGGAGAGGGGAGCAAATCATCAGGACGCAAGCGCCTGAACCAGTTCTGGCGCTGCCCGCTCACCGCAACGCATAAGCCGCCGCAACACCGGCAAACACGCAGGCCCCCAGCCAGTTGTTGTGCCGGAACGCCGCAAAGCACCGCATGCGATCGCGCTCGCGGATCAGCGTGTAGTGATAGAGCGCGCAGCCCGCCGCCGCGACCAGCCCGAGCCAGAACGGCCAGCCCAGGTCGAACTGCGTGCCAGCCCAACCCATCAGCCCGAGAAACACGGCATAGCAGATCATGATGGCGGCCACGTCGAAGCGCCCGAAGGTGATGGCCGAGGTCTTCATGCCCAGCAGCAGGTCATCGTCCCGATCCACCATGGCATAGGCGGTATCGTAGGCCACCGCCCAGAACACATTGGCCAGCAGCATCACCCATGCCACCGCGGGAACATGGTCCTGCACCGCGGCGAACGTCATCGGGATGCCGAAGCCAAAGGCAATGCCAAGGTAGGCCTGCGGGATGGCAAAGAACCGCTTGAAGAAGGGATAGGTGGCGGCCAGCACCGCCGCCACCACCGCCAGCCACTTGGTCAGCGCATTGAGCGGCGTGATCAGGACGAAGGCCGCGAGCGCCAGCACCACCGCCACCGCCACCGCTTCCCACGCAGCGATCTTGCCCGCCGTCAGCGGCCGCTCCTTGGTGCGCTTGACGTGCTTGTCGAAGTCGCGGTCGGCCCAGTCGTTCATGGCGCATCCGGCCGATCGCATCAGGAAGGTGCCGACGACGAAGATCCAGAACAGGTGCCACGCCGGCGGGCCGCCGGTGGCCATCCACAATGCCCACAGCGTGGGCCACAGCAGCAACAGGGTGCCGATGGGCTTGTCGATGCGCACCAGGCGCGCGTACAGGGAAAAGCGTTCAAGCATGGCGGTGGCCCACGGTGCGGGGCAAGGCAAGGGCGATAAACGAAAACGCGCCGCGGCCCCGTTCAGGGCGCGGCGCGCGGAGCCGGCGGCGCATGCACCGCCGGCGGCATCGGTTCAGGACATCAGGCCAGCATCGAGCGCAGCATCCAGGCGGTCTTTTCGTGCGTCTGCATGCGCTGGGTCAGCAGGTCGGCGGACGGTTCGTCGCCGGCGGCATCGATCACCGGGAACAGCGAGCGCGCGGTGCGCACCACGGCTTCCTGGCCCTCGACCAGCTTGCGGATCATCTCGGTGGCTTCGGGCACGCCCTCTTCCTCGGCGATCGACGACAGGCGGGCGTACTCCTTGTAGGTACCCGGCGCCGGGTAACCCAGGGCGCGGATACGCTCGGCGATCGAGTCCACCGCCAGCGCCAGCTCGGTGTACTGCGTCTCGAACATCAGGTGCAGCGTGTTGAACATCGGACCCGTGACGTTCCAGTGGAAGTTGTGGGTCTTGAGATAGAGCGTGTAGGTATCCGCCAGCAGCTTGGAAAGGCCTTCGGCGATCTTCTTGCGTTCCTTGTCGGAAATGCCGATGTTCACGCTCATCTCATTCTTCTTTGCCATGATAGGTACGCTCCATTCTGGTGTAGCCACGGTGACTGCCGCGCGCCTGGGCGCGGCACGGCCCGCACATTATGGCATCACCCGTTAAAGGCCGACAAACTCCTGGCCGCATCGAGGAACATCGCGGCCGCGCCCAGCGCGATCACCGCCAGCCCGAATGCCTTGCGCCACAGCTTGCGCTGCAGGCGCGCCGCGTCGGTGCGGCGCAGGCTGTCGTGCGCGTCATGCCGCAACTGCTGCAACTCGCCGACGAACATCCTGAACATGGCCATGATGATTCTCCTTCCGGGTTTTCGCGGTGGCCCCGCCACAGGCGGGACCACCGGATTCACCGTGACGCAATGACTGCGGTTACTTCAGGTTGAGGGCAAGCCTGACGCCTTCGCCATAGGCCGGATCGGCCTTGGTGAAGTGCCCCAGCTGCACCCGCACGATCTCTTCCGGCACGCCTTGCATGGCTGCCGCGATATTCGAGAACAGGCGCTGGCGCTGGCCTTCGTCGAACAGGCGGAAGAGCGCGCCCGGCTGGCTGTAGTAGTCGCTGTCTTCGCGGTGATCGAAGCGGTCGGCCGCACCGCCGAGGGCCAGCGCCGGCTCGGCGGCACGCTCGCTGGCGGCGTAGGCGCCCTCGCGGTTCGGCTCGTAGTTGAGCTTGCCGCCCCGGTTGCCGTCCACGCGCATCGCGCCGTCGCGATGGTAGGTATTGTGGAACGGGCACCTGGGTGCATTCACCGGAATCTGGCTGTGGTTCACGCCCAGGCGGTAACGCTGCGTGTCGCCGTACGAGAACAGCCGGCCCTGCAGCATCCTGTCAGGCGAAAAGCCGATGCCCGGCACCACGTTGGATGGATTCATCGCCACCTGCTCCACCTCGGCGAAGTAGTTGTCCGGGTTGCGGTTGAGCGCCAGCACGCCGACGTCGATCAGCGGATAGTCCCTGTGCGGCCACACCTTGGTCAGGTCGAACGGGTTGATATGGTACTTGGCCGCATCGCCCTCGGGCATGACCTGCACGCGCACATTCCAGCGCGGGAAGTTGCCCTTTTCGATGTTCTCGAACAGGTCGCGCTGCGCGCTCTCGCGGTCGCCCGCCACCACCTTGGCCGCTTCCTCGTTGGTCCAGTTGGCGATGCCCTGCTGCGACTTGAAGTGGAACTTCACCCAGAAGCGCTCGTTGGCAGCGTTGATGAACGAGAACGTATGCGAGCCGAAGCCGTGGATCTGGCGGTAATTCTGCGGCAGACCGCGGTCGCTCATCAGGATGGTGACCTGATGCAGCGATTCCGGATGGCGCGACCAGAAGTCCCACACCGCGATGGGGTCCCGCAGGTTGGTGCGTGGGTTGCGCTTCTGCGTATGGATGAAGTCGGGAAACTTGAGCGGATCGCGCACGAAGAACACCGGCGTATTGTTGCCCACCACGTCCCAGTTGCCTTCGTCAGTGTAGAACTTGATGGAGAAACCCCGCACATCGCGCTCTGCATCGGCCGCGCCGCGCTCGCCCGCCACCGTGGAAAAGCGGATGAAGATCGGCGTCTCCTTGCCCACACTGCCAAACACCGAGGCCTTGGTGAAGCGCGTGATGTCATGCGTCACGGTGAACGTACCGTGGGCGCCCGAACCCTTGGCGTGCACACGGCGCTCAGGGATGACTTCACGGTCGAAGTGAGCGAGCTTCTCCAGGAACCACACGTCCTGCAGCAGCATCGGGCCGCGCGGGCCGGCGGTCAGCGAATTCTGGTTATCGGCAACGGGAGCGCCGGCGGCAGTGGTAACGATATCCTTGTCCTTGCTCATCTTGACCTCTTTTCGTGGGGTGGATCGGGGAGTCTGGCCGGAGCGGGCCGTGCGGGCCGCCGGGTTATCTCAATACACCGTGGCGTAACAGGCAAGGCAATCGGCCACGCGGCTTGCCAGCGCGCGCAGGACCTGGCCCGGGGCGGGAATGCTGGGATCGATGCCTTCCATGTACGACTCCTTGTGGGTGACCGGCGCGCAATGCGTCGATGTGGGAAGTCTACGGATAAGCTATCGAATTAGAAACTCAATTATTTCTAACTATGAAATAGCCAATGCCTATTCCATCGCGGCCGATGCCAGCATCGCATGCGGCCAAGTCAACTGCGCGACAGGAGGGGAAGGAAGGGAAAATGAAAATGCCGGCGAGGGCCGGCATACCGGGGGAAATCGTCCCCGGGAACAGTGAGGAAAAGCGGCCAGGCAACCGAATGCCCGGCCAGCCGGCCGCTCAGGCCGCTTCGGCCAGTTCCTTGGCGGCCAGCTTGCTGACACCGGGCAGGTCGCAGGCTGTCACCGCGCGGCGCAGCGCTTCCATGGCCGGCAAGCGGGTGAAGCTCTTGCGCCAGGCCAGCACCACGCGCCGGTCGGGCACGGGCTCGGTGAACGGCACGTAGGCCAGCATGTCGTTCTTGCCGGGCTTGAGGTCGGGTACCGAAGTGCGCGGCAACACCGTGATGCCAACACCACTTGCCACCATATGGCGGATGGTCTCCAGCGAAGAGCCCTCGAAGGTCTTCTGGATCCCGTCGGCCGCCTGCGAGAAGCGCGACAGTTCCGGGCACACGCCCAGCACCTGGTCGCGGAAGCAGTGCCCGCTGCCCAGCAGCAGCATGGTCTGCCGCTTCAGTTCATCGGGATCGACGTGGCCGGCATCCTCCAGCTGGTGGCCCCGGGGCACCGCGACCACGAAGGGTTCGTCGTACAGCGGCTGCACCATCAGGCCGGAATCGGCAAAGGGCTCGGCCATGATGGCGCAGTCGATCTCGCCCTGCTTGAGCAGCTCGATCAGCTTGACGGTGTAGTTCTCCTGCAGCATCAGCGGCATCTGCGGCACGGTGTGGATCATCTCCTTGACCAGCGCGGGCAGCAGGTAGGGCCCGATCGTGTAGATCACGCCAAGGCGCAGCGGCCCGGCCAGCGGGTCCTTGCCCTGCTTGGCGATCTCGCGGATGGCCATGGTCTGCTCCAGCACCCGCTGGGCCTGCGCGACGATCTGCTCGCCGATCGGCGTCACCGAGACCTCGGAGGTGCCTCGCTCGAAAATCTGCACATTGAGTTCGTCCTCCAGCTTCTTGATGGCTACCGACAGCGTCGGCTGCGATACGAAGCAGGCTTCGGCAGCCCGGCCGAAGTGGCGCTCGCGCGCCACGGCGACGATGTACTTGAGTTCGGTGAGCGTCATGACTTATCAATTCCCGTTAAGCGATAGATTTTACCTTCGATTCCAGGTTCTGTCAGAGATGACGGACAAAGCGGCGAAGGCAAGACTTGCCGGAAACCGGCAATGTGGCGTCTGCGGCCTCCCTTTCTTCAGGCCTTCAGGAAATGCTCCCTGCCGCCGAGCCAGCGCAGCAGATGCGCCTCGACCGCCTCGGGAAAACGCGCCAGCATCATTTCGGCGGCTTCCTGGGCATAGTCGACCAGCCAGGCGTCGGTATTGAGATCGGCGAATCGCAGCATGGCCTCGCCGGACTGGCGCGCGCCGAGGAACTCGCCCGGGCCGCGGATCTGCAGGTCGCGCCGGGCGATCTCGAAGCCGTCGGTGGTCTCGCGCATGGTGGCCAGGCGCTCGCGCCCGGTGGGCGACAGCGGCGCCTGGTACATCAGCAGGCAGACCGATTCCGCGCTGCCCCGCCCCACCCGGCCGCGCAGCTGGTGCAGCTGCGCCAGGCCGAAGCGCTCGGCGTGCTCGATCACCATCAGCGAGGCATTGGGCACGTCCACCCCGACCTCGATGACGGTCGTGGCCACCAGCACCTGCAGGCGGTTGGCCGTGAAATCCTCCATCACGGCGGCCTTCTCCGCCGGCGGCAGGCGCCCGTGCACCAGCCCCACCTTCAGTTCGGGCAAGGCGGCTACCAGGGTTTCATAGGTTTCCACCGCGGTTTGCAGCTGCAGCGCCTCGCTCTCCTCGATCAGCGGGCAGACCCAGTAGACCTGGCGCCCGTCGGCGGCAGCGTGGTGCACGCGCTCGATCACCTCGTCGCGGCGCGCATCGTTGACCAGGCGCGTCACCACCGGGGTACGCCCGGGCGGCAGTTCGTCGATCACCGACACGTCGAGATCGGCGTAGTAGGTCATGGCCAGCGTGCGCGGGATCGGCGTGGCCGACATCATCAGCTGGTGCGGCACGGTCTCGCCGCCCTTTGCCTCCCTGCCCGCCTTGGTCGGCGCGCCCGTGGCATCGGGTTCGGCCTTGCCGCGCAGCGCCAGGCGCTGGGCCACGCCGAAGCGGTGCTGCTCGTCCACCACCGACAAACCCAGGCGCGCGAACCTGATGCTGTCCTGGATCAGCGCATGGGTGCCGATGGCCAGCTTGGCCTCGCCCGACTCGACCAGGGCCGCGGCCTCGCGCTTGGCGCGGGTCTTGAGGCTGCCGGCCAGCCAGACCACCTTGACGCCAAGCGGCTCCAGCCAGGCGGAGAGCTTGCGGTAATGCTGCTCGGCCAGAATTTCGGTGGGCGCCATCAGCGCAGCCTGGTAGCCGGCGTCGATGGCCTGACAGGCCGCCAGCGCAGCCACGATGGTCTTGCCGCTGCCGACGTCGCCCTGCAGCAGCCGGTGCATGGGATGGGGCGCGCCCATGTCCTTTGCAATTTCCTCCACCACGCGCTGCTGCGCGCCGGTCAGCTTGAACGGCAGCGCCGCCAGGAAAGCCGTCAGCAAGCCCCCGGCGCGGCGCGGCATGGGCGGCGCGCTCTTGTCGCGCCGCGCCGCCTGCGAGCGCTTGAGCGAGAGCTGCTGCGCCAGCAGCTCGTCGAGCTTGATGCGCTGCCAGGCCGGATGCGAGCGCTCGATCAGCGCGTGCTCGTCGACCTCCTGGGGGGGCGAGTGCAGCATGCGCAGGCAATCCGGCAGGGGCCGCAGCTTGAGCTGTGCCAGCGGACCTTGCAGCACCGGCAACGGCAGGGTCTCGGGCAGGGGGGTGCGCGACAGCGCCCCACCGATGGCCTTGCGCAAGTAGGTCTGCGGAATGCCGGCGGTGCTGGGGTAGACCGGCGTCAGCCGGTCGGGCAGCGCTTCGCCGGGCGTCACCGCGCGCACTGTGGGATGGACCATCTCCGCGCCGAAGAAGCCGCCGCGCAACTCCCCCCGCACCCGCAGGCAGGCGCCTTCCGCCATCTGCTGGGTCTGGCTGCCGTAGAAATTCAGGAATCGCAGCGTCAGCTCCCCGGTATCGTCGGCAATCTTGACCACCAGCTGGCGGCGCGGACGAAAGCTGACCTCATTGGATGTGACCACGCCCTCGACCTGCACCGACAGCCCCAGGCCGGCGCGCCCGATGGCATCGGCGATGGGCAGCAGCGTGGTCTCGTCCTCATAGCGCATCGGCAGGTGCAGCACCAGGTCGACGTCGCGCTTGAGGCCAAGCTTGTGCAGCCGGGCCATGGCCGACGAGGGCTTGCCGGCGGTGCCGCCCTTGGCCGCGCCTGCCGCCTTCGCCGCGCGGCCCGGCGTTTCCTGCGCGGCCGGGCTGTCGGAGTTATCAGGGAGCGGGGCGGAAGCGGTTCCTGGCATCGGGCGGCGTGGCTACGGATTCGGGGTCGGGGCAAATGCCTGCGGGCAGGCTCGGTTGACGCAATGCCAACCGCAGCGGCGCAAGGCAAGCAGCGCGGGTCGGCGCAAATAGGCGATATCATGCGCGCCCGGGCGGCGCTGCCGCCCCAAGCCTTACAATACCGGATTCGCCGATTGTACCTATGCCGGCCGCGCCACCGCGCGGCCAGTGGCCGTTTTTGCCCCCATCATGCTGACGCTGTCCGATTTCGACTTTGACCTTCCGCCCGAACTGATCGCCCAGACCGCCCTGCCGGAGCGCGGCGCGAGCCGGCTGCTGGTGGTGGAAACGGAGGCACAGGGCGCTGGCGCCACCCGCCTGGCCGACCGCACCTTTGCCGACATCGTCGACTACCTGCGCCCGTCGGACCTGCTGGTGTTCAACGATACGCGCGTCATCAAGGCCCGCTTCTTCGGACATAAGGGCAGCGGCGGCAAGGTCGAGGTGCTGGTCGAGCGGGTGCTGGACAGCCATACCGTGCTGGCCCAGGTGCGTGCCTCCAAGACCCCGCCGACGGGCAGCAAGCTGCGCCTCGCGGATGCCTTCGACGTCACCGTGGGACCGCGCGTCGACCAGTTCTATACCCTGCGCTTCCCCGAGCCGGCGCTGGACCTGATCGAGCGCCACGGCCGCCTGCCGCTGCCGCCCTACATCACCCACGACCCGGACGCCTTCGACGAAACCCGTTACCAGACCGTCTACGCCCGCGCCCCCGGCGCGGTCGCCGCGCCCACCGCCGGCCTGCATTTCGACGAGGCGCTGTTCGCCCGGCTCGACGCCATGGGCGTGCGCCGCGGCTTCCTGACCCTGCACGTGGGCGCCGGCACCTTCCAGCCGGTGCGCACCGAAAACCTGGCCGAGCACAAGATGCACGCCGAGTGGTACGAGGTGTCCGAGGCGCTGGCCCAGGCCGTGCGCGAGACCCGCGCCGCCGGCGGCCGCGTGATCGCGGTCGGCACCACCTCGCTGCGGGCGCTGGAATCGGCCGGCGCGGCCGACGGCACGCTCGCCGCCGGCCGCGGCGATACCGACATCTTTATTACGCCCGGCTACCGTTTCCGTGTGGTCGATGCCCTCATCACCAATTTCCACCTGCCCAAGTCGACCCTGCTGATGCTGGTGTCGGCGCTGGCCGGGGTGGAGCCCATCCGCGCCGCCTACCGCCACGCGGTGGCCGAGCGCTACCGCTTCTTCAGCTACGGCGACGCCATGCTGCTGACGCGCCAGCCCCAGCCTCAGGCCTGAGCGCCCCCGCGCCAGCGCCAACCCGCCAGCCCGAACCAGATTCCCGCCATGCTCAACTTCGAACTGCTCACCACCGATGGCAATGCCCGCCGCGGCCGCGTCACCCTCAACCACGGCGTGGTCGAGACCCCGATCTTCATGCCGGTCGGCACCTACGGCTCGGTCAAGGCGATGTCGCCGCTCGAACTCAACGAGATCAACTCGCAGATCATCCTGGGCAACACCTTCCACCTGTGGCTGCGCCCGGGGCTGGAGGTGGTCGAGAGCCACGGCGGCCTGCACCGCTTCATGGGCTGGGACAAGCCGATCCTGACCGACTCGGGCGGATTCCAGGTGTTTTCGCTGGGCGCGCTGCGCAAGATCACCGAAGATGGCGTGACCTTCGCTTCGCCCGTCAACGGCGACAAGCTGTTCCTGTCGCCCGAGATCTCGATGCAGATCCAGCGCACGCTGAACTCCGACATCGTGATGCAGTTCGACGAGTGCACGCCGTATGAGATCGAGGGACGCCCCGCCACCCACCAGGAAGCGGCGATCTCCATGCGCATGAGCCTGCGCTGGGCCAAGCGTTCCATCGACGAATTCAACCGCCTGGCCAATCCCAACGCGCTGTTCGGCATCGTCCAGGGCGGCATGTTCGAAGACCTGCGCGACGAGTCGCTGGCCGGCCTGTCGGAGCTGGACTTCCACGGCTATGCCATCGGCGGGCTGTCGGTTGGCGAGCCCAAGGAAGACATGATGCGCGTGCTGGAGCACGTGGCGCCGCGCCTGCCCGCCCACAAGCCGCACTACCTGATGGGCGTGGGCACGCCCGAAGACCTGGTGGCCGGCGTGGCGGCGGGCGTCGACATGTTCGACTGCGTGATGCCCACCCGCAATGCCCGCAACGGCTGGCTGTTCACGCGCTTTGGCGACGTCAAGATCAAGAATGCCGTTCACCGCAACGACACGCGTCCGCTGGATGAGAGCTGCGGCTGCTACACCTGCCGCAACTTCTCGCGCGCCTATCTGCACCACCTGCACCGGGTCGGCGAGATCCTCGGCGCGCGCCTGAACACCATCCATAACCTGCACTACTACCTGCAGTTGATGAGCGAGATGCGCGAAGCCATCGAACAGCACCGCTTCGAGGCCTTCCGCGCCCGCTTCGCCGCCGACCGCGCACGCGGCCCGCAATAGGCTGCGGCGGGGCACCGCCCGGGACTACCGGCGCCGGCGTGAACTTTCTGCCGGACTCCGGTCGAATAACGGTGCCCTGTTGCCGCAAGCGGCGCCCAAGGCGCTCCGAACAAACCCGTAAACCACGGCATTTGCCCTTATCCGGCATGCGGTGCGGTTGCAAGCGGGTGGTAGAATAACTGATTAACTGACTGACTTTGTGACGGAGAAGCAACGTGCTGATTTCTAACGCATTTGCCCAGACTGCCGGTGTCACCGGCGGCGCGGCGGGTGGCCTGATGAGTTTCCTGCCTATCATCCTGATGTTCGCGGTGCTGTGGTTCATCATGATCCGCCCGCAGATGAAGCGCCAGAAGGAATCCAAGGCAATGCTGGAAGCCCTGGCCAAGAATGACGAAATCGTCACCGCCGGCGGCATCCTGGGCCGCGTCACCAAGGTGAACGAGCAATACGTAACGGTTGAGATCGCTGCAGGCACCGAGATCACGGTACAGAAGAGCGCAGTGACCACGGTGCTGCCCAAGGGCTCGCTGAAGTCGCTCTAAGCATCGGGATAGCGGGCGGAATCGTTGCCGTACGCCGGCTTTTCCGATCCTTTCCCGCCCCGTTTGCCTGCTTTTTCGCCCTTCCCGGCACGCCTATAGCGCGCGTGCCCCTGCAGCCGCCTGATCCAGCCCGGGTTATCCGTGGATGCCAGGCGGCTGTTTGCCAACCGGTGCGGTGGTGCCAACTCTCCCGCTGACGGTAACGTCGGCCCCGCCAACCGAAGAACGACTGGCCAAAGATGAATCGTTATCCGCTTTGGAAATACCTCGTGATCCTGGTGGCGCTGGCCATCGGCATCACCTATACGCTGCCGAATTTCTTCGGCGAGGCGCCCGCCGTGCAGGTCTCCTCCGGCAAGGCCACGGTCAAGGTCGACCTGTCCATGCAGAAGCAGGTCGAACAGATCCTGGCGCAGAACAACCTGCAGCCCGACGGCATGTTCTTCGACATGAGCGGCCAGTCCGGTTCGGTCAAGGCGCGTTTTCGCACGACCGACGAGCAGCTCAAGGCAAAGGACGTCCTGAACCGCGCGCTCAACCCCGACCCCAATGACGCCACCTACGTGGTCGCGCTCAATCTGCTGTCGGGTTCGCCGCGCTGGCTCAGCTCCGCCCCCTTCTTTGCGCGTCCGATGTTCCTGGGCCTGGACCTGCGCGGCGGCGTGCACTTCCTGCTGCAGGTGGACATGAAGGGCGCGGTCGACAAGAAGCTCGACAGCCTGGCCGGCGACGCCCGCACCCTGCTGCGCGACAAGGGCATCCGCCACGGCGGCATCGACCGCGACGGCGAACGCCTGACGGTGCGTTTCAATAACGCCGATGACGCGGCCAAGGCGCGCGCCATCCTGGCCGACAACCTGCGCGAACTGGCATTCGCCCCGGACGACAACAATATCACCGGCGTGTTCACCGACGCCGCCCGCAAGGCGGTGCAGGATGCGGCGGTCAAGCAGAACGTCACCACCCTGCACAACCGGGTCAACGAACTCGGCGTGAGCGAGCCGGTGATCCAGCAGCAAGGCGCCGACCGCATCGTGGTGCAGCTGCCGGGCGTGCAGGACACCGCCAAGGCCAAGGACATCATCGGCCGTACCGCCACGCTGGAAGCCCGCCTGGCCGACCCCGACGCACCGCGCAACCCGCGCCCGGGCGACCCGATCCCCTTCGGCAGCGAGCTGTTTACGCAGGGCAACGGCGCCCCGGTGGTGCTCAAGAAGCAGGTCATCTTCACCGGCGACCGCATCGAAAGCGCTTCGGCCGGTTTCGACCAGAACCAGCGCCCCTCGGTCAATATCAAGCTGGACGCCCAGGGCGGCCGCGTGCTGCGCGATATCTCCCGCGAGAACATCGGCAAGCCGATGGGCATCGTGCTGTTCGAGAAGGGCAAGGGCGAGGTCCTGACCGTTGCCACCATCCAGTCCGAACTCGGCTCCAGCTTCCAGATCACCGGCTCCTACTCCACCGAAGCCGCCAACGACCTGGCCCTGCTGCTGCGCGCCGGCTCGCTGGCCGCTCCGATGGAAATCATCGAGGAACGCACCATAGGCCCGTCGCTGGGCGCGGACAACATCAAGAAGGGCTTTGATTCGGTGGCCTACGGCTTCGCCGCCATCGCCGTCTTCATGATGCTGTACTACATGCTGTTTGGCGTGTTCTCGGTGGCCGCGCTGGCCATCAACCTGCTGCTGCTGGTGGCGGTGCTGTCGATGCTGCAGGCCACGCTGACGCTGCCCGGCATCGCCGCTATCGCGCTGGTGCTCGGCATGGCCATCGACGCCAACGTGCTGATCAACGAGCGGGTACGCGAAGAACTGCGCGCCGGCGCCTCGCCGCAGATGGCGATCGCCACCGGCTTTGACCGCGCCTGGGCCACCATCCTGGACTCCAACGTGACCACGCTGATCGCCGGCCTGGCGCTGCTGGCCTTCGGCTCGGGCCCGGTGCGCGGCTTCGCCGTGGTGCACTGCCTGGGCATCATGACCTCGATGTTCTCTGCGGTGTTCTTCAACCGCGGCCTGGTCAACCTCTGGTACGGCCGCAAGAAGAAGCTGCAGAGCGTGGCGATCGGCCAGATCTGGAAGCCGGGCTCGGACAGCCAGGGCACCATCGCCAAGTAGGCATCATGGCTGCCGTACGCCGGGCGCGCGGCAGCCAACCAGCATAGATCTGCAGTACAAAACAGCAGCACAGCTGCCGTATAAAACAGGATTCAACATGGAATTCTTCCGCATCCGGCGCGACATTCCGTTCATGAAGCACGCGTTGGTCTTCAACGTGATTTCCTTCCTGACGTTTGCCGCGGCCGTATTCTTCCTCGCGCACAAGGGCCTGCACCTGTCGATCGAATTCACCGGCGGTACGGTGATGGAGATCAACTACCAGCAGCCGGCCGATCTCGAGCATATCCGCGGCCAGGTCGGCAAGCTCGGCTACAGCGACGTGCAGGTGCAGAACTTCGGCACCTCGCGCGATGTGATGATCCGCCTGCCGCTGCAAAAGGGCCCGGACGGCAAGCCCGTCACCTCGGCCCAGCAGAGCGAGCAGGTGATGGGCGCGCTGCAGGCCGCCGCGCCTGACGTCAAGCTCCAACGCGTCGAGTTCGTCGGCCCGCAGGTGGGCAAGGAACTGGCCACCGATGGCCTGCTGGCTCTGCTGTGCGTGGTGGCCGGCATCGTGATCTACCTGTCCTTCCGCTTCGAGTGGAAGTTCGCGGTCGCCGGCATCATCGCCAACCTGCACGACGTGGTGATCATTCTCGGCTTCTTCGCCTTCTTCCAGTGGGAGTTTTCGCTGTCGGTGCTGGCGGCGATCCTGGCGGTGCTGGGCTACTCGGTCAACGAATCGGTGGTGATCTTCGACCGGATCCGCGAGAACTTCCGCAAGTACCGCAAGATGACCACGCACGAGATCATCGACAACGCGATCACCAGCACCATCTCGCGGACCATCATCACCCACGGTTCGACCGAAATGATGGTGCTGTCGATGTTCTTCTTCGGCGGCCCCACCCTGCACTACTTCGCGCTGGCGCTGACCGTCGGCATCTTGTTCGGTATCTACTCTTCGGTGTTCGTCGCCGCGGCGCTGGCCATGTGGCTGGGCGTCAAGCGCGAGGACCTGGTCAGAGGGGAAAAGAAGCCGGGCGACGTCGACCGCGACGACCCGAACTACGGCGCGCAGGCCTGACGGCCCGCTCCGGACCGTTCCCGGCGATAAAAAAATGGGCACCTTCGGGTGCCCATTTTTATTTTGCCTGTCTTGCCGCTCAGGCCCGTATCGGGCCTGGCGGCACATACCGCCGGCCCTTCTCCGGAACGCTCAGAACTGCTCGATCCATACCGCCAGCCGATCGGCGGCAAATTCGGCCGTGCGCTCCGCGACCCGGTAGACGATGGCATCGCCCTCGCGCCCGCCCTTCAACGCACCGCCGGCCTCGTCCAGCCACAATAGCCCGGCAAGCCAGGTGGCATGCTGCGCGGACACGTCCTTGTTCACCGGCTCGCCCAGGTACTCGCCCAGCGCGGCGGCCCGGCCCCATACCAGCGCATCGCCATCCCGGCGCACCGCGCCTTCGCCTTCGCCTTCGGCCAGCACCTCGGCCAGTGCCGCCACGGCATCGCCGGCGCCGCGCCCGGCAAGCCGTGCGCGCAAGCTGGCGAGCTGCGCCGCCACCGCGTAGCCGAAGCTGCCGCTGCGCCGGCTTTCTGCCGCCACCAGGTCGGCGTAGTCCATCAGCAGCCAGTCCGGCTCCGGATTCTGCACGCCGGCCAGCGCGGCCGAGGCCAGGTAGGTATCCACCGGCTGGAAGCGCTCCGGGCCGATCAGGCTGGCCGACAGGGTGCGGATCAGGCCGATGCGCGCGGCGATGGTCTGCTTTTGCAGCACGCTCAGCTTCTCGCGCAGCAGCTGGTCGCGCTCCTTGCGCAGGCCAGCCATCTCGAGCGCCTGCTTGAGCTCCATGCGCAGCGCGGTGATATCCCATGGCTTCTTGATATAGCGATGGATCTGGCCTTCGTTGACCGCGGCGACCGTATGTTCGATCTCCGAGTAGGCGGTCGTCAGGATACGCACGATATGCGGATAGCGCTCGCGCGCGTAGCGCAGCAGTTCGTTGCCGTACTCGCCCGGCATCCGCTGGTCGGAGACCAGCACCGCCAGGCTGTCGGCGTGCGCATCCAGCAGCGTCTTGCCTTCTTCCACCGAGCCACCGGTCACGACCGGTGCCAGGGCCCCGATGGCACGCTGGAAATACTTGACGGCCGTGGCCTCGTCATCGACGAACAGAATCGCCGGTGATGGTGCCTGCGTGGCATTCGGTTCGTTCATCGATTACTCCTATGCATTCGACTCTTGGTATTGGGGAAATCCAGCGTTACTGTGGTGCCCACCCCGGACGTCGACTCGATCCGGATGCCACCACCGAAGGACTGCATGACACGGTTGCAGAAGATCATGCCCAGCCCGTTGCCGCCGGTACCGGCATGCGTGGTGACCGGGTCCACCAGAAGGCGCCCCATCACCTCCGGCGGGATGCCCGGGCCGTTGTCGCAGATACGGATCGCCGCATCGGGTTCATCCGCCACCACGAAGCGCAGCGAAGGCGAGCCGACGCCATCGAGCGCGCGCAACGCGTTGGACAACAGTGACGACAGCACCAGCGCGACGCAATTGGGCAGCGTGTGCACGGCGAAGTCGCCATGCACCTCGACCTGGACCCACTCGCGCTGCTGCCCGGCGAACGGATAGGTATCGAGCAGTGCGGCGACCAGGGTGCCGGCGGTCACCTCGCGGCTGGTGTTGTTTTGCGGACTGGCCCGGCTGCCGTTACTGCGCACCGATTGCAAAAAGGACGAAATCACGGCCAGGCAATACTGCGCGTTGTCGTGCATCGACGTCGCCGCCTGGCCGATCTCGCTCTGGCGCTGCGGATTGTATTCCGCCGCGATACGGCTTTCGATACCACGCGCGAAATTTGCGATCGCTGCCAGCGGCGTGTTCAGCTCGTGGGCCAGGAAGGCCAGCGTTTCGTCGATCGCCACCAGCCGCTGGTGGCGTACCGTGCGCTCACGATAGCGCTCGGCGGCCAGCCGCAGGGTCTCGCGCACCTGGCCCAGTTCCAGGGGCTTTTCCAGGATGCGGAACACTTCGCCAGTGTTGACCGTCTGCAGAAGCATGTCCTTGTCGGCGTATGCCGTCACCAGGATGCGCACGATCTGCGGGGATTCGAGGGCGACCTGGCGCAGCAGGTCGCCGCCATCGCGGCCCGGCATGCGGAAATCCGTCACCAGGATAGCGATGCGCGAACCTTTGCCACGCAGGATCGAGATGGCCTCCGCGGCGCTGCCGGCCAGGAGCACCTCATATTCATTGCCCACCGCCCGGGCGAAATATTTGCAGGCCATCTCCTCATCGTCGACGTAGAGTAGCGTGGGCCGCGCCTGCCTGGGATCGTTCATGTGGACCTCACTCGGCTCTTGGCAGGTCGAAACTGAATGCTGTCCAGTGGCCCAGTTCGCTCTCGGCAAACAAGGCACCGCCATGGCGCTCAATCACGGCATAACTGATCGACAGCCCCAGCCCGAGTCCCTGTCCCACCTCGCGCGTGGTGAAAAAGGGCTCGAATACCCGCGGGAGATGCTCCGATGCGATGCCGGGCCCGTTATCCCGCACCCTGACGTGCAGTCGCTTGCCCACCCAGCTGACAGCGGTACGGATGGAGGGATCACGCGTGCCGGCCTTGCGCATGGCGAGCGCAGCATTCGAAAACAGGTTGATCAGCACACCGATGACGGCAGCCTCGTCGCCCAGTACAAGCGTGTCGCTGGGCAGCTCGCGCGTGACAGCCACACCACGCAGCTCATGCGCGGTCAGGCGGGTTGCCGAATCCAGCGCCTTCTCGAACAGAAACGGCACGCCGTCGGCCTCGGCACCGGGCTTTCGGTAAGCAAAGGTCTTCAGGTCCGACACGATATGCTGGATGCGCTGCATGCCCTGCTTGGCGTCGACCAGGCACTCCTCCAGTGAAGGATTCTCCTTGGCCTGCGGCTCCTCCATTGCAACCTCGATAGCCATCAGGCAGAAATTGACCGGATTGTTGACCTCGTGAAGCAAGCCCGCTGCCAGCGTACCGATGGCTGCCATCTTCTCCTGTTGCAGCATCTGGCCCTTGATCTCTGCAAGACTGCGGTTGATCTCCGCGAGCTCCCTGTTCTTGTGTGCCACCTCTTCCTTCAGGCGAAACAGGTGAAAATGTCCCCGTTCATTAAAGAACGTGTAAACCGCGCTCGCCGTGATTGAAAACAGGATGAAGATCGAGTTGACAATAAAGTGCGGCCGGTCGGACAAGCCAGACGGGCTGATCAGGCAAGCCAGGAAGTAAAACAGGTACGTTACGGCGCCAAAGCCGATGGTCTGCCACATGCCCATCGGCAGCGCGATGCCAACCGCAAAGATGACAAGATTGAGCCCGGCATAGTAGATGGAGGAAGCCCCCTCGGTCACGCTGATCATCCACGCGATCATCAACTGGGGCAAAATCAGCCAGGCCAGCGTCAGGGGCTGAACAAAACGGCGGCCGAAAGCAGTAGGCAGCAGCACGTAGATCACGCCAATCAGCAGAGAAATGGCGAGCCGGGCCAGGAAAAACCGCAGTTGCTCGTGCGGATAGATGCCATAGTCGAGCAGCACGCCGGCCATCACCAGCACGATCGCCGTCAGTGCCCCGGCCTTGCTGCTCAGCAGCCGGAATTCACGCAACTCGGATTCGTAGTTGGAGTATTCGCTCGCGACCTTTTTCAGCATGAGTGCACCGGTCTAGAGGGGAAACTCGGCCACGGTAGCCTCTACGAACACGTTGACGCCGGTAGTATCGACGTACACGCGGGGATCGCGGCTATTGGGCGGCAACAGTGCTTCCATCTTCGCTTCATCCCGGTAGATAAGGTACCACTCCAGCATGTGTTCCATGCTGAATTTCTCAGGGTTGTTGGAATGCACATTGGTGGCCAGCACAGCACCGCCCGGATAAGTGCGCGAGGCAAAGTAGCTAAGCAAGCGGGCACAGACCTTGTCGGACAGGTAATCGAACAGGCCCGCGCAGTAGACCGAGTCGAATTCCTGCAGGGACGGGTC
Source organism: Cupriavidus sp. 96C5-1 (assembly GCF_057798855.1). Taxonomy (NCBI): domain Bacteria; kingdom Pseudomonadati; phylum Pseudomonadota; class Betaproteobacteria; order Burkholderiales; family Burkholderiaceae; genus Cupriavidus; species Cupriavidus sp. 96C5-1. Next base: position 13,808 of record NZ_JBYOJU010000001.1, on the reverse strand, counting down.
CGGCGAGATGCGCCGCTTCAGGAGATCATGCACGGAATGGTGCAGGTACTCGACCTGCACCTTGGCGCCGGCGCTGGCCAGGGCCGTTTCGATATGATTGCGTGTATAGGCGAGCGTTTCCTCGCTGAAATCCACCAGCTGGAATGACAGCAATTCCGGATTGGGGTACTCCTTGATGAAACGCTGGATCTCCACCGCAGGGCCGCAACCCACATTGAGCAGACGATAGGGCCGCCCGGCGGCACGCGCCCGCTCCGCCATGCGCACAAGATAGTCGACAAGGAGGTCGATCCGGTTGCGGTGCGCAGCAGCCACGGCGGACTGCAGGAAGGTTGCGTTGACGATCTGGAAGTAAGTAGTCGGTCCCTGGCGCGGGTCCGACAGCAGCTGGTTCACCATCTCGTAGTCGCCTGCATAGCCCAGCGGCTTGGTGTAGGTGCGAAAGACGAAAGGCGCCCGCAGCAGAAGCGGGTGCAGCGCCGACTGGGTGTAAGTCCGGTGCACCGGCGCCAGCTCGGGTTCGACCTGCAGCGCCTCCCCCTCCAGCAAAGCCGAGTAGTGCCGGATCTGGTCGCCGATCGGATAGGCCAGTTCCTGGAACACGTCCATCCGCAAGACATCGCCTTCCTTGGGCAAGGCCGTGGTCATATCGACCTGCTCGACCCAGCGGGAGACATCGGAGAGGAACGCGCGCATCTCGTTGACCACGATCTGGTAGTCGCGGCGGATACGGAAGCGGTCTTGCCAATCCTGCACGAAAGCGCGCGATTCGGTGCCGACAGAGCTGGCCCCACCGGTCATTTCCGATAGCTCGCGCCATTCTTCGATCAGCGTGACCGAGACCACGGCGGTCAGGCCGGTATTCACCAGGCTGATCACCACGGCTTTACCGAAGTACGCGTGCTTCGCCCCTATCTTGACCGCCAGGTCCGACAGCACCTCGCTGACCTGCACGATGGAATAGGGATTGTAGACTTCCATCACCAGAGATTTTCTCTGGAGATTGACGATTGTGCCCCGCACCTGCTCGCCCTGCGAGTTGCGGAAACTGACCACTGGATCGATTTGCGTTTGGGAGTACACGGTATTGCGCCAGAGAAATCCGAGAAACGCTGCCGACCGCCCAGTTCAACATCGGATATCGACTGGCCGGGTACAGCTCGTAGGGCGATGGATCGCTACGCTAGACCAGTATCAGGGGGTACTGCTGGGATACATGTCGGTAATCGGTTGCGGGCATGGGCGGCCTTGAATGGCAGGCACGCACGCGACTACACCCTGGTAACTGTGACTGAGTGAGACTGTAACTGAATCTTGGCGGACCATTGTACTGTGGGCGCCAGGTGCAGACAACTTAACCTGCGGTAAGCATGCCTGCCGCAGCCAGGGATGCCGCCGGGCAAAAAAAAGCCGGGGATCGCTCCCCGGCTTTTCTTCGTCACGCGCAGGCGCAGCCCGGGACCGGCCCGGACCGCGCGAAGCGGCATATCTGCTGCCTTAGTCGGCCTTCACGCCTTCGACCTGGATCGCCAGCTTGACCTCGGGCTTGAAACCCATCTTCACGCCGTAGTCGATGCCGAAATCAGCACGGCTGAAGACGCCGACGGCATCGGCGCCACAGGCTTCACGCTTGAGCATCGGGTGCTGGATGCACTTGAACTCGCGGATCTCCAGCTTGACCGGCTTGGATACGCCGTGCAGCGTCAGCACGCCATCCACCTCGGTCGGCACGTCGCCATTGAACTTGGAGAACTTGCCCTTGTAGGTCGCTTCCGGGAACGCTTCCACATTGAACATGTCCGGTCCCTTGACGTGCTGGTTCAGCTTGCTGTTGCCGAAGTCGACGGAGGCGGGATCGATCTTGATGTCGACGCTGCCGGTCTTGGCAGCGCGATCCAGCGTCACCACGCCGCTCGACTTCTCGAACTTGCCGCGCCAGGTCGACAGGCCGCCCAGATGGTCGGCCTCGAAGCTCGGGTAGGTGTGGGTGGGGTCGAGGTTGTAGGTCACGGTATTGGCCGATGCGACGCCAACGGCGGCGCTGGCGGACAGGGCCGCGACAGCGGCTAGGATGGTACGCAGTTTCATGAGAACTCCCGGCAGAAAGTTGGGGATGAACAACAAAGGTATGGCAAGGAAGACAAGCGCTGCGCGCTCACTTCTTGGCCACGGTCACGATACGGAATTTGATCTGGACATCGTCGGCAACCACGGAAGTGTCCTTCCATTCGCCGTCGCCGATATTGAAAACGGTGCGCTTGATCGGCAGCGTCCCCTCGAACACCTGGCCGCCGGCTTCCTGGCGGTAGCTGGCGGGAATCACCACATCCTGGGTCTTGCCCTTGATGGTGAGCTTGCCCACCACTTCGTATTTGCCGGCGGCGCCAGCCTTGATGCTGGTGGACTGGAACACCGCCTTGGGGTATTTGGCGGCATCGAACCAGTCGCGGCCCTTGACCTCCTTGGTGGTCTCGGCATCGCCGATCTCGAAGCTGGACACATCTATCTCGACCTTGGCCGAGGAGCTTGCCAGCTTGGTGGGATCGAACGCCACCGCGGCATCGAATTTCTTGAACTTGCCTTCCATCGGCACACCGATCTGGCGTGCAACGGCGGTGACCGAACTCTTGCCGGCGTCGACCTGGGCCCAGGCGAGATTGGCGGCGATACCGGCGGTGGCCAGCGTGGCCGCCATCAGGAGCGCGCTCGGGCGGGGAATGCGTTTCATTAAAAACTCCTGTCGCTAAGAGGACTTCTCGGCCTCGGTCAAATAGTCAGAGAGGAAACCGGGGAGGCACGGCGGTGGAACCTGCCCACCGCCACGGCGGCCCCGCACATGTCTTACTTGAGAAACGGCAGCATGCGTGCCAGCGTGCCGTCGCGCTCGATGAACTGGTGCTTGAGGGCGGCGGCCGCGTGCAGTACGACGATCACGGCCATCAGGTAGTTCAACCAGATGTGGGCCAGCTTGAGGATTTCCTTGAGCTCGTCGTTTTGCCCGATCAGCGCCGGCAGTTGCCAGATGCCCAGGTAGACCACCGGGACGCCGGCCGCCGAGCTGTACAGGTAGCCGGTGATTGGCACCACCACGATGAGCACATAGAGCAGCATGTGGGCCGCGCCTGCAGCCTTGGCCTGCCAGGCCGGCGTGCCGGCCGCTGGCGCGGGAGCATGGTGGGTGGCGCGCCACAGCACGCGCAGCACGGCCAGCGCAAACACGGTCACGCCGATCCATTTGTGCCAGGAAAACAGCTTGAGCTTGAGCATGGACAGGCCCGGGATGCCGGTCATGTACAGGCCCAGGCCGAAGGCGGCGAAGATCAGCAAGGCGATGATCCAGTGCAGCCCGATGGCGGTCGCGCCATAGCCGGCCGCGGAAGACGTGCCGATAGCGGCTCGGGTGCCGGCGCCGGAATTGGCTTGCGAATGCATGTAAGACCCCTTGCCCGTCGCGGGCGTTTCATAATCTTTGCGAAAAGGTGACAGCAAGCCTCTCGCCATCACCCTTTGGATTCTCGCATTATTGAGCCTATGCCAGGATACGGAACAGTCTGGAATTCATGGAATCATTCAAATCATTTGAAGTGACATTTCGTCGCAGAGGGTGGCAAGCCGGGGCCATATGCACTAAGTCTGTGCTTTTTTGTGAAATTGGTCCGTGCGCTGCCATGGGCGCCATTGGCGAACACACAGAGCTGTTGCCATGAAAAAAGCCCGGTGCGTTCGCACCGGGCTTCTCTTTGGGCCATCGGACATCTTTGCGGGAATGGCAAGCCGTCGTCACTCCGCTCGGTTTTGGCGCATCCTGCCGGCTTCGTCCCACGCCCCGGAGAATGCCTCAACTCACACGCGCTCCGCCAGGCTCACCGCGCGCCCGATATAGGTCGCGGGGGTCATTTCCAGCAGCAGTTGCTTGGCGTCGTCCGGGATCGCCAGGCCGCCGATGAAGGTCTGCAGCGCCTCGCGCGAAATACCCTTGCCGCGCGTCAGTTCCTTGAGCTGCTCGTAGGGGTTGGGCACGCCGAAACGGCGCATCACGGTCTGCACCGGCTCGGCCAGCACTTCCCAGCAGTTGTCGAGATCCTCATCCAGGCGCTCGGGGTTGGTTTCCAGCTTGCCCAGGCCGCGCAGGCAGGCTTCGTACGCCAGCAGGCTGTAGCCGAAGGCCACGCCCATATTGCGCAGCACGGTGGAATCGGTCAGGTCGCGCTGCCAGCGCGACAGCGGCAGTTTTTCCGACAGGTGGCGCAGCACCGCATTGCCCAGGCCCAGGTTGCCTTCCGAATTCTCGAAGTCGATCGGGTTGACCTTGTGCGGCATGGTGGACGAACCGATCTCGCCGGCCTTGGTGCGCTGCTTGAAGTAGCCCAGCGAGATATAGCCCCAGATGTCGCGGTTCAGGTCGAGCAGGATGGTGTTGGCGCGGGCGATGGCGTCGAACAGCTCGGCCATGTAGTCGTGCGGCTCGATCTGGATGGTGTAGGGGTTGAACGTCAGGCCCAGGCGGGTTTCGATCACTTGCTTCGAGAACGCTTCCCAGTCGAAGCCGGGATAGGCCGACAGGTGAGCGTTGTAGTTGCCGACCGCGCCGTTCATCTTGCCCAGCAGCTCCACGCGCTGGATGCGCTCGATGGCACGTGCCAGGCGCGCTGCCACGTTGGCCATTTCCTTGCCCAGCGTGGTCGGGCTGGCCGGCTGGCCATGGGTGCGCGACAGCATCGGCTGGCGCGCATTGGCGTGCGCCAACTCCACCAGGCGCGCATGCACGCGCTGCAGTGCCGGCACGATCACACCTTCGCGCGCGCCCTTGAGCATCATGCCGTGCGAGGTATTGTTGATGTCTTCCGAGGTGCAGGCGAAATGGATGAACTCGCTGGCGGCTTCCAGCTCGGCATTGCCCTTGACCTGCTCCTTTAGCCAGTACTCCACCGCCTTCACGTCATGGTTGGTGACCGCTTCGATTTCCTTGATCCGCGATGCGTGGGCCTCGGTGAAATTGTCCACCAGTGCCAGCAGGGCCGCTTCGGAAGCCGGGGAGAACTTCGGCATGTCGGGCAGGCCGGCCTGCGACAGCGCGATCAGCCAGTGCACTTCGACCTTGACGCGGTTGCGCATGAAGGCCGCTTCCGAGAGCCACTCGCGCAGCGCATCGGCCTTGGAGGCATAGCGGCCATCGATGGGAGACAGGGCGGTGAGCGGAGAGAGCGAGAAAGAAGACATGCTGGAAGACCGGAGGGCTAAGGGGAAGTGGTTACGCACGCGTGGGCCGTGCGGGCAAACCGCACGCGGGCACAGGGCCGGGCGCCGCCCCTGGGGAACCGAGGCGGTCAGTGACGGGACCGGAACGGATCAAGAGTAGCGAAGAGGCACCGAAATGGCACCAACACGGCAAAAATGAGACCAATAAGGCGCACCAGCCGACTGGCGGCGCGGCAGAAAGCGGGCATTTTACCATCGCGGCCCGCCCCCTGTGGGGGCGTCGATGGGCCGGCGCGGTCCGCGCGTATCGGCGCCACGACACCGCCGGCGGGTGCGCGGCGCACCCCGGCGCACCCGCCACGGGGGGCGGGTATACTCCCGCTCGCCAATCCGCTAGCCTGTTATGAAGTGCATCGGGCATGCCGGCCGGACGCCCCGGCGCGCCGCCCGCCATGCCAGTGAGCGCCGATGCACTTCATAACAAGCTCGAGGGGAGCCCATGAAGCTGTACGCATCGCAGACCAGTCCTTACGCGCGCAAGGTGCGCGTAGTGATGGCAGAGAAAAAGATCGATTACCAGATGGTGGAGGTTGACGTGTGGTCGCCGGACACCACCATCGGACAATTCAACCCGCTGGGCAAGGTGCCATGCCTGGTGATGGAAGACGGCGGCGCGATCTTCGATTCCCGCGTGATCGTCGAGTATGTCGACACCCTGACGCCGGTCAGCCGGATGATCCCGCAAGCCGGGCGCGAACGCGTCGAAGTCCGCTGCTGGGAAGCGCTCGCCGATGGCCTGCTCGACGCAGCCCTGCTGGCGCGCCTGGAACACACCCAGCGCGAGCCCGAACAGCGCAGCGAGCGCTGGGTCAAGCGCCAACTCGGCAAGATCGACGCCGCGGTCGCAGCTATTGCCGACGGACTGGCCGACCGTCCCTGGTGCTCGGGCAACCATTACTCGCTGGCCGACGTGGCGGTGGGCTGCGCGCTGTCGTATCTCGACTTCCGCTTCCCGGAGATTGCCTGGCGCGAGCGCCACCCGCGCCTGGCGGCGTACCAGGACAAGCTGGGCAAGCGCCAGTCCTTCATCGACACCGAGCCGCCCCGCGGCTGAGCCGCTCCGGCGCGGTGAGAAAGAACCGGCCTGGCGCGGGCCGGTTTTCTATGCGCAGGCGTGGCCCCGGATCACTGGATGATGCCGCCGCCCAGGCACACGTCGCCGTCATACAGCACGGCGGACTGGCCCGGGGTGACCGCCCACTGCGGCTGCGCGAAGGTCAGTTGCAGCGCATCGGCAGCGGATGCCGTCACCGTGCAGGGGGCATCGCTCTGGCGATAGCGCGTCTTGGCCGACAGCGTGGCGCCGGCCGCCGGCCCCTCGCCCGCCACCCACGACAGGTCGGCAGCATCGAGCGTGGGCGTCAGCAGCCACGGATGTTCGTGACCCTGCACCACGTACAGGGTGTTGCTGGCCATGTCCTTGCGCGCCACATACCAGGCATCGCCATTGCCGGTGCGGCTGCCTCCCAGACCGATGCCCTTGCGCTGGCCCAGCGTATAGAAAGCCAGGCCGATGTGCTGGCCGACCTCCTTGCCGTCAGGCGTCACCATCGGGCCCGGCCTGGTCGGCAGGTAGCGGTTGAGGAAATCGCGGAAAGGCCGCTCGCCGATAAAGCAGATGCCGGTGGAGTCTTTCTTCCTGGCGTTGGGCAGGCCGATCCCGGCGGCAATCTCGCGCACCCGTGTCTTGGGCATTTCGCCCAGCGGGAACAGCGTGCGCGACAACTGCGCCTGGTTCAGGCGGTGCAGGAAGTAGCTCTGGTCCTTGGTGTGATCAAAGGCCTTGAGCAGCTCGAAGCGGCCCGTGCCGGCGCCTGCGTCCGCCCCCACCTCGCGCACGCGCGCGTAATGGCCGGTGGCGATGGTATCGGCGCCGAGCGACATGGCATGGTCGAGGAAGGCCTTGAACTTGATCTCGGCATTGCAGAGCACATCGGGATTGGGCGTGCGGCCGGCCGAATACTCGCGCAGGAAATCGGCGAAGACGCGGTCCTTGTACTCGGCGGCGAAATTGACCGCCTCCACATCGACGCCGATCAGATCCGCCACCGAGACCACGTCCAGCCAGTCCTGCCTGGTCGAGCAGTACTCGCCGTCGTCATCGTCCTCCCAGTTCTTCATGAACAGGCCGATCACCTCATAGCCCTGCTGCTTGAGCAGCCACGCGGTCACCGAGGAATCCACGCCGCCCGACATGCCCACCACCACGCGCTTGCCGGTGCTCATGACGGTGCCCCGGCTGCCAGCACGGAAGGATGCGTGTAGAGCGCGTCGAGCGCGAAGCGCTTGCCCGCCAGGTAGTCGTCGATGCAGGCCATCAACAGCGGCGTGCGGTGGCGGCCGGGACAGGCGCGGATCTCGTCGGCGCTCATCCACAGCGTACGCACGATGCCGGTATCGAGCTGGCGCCCGGCATCGAGCGCGCCGAGCTCGCCGGTAAAGGCAAAGCGCACATAGGTGATATCGCCGCCCGCCCGCGCCGCAGTGCCGGCCGAATGCGAACGGGCCGTATAGCAACCCAGCAGCGCGCGCGGTTCGAACGTGTGCGCGGTTTCTTCCAGCGTTTCGCGGATCACGGCGTGAACCAGGCTCTCGCCGGGATCGAGATGGCCGGCAGGCTGGTTCAGCCGCAGGCCGTCGGGGGTGTCTTCTTCCACCAGCAGGAAGCGGCCGCCGCGCTCGATAACGGCGGCGACCGTGACGCTGGCCTTCCAGTCATGTGACATGATGCACAAATTTTAGGCAATCCGGCATTTTACCGGTTGCTGCCCTTTCGCGCATCCGCACGCCAAACACGCCCTGGCCGCGGCAATGTCTAGGCCGGCAGCAAAGTGCTGTCCACGTCCTCCACCGCCGGCAGCAGGGATATCGCCTGTTCCAGCCGTTCCTGCAGCGCCCGGCTGGCCGGCGACAGCGGCCGCCTGACCTCGGACCCGGCCATCCCGCACAGCGCCAGCGCGGCTTTGACGGGAGCCGGGTTGGGCTCGGAGAACAGCAGCGCAACCAGCGGCGCCAGGCGCGCGAACAGCGCCTGCGCTGCCTCGACGTGCCCGGCCGCCACCAGTTGCAACAGGCGCACGAACAGATCGGGGCGGATATGCGCGCTGGCCGGCACCACGCCGTCGCCGCCGGCCAGCAAGTGGTCCAGCATCGCCGCATCCTCGCCGCAGAATACGGCGAGCCGCTGGCTTCCCGCGAGGGCACGCAGCCCGGCCGCATCGCATTCTTTGACCGCGACGATGCGCGGATGTGCCGCCAGGCGCTGCACCAGCGCCGGCGACAGTGCGCAGCCGGTGCGCTTGGGCACGTTATAAAGCATCAGCGGACGCCACGTTGCGTCGGCCACGCGCTCGAAATGCCAGGCGATGCCCTCGTCGCCCGGGCGCAGGTAATACGGCGGCGGCACCAGATAGCCCGCCAGGTCGAAGCGATCGAGCTGGCGCACCTGCTCGCAGACGACCCGGGTATCCACGCCGCCGACACCGGCCAGCACTGGCAACGCCCCATCCACCGCCTCCAGCACCGCCGCGGTGAACATCAGGCGCTCGGCCGGCGACAGCAGTCCGCCTTCGCCGGTGGTGCCAAGTATGGCCAGCCCGTCCACGCCGCTGGCCACATAGTGCGCGGCCAGCCGCTGGGCGCAGGCCAGGTCCGGTTCGCCGTCCCGCATCGGTGTCACCAGCGGCAGCCACAGCCCTGCTCTCGCCAGCGTGCGCTGCCCGTCGCGCAAAGCCGGGCCAGAATCCGCCAGCCCGGCCGGGCCCGCATCGACCTCAGTGTGCCGCATGGTCTTGCCCCAGCTGGGTGGTGACGCCGAATTCGGCGGCCGGCAATGCGATCATGATGGCGTGCATGGCGGCATCACGGCCACCGTGCTCGACTTCCACATGCAGGGTGGTCTCGCCATGGCGGTGGTCCACTTCGACCACGTAGACGCGCGCCAGCTGCCCGATCGCGCGGTGCAGCGACTGGCGCAGCGCGAAGACCTGGCTTGACGCCACCGCCAGGCGCAGCCGGATCCAGCTGCACGCGGTGTCCGCGGCAAGCAAGGGCGGCGTGGCGGAGGCGGCGCCGATGCGGGATTGCGCCGGGGAAGCGGCGCGCGAATCCGTGCGCGCGTCGCTGCGGGCATCCACTCGGGAAAGGCGGCGGCGCGGCACGGAAGCATAGGCCACGGCAAGGCTGGACTGTCGCATGTAAGCGGGACCCGCGCGGCGCGGGTCATCTGTTGAACATGGAACCATGCTAGGCAGAGTGGCCTCAAGTTGATGCAGTATTCGCCGCCGGCACCATCAAAAAGTCGTCAAGAAGCGGCGGCGGGACAGTCAGGACAGTCAGAACGTCTTGGTGATCGAAGCAAAGGCCGTGGCCTTGCCGATATAGCGCCCCGGCACATTGGTATAGACCGACTTGTTGGCGTTGGTATCGATATAGGCGAGCGCCAGCGCGAAGCCCTTGCCCAGGTCCTTGGTCAGCCCCAGCTTCCAGTCCGTGTACGAAGCATCGGTCACGTTCTTGACCTTCTGGTAGCCCACGTGCGCATTCAGCGTCAGGCCCCAGAAGTCCAGCGGCACATTGGCCGACAGGTCAACGTAGTAGCTGTTCTTGCTGTCGGCGAAGCCGAACAGGTTGGTGACCGCGTGCGAGTATTTCAGGAATACCGGGCCATAGCCGATGCCGCCATACAGCTCCGTGGTGTACGGCCGCGTATAGCCCGACGGGTAGTCGCCGGGATAGTAGTACTCCAGCGCGCCCACATCGTAATTCCACTCCAGGCCACCCAGTGTGAAGGTGTTCTTGAAGCCGCCGTAGAAGTCCATTTCGACCGGCGCGGACACCTTGGCGTTGCTGTCTCCCAGCCAGCTGATGCTCGAGTTCCAGTTGCCCAGGTAAAAGCCGCTCGAATGCGAATAGTCGAAACCGCCCTGGATCGCCGGCCGGCGGTTGGTCTGCATCAGGCCGCGGTAGCGATATTCGCTGGCCAGGGTCACGTTGGCGCTAAGGGTATGCGGCGAGGCTTCCGCCGCCACAGCATCGGTGGATGCCCCTCCCTCCTGGGCTGTGCTCTGGGCGAAGGCCGCGGGAGCGGCCGACAAGAGCGTGGCGCAGAGCAGGGAAAGCGCGCTGGCGCGCGGGGCGTCAAAACGGGAAGCAGTCATGGATAGCTTGGCAAATGGGAAAGACATCGGTCCATTGGAGGCGGTGGACACAGCCGCGCCGGCGCAGGCCGCCGGGAGACCAAGACAGTAAGGGAGCGCATCTCAAATCGGTGTCAAGAATGGGCCCGGCCGCCAAGGGATGGCATAAAAATCATCAACGGCACGCCGGTGGGCGGCCAGGCCATGCAGCCACCCTATGGGGGCCATGCAGCGTACGCGCTGTTGCGCAAAAGCCGACCGGCCAGTCACCACGGATCGCCAGATTCCTGTAAGCTGCGAAAAAATTGTGCGCTGCGCTCGGCCCCGGCCGTACGCAGGACAGAACACAAGGGCCGAGGACGTCCGCCCGCTCAGCAGATACGTGGCATTGTCAGAATGAAACGAAGCGGTTCTGGTCAGGCGAGCGCGCCGCATCGCCAGAATCATTTTGACAGCGCCTCAAAGACGCCAGCAAAAGGAGAAATTGACGATGCACATCGGCATCCCGCAGGAGACGCGGGCAGGTGAGACTCGTGTCGCCGCCACCCCGGAGACGGTCAAGAAGTACGTCATGCAAGGCCATCAGGTCATTGTCCAGTCGGGAGCCGGCGTGCGCGCCAGCCAGCCGGATTCGGCCTATGAGGCGGTCGGCGCCACCATTGGCACCGCGGCCCAGGCCCTGGGCGCGAAGCTGGTGCTCAAGGTCCGTGCCCCCGATGATGCCGAGCTCGCGCTGATGAAGCCGGGCGCCGCGCTGATCGGCATGCTCAATCCCTTCGACGCAGAGAACAACGCACGCATGGCGCGCGCCTCGCTGACGGCCTTCGCGCTGGAAGCCGCGCCGCGCACCACGCGCGCGCAGAGCATGGACGTGCTCTCGTCCCAGGCGAATATCGCCGGCTACAAGGCGGTGCTGGTCGCCGCCCACCACTACCAGCGCTTCATGCCGATGCTGATGACCGCCGCGGGCACCGTCAAGGCCGCGCGCGTGCTGATACTCGGCGCCGGCGTGGCCGGCCTGCAGGCCATCGCCACCGCCAAGCGGCTGGGCGCGGTGATCGAAGCCTCCGACGTGCGTCCGGCCGTCAAGGAACAGATCGAATCGCTGGGCGCCAAATTCCTCGATGTGCCCTTCGTCACCGACGAAGAGCGCGAGATCGCGCAGGGCGTGGGCGGCTATGCACGCCCGATGCCGCCCGACTGGATGCGGCGCCAGGCCGAACTGGTGCACGAGCGCGCCAAAGCGGCCGACATCGTCATCACCACCGCGCTGATCCCGGGCCGCCAGGCACCGGTGCTGCTCAGGGAGGAGACCGTGCAGGCGATGAAGCCGGGCTCGGTGGTGGTCGACCTGGCCGCGGCGCAGGGCGGCAACTGCCCGCTCACGGTGGCCGACGAGGTGGTGGAGCGCCACGGCGTCACGCTGATCGGGCACACCAACCTGGCCAGCATGGTGGCGGCCGACGCTTCGGCCCTCTATGCGCGCAATGTGCTCGACTTCCTCAAGCTCGTCATCGACAAGGACGGCCAGTTCACGCTGAACCTGGAAGACGACATCGTCGCCGCCTGCCTGATGTGCAAGGATGGCCAGGTGGTCCGGGGCGCGTCCTGAGACGGCGCCGGGCCCCAGGCGGCCCGGCCGTTTTAGAATGGCGCCAGGCGATTCTGGCCAGACGCGCGATTTTCGCGCCGCTGCCGGCGTTCGCCGGCCTGGCCGGCCAACGCCCAGGCACCGGAATCACTCCAAGTGGCCCGGGGAACGCAAACCCAAGGGCCCCCTTAAAAGCTCATCCAGCATCAACCAAGGACGTATCACCCATGCAACGCATCATGCTCCGCGCCAAGCTCCATCGTGTCACCGTGACGCAGGCGGACCTCCACTACGAGGGCTCATGCGGCATCGACGAGAATCTGCTCGAAGCGGCCGACATGAAGGAGTTCGAGAAGATCGAGCTGTACAACGTCAACAATGGCGAGCGTTTCTCCACCTACATCATCAAGGGCGCGCGCGGCACCGGCGAGATCTCGCTCAACGGGGCGGCCGCACGGCGCGCGCACCTCGGCGACCATCTCATCATCTGCACCTACGCGCCGATGAGCGATGACGAGATCGCCACCTACAAGCCGAAGATCATCCTGGTGGACGACAACAACGCCATCAAGGAAATCAAGAAGGTGTAAGCGATCGAGGTCATCGCGCCGGCAGCCAGCGCCGGCGCGATGACGGCAGGCGGCATCGATGCAATAGGCGCTCACATGCGCCTGGCCAGGCAAAAGAACACGGGACAACCGCGCAGCAAGGCATTCAAGCAACGGAGGAGAAGTCGATGGAACTGGTGAACCACACGGTGATCAACCTGATCATCTTCGTGCTAGCGATCTACGTGGGCTACCACGTGGTCTGGACGGTAACGCCCGCCCTGCACACCCCGCTGATGGCCGTGACCAATGCGATCTCGGCCATCATCATCGTCGGCGCCATGCTGGCGGCCGGCCTGACCGAGGGCGCGGTGGGCCGCACCATGGGCACGCTGGCGGTGGCGCTCGCCGCGGTCAACGTGTTCGGCGGCTTCCTGGTGACCCAGCGCATGCTGGAGATGTTCAAGAAGAAGGAACCCAAGGCCAAGGCCGGCAAGGGCCATGAGGAGGGCGCCAAGTGAGCATGAACCTCGTCACCCTGCTCTACCTGCTGGCCTCGGTCTGCTTCATCCAGGCGCTCAAGGGCCTGTCGCACCCCAGCTCCGCACGGCGCGGCAACGCCTTCGGCATGATCGGCATGGCCATCGCCGCCGTCACCACGCTGGTGCTGATCGCCAAGCTCAAGAACGAGTTCCTGGCCATCGGCGCCGGCCAGTCGTCGGTGGCCGAAGGCATGGCGCTGATCTTCGGCGCGCTGGTGGTCGGCGGCGGTATCGGCGCCGTCGTGGCGAAACGGGTCGAGATGACCAAGATGCCCGAACTGGTGGCCGCCATGCACTCGCTGATCGGTATGGCCGCGGTCTGCATCGCGGTCGCCGTGGTGGCCGAGCCGTCGGCCTTCAGCATCACGCCGCCGGGCTCGCACGATATCCCGCTGGGCAACCGCATCGAACTGTTCATCGGCTGCTTCGTCGGCGCCATCACCTTCTCCGGTTCGGTGATCGCCTTCGGCAAGCTGTCGGGCAAGTACAAGTTCCGCCTGTTCCAGGGCGCACCGGTGTCCTTCGCCGGCCAGCACATGCTGAACCTGCTGCTGGCGGTGGCCATGATTGGCTTCGGCGCCATCTTCTGCCTGTCGCAGGCCTGGCTGCCCTTCCTGCTGATGCTGGCGATCGCCTTCGTGCTGGGGGTGCTGATCATCATCCCGATCGGCGGCGCGGACATGCCGGTGGTGGTGTCGATGCTCAACTCGTACTCGGGCTGGGCGGCGGC